>NZ_JADCLQ010000037.1:0-78254 GCF_015234155.1 Dysgonomonas sp. GY75
AATTCCAACAAGTAAATGATTTTACATATTTATTGCCTTCGTATTTATCGACTAAACAATCAAAAGCTCTCTTGGGCAGAAATCTACATAATTGAGTAAAAACGTAATGTCCATTGTGCATCCCTACTATCATTTTGTTACTTCTAACAAAAATAGAGATTTGAAATGTACACGTAAAAAAAACGAATATTATTAATTGCATATCAAATAATTACATCGCTTGTTAATGTTTTTTAGTGGACACTAGTGAATAAACATTCGCCCGATATTGATTGCGGACGAATGTTTATTCGCCCCTACAGTTTTCTCAAAAGGTAACAAAGGTTACACTATTTCACTCATTTGCTAATTAATTTTTTCAAAGAGCTATAAGCTATTAGTTATAATTATATAGATAAAGTTTCCTGCTTCTGATTCACGGGTATACGAAAAAACCTTGCTGGCATGGATATTTTGTTCGTATCTTGCTCAAAAAGTAATCGTTCTTTTTGCTTCGCAACACACAGATGGGATGTCTGTGTGAGCCACAGTTAAAAAGCTACAGTAACTTTAATACAATGAATGCAAATAAAAATATAGAGAGAAAGCCAAATACTATACTTGTTATCTGCTGTTCATCTTCTTTACCTGTAAGATATTTCATAGTTACATTCTTTCTACCAATAGTTCGATAGAATAACATTCTTACAGCAGCTCCAATAAAACATATAAACGGAAATCCATACATAATATCGTCAACTATCCTTTTACTACCTTCGTTCCGGACAACCTGTCATGAAATCCGTTTTTTGTAAAAAGAAATGAAACGATGTCGAACGGAGCAATAATCCTCAAAAGAGTCCTTACTATTATATCGGCATTGCTCGGCGCTTCCCCGTTATACGTTACAACTTTTGTTTTGGTAATCATTTTACCCAATGTTTTTTGGAACTTGATCTCCAAACCTGCATAATATAAAATATAAGAAGCGAGTGTGATCAAATAACCGATCAGCATCTGGCTGCCTCTGTGTGCATTTAACGGGAGTGTCAATACGAAGACGGCAATCAACCATATGAATGAATCGATCAGGAAATTAAGAAATCTTATTCCGGAACCGACGGTACTATTCTCTATCTCTATAGCTTTTCCCTCAGCCTCTATTATTCTTTTTATTATATCTTCAATTTCCTGATCCGGAATTTCCCTCTTTGCCAACTCACTATCAGCTGCTTCTAAAGCTTCAGACTGATAATCGTCCCTGCTTATTCGAGTGATCTTTATTAATTCCTCGGCTGTTTTCGAAGACATTATTTGATTAAAATCATTCCCCATAATACCCATAAGCGATTCGTTTCCTATTTCAAAAAATCCTCAAAATAACGGGTTATGTGTTCATGCAAATGCACACGGTCGCGCCCTGTCATATTATGTCCGTGCCCCGGATATATAAAGAAATCGGGATGTGTACCCTTTTTAATGGCAGAATGCAGGAATTGCAAGCTCTGTTGCATCACTACGGTAGGGTCTTCATCACCATGTATAAGCATCAGGCGGCCTTTAAGGTCTCCGGCACGTTCTACCATGCTGGAATTCTTATATCCTTCCTGATTTTCCTGAGGACTATCCATATAACGTTCGCCATACATCACTTCATAATACTTCCAATCTGTAACAGGCCCGCCTGCTACACCGACTTTAAATGTTTCGGGATGGCGAAGCATCAGGTTCAGCGTCATAAACCCGCCATAACTCCACCCATGTACTCCTATACGGTCGGCATCTACATAGGCTAACGATTTCAGGTATTCCACACCTGTCATCTGATCGTCTGTCTCCACCACTCCAAGCCGGCGATGTGTTATATTTTCGAAATCTATTCCCCTGTTCGACGTGCCCCTGTTGTCCATCGTAAATACTACATAGCCCTTTTCAGCCATGTATATATCCCATCCTCTTACCTGTCCCATCCATGAATTATCTACCATTTGGGAATGAGGCCCTCCATATACATAAACAATGACCGGATATTTCTTGTTCGGGTCAAAATTCAGCGGTTTCACCAGACGATAATACAGGTCTGTCACATTATCATTCGCTTTCAACTTACCCAGTGTTATCTCGGGCAACTGCACATTCCTATAAGGATTCTTTGCTGAATAATAAATATATGACTTATTCGATTTGGTTTCAGTAATTGTCACCTTTCCGGGGTTATTCTGTGAAGTGTATCTGTCGCAGATGAATTTTCCCGAAGCGCTAAGCATGCCGTCATGGACACCTTCTTCCTTCGACAGTTGCTCTCTCTTTCCTGTTTTCAGATTCAGTTTATAGATATGCTTTTCTATCGGACTTACTTCGGTAGATACATAAAAGAGATTCTCTCCTTTTTCGTCGAATCCCAGAACAGATGTAACATCCCATTTGCCGGAAGTAATCTGCTTCAACAACTTTCCGGTTGTATCATACAGATATAAATGATTAAATCCATCGCGCTCACTTTGCCACAAGAACTTCGACGGCTCATTCTTCAGAAATAATACGGGATTTTCAGGCTCTACATACTTCGGATGAATTTCAGTAAATAAAGTCGTTTGCAGTTTCCCGCTCGCAGCATCGTAACTCCTTACAATGCAAGTATCTTGCCCCCTGTTAACTTCGGCAATATAGATATTTTTTTCATCGGGACTCCATGCTATATTCGTCAGGTATTTTTCTTTAGGAGTACCTGTTTTCAGATATACTGTTTGCTGTGTAGCAGGATTGTACACTCCCACTGTTACATGATGGCTTTTCATTCCGGCCATCGGATACTTTATATTTTTCAGTTTGGCGATACGCGCCGAAATATCTACTAACGGATAATCGGTAACCATCGTTTCGTCCATACGGTAGAATGCAAGAAGATTTCCTGCCGGCGACCAGAATATACCTTTGTTAATACCGAACTCGTTCCTATGAACAGATTGCCCGGAGACAATGCCCGTATTTGTTTCGTTGGTTACGGCCGTTTCTTTCCCTTCCGAATCCTGTATATACAGGTTATTATCTTTTGTATATGCGAGCATTCTGCTTTTTTCAGACCATTCGTGGTTATCTATCCCGTCTAATGACAGAAACGCAGCCATTATCTTTTTTGTCACAAAGTCATATAAATATATTTTGTCAGGAGTGGCAATCAGTATATTATTCGACTGTGGAGATATAAACTGAATCGTATTTAAACTTTTCAGCGCTTCATCTTTATCAAATCCCATACCTGAATTAATATCCTGAAGGCTAAGCAATACTTGAGGTTTCTCTTTATCTGTATTGGGAGCAATCATTACGGAATCACCTTTTATGTAAGTCAGTTTATCTCCATACCATCCCAATTGGCGAGGCATTTCGGCACGATACTTGCTGAATGTTTTACCTCCGGGCGTCAGGTCTTCTAATGTCAGGGGTATTTCTTGGCTGTATGATTTCATTGGAAGCAAAATGCTTATGGCTAAAAAAAAGGAATTAATAAATTTCATACTATAATTTTATTTTTAAAGGATGGATGGAAACTCGCATGACAAAATTATCCTGTACTTTGGTGAATTGCGATCCATGTTCGTTTTCATACCTATAGCTGATTTTTTAGTGAACAAAGATAGTGAATTTCTATGTTGCAGATTTATCTGACAGGTACAGATTTACACCTCAATAGATTATTATCATCAAAAGTGGCAATAGGTCAGTCAGTGAATTAGTTTTTTTTTAGAACAATTTATTTTTTTAAACGTTTTAGAAATAAAAGTTATACTTTTGCGTTACTAAGTATAAGAAAGGGAAATTTACACATAGCATAAGAACGTATTTAATGATATATTTTTCAATCTAACTACTTGTGGTATTTTAAATTTAAAAACAACAAATAGGTCCACGACCTTATCTAAAGAACGACAATATGTTAAAAAACAATATATTATACTACACCGGACTTATTCTATTGTTTGTTGCAATAGTCACGTCATGTAGTAAAAATCCAAAAGAATTTGAAATAAGCGGAAAACTCGACAATGTAACAGGTGATCATTTTTTCATGTCGCATGAGATCGGAGACTCCGTATTTATAGACACTGTCGCCATCAGTGCAAAAGGTGAATTTTCTTTCCGTAGCGAAATTGATACACTGACAGAATATTCATTGTACTTTAATAAAAATACAAAAAGCACTTTCGTTCTTGCCAACAAAGGATGGAAGGTAGAACTTAAAGGCGATGTACTATATCCCGACCTGATAGATGTAAAGGGTGGTGACGTAAATGATGATTTAACGAACTTCAAGGAAAAAAATAAAGCTTTGCTCAAATCGCGTGCCGACATATTGAATACTGCCGAAAAGAACATTAAAAACGAAGACAGCCTGGTAGTGAAAGATTATGTGGTGGAACTAAAAAACATTAATTTCGAGTTATCCAATATAGCAGCCGCATATGTAAAAGCAAATCCGGACAAGATAGCCAGCGTAATGTTGATAAATACATTTTTTAAGGATGAGACTTCCATCCCGCGGCTTGACGAAAACCTGTCTTTATTGAAAGGCAAAGCCATTGACTTTCCACTGACAGCAGAACTTAAAAGTTTTAGGGATAAAATTAAATTGTCGGCAGTAAATGCTTATGCGCCGGGATTTTCAATAAAAAATATACAGGATAAGACGGTGCAATTATCTGACTTTAGAGGCAAGTACGTACTTCTTCTATTTGCTGCTACCACATGTGATGTATGCCGCGACGAGAAACAAGACGCAATCGATGTCTATAATGAATTGAAAAAGCAAAAAAAGAACATCGAATTCATTTCCATTGTAAAAGATTCAGAACAAGTACCTCTTAGTGAAAATATAGCCGATTCTGTAAAATGGAATATATTACCTGTGAAGGGGGGATGGGCTGCAAAACCTTTCGACACCTATTACATCCGTGAAATACCTTACAACATACTGATTTCACCGACCGGCATCATTCTGGAAAGAGATTTGCCTATCCGTGCAGTTATAAGCAAGATGGAAGAACTCACAGGCGAAAAGAAAAAGTGAGATAAGCAATCAATAAATTAATAATATAAAGTATGGGCGAATAAATATTCGCCCCTATATTTTTTTTAAATTATCCAATATTTTTCTTACTCCCTCAAAACATCGAGAGCAACAGCTTATCTATAGCCTGCACTATCCGGCTACGTGAACCCGTAAAATTATTGACCATTATGGTAAAAGCATATTTCTTATCCCCGTCAATATAGTATCCCGCAAAGCATTGCACGCCATAGATACTGCCGCTTTTCATCGAAATCTTCCCTGCAAGGCGTGTTCCTTTGAGCCGGCTGCCTACAGTTCCGTCCTTCCCTGCTTTGGGCAACGACTCCAGAAATGCATCGGCATACTTGCTTTTTGCCTGCATATACACCAGCAGATCGCACATAAATGCAGGACTCACGGCGTTGGACGGGGCAAGCCCGCTTCCATCGAACATAGTAAGCGCATCGGTATTCAATCCCCGGGCTTTCCACAATTCTTTCGTTTTGTCAATCCCTGCATCCAGGGCAGAGGAGTATATATCTGTCGTTTTTGTACGGCCTACGGTACGTATAAGATGTTCCGCATAGTGATTGTTGCTCCTTACATTGGTATCCTTTATGATATCTTTCAATGGAAAAGACTCGTGACGATAGAATATATCTTCATTAAAAGTCCTTTTATTCTTCCAATACATCTGATTGAAATACCTGTCATACGTGCTTTCTACCGTACCTAACTTAAAGCCCTTATCAGTCAACTGCTTTGCCAATACTTCGCCGAGATATAAGCCCGGATCGGGAATATCGCCTTTTATACTGAACGATGGCCTTCCACCGGGGATATCTCCCGAAAGAAGCCTGTTTACAGAAAAAGGTTCCCCGTGAATATATCCGTTGTCCTGCCCTGTAGCATTCATCGTAAGGGTATTGCGGAACGACAGGTTCATTTCAGGCCGGGTCTTTATTATAATGGGACATGTATCGAGACGCATTGTATTGAAAAACAATTCATAGGTATTATCATAAATACTGATACCATAACTTGCCGCAGCATAATAATTACCCATATCCTGATATGTCCATCGTTGCGATACGCCTTCATATCCAAAATAATCATCGACAATGGTAATATCCAGTTTTTTTGTTGAATCGAATTTCTGTCCTATCTGTTCTGTCCATCGGGAAAGGAACTCGTCAGGCGTATTATCCAGATGTTCGGTGCCCAGCGTAGGATCGCCATATCCATGCACCAGCAGCCTGTCCGATTTATCTTTGTCTATAGCCAGAGTCGTCTGATATTTATAATCGGGACCCAATATTTCCAGTGCGGTGGCGGTAGTTACTACCTTTAGTATGGATGCGGGGGTGTATGCCCTGTCTTCATTATGTCCGGCTAGTTTCGTCCCTGACAAGTCCTTTACACAAATACCAACGGAGGCATGTTTGAGCCCCTGATGATTAAGAAAAATTTGTATTCCGGCTTGTTTTACCTGTGCATTCAGTATATAAGGAACTAATACCAAGAATGTTAATAAATATCGGCTCTTTGCTTTCATCATAGACAGATTGTTACGGGAAATAAGAAAAAATAAAATATCTTTGTAAAGATATATCAAATAATTTAAAACAGCATCCGCATATGACAATGGGACAACCATTCGACAAGCCTTTTACTTTCGATCGCACTATCCGACTGCTGATAAGCGTATTGGCTATAGGAGCCGCCCTCTACTTTCTGTATTTACTGAAAGATGTATTGCTCCCTTTTTTCATAGCATGGCTTTTAGCTTATATGCTCAATCCATTGGTACGCTTTTACAAAAGGAAATTAAAGCTCCCTCATTCTATAGCTGTTATACTTACACTACTATCAGTGGCGGGGATATTCACACTACTCGGATTTATACTGGTTCCTCTTATCGAAAATGAAATATGGCAAATCAACAACCTTATTGCAACTTACGATCTGTCGGTAATAAGCCAAAACGGGATTCCGGTAAGTGTGGCTGATATTATAGGTCGGTATGTTGACTACAAAGAACTTCAAAGCACATTGTCGAAAGACAATCTTGCAGAAATTATCCAATATGTAAGCCCTGCCGTAGAATCCCTTTTTTCGGGTACAATATCCTTCCTCTTCGGCCTTACAGTAGTCTTTATTGTTATCTTATACCTGATATTTATATTGCTCGATTATGATAAGATAAATGAACTCTGGAGATTCCTTATTCCACCTAAATACCGCCCGATAGTAGGGCGTATAACACTGGACGTGGAAACCAGCATGAACAAATATTTCCGCCATCAGGCATTTATCTGCTGCATTCTGGCAGTGCTGTATGCTACCGGATTTCAGATCATAGGTTTGCCGATGGCAATTATGTTTGGCCTTTTTGTAGGTCTTGTACATATGATACCATATCTTCAGGTCATCACATTCCCGCCGGCAATATTGCTTTGCTGGTTGCGGGCATCGCAAACAGACGATAGTTTTTGGGTTATGCTGGGATTAGTGGCTCTTATATACGTAATTGTGCAATGTATTATGGATCTGTTCTTAGTACCGAAAATAATGGGAAAAGCAATGGGCCTGAACCCGGCAATCATTCTCTTATCTCTTTCGGTATGGGGTTCGCTATTAGGCATAGTGGGTATGATAATCGCTATCCCCTTAACTACCATGCTACTGTCATATTATAAAGAATTTATCACCTCAGCCGAAAAACTGCAAGCCATAGAACAAGCGCAACAGGAGATACCTTTCGATGAAAGTTGAGATTAATTGATTTTTTTGTATCTTTATGCCTCGTTTTTGAAAATCAACAAAATAATATAATAATGCAGTTAACAGCAAAATTAATTCAAGTACTTCCTGTACAGACAGGTATGGGTAAAAACGGAGAGTGGAGGAAACAGAGCATCATTCTTGAAACCGATGGCATGTATCCTAAAAAAGTATGCATGACCTTCTGGGGTGATAAAATAAATGAATCTATACTTCAAATAGGAAATATTCTGGATGTGTCTTTCGATGTAGAAAGCCGTGAATATAACGGAAACTGGTACACAGACCTCAGAGCTTGGAAAGTAGAACCTGCAGGCACAAGTCAACCTGCTCCGGCGCAATCATACGGACAAGCAAGTCAACCTACACAAGCCGCTACCCCGGTGGACTTTAGTGGAGACAGTGGCGACGACCTTCCATTTTGATGGATTTTCGGGCTAAATATTTGTCTGTCAAAAAATAAGTTTTATCTTTGCACCTCGTTAAATAATATAAATAACAACTTATGTATTTAGATTCAGCTAAAAAGCAAGAAATCTTCGCAAAACACGGAAAGTCTAACACTGATACTGGCTCACCTGAAGCTCAGATAGCATTGTTTTCATACCGTATTTCGCATTTAACTGAACATTTGAAGTTAAATAAGAAAGATTATAACACTGAAAGATCTCTAAGACGCCTTGTAGGTAAACGTCGCCGTTTGCTTGATTACCTGATAGATAATGATATTGAAAGATATCGTGCTATCATCAAAGAACTAGGTATCAGAAAGTAATCTTTCGGAGAAAAGATTTATTAAGGGATTGTTTCTATTGGAACAATCTCTTTTTGTTTTATCTTTATACACACTCATTCAGCAAACATATGGAGAAGCTAACTATAATAAAAGTAGGCGGAAAAATTGTAGAAGAAGAACAATCGCTGAAACAACTTCTAAAAGATTTTGCCCGTATAGAAGGATATAAAATACTAGTTCATGGCGGAGGACGATCGGCAACAAAACTGGCAGAGCGTCTGGGCATCGAAAGCCGTATGATAAACGGCCGCCGCATCACCGATTTAGAGACACTGCAAATAGTAACAATGGTTTATGGAGGCCTTGTTAATAAGAATATTGTGGCAGGACTACAAGCCCTGAACGTGAATGCTCTTGGACTTACAGGCGCAGATATGAATTTGATACGTTCCGAAAAAAGACCCGTAAGAGAAATAGATTATGGATTTGCAGGAGATGTAAAGGAGGTAAACACGGCGATACTGTCTTCTCTGATATCTCAGGGCATAGTACCCATATTAGCCCCTCTCACACATGACAAACTTGGCAATATACTAAACACCAATGCCGACACGATAGCAGGAGAAACGGCAAAAGCCTTAGCCAACGTTTTCGAGGTGAGCCTTGTGTATTGTTTTGAAAAGAAAGGCGTGTTAATGGATGAAAATGATGATGATAGCGTAATTCCATCACTAAACAAAGCAGCATTTAAGGATCTGGTTCAGAAAGGTGTTATACAAGGAGGCATGATACCTAAACTTGACAATGCGTTCGAATCTATCGAAGCAGGTGTAAAAGAAGTGGTGATAACCAGTGCAGACGAGATAGGAAAAACCTCAGGCACACATATTTATCTCCCTTGATAAAAATATTCCGTTAAGTGGTTATTAAAATATAATCGATAAGATATCTTTTCTTTATTATTTCTTACGAGTTGTTAAAGAATATCAGCAAAAGAATATATATTTGCCTACGACAAGTTTTAATTTAACCTAATAAGACAATTATGAGAACAATTCTAAAATTTAGCTTAGTTATTGCTGTATTACTATTAGTAGTAAATGTTAATGCACAGGAAAAGCCTCTTACTTTCGGCGTAAAGGCAGGAATAAATCTTTCGAATATGACTGAAGACCTAAAAGGAGATGCTAAAGTCGGATTCAATGTAGGAGTAACATTGGATTATGCTTTGCCATCGGACCTGTATTTATTGACAGGACTGGACTATTCTCTTGAAGGAACAAAAGAAGGCGATTCAAAGATAAATTTATCATACTTGAAATTGCCTGTACATATAGGATATAAGTTCCAGGTAGCAGAAAATACTAAATTGGTATTGCATGCCGGTCCGTATGTAGCATATGCTGTAAGTGGTAAATACAAAGCTGGCGCAATAAGTATTGATGCATTCAATAAAGACATAGAAGATGCGTTAGGTTTCAAATATAACAGATTCGATTTTGGTGTCGGTCTTGGTGTTGGGGCTGAGTTTAACAAGATTGTCGTAGGATTAGGTTATGATTTAGGTTTAAGTAATCTGATTAATGTAAAAAACAGTGCAACTGTTGAAGATATTACAGGAATATCTAATCCGAGCGGTAAAAATATGAACGCTTATCTGACGGTAGGATATAAGTTCTAAACAACAGGTCAGAATATAAGCAAGCTCCGAAATCCGGGGCTTGCTTTTTTATATACAATACCTTACTACCCGCTTAAACACTTTAAGAAAACTTTATCTATGCTTTTAGCTGTTAGATCGTAGCTTTTTGGAAAATGAACAAGCCTCTCAATCATCGACCTTCGCTTTGAATAAAGTGTAAAAAGATGGAAAATGTGTTACATATGTTACTTTTTGGGAACAGTTACCGAATAAGAAAAAAACGTTGACAACTGATGGCTGTTAATTGTTAACTGAATAGTGTTACATGTGTTACTTTTTAACAAATAGCAAGCTAAAAGGGGTACAAGTTGTTAATCGGTTACTACTAGATAAGGAAAAAACTAACAGGATAAAAGAAGTGTAAAATGCGTCAACTTTGTAAAGTTTTTCTTATAAACTATTGCCTGATAACCATCATCTAATAGCCAGGATAAGTTACTTTTTTAGATTGATTAGCTAATTGAGATTTAAGAATGAAAGGGGTTTGACCCATGTATATTGTCTTTTCAGCCCCCATCCCCTTAATTCTCAAAAACTTTGCGTACCTTTGTCCGATTTTAAGAAGTTTAGAAAAAAATATTTTATGATGAATCCGATTACAAAGAGTATCGATTTAGGTGATGGAAGGACTATCACCCTTGAAACCGGAAAATTAGCAAAACAAGCAGATGGGTCTGTAATGCTACGCATGGGAAATACCATGATGCTGGCCACAGTTTGCGCTGCTAAAGACGCTAAACCGGACGTTGATTTTATGCCTTTACAGGTAGAGTATAAAGAAAAATTTGCCGCATTCGGCCGTTTTCCCGGAGGTTTCCTTCGCAGGGAAGGGCGTGCATCAGATTATGAAATATTGGTTTGCCGCCTTGTAGACCGTGCGCTTCGCCCGTTATTCCCGGACGATTATCACGCAGAAGTATTTGTGAATGTTACACTCTTCTCTTCAGATGGAATAGATATGCCGGACGCACTGGCCGGGCTTGCAGCTTCTGCTGCCCTTGCAGTATCCGATGTGCCTTTCAATGGACCAATCTCGGAAGTGAGAGTTGCACGTGTAGACGGACAATTTATCCTTAACCCGACTTTTGCCCAAGTGGAGCAAGCCGATATGGATATTATGGTAGGCGCTACTATAGACAATATCATGATGGTAGAAGGCGAGTTCAAGGAAGTTTCGGAAGCAGAAATGCTGGAAGCTATCAAAGTAGCACACGAAGCTATCAAAATACAATGTCAGGCTCAGATAGAACTGATGGAAGCTGTGGGCAAAACAGTTAAACGCGAATACTGCCACGAAGTAAACGATGAAGAACTTCGTAAAGATGTATGGGCAAAATGCTACGATAAAGCTTATGCTGTAGCTGCATCAGCCAATACAAACAAGCACGAGCGTGGCGATAACTTCGCAGCTATCGTAGATGAATATAAAGCAGGCCTGACAGAAGAAGAACTGGCTGAAAAGGGTTCTTTGATATCCCGCTATTACCACGATGTGGAAAAAGAAGCAATGCGCCGTTCTATCCTTGACGAAGGTAAACGCCTCGATGGACGTTCCACTACAGAAATCCGCCCTATATGGAGCGAAGTAGATTATCTGCCGGGAGCACATGGCTCTGCTATCTTTACCCGTGGTGAAACTCAATCATTGACTACAGTTACTTTAGGTACCAAGCTGGATGAAAAAATCATCGACGATGTGCTTAACAACGGAAAAGAAAGATTCCTCTTACACTATAATTTCCCTCCGTTCTCTACCGGAGATGCCCGTCCGCAACGCGGAGTAGGACGTCGCGAGATAGGACACGGAAATCTTGCTCACAGAGCATTGAAACCAATGATTCCGGCTAACTATCCGTATGTTATCCGTGTAGTATCGGATATTCTTGAATCGAATGGTTCATCTTCTATGGCAACCGTTTGTGCCGGTACGCTGGCTCTGATGGATGCCGGTGTGCAGATCAAGAAACCGGTAACGGGTATAGCAATGGGACTTATCTCAGAGAAGAAAGGTACAAACTTTGCTGTGCTTTCCGACATACTCGGAGATGAAGACCACTTAGGTGATATGGACTTTAAGGTATGTGGTACAAAAGACGGTATCACTGCTACCCAGATGGATATTAAAGTAGACGGATTGTCATACGAGATACTCGAAAAAGCCCTGAATCAGGCACGTGAAGGCCGTTTACACATTATGGGTAAAATCCTTGAAACATTACCTGAGCCGCGCGCAGACTTCAAAGAGAATGCTCCGCGTATCGAGGTTATTATTATCAACAAAGAATTTATCGGTGCTGTTATTGGCCCTGGAGGTAAGATTATTCAAGGTATTCAGGAAGAAACTGGTGCCACTGTTACTATCGAGGAAATCGATGGTTATGGCCGCGTAGAGATATCAGCAACAAGCAGAACTTCTATCGAAGCCGCTGTTGCGAAGATCAAAGGCATTGTAGCCGTTCCTGAAGTAGGAGAAGTATATACTGCTAAAGTTCGTTCAGTAATGCCTTATGGTGCATTCTGCGAATTCCTTCCAGGCAAAGATGGTTTGCTTCATATCTCTGAGATCTCTTGGGATCGTATCGAAGACATGGAAAAAGCCGGACTGAAAGAAGGCGATGAAATAGAAGTGAAACTGATTGACATCGACCCTAAGACCGGAAAATTCAAATTATCCCGCAAGGTGCTTCTTCCACGTCCTCCAAGACCGGAAAAACCTGTACAGAAGAATAATAACGAAGGGAATAACTAATCTTCATGTTTATGATAGAAAAGAGGCTTTTAATTAAAGCCTCTTTTTTTTGTTATAAATGACTCTTTTATGCACAAAACCATAATTAGTTTATCTATATGGTATGAGAATAAAATTACCCTGGGTACTCAATATATTCAGAACAGTAATTTTTATTAAAATAAGATTATGATAACAATTTATGTTTACATTTGCATCAGAGATAAAGACTAAAGACAATTTTTCCATTTATTAAAACTACAAATATAAAAGAGTAAACAACATGAAATTTAGCACTTCAAAGCTGAAGGCGGTATTGCTTTGCGTATCAATTATTTTTTGTAATTATATGCAATCCCAGATAACAGTAGGAGCTGATTTAACACCTAACAAGGGTAGCTTGTTGGATCTTAAAGAATATAATAATCCGGCCCAATTAGCAAATTCGGGTAAAGGACTGGGAATGCCCCGTGTATCATTACAAAGACTGGAGAAGCTCGACCCCTGTGTAGAAAATGCAACTGAAGAAGACAAAAAGAAGCATACCGGACTGATGGTCTATAATCTGACCGATGATACGCCATATGGTCTTTGTCCGGGCCTCTATGTATGGCAGACTACAGAGTGGACAAGACTGCCCGAACCTTGCCCCAAGATATATTACAACACAAAAAAGATTTTGGGAATAGGACTGGATAATTATTCTGTAGGAGCAACTTCTCCAAATGCCGGCGGAAGCATTTTATTACAGAATCAGGCTGCTTTTGGTGAGGATTCAAATAGTATAGTGGGTTTTAAGGGATATACACTGGACTATCTCCGAATACCGTCTCTAGTGGATATCGATTATTTAGGTACACTCGATGCAAAATTAGCCGAAAAGCCGGATATAATCGTTATCAGTTATCCGTCAAGGATATTAAATCAGAATACTGCTGATAAGTTAAATAATTATTTGAATCAGAATGGGGTTCTTATATTATTGCTGGAGGATCCGGGAGGCGTATCTGCTGATACTCAGAAATCTTCTCAGATATTTTTAAGAACTGTTTTTGGAAACACCAATATCACCCAGAAGAACACTACATCCGATGCCTTTTCCGGTTCTGTTTATCAGTATTCAACAACAATAAATGATGAAGTAATAAATGGACCGTTTGGCGATCTCAGAGGAAAGTACTGGGGAGAAGATGCTTCATATACAAGTCTTGTATCCGGATTGCCGTCCGATCAGATTATCGAATATTCGACCGCTTATGACTACTCTATGGGTGTTGCAAATAGTGGCTATATAAACTCATTCAGACATAAAACGAAGAATCTGATTTTCGTAGGAGATGGCGGGTTTATCGTATATCAAAAAGGTTCAGCCACTCCAACGGCATATCCTTTCGGACTAGACAATAATAACATCCCTGTAGAAAGGGCAAACTACGGACGAGGTATCAAATATAACGTTTCCAACTCTATCTTTTTTGGAAATGTAATGGCATGGGCCATCAAGATGGCAGAGTATAACGGGATAAATACCATACCTTAAAAAGGTAGCAGTGGGAAATAAAGGTTAACTCACTTTTTATTCTCACTTATCCTTTTAAACCGGTTCATTGTAGCCAGTACATTATTCACATACTTCATCGTTTCACCACCTCTGAAGTACCCGCTTTTACATACAGGGTCGTTATAGTATTCCGGATTGCTTTTCAGTTCGAGATACTTTTGAACATTTCCTTCCCATATATAAGGATTAGCTCCGTATTTTGAAGCTAGAGCCTGCGCATCATTTACGTGCCCGTTTCCTGCATTATAGGCAGCAAGAATGAATTTTTCACGTTCACTGATACTCTCTACCTTGCGGAAAATTTTGTCCAACCTGTCCAGCAATTCAACTGCCGCCCCGATACTCAGGTCAGGATTCATGCGGTCTTCACTGGTCAAGCCCAATGAGGCAGCAGTACGAGGCATCAGTCCCATAATTCCGGCAGCGCCCGCCCATGAAGTAAGATTGTTCTGGAAGCGGGACTCATGATAGCAAATAGCAGCAAGGAACTGCCATTCGTATTTTGTATTCTTAGCATGTTTCCTGAATAGGTCGTCATAGACAGAAACAGCACCTTTAGGCAGATTTTTCGGGGTTATATACTCTCCCTCAAAAAGCTGTTTGCTCAACTCGAAATACTTCTTTATAATACTCTTGTATACAGGTGTATTGTCATTCTCGGCAAACCACTCGTTAAGAGCATTCGCCAGATTCGGCATATCTTTCCGCACGGCCCATGAAGCCCGTTGTTCGAAACTTATAGGCAAGGAGATGTCAATATTCCTGAAATAAGTGCGGTTTAACCTGGCAATATATTCATCACAGGCTGTATATCTTATCTTGCCCAACGATACCATCTCTATCAGGTCCTCGCTGGTAATAGTATCTTCGCTGACTGTATGAATCCTGATTCCCCCGCCTAATTCCGAATCAAGATTGAGAAGGCGTTGGTGATATTTAGTATCGGCCTCCACATATACTTCCTTACCTATAAGGCCGGTCACATCCTTTATTATAGTATCTCCTTTATTCGCCCTCTGAACAAGAACCTGGTGAGTTATCTGCTGCAGCCCGCAATAGGATATAGAATCTTTCAGTTCATTTTGTATAGGCACTGCATAAGCGATAAGATCTCCCTCTCCCCTCTTTAGCATTTCTATCAGCCGGGTGGTATTCTCCGCCACTTTTACATTCAGCTTCAATCCGTAATGATCGCAGAAGTCCTGGGCAAGATCATAGTCATACCCCATCGGCTCTTCTCTGTAAATAAAGTATGAGGTAGAACTATTGAGTGTAATAATGGTCAGTTCACCTTTCTCCTTTATTTGTTCAAAGTCGTAAACAGACTGCTCCTGCTTCTTCTTACATGAGAAAAAAAAGCAAGATGAAAGTAACAACAGGTAGACGATAAGGTTATATTTCATAGTGCAGCTCCTGTCTTTAATACATTGTGATTCTTCCTCTGGCAACCTGGACCTTTAACAGATCGGAGCCTATCAGCATTTTATAATTTAAAATCGCCCGTGATTATATCTTCCACTTTGATATTATATTCCGCAACGATATGATTTATCACATCTGCGGCTGTAGGCAGGTTATCTATCAAGGAGCTTACCTGTCCTATTTCCAGTTCACCCTCAACAAGATCACCTTCAAAGATTCCCTTTTTAGAACGGCCGCGTCCGAGCAACTCACGCATCTCTTCTACCGATGCCCCTCTGTCTTCGGCAGACTGTACTGCATTATAGAACTCATTCTTTATCATGCGGGTAGGGCTGAGCTTTTTCAGAGAGAGAACAGTATCTCCTTCTTTCAGGTTAATACAGAGTTCCTTAAATTCCTGAGAAGCCGAACTCTCTTGTGTAAGGGCAAAACGTGTACCCATCTGTATCCCTTCCGCACCTAATGCAAAAGCAGCCAGGATCCCATTACCTGTACCGATTCCTCCGGCCGCAATGAGCGGAATATGTATACTCTTTCTCACCTGGGGTATAAGCACTATAGTGGATGTTTCCTCTCGCCCGTTGTGTCCTCCGGCTTCAAATCCTTCAGCAACAACTGCATCTACACCAGCTTCCTGACATTTCAGCGCAAACTTGGAACTGGATACAACATGAGTTACTATAATGCCTTTATCCTGTAACTTTTTAGTCCAAAGCTTTGGATTACCTGCCGATGTGAATACAATCTTCACTCCTTCAGAAATAATTATATCCATTATCGTGTCTATCTCAGGGTACATCAGCGGCACATTAACCCCAAAAGGCTTATCTGTTGCAGCTTTGCATTTTTGGATATGTTCGCGAAGTGTTTCCGGGTGCATCGAGCCGGCCCCGATAAGTCCTAATCCGCCTGCATTACTCACAGCCGAAGCCAGCCTCCAGCCACTGCACCATACCATTCCTCCCGAAATAATGGGATATTTTATTCCAAATAAAGATGTTATTCTGTTTGTCATTGTTTATATTTTGATTTTTACTTATTAATCATAAATTGGAAAAGGTTACAAAGGTAACAGAAATCAATTAATAATTAAAAACGAAGAATTAAGAATGTTTTTTTACATAGTTTCTATATAAAGCTGACACTTTTACCCGATTTTCATTCGTCAGTTTTTCTATCATATTCTTCTTTTTTGCTGTTCTCTACTTACCTTCTCTCTCCATAGATAAAGTTTTTCCCGAAGAATTCAATACAAGTTCAACTTTAGAATCGGGTTATGACTTTAACCTCTCCAGCTGCTCTTTAGAAAGGCTGATGTATTTCAGTCCCTTCATTTTAGCATCACTTACCGCGGACCTGACTTCATATTCAAGAAACTTTCCACGCGAATATTCTTCTATTTCCGAAAGCGGTATTTGTATTTCCCCCTCAATTACAGGTGTTTCTTCCCCCATCTCAGGAGCAGCCTCTATTGGTCTTTCTTCCACTATAAGTGGCTCTGATTGTTCTTCCGCTTCCGGAGCGACCTCGTATACATCCGGGATTTCCCTTACAGCCTCTATTGCCGGTTCTTCATCTAAAAATGCAATAGCCTCTTCCTTCTCTTCTTTTATTGCTGCAACTATATCTGCGACATTACCAGGAACAGGAGGAATCTCAACCTTTATCACCTCAGTTTTCACGATTTGTTCTTCCTTATAAGGAGGAGGAGTATCAGCAACCGCCTTGTTTTCTTCAATAATCCCGGATAGGACATCCTCAATTTCATCAATCTTATCCCGTTCCAGTTCATATAGATTATCTATTTCATGCATCTTATATTGCAGCTGAGGCATTTTTCGCAAAAGCTTTTCTCGCTCAAAGCATACAAGTGAAATATATGGTTTGCCGGAAAAAGAGGTTTTGAGATCAATTATTATCCTGTAATCTTTACTCTCCCTCACTTTATAATCTATAAGATCACGGTAAGACAACCGATGAATTACATCATCCTCTTCTATGAAAATGAACTCTTTAGCCGCACTATCATAGCTGAATAAATAGAAGCCGACAGCGCTGTCTATTATCTCATCCTCGTCGAACCCCTCGCAGGTTTTAAGAATAGAGCGAAGCCTTTGAGAATAGGAATCGGCCCAATTAAACCCGTTCGATGAAGTTTGGCTCTGCTCGCGGCTTTGTTTCATAAAATGATTTACGAGCCGGATAATGATAAAGATAAGGATTGCATAACCGAATATTGACATTGGGGTAAATTATTGAGAATTTATAAAATGACGACTCTAACAAACTTACAAAAAAAATAGAGATGATAGACTCTTTACAGAGAAAATCGATTGGATTAAATAATTCATATATGACATTAACAGGCATTTAATGTATGAAAATACAAAAGAATTAAATACCTTAGACTCCGGAAATAAGCGTCAACTATGGAAAATTTCATCGACATTGCAGTAAAAAATCAGGAAAAAGCATATGAAATAATAGAGAAAACCGAAATTATCGGAATCTGGGAATCAGTCGGTGCAGAAGTAAACCTTGTAGGTTCTCTTAAAACGGGATTACTGATGTCCAACAAAGATATCGATTTTCATGTATATTCTTCCCCATTGCTCGTATCCGACAGTTTTCTCGCAATGAGTAAACTGGCAGCAAAACCCGGTATCACCCGGCTGGAGTACATAAATGGCATTGAAACGGAAGAACAATGTATCGAATGGCATGTACAATATCAGGCTGAAGACGGATCGGCATGGAAAATCGATATCATTCATATATTGAAAGGCTCAAAATACGACGGATATTTTGAACGAATGGCTAAAAGAATAAATGAAGTTATGACCCCTGCACAGAGGCAAACTATATTGAAGTTGAAATATGAAACCCGTGGAATGGAGAGAATAATAGGGGTAGAGTATTATCAGGCTGTTATCAGGGATGGAATAAACAATGTAGAGGATTTCATAAAATGGAGAAAAGTAAATCCGGTAGGATACATTGTGGAATGGATTCCTTAACCGGATAAAGTTATAAAAATAAAAGTGCAGGCAATATAACACTACCTGCACTCATTATATATTTTCCCCGATTATCCGTTATCCGTTCACTTTCTTATAGTCGGCAAGGAAAGTAGCCAATCCGCTATCGGTGAGAGGGTGTTTCAGCAGCCCTTTGATGGCGGCCAAGGGGCATGTGGCCACATCCGACCCCACTTCGATACATTGGATAATGTGTTGCGTGCTGCGTATCGAAGCCGCGAGAACCTGAGTATCCATATCGTATGTGGAATACATATCCACTATCTTGCCTACCAGGTCTATACCATCACTGGAAATATCATCGAGACGCCCAACAAACGGCGACACATAAGTCGCTCCGGCTTTTGCGGCCAATAGCGCCTGTCCCACAGAGAAGACCAGTGTACAGTTAGTCCGGATACCTTTTTTGCTGAAATACTTTATAGCTTTAATTCCATCTTCTATGCAAGGTACTTTTACCACAATATTTTTGTGAAGAGCAGCAAGCTCCTCCCCCTCTTTTATCATCCCCGCATAATCCGTCGCTATTACCTCGGCGCTGACGTCGCCATCCACGATGTTACAGATTTCCACATAATGCTTACGCTGGTTTTCCACACCTTTTATCCCTTCTTTTGCCATCAGGGAAGGATTTGTTGTTACTCCGTCTAATACTCCGAGATCGTTGGCTTCACGGATCTGGTCCAAATTGGCTGTGTCGATAAAAAACTTCATAATAGGTTATTTTTTAATGGGTTATTATCTGTACCTCTAAGTTCCGAATATATTTTAATAAAAACAACTCTAATGAGCCTATTGTTTTTTAGGCATATGCCATTCTCAGATAAAACCTTTCCTTATACGGATACACCGATTCCGCTAAATTTCAATATGTTTTGTCCGGTCTGATATTAATTATATCTTTGCGTTAACATTAAAACAATTTATGTCTCTTACACGTAAGAATATATTGGTGCTGTAAATAGCCTGTAATCTGTAATACAACTTACTTTTACCGGCTATCCCTTCATTCTTTACCCGAATACTTCATTTTCGGGTGATTTTTCTTTTATATTTTATTAAAAACATTTTGTGACTATCATCTATGAAGGTTTGTTATACCCTCATATCACGATATGCACAAACTAAAAGCATCAATTATCATGGATAAAGAAATAAAAACAACAGAAAAAGAAATAAGACTGGTAGAAGATTTTGATCTGATATTCGACTTTTACAAGTTAGTAAACAGGCAAGGGCCGGGAAGCATAGAGATAACTAAGCTAGCTCTGAATTTTATACCGGGTCTCCCTGTCAGCTCAAAGATCGCAGACATTGGTTGCGGTACAGGAGGACAAACTATCACACTAGCGGAAAATACCTCAGGGCATATCACGGCCATCGACTTATCGGAAAAATTTATAGAAATACTGGATAAGAATGTCAAACAGGCCGGATTTGAAGACAGGTTCACTAACCTTATTGGCTCTATGGAAGATCTTCCTTTTTCAGACAATGAACTCGATCTTATGTGGGCCGAAGGCTCTATCTACCATATAGGTTTCGAAAAAGGACTGCGCGAATGGCATCAGTATCTTAAGCCGGGAGGATATATCGCAGTGTCGGAAGTATCCTGGATTACAAAAGAGCGCCCGCAGGAAATAGAAGAATTCTGGGTGTTGAACTATGACGGGATCGACACCATTCCTAATAAAGTAGCTGCAATGCAGAATGCAGGCTATATACCTATCGCTCATTTTGTATTACCTGTAAATTGCTGGCTCGAAAACTTCTACGATTTAGTAGAAGCGGCAGTAGATCCATTTCTGAAACAGCAAAATAATAGTGAAGAAGCCAAACAGTTTATAGAAAGCCAGCTGACAGAAATCAATTTGTATAAGAAATACAAAGATTACTACAGCTATGTATTCTATATCGGACAAAAAATCGGATAAATGATGGTTATAGAAACAGCACGACTGAGAATTGTTCCGCTAACAGCGGAGCAATTCCGTCTGCTCTTGCTCGGAGTGGACAGAATGGAAGCAGAAATGGGACTGATACCGTCCGGAGAGAGCCTCGATAAACATGTCCAACAGGCAATGGAGTATCAGTACCAAAAAGCATTATCAGACACAGATAACTTCATCTGGCTTACCAACAGGCAAATCATATTGAAATCGGAGAATAAAGCCATCGCCAGTGCCAATTTTAAAAATTCGCCGCAGGAAAATGCATGTGTTGAAATAGGATATGGTACAAATACCCGTTACCGCAATAAAGGTTACATGACCGAAGCCGTACGGGCAATGTGCGAATGGGCATTGAGTCAGCCGGGAGTGAAATCCGTAACAGCAGAGACAGAAAAAGGCAATATCGCATCACACAGGGTATTAAAGAAATGCGGCTTTGTAAATTATCAAAAAAATGAAAATAGCCTATGGTGGAAACTCGATTCAGTAAAAAGCAGTAATATGAATAATATAAAAATTAGAAAAATAGCACAAGAGGAACAAGCTGAAGTATATAATCTGATTAAGGCAGCCTTTGAAACAGCAAAAGTAAAGGACGGAGACGAACAGGACTTCGCCCAAGAATTACGGCAGGGAGATAATTATATTCCGGAGATGGATTTGGTTGCAGAAATGAATAATAAAATAGCCGGACAAATCATGTTCACAAAAACATATGTAACAAGAACTGACAACAGCAAAACAGAAGCCCTTCTCATTGCACCCATTTCTGTTCTTCCCGAATACAGAAATTTAGGTATCGGCTCTGCATTAATTCGAGAAGGTTTCAGGCTTGCGCGCGAGATGGGCTATAAGGCCGTTTTCCTTTGTGGTGATCCTGCATACTATCACCGGTTTGGGTTTAAACCTACATCCGCATATGGGATCAGGCATATACTGGAATTCACTGAAGAGAATGTGATGGTATACGAACTGGTTGACGCTACACTTGAAGGTATGGACGGGACTGTAGATTTTTGTTAAAATTTATTGGATTATTATACTATAAAAACGGGCCATATCCATTATTTTTGTAGTCATATTCCAAACACATTATGATTACACGCAAAAAATATTGGTATCATATTATCGCCATCTTCACGGTGATAGTATGGGGGACGACATTTGTATCCACAAAAATACTGATCGGATATGGCCTTTCTCCTGTCGAGATATTCCTTTACCGCTTTGTGCTGGCTTATATAGGAATATGGTTTTTCTGTCCACGCACTCTTTTTGCAAACAGTAAGAAAGATGAACTGTTGTGCGTTGCTGCCGGACTGACAGGAGGCGCATTATATTTTGTATTTGAAAATACAGCTTTGGGTATAACACTGGCTTCCAACGTTTCACTGATAGTATGTACTTCACCTATTTTCACCGCCTTGCTGACATTCCTTTTCTACAAAAAAGAGCCATTAAGACCCCGTCTTATTACCGGATCGCTGGTCGCCCTCGTAGGTATGGCTTTGGTTGTTTTCAATGGTAGTTTTATTTTACAGATCAATCCTCTTGGCGACATGCTGACAGTATTGGCTGCCTTGTCCTGGGCTTTCTACGGCATTATACTCAAACAGCTGAACGGAAAATACTCCACCTTGTTTATTACCCGGAAAGTTTTCTTTTACGGAATTATAACCATGCTGCCTTTCTCCCTGATGGATTCGGCTACATTCACTCCCTCTTTGCTCATCAATCCCGTAATAGCATCAAATCTCATCTTTCTCGGGTTAATAGCGTCACTGCTGTGTTTTATCGCATGGAACAGCGCCGTGAAAGAATTGGGAGTGGTGCAAACATCCAATTATATCTATTTCGTTCCACTTGTCACATTACTCACATCGGCAATTGTTATCGATGAACATATAACGATTGTCGCACTGTTTGGCTCCGTATTTATCCTGTTGGGTGTCTATGTGGCAGAGAATGGCTTCAAGTTGAAATTCAAACCCGGATAAAGAGACTGTCTTTATCTTAAATATTCTTGTTTTCAATACATCTGTATTCCGATTTTTGTTAGTATCTTTACTATATCCTAATAGATATTGATATAAAATTAACGATATGACAAAAAAAGTATTAGCCGTAACTTTAGTAGCTGCCATAGCCAGTGTTACAGTATATGCTTATATCCAGAACCAAAAAAAGAAAAGACGCAGAAATCTTCCTGTAACCTTTATCTAATTGAGTTCGCTCACATCTGCAATCCCATTGCGGTTGAACAACACACGGTATTTTCTGTAGTATTCGTCTTTATCGGATATACATTGCACAATAAAGTACAATGAATAGACTTTATTGCCTTCTATCTCCACAATACCTTTCTCCTCATCGGACATATATAGCGGAATAGAAGGATTATCCATCTTCTGTGTAAAATTCAGCAGGTTGAAACGGGTAATATCATTAATGCCCGATAAGCGGTATTCCTTATACTTTTCTATATCTTCCCTCGACAGGCTTACCCATTTACGATAGAGTACAATTTTCTCGTCATAAAACTGATTTTCGGCTTCCACAAGAGGTGAACGGGCCCTTAAATTACGGACTTCTTCGGGCAGCTTGCTTTCTTCGATATAGTCAAACGCTTCTTTTATCCATCCTATTTCCTGCTTGCGGATACTCAGTTTCAATTTGGTATCGAAATACTTTTTGCCCAGCTTGGACGAAAAATAGTAGCGCATCATATCTTTTATCCGGTCTTTGAACATATAACTGAAGACCAGTATAATAAACAGGTCGGTGGTAAAATTTCCAAACCGCAATGTGGCAAAAAAAGACACGACAGTAGCAAACACCATAGCTATGCCCGCCGCTATACTATAATAAAACTGCTCGGCCAGCAATCCGTCCTTTTTCCGCACTATTTGCAGGAACAGATCGCTTTCTACAAGTTTCTTCAAGATATTCCGCTGAGAAATGACCAGGCTGTTATGCTTTTCGTCATCCTTATCCAACAGCCTGAACCCACGCTTTTTACGATGGGCGATTTCGTCTTCCACCAATCGGTGTAATTCGGGCTTCAAACGTGCATATACAGGCCGCCCTTCCAGAAATCTCATGATCTGAAACGTGTATTGCTCGGTGATATTCCCAAGGAAGTCGTCTCCATAGAGGAAGAATTCCCTCTGTTGTTGGGTAATATCAGGTTTAGTCAACTCATCCCACATTTCACGGTATTGCAATGCTATATCCCTGATATCACGTATATAATTTTCGACATGTAAAGCTACTTTTTCATCTGTCGTCGTATTCTTTATTATCTGCACATGGCGTCGCAAGGCACTTTTGAGAATACAAACAAACATTTTCACCTGATAGACGAAGCTCTCCGACTTTACCTCATCGGCAGGATTCACCGCCAAATCGTCCAGCGCTTTCTGTAAACGGGGTAAAGGTCCCCGCCCCGCTTTAAGTATTTCGGCCAGTGAGTATATCGGGGTAATGAGACGGATATTATTCTTTACATCTCTGTAGAAATCATTTTTCTTATAGGTAGAACGATTTATATCGAGGCTATTGGGCAGAAACAACCAGGTGTTGATCTTGAAATCATTCACATCCTTAGTGTTTTTACTGGTAATAAAACCAATCTTAAACTCTAATGAAAAGTTATCGTGTACTTTTACTTCGGTATCAATCATTATTTTTCCATTCGCTGTAAGGATATTTTACTAAAGATGAATTATAGTAACGGCTGTCTCCTGTCACTTCCGCTCCCAACCAGTCGGGCCTGTCAAACCCTTCTTCTTTATCGGCCAGTTCTATCTCGGCCATTATAAGTCCTTCGTTTTCGTCATGAAATTCGTCCACCTCAAATTTACGGATTCCATTCTTGATATAATAGCGTACTTTATCAATAATGCCCGGTTCGCATAGCTTTATCAACTCACGGGCTTCCTCTCCGGGTATTTCTTTCTCCCACTCGTAACGGGACATGCCCGACTCATCCCCTGCACCTTTAATCGTAATATACGCTTTATCTCCTTTTATACGGATACGGACGGTACGTTCAGGCACAGAAGACAAGTAGCCCTGCACGATCTCCTCGTGTGCATAAGCATATTGCTTAAAGTCGCCTCTGACTAAAAACTTCCGTTCTATTTCTAAAGCCATAATCTAATCAGCAAATTTGAAGATAAATAAATTAGTAAATGTTTTCAGCAGATTATCCTGACCACCCTGCGAAAAACAATATGCCAATGGAAGAGTATTTATACTTTACCCCATTGGCATATCGGTTATATACTCGCTGTATTATTGAATAATCTGCTTTATAGCTCCCATATCAGGATAGAAGATAACCTTTATAGGTAATTTATTGTTATCAAACATCTTTTGAACGAGTACATCCTGTACACCGTATTGTACAATGTCACAATCTTTTTGTACATAGTTTCGTCCGTTGTATGATATCTGCAGACTGGCTTTTCCCGGAATATTATAAATTATTCCTGCCGAGAATTTCTTTTCCATATCTTTCTCTTCCTTAGGGGTAAGTACCTGTACTTGTCTTGGCTCTTTATTCTTTAAAGTAAGGGCCACAGGAGAACCGGAAAGATCATCAGCACCTACAACACCCAACTTAGACGAAAAACGGAAGATAATACGGTTGTCTATATTCTTTTCATCAGGGATTACAACAAACTCCTTTGTTCCCGCTTCCACTGTTTCTGTGCCTGCAAACATGGCCGTGAGTGCTTTCTCCTGTTCTTCCAGTTGAGTCATTACCAGTTTATATGCGTTACCATCAGGCGGCATATTATCGGCATCTCCGGTAAGTATATTGTTACGGCTTTCGCGCAACCGGTAAATCTGTTTGGCTATCAGTTCAGCCTGCTTTGCAGTAGAACCGGCTCTTAATATCTCTTCCGACAGGAAACTGCGCGGATTTGGAAGACTTGCCGAGGCCACGGAAGCGTCTCCTTTAGTTTCTTCTTTTGGAAATGTATAATCATCGTTGATAGCACATATCAGGCCATCTTTTGTAAGCGTTACAAACGGAGCAGTAGTATTCGACCTGAACTCCACAAGGTATGATTTATCTTTATCGACCACACCTTTTGCAGTTGCATCTATTTTATCCAATGTATAAGATACTGCATCTTCTGTTATAGGATTAGAAATACTCAGATAGCGCTCGGCATACTGAAAAAACTCTCCGGCTTTACGTGTTTTTTTTGTATAATCTACAGTGATTACCAGCGATGTTTTGGGCAGCGAATAGGCAACGCCGTAATCATTTGCTTTCACAGCGCTCATCTTCACTGTGTTCTGGGCTGTTCCGTAATTTGCCCCGATAAAGAGGAACAATAATAAACTTATATAATATCTCATAAGTCTTTCATTTAAAAATATTAGTCTCACAAAGCTAATTATTTTTTGCGAAATACTTACAATAGATAATATCCGCTTAGGGCAAACGCACGAAATATGTGTTTTTATGCAGAAAGTTTATCTATGTATTTTGAAGTATACTAGTTATCAGTTTACTAGTTTACAAGAAAAAGAGTTCTTTGAAAGAATTAATTAGCAGATTTGAAACATCGTTCAATGGAACAAAGTGTAGTTAAAATTAGCATATTAGCAAATGAGTGAAACGGTGTAACCTTTGTTACCTTATCAAAGTAGTAAGTATTGAGTACTAAGTTGAAAGTTATATGAGATACAAGTAAACAAGACACGAGATACAAGTTGCTGACTGATGACTGTTCACTGTAAAGCCACTTATGCGATAGCCTAAGCTAACGGCGAATAGCTATCAGCTAAAAGCTGAAACATGTGTTACCTTTGTTACCTTTTTTAAGAGTTACAAGTTACTGCGCCCTACGGGCAGTTACAAGTTATGAGGGAAAAAATTAGCTCTGCTGACCGTTGGTTCTTAATTTTTCATTCTTAATTATTAATTGTTTTCTGTGTTACCTTTTAACGATATATAGTTAATGAAATAAAAAATGACAGGATGAAAATAGTAAAAAAGTTGTCAGAAGTGTCAGGTTTTAACTATATATAGTTAAAAAAAATGCAAATGAGATCGACGGTTAAAATTCCTGATTTTCGTGCGGTTGCCCTGATATCTGCTTTGAATGGCTCCTGTTATTTATTGAAGTATTTCTCAATAAACACTATGATGGTATGATCGAGGTATTTCCATCAGGAAATGAATAGATTAGGTTCAACGAGACATATGCGATATTATTTTTTGCCTTTTCGTTTCAATTCATCTCTCAGCAAAGATGCCAATTCGTAGTCTTCACCTTCAATTGCATCTTTCAACAGAGTTTCCAGTTCATCCTGATTAAGTAGAGAATAATCCAGAGCCAGATGATCCCTTTCATCTTCGGGAGTAGTTGCATCCTGGATAGAGTTCTCATCAAATACTATGGCTTGCTCCTGCATAATGGCTTCTGTTGTAAATATAGGGGACTTCGTCCTCAATGCAATTCCCACCGCATCGGAAGTCCTGGATTCTATCTGAATATTTTTATCTCCCTGACTTAATATCATACGGGAGAAAAAAACACCATTCTCATATTTATATATTTCTACTTCGCGCAGAATGATACCAAATTGATGAAGCAACGAACGGAACAGATCATGGGTAAGAGGTCTGGGAGGATAAGAGCCTTGCAATTTGAAAGCTATCGACTGAGCCTCTGGAGTGCCTACTACAATCATCAGCCGGCGTACACCATCTTCTTCAGCCAGAACCAATCCGTATGCCCCTGATTGTGTCTGATTGAAAGAAAAACCCAGAACTGATAATTTTATTCTGTCATCCATGTTGTAAATATAATATGAGATCAAAAATACTGATTTATTTTGTATCGTCGCGAGAATCGTTCTTGTTTTAAAACATTTTAAACTATTACCCTGATCAGGATATAGCATTTTTCTACTATTTCGGAATGCGATAAAACCTTTGTTTATATTTAATTGCGAATTATGATTACCAAAAGAATAAAAACTTATCTTTGCAAAGAAAAAACGAACAATAGGTATATGAAGAAATCCCATTTTCTGCAAACGCTATACTTGCAAAAACCTCTTCTGCTTATTCTCCTCATTGCCACATTATCTACTTTACCGTGGATTGGACTCGGGGAATTCTATACTAAGGGAGAGCCTCGCGAGGCAGCATTAGCTATATCTATGATCGAAAAAGGAGAATGGATCATCCCGTCCAGCTATGCCGATGAGTTCGCATACAAGCCTCCGTTAAACCATTGGTTGATTTCCGGTTTTTCCCTTGCTATAAACAAAGGAGAAGTGACTCCATTTACCTCGCGCCTACCCTCAGCTCTGGCATTTATTGCCATGATAGGTATCTGTTTTATGTTTTTTGCCCGCCGCCGTCCGGTTCTTGAAGCATTCATATCCTGTCTGATAATAATCACCTGTTTCGAAATACATCGGGCGGGCATGACTACACGAATAGATATGCTGCTCACATTCCTGATGGTTGCTGCACTGATTCAATTATATATATGGCATGAAAAACGGCGATTCGGGTTGCTTATATCAGCGTGGGCCTTCCTTAGCCTGGCGACTTTAGCTAAAGGACCCGTGGGAGCTCTCCTGCCTTGTCTTATTTTTGGAATATTCCTTCTCTTCCAACGCGAGAATTTCTTTAAAGCTTTGCTGAAATGTCTGGCTATATTAGTTTCGGCTCTCATTGTTCCACTTATTTGGTATTATGCAGCATATCAAATTCAGGGAGAGGCTTTTCTAAATAAGGTTTTCGCCGAGAATTTCGGGCGCTTTCTGAGCATAGACTCTTCAATCCTGGATATAGACTATGAACTGGGCGTGGAAAATCCATGGTATTACTACCCTATTTCGCTCATTGCAGGATTTCTTCCGTGGACTATATTGCTGGTTATATCTTTATTCTTCATCAAATACAGAAAACCATCGGGGACAATAAAATCTTTCATCTCCAAGATTATATCAATGGATAAGGTACTTCTGTTCAGTCTGCTTATCGCAGTTGTAGCCATTGTATTTTTTACGGTTCCCTCTTCGAAGCGGAGCACATATATCATGCTCACTTATCCGTTTATTGCTATTTTTATCGCCCGCTTCTTTATTTATCTTACAGATGCTAAACCTTTGGCTGTACGCATATCAACCTCGATATTGTTAACTGTAAGCATACTGGCATTGCTAGTTGTAATATTGGCATATACGGGTATAATAACCGAAGATATGGCGCAATCCCTGTCGAAAAGGGAAAGGACCTTGCGGGACATTCATGTATTCTTTGACCTGTTCCGGAATCCGGGATGGCTTGGATTATTTGGCATAACCGTACTGCTTGCCGCCATAGTAAACAGTTTCTATCTGTTGAGAAAAAAGATGAATCTGAAAATACTGATGGCCGGATTCGGACTCATGTTGGCAATAAATATATTTATGGACTCCTATTTGCTACCGGGCTACAAAGACGCGTATTCTACCCGCCCGTTTGCCGAACTCCTTGCGAAGAAGTATGACCTTAATGACAACGTATATGTGACTAATTACCTGAAGAGCTACAGAAATCTGTATTCTCTTAATTTTTCGATGCATAACAGGTTTAAAAATATAGAAAAAGAAAAACCTGACTATGGTTACTTTATCGCCTTAGAGCTGGATATAGACAGAATAAAAGAACAATATAAAGAGTATGAATTTACTCTGCTCGAATCGAGCGATAAGATGAACGAAAACAAAAACGAAATACTGTTCTTCAAGATAAAAAAGAAGAATTAGCATATTGAGACAAACTTAAAAAGCACACATGAAAGAGCAGTTAACCGGACTGGCTAAGCGGAAAGCCATCAGACAACTAATCAAATATGGTCTGGTCGGTATTGTAGGATTAGTTATAGATATGGGAATATTTTACCTGTTGGTAAATAAATTCTCTGTGCATTATCCGTTTTCGGCAACGATAAGTTCATTGTTGAAGGGAAACATGTCTATAGGCATGTTGGATATACTCATATCCAATATAATAAGCCAGACTCTGGCCGTCGTAAACAACTTCATCCTGAATAGTTATTTTACATTTAAGGTTACGGATCAGAAACTAAAACGTTTTATGTCATTTGCCTCTATTGCCATAGTGGGCATGATCATTAGTTCAATGTTATTGACATTATTCATAGGTATAATGAAAATAGATGATATGCTGGCTAAAGTATTCGCTATTTTTATTGTTGCTGCTATACAATTTGCCATAAATAAGTTCTTCACATTCAAAGAACATAAAAAATAATTTAGTATCATATTCTTTGATAACAATTCAAGGTTTTTATCAAACAAAATTTCACATAATTTGTTTAAATACTAAAGAGAATAATAAATTGTGACCAGACTACGCCTAATGAACCAGCTTTATTAAGAATAAAGCACTATTACTTTAAAAACAAACTCACATAACCATTCTCTGATAATAGAATTAATAAAAATGCTAAGTAAAGGTTTAAGAAAGCACGCTTCAAATCCTGTAATAGGACTTTTCCCCTTCATCCTGTTCATAATATTACATACTATGAACGTAAAGGAGCAATTCGCATTATGCGCAGGCTTCGCTCTGGCTGTTTTCGGAGAATTATTCTTCCGGATGTACTATAAAAGCCGGGCTTTTAGTGCGACGTTCTACATTTCAGCTATTTCCATTATGATCAGCCTTATTGTATGGCTTATTATTCATCCGTATGTAGAAAAGCCAAATACATACATCGTTATTTGTGAAGTCATCATAATCTGTCTTTTCATGCTCCTCAGGGCTAGTAAGACATATATGGCCGCCCACTTTTTCCGTCAGAAAAACCTGATACAAAAAGCCCTGTTAAATGAGTTTTACGATTCGGCTACATTTATACAGTACGGACTCACTCTCCATGTATTCGGCATTATGTTGTATCGCCAGTTCACCGTAAGTAGCCAGAATGTTCATATCTCCGAAATTATAATCTTCTCTATCGTACCAATTCTTATCATCCTATTGATAGGGGTCTATCAGGTTCTCAAAATCAGCAATCTGGTAGCCAAACTAAGGAAAGAAGAATGGATCCCGATCGTAACAGAGAAAGGTGAAGTTACAGGTAAGATTGCAAAGAACGTATCCATAAACATGAAAAACAAATTTTTACATCCTGTGGTTAGAGTAGCATTGATTTCAAACTCTAAAGTGTATTTACAGGAAAGGTCTCTGAATGATATATTGAATCCGGGAAAACTTGACTATCCTTTCGAAAAATACATGCTCTTCAACCACGAGATCAATCTGGCTGCACGCAACAGTATCCGTAAGATGGTAGGTGATGAGATAGATTTTTCCATTAAGTTCCTGCTGAAATACGTCTTCGAGAATGAAGACACAAGACGCCTGATATTTTTATTCACAGCAAATATTGACGACGAGGACTTAATAAAGAGGAATGGAAAAATGAATGGAAAATTCTGGACAATAAAACAACTCGAGGATGGCTTTGCTGATGAAATATTCAGTGAATGTTTCGAACTGGAATTTGAATATCTGAAAAATATGGTACTGGTTCCATCAGATATTTTCGTACAACCCAAGGCTAGTGTAAATTAAATCCGCTATAAGTTCTTCCGGTTTTTCCATACCTGAAAAGAATTTACAACATTTTGCCAGAGCACATATGCTCCAGGCCCAATCGACGAAATAGGATTCAGATATGTTTGTGCCATCCAAATAGCCAGGATGGTATTTTTTTGTCCAAGCCCCTGCCCTCCGGCAACAGTATCATCATAAATACGTCCTAACCGGCGGCCAACCAAAAATTGAGAAACGCAAACCACCAAAGCCGCTAATGCGACACCTACCTCCATAATGTAATTCGGACTCTCCTGATCTGAAATAAACTGAACAGTTTTTCCCGTAATAATTACCAATGCGACAGACCAGATATAGAAAGACAGGCTTTTGGCCTTCTGTATCTCGTAATGCACTCTCGGCAGAAACTTTTGTAAGAGAAGAGCACCAAAAAACGGCAGGAACAATAATATAAATACTTTCTGAAAGACAACCCATAACGAATCGGTGAAAGACGTAGCATCTACTTCTCCGGTAAAAGCAAATATGACAGGAGCGACAACAACTATTGTCATATTACTAAGCAGGCTGTAGGCCGTCAGGCTGGCTACATTGCCGCCCAACATACCTGTAATGACAGGTGCCGATGTAGCTGTAGGTGCAAGAACGCAAATCATAGCTCCCTGCGCAATTATGGGATGTACGGGTAACAGGAGTAAATAAACGGCAATACTTCCGGCAATCTGTATCAGTATCAGCCAAAGATGAAGGCGTGTAAACTGAATATCCCTGAAAGAAATATTGCAATAAGTGATCAGCAACATCACTACAATAAGATACGGCGTAAGAAAAGAAAGCGCCCCCATATACCGATGCAGTATAATCCCTGTAATCATGGCTATAGGCATCATATACGATTTTATCTTATTAAGCATAATCGTGGAAACTAAAGGTTTTTGAGCATATAAATGGTACATGCATAATGTCCGGAGTCGCCAAGAGGATGATCCAACTGTTTAAAGCCAAAAGACTCATACATGGACACGGCTTTAGAAAATTCGGGAAACGATTCCAAGTATAGTTGTTTATATCCTAATGCCAGAGCACGATCAATAGACTTTTCGAATAAGCGAAATCCGAGTTTCTTTCCTCTTGCTGAAGGTGATAAGTAGAGTTTTACTAATTCGGCACATCCTTCGGGCAATCCTTTTGTCGGATATATACCGCATCCCCCTATAAGTAACCCATTTTCTTCTGCAACCCAGTATTCGGATCTTGCTTCGGAAAAATATTGGAAGAGAGCGTCTGTTTCAGGATCACTATATACCGTACCTACCTTTTCAGAGCCAAACTCTTCAAATACAGCCCTGATTAAAGCGGCAAGTTCCTTATTATCTTTTTCCTCTATGGGACGGATTAGTATTTCATCCATTATTACAAGTCTTGATATAATCAGTCTTTAATAGCCATAGTTCACCTGCTCTCTTTAGGCAGCGCAGATCCTACTACGGCATATACTTTGTCTATCAGTTCGGGCAGGTCGTCCGATTTAAGATTAGCAGTTTCTATCGGGTCATGGAAAGTAAGGGTTATTTTTACAGGATTCATTATCCACGAATGAATAGGCAATACCTTATACGCTCCATCGATGGTAAGCGGAACTATCGGCAGTTTAAGGCTCAGCGCCGTCTGGAATGCTCCTTTTTTGAATTCAGCCATCTTCCCGTCCGGAGATCGGTGACCTTCAGGAAAAACAACGGTAGACATACCATCTTTGAGCGTCTCTTTTGTTTTCCGCATCGTATCCACTATTCCCTTTCGGGTGGTGGAGTCTACAAATACGTGTCCGGCTTTGTCGGATGCGAAACCCACTAAAGGCATCTTTTTCAGGCTTTGCTTCATCAGCCATTTAAAATTGTGCCCCAAGTATCCGTATATAAGGAAAATATCAAAAGCGCTCTGGTGATTAGCCACAAAAACGTACGACTGATTTTTATCGAGATTCTTATTCCGGTTGATTTTGATTCTTAATAATGCGGCCATGCATACAAACCTGCCCCAGATCACTCCGGGATAATATCCCCAGAATTTATTGTTGCCAATAACAGAGCCTATTATAATAGTCAGTGTACACCAAATGGTGGACAGAATCAGTAATGGAACAAATATTAACCACTGGTAAGGAAAGTATAAAATACGAGCCATATTATTTATCTTTTGGAGGGTTAAATAGAAAGGAACTGCTACCGGTGCAGCTCCTTTCTTTTATTTTCATACGATCGGGGAAATTACTTGCTCAGATTAGCAATACTTTCCTTTATCGTTTTTATTTTACTTTCCGCATCTGCCTGTTTCTTGCGCTCATTTTCTACAATTTCAGGCTTGGCATTAGCTACAAACTTTTCGTTGCCGAGTTTATTGGCTACCGATTTGAGAAAACCTTGGAGATAAACAAGTTCTTCGTTGAGTTTCTTCAATTCGGCTTCTATATCGATGTTGTTACCCAGAGGTACGGAAAATTCAGTTGTACCAACTAAGAAAGATACGGCGGTAACATCTTTTTCATTGACAGTCTTTATTGAAGTAAGATTTCCCATCTTGGAAATAACACTATCGAAAGCAGTATTGTATCCGCCGATAACCTCAAGCGACAATTTTTCTTTATTCGGTATATTCTTTTGCAGGCGGATGGTACGCACTCCGGCAATAGTTTCTTTTACCTTTTCGAAGGCTTCGAGCAGTTCGTTATCAGATGAAGATTCTTTTGGCATATCGGAAACCATAATACTTTCTCCTTCTTTCCTTTCGGTTAATGCCTGCCATAATTCTTCTGTGATAAACGGCATAAACGGATGAAGAAGACGGAGCAACGAATCGAAAAAGCCAAGTGTAGCTTCATACGTCTTAGCATCTATCGGTTGCTGGTAAGCAGGCTTCACCATCTCCAGATACCATGATGAGAATTCATCCCAGAATAGTTTGTAGACTGCCATCAGAGCTTCTGACAAACGATACTTACCGAAAGAATCGTCGAGTTCCGCAATCGTTTTAGCCAATATATTCTTAAACCATTCTATCGCTATTCTAGCCGATTCGGGTTGTTCAATATTCTTGTCCACTTCCCATCCTTTTACCAGACGAAAAGCATTCCATATCTTATTATTGAAGTTGCGCCCCTGTTCGCAAAGAGCCTCATCGAACGGAATATCATTTCCTGCCGGAGCAGTGAGCAGCAATCCCATGCGCACGCCGTCTGCGCCGTATTTCGAAATCAGATCGAGCGGATCAGGAGAGTTACCTAATTGCTTCGACATCTTACGCCCCTCTTTATCGCGTACAATTCCTGTGAAATAAACGTTTTCGAAACAAGCCTTATTGCGGTATTCGTATCCGGACATAATCATACGGGCTACCCAGAAGAATATGATATCCGGCCCTGTTACCAGGTCATTAGTAGGATAATAATATTTTATATCCTCATTTTCAGTTTGGTTTATTCCATCGAATACTGATATCGGCCACAACCATGAAGAAAACCATGTATCGAGGCAATCTTCGTCCTGACGCAAATCTTCCATTTGCAGATCCGAATTCTTTTTTCTAGCCTCAGCCAATGCTTTTTCAGGAGTCTCTCCTACAACAAAACCTCCCTCAGGTAAATAATAGGCCGGAATCTGATGTCCCCACCATAATTGACGGCTTATATTCCAGTCCTTAATATTTTCCATCCAATGGCGGTATGTATTTTTAAACTTGGCCGGATAGAATTTGATTGTATCGTTTTCAACTGCATCGAGTGCAGGCTTTGCCAGATTTTCCATTTTCAGGAACCATTGCATCGACAATTTCGGTTCGATAGGTACATGCGTACGCTCCGAGTATCCGACACTATTGGTATATGCCTCTGCTTTTTCGAGCAGACCCAACTCCTGCAAATCCTTCTCTATCTTTTTGCGCACATCGAAACGATCCATGCCTTCATATTGAAGCCCGTATGAATTCAATGTACCATCATCGTTGAAAATATCGAGTCCTTCAAGATTGTATTTCTCACCGAGCATATAGTCGTTCACATCATGTGCAGGAGTAACTTTCAGAAACCCAGTTCCGAACTCCATATCCACATATTCATCCTCTATAACAGGTACAACACGATTGGCGATAGGTACAATAACTTTCTTCCCCTTCGCAAAAGCTGTTTTAGGGTCATTCGGATTGATACATACAGCGATATCTCCAAAGATAGTTTCGGGACGGGTGGTAGCAATTACCACAAAATCGGCCCCCTCAACTCCCCCAAAGGGGGAGCTACTAAGAGAGGCTTGTATTTTTGATAAGACAGATTCAGTATTTGCTATCACTTCTTCGTTTGTAAAGCGGAGGACACTGTATCCCAAATCGTTTAGAATCTCATCTTTTAATTTATCAGCTGCCGCAATTTCCGGCTCATTATGGTATTTCCCATCAACTTCGATAATAATTTTCTTATCCAGACAAACAAAATCAACTATAAAATTCTCTATAACATGTTGTCTTCTGAATTTGTCTCCTAATTGCTTTTTCTTTAACATCTCCCACAAAGCGCTTTCAGCCTCAGTCGAAAACTTCCGCATATCCTTCGCATGCTCCTTTAGCAAATTATAATTATCCCATTTTGCAGTCTGGTATTTTGGTGCGTCAGCCACACCCCCCTCGGGGGGCAGGGGGGCTAGTTTATACCTTATATAATACAGCTTTCCATGCTCTTCCTTATGGATAACTTCTTCATCCGAAATTGCGGTTTTGGCGGCAGGGTCCCAGTTTACCATACGGATGCCGCGGTAAATAAGTCCTTTATTATATAAATCTACGAATACTTTTATTACACTTTCCGACCGTTTTTCATCCATAGTAAAACATGTACGATCCCAGTCGCACGATGCTCCCAACTTTTTCAGCTGTTCCAGGATGATTCCTCCGTGCTTATGAGTCCAGTCCCATGCATGTTTCAGAAATTCGTCACGTGTAAGATCATATTTACTTACACCTTCAGACGCAAGTTTTGCCACCACCTTTGCTTCGGTTGCAATGGAAGCATGATCGGTTCCCGGCACCCAGCAGGCGTTCTTACCCATCATGCGGGCACGGCGTACAAGTATATCCTGAATAGTATTGTTCAGCATGTGCCCCATATGCAGCACACCTGTGACGTTAGGTGGAGGGATAACAATCGTATAAGGTTCACGACTATCGGGTTCCGAATGAAAGAACCTGTTTTCCAACCAGTATTTATACCACTTGTCTTCTACTTCTGCAGGATTGTATTTACTTGCAATTTCCATAATTAATCATTTAGTAACAGATAGAGTTAATGATACATTTTTGAATCATAATTTACTATTGTTGCTTCATTTACCAAAATAATAAACAGGTCTGTGACCTTAAAACTTTTAGAGGGAACAAAAATACGAAATAGTTTTCAATCATTTCTTATTTTGCAGTATTCAAGTAAAGATGTATCTTGTATCCTCAAAAAAACATGTAGTCCCAATATAATATGAAAAACATATCCGGATTGATTTTATTATCGTTTATCCTGCTTACCACAACAGCATCCTGTCGCAATAAGCAAAATTCCGAACCTGTATCTCTGAACGTAATGAGCTTTAATATATGGATGGGTGGCGGTAAATCCATCGAAGCCACAGCCGAAGTGCTCGTAAACAGCGGTGCCGATATCGTAGGCATACAGGAAGCCACGCGTAAAGACCAGAACACGGCAAAGCAGATAGCAGACAGTCTGAACTGGCATTCTTATGTATATGGAAGAAGTACAGCCATCATTAGTAAATACCCTATTGTAGACACATCGGAGAATAAGCAAGGAGTAAAAATAAAGATAGATGACAGCCATTTTGTGTGGATGTTCAATGTGCATCTGATACATTGCCCATACGAACCATACCAGCTGAACGGAATCGAATATTGTGGAGCTCCGTTTCTTTCCACAGAAGCTGAAGCGATTGAATCTGCGAAAAACTCCCGCAAAAAAGAGGTTAAATCCAATATAGCAGATATCCTGACCGTTCAGAAAGAAGGGTATCCGGTATTCTTAACGGGAGACTTTAACGAGCCATCCTGTCTGGACTGGACAGACAAGGCTGCAAAAGCAAAGCTGTGCAAGACAGCTGTCGCATGGCCATCGACGAAAGCCTTTATAGATTCCGGACTAAAAGATTCTTATCGGGAGAAATATCCGGATGAAGCCAAAAATCCCGGACATACATGGACAACCCTGCCTGAGACAAAGGCATATACAGAAGTGCCGGACCGTATCGATTTTGTATTTTTCTCAGGGGAGAATATCAAACTGGAGAATTCTCAGATTGTAGGGGAAGAAAGTCCTTTTAGTAATATAAAGTTCAATAATTATCCATCCGATCACAGGGCTGTACTCAGCACCTTTACTATTAAATAACAGTATAGACGCTTTATTTCCCCAATAGCATAATCATCAGTAAGCCGGTACACACGGCTCCGATAGTCGCAACCAGTCCGGGCAACATAAAGGAATGGTTCAAAACCCATTTGCCGATACGGGTAGTCCCTGTACGGTCGAAATTAATAGCCGCTACCACAGTAGGATAGTTCGGCAGGAAGAAATAGCCGTTTACTGTAGGGAAAAGAGCTATCAGCATCCACGGAGATATGCCCAATGCAATGCCAAGCGGCATCAGTGCCCGCACAGTAGCGGCCTGGCTATATAGGAGAATAGACATTACAAACAGAGCGATTCCGAATATCCAGGGCATTGAAGTTACGACCCCTTCGATGGAAGCGCGTAACTGCTCCATATTCCCATTGATAAAGGTGTCCCCCATCCACGCTATTCCGAATATGGCAACTACAGCCTGCATCCCGGCAATAAAGACAGAACCCTGTGCGGCTTTTATCCCGTTTGTATTTGTCGTAAGCAGGATAAGAGCGGCGGCCGATAACATCAATATTTCAATAACAACAGGCATATTCAAAGTATTACCTCCTATATTACGGAGACCTTCTACCGACCCAAACAGTATGATAAAGACGGTTGCCAGAATAAATATAAGGACAGACAGTCCCGCCTTACTCTTCAACTTATAATCTATTTTTTCTATTGAGGAGCTTTTAGTAAACATGCCATCCTCTACCCGCCGTAGATATTCAGGGTCTTCGTGCAATTCCTTTCCCACTCGCATACTGAACAAAGCTCCCAATAATACTCCGATCAGAGTCGATGGTATACTTATCATTAAGATGTCAAGCAGGGAAATATCATACCCTGCGAGCATACTTAGCAAAGCGACTGTAGCCGCCGAGATAGGACTGGCAGTTATAGCCTGCTGGGATGCAATTACTGCAATGCCGAGCGGCCGCTCGGGACGTATCTTTGTCTCACGGGCAACTTCCGCTATTACGGGTAATACGGAATAGGCTACATGCCCTGTTCCGGCAACAAAAGTAAACAGATAAGTAACTATCGGGCTCAATAATGTAATACGTTGCGGATGCTTCCGTAAAAATTTCTCTGCCATCGACACCATCAGATCAAGTCCTCCTGCCGCCTGCATACAACCTGCCGCTGCAATGACAGCGACTATCATCAGCATGACATCTATGGGCGGGGAGGTTGGCTCCAGTCCGAAACCGAAGACAAGGACAGCAAGTCCCAATCCTCCCATTACTCCTAATCCGATGCCCTGTATACGGGCTCCGATAATAATGGCTGTGAGAACAAAGAGGAATTGTATCAGCATATAAGTCTTATATTATGCGATTAGAAATTGATGTCAAATATAACAATTAATTAAAAATATGAATGTCTGACTGAGGAGATAATCTTTCTAGCTCTATGACATCTGAAGTGGGTAAATTCATCAACAAAACAGAAAACAATTATCTATATTATTTTAATATGCCGGTTAACGAATTTGGCAATGAGAGCGATCTTTGAAATATCAGAAAGATTTAGATTTAAAAATTAAAAAGGGGTAGCTTTTACATACGCTCGCGCAAACGTCCCGTGTCTGTGTTGCGTAGCAAACATTTTGCCCAGTCAACAAGACACGGACTGGAAGTCCGCGCCAGCGGGCGTCGATTCGGGCGAATGTTTATTCGCCCCTACAAAGTGAATGCAAAACCTGTTACTTTTGTTACCTTTTTAATGAAAGAGATGCTTCGCTCCGCTCAGCATGACAGTGTATAAAGGTCTTCTAAAAGCTAATAGCTAAAAGCTGACATATCTGTTACCTTTGTTACCTTTTAACAGTTACGGGTTGTTTACTGTTTACTGCTAACTGTTTACTGTAAATAGTGTCAGATGTGTCAGATTTTAACAAGTAGCAAGTTGAAAGTGAAACTGAATTATCCACTTTTACTTCAATCACTGTTGGCAGTTTGATTCGTGATGAAGCTCTCTTTCTTTTCCAAAATGTCATATTTAACGCTGGCTATTACATTATTCTCACTGCATTATTTAGCATATATCTATAATTATACTAATTTTGCACCTTATTCTAAAACCTGTACCTATGCGTACACTACAAGAGCTTGTAAATACGGAAGATCCGGGTTGGCCTGTCATCAAGGAATGGATAAGCGTGGCCAAAAACAAGGTGGAAATTCTGCCTTGCGAACGTCAGCGAGCCGAAAATGCTCTGGTAAACACTCAAGTCACCACACGTTCCCTGATGGGAGCGATCATCTACGAAACAGGCGGCCTGCTCATCGACAACGGTTGGATACGAATCTTAGGCTCAGGTAGCGACCGTATGCAGAGAACCCTGCCGGACTGGAACCAAGGCAAAACATTTGAAGAATTCGGAGAACCTGCACCGTATCTGTTGGTGGCAGATGATGCTATCGGTGGGTTTTATGCGATTAACGCAGGATTTCTGGGAAAAGACACGGGTAATATGTATTATTTTGCACCCGACTTGTTGCGCTGGCTGCCAATGGAGATCGGGTATAGCCAATTCCTTCTGTTTTGCTTCGAAACGGATATGAACGACTTTTATGAAGGGCTGCGCTGGAAAGGTTGGGAGAAAGATATTGCAGTACTGAATCCCGATTATTCTTATAACTTTTTCCCGTTCCTCTGGACTAAAGAGGGGAAAGATATAAATAAAATAACGAAGAAAGTTATACCTGTAGAAGAGGTTTATAACTTCAATATGGAAATGAAAAATACACTAGGATAATATAATAAAACAAATAATACTTATGCAAGTCACAGAAAAAGAAGCGGATGAAATTATCCAACCGATACGAAAAACAGACCTGATTTATCAGATTGAGGATAAACCGCCTTTCAGCGAGGCCATGTTCGCAGGATTTCAACACCTGCTGGCTATCTTTGTGGCTATTATAACCCCTCCGTTAATTATATCCCGGGCATTAAATTTCAGTGCCGAAACAACCGGCTTCCTTGTTTCCATGGCGTTACTCGCTTCGGGTATATCTACATTTATACAGTGCCGCCGTTTCGGCCCTGTGGGTTGTGGCTTACTCTGTATACAGGGAACTAGCTTTTCTTTCATCGGTGCGCTGACTGCCAGTTTCGCAGCTAAAGGCGATATGACCGAAGCTGCCATTCTTGCCGCCATATTCGGGGTCTGTATCGCTGCCTCTCCTGTGGAAATGATTGTGAGCCGCTTGCTGAAATATACAAAGAAGATCATCACCCCGCTTGTTTCGGGCATTGTGGTAACAATGATAGGACTCTCCCTTATTAAAGTGGCGATTATATCCTGCGGTGGCGGATTCGGAGCGATGGGCCTTGAAGGGGAAAGAGGATTCGGCAGCCCGCAGAATCTGGGTATCGCAGCCCTTGTCCTAGTATCCATCCTTATATTGAACAGCATAAAGAATAAGTATATCCGTATGAGTTCCATTATCATCGGTATTGTGATCGGCTATGTCGTATCATACTTCATGGGATGGATAGATTTTTCAAACATGGGTGAAATAGGCGCATTTACCATTCCCCAACCATTCAAATACGGATTGAGTTTTGATCTCTCTGCTTTCATTGCCGTAGCTCTTATCTACTTTATCACTTCCATCGAAGCGTACGGTGATATCACTGCAAATTCAATGATTGGCGGAGAACCGATTGAAGGTCCTAAATTTATGAAACGTGTACAAGGCGGAGTATTGGCCGACGGTATCAATTCAGCTATCGCCGGAGTATTCAACTCTTTCCCTAATTCTATATTTGCACAGAACAACGGATTGATCCAGTTGACAGGAGTAGCCAGCCGCCGTGTAGGTTACTATATCGCAGCATTCCTTATTATATTGAGTGCTTTTCCTTTCATCGGGGGTATATTCTCTATCATGCCAGAGCCTGTACTTGGAGGTGCCACATTGCTGATGTTCGGTACTGTTGCCGCATCGGGAGTACGCATCATTGCGTCGCAAAACATAGACCGAAAAGCCATACTGGTACTTGCGGTCAGCTTTGCCTGTGGGCTCGGCGTGGAACTGGTTCCTGATATCCTTTCCCAAATGCCGACAGCCATAAAAGGAATCTTTGCTTCGGGAATTACTACCGGAGGAGTCGTTGCCATCCTTGCTAATGTGATTATCCGTATCAAAGACTAAATATTTATTGTTATGAAATTACTAAAAGACCGTATCCTTAAGGATGGAAAAAGCTTTGACGGAGGAATCCTTAAAGTAGACAGCTTTATCAATCATCAGATGGACCCTATTCTCATGAAGTCGATAGGAGTGGAATTTGTCCGCAAGTTCGGAAATCTGCCGATAAATAAAATTATAACAATAGAAGCCAGTGGCATTGCCCCTGCTATCATGCTTGGCTACCTGCTCGAATTACCTGTCGTATTTGTAAAGAAAGCGGTCCCCAAAACAATGGTAAATATGGTGTCTACCATTGCTCATTCCTTTACCAAAGATAAGGACTATACAATCTGTGTAAGCAAAGATTTTCTAAACCCGAACGACAAAGTGGTTTTCATCGATGATTTTTTGGCTAACGGTAATGCGGCCATTGGCATATACAACCTTATCAAAGAAGCCGGGGCCGAACTTTACGGCATGGGCTTTATTATCGAGAAAAGCTTCCAGGACGGAGGGCAACGTCTACGCGAACTCGGTATCCACATAGAGTCGCTGGCTAAAATCAAGGAACTGGGCGATAACAAGATCATCTTCGAAGATTAAGCAATGGATAAAACAATCTTTTTTACCCCTGATATTCTCTCCAATGTAGAACTGCCTGCCGAGGAAGCCCTGCATTGCATAAAAGTATTGCGTAAAAAAGAAGGCGATGAAATACTACTTACCGATGGAAAGGGTTTTTTCTATGATGCTGAAATAATGCAGGCCAACCCGAAACATTGTATGGTAAACATCCTCAAAACAATAGAACAGCCCAAAGGCTGGAACTTCAACCTGCAAATAGCTTTTGCCCCGACAAAAAATATCGACCGCATAGAATGGTTTGCAGAAAAGGCCACCGAAATAGGAATCGACCGTCTCAGCCCTATTCTTTGCCGGCACTCCGAACGAAAGGAAATAAAGGCTCAGCGGATAGAGAAAATACTTGTTTCGGCAATGAAACAATCCCAAAAAGCATTATTACCTCAACTGGATGAGATGCAATCTTTCCCTGCATTCATCAAACAGGAATTTGACGGGCAAAAGTTCATCGCCCATTGTTATCCGCAGGAGAAAGTACTGTTGAAAGATATTTATAAAAAAGGTGGCAATGCCCTTATTCTTATCGGGCCGGAAGGCGATTTCTCAGAAGAGGAAGTCAAGATGGCAATAGATCATGGATTCAAACCCATTTCTTTGGGAGACAGCCGCTTGCGCACCGAAACGGCAGCTTTGGTTGCCTGTCATACATTACATGTACTGAGCTGATTATCAGAACTTATATTCCTCCAGTTTTTTCACTATTTTCACCGTTTCCACCGCTTCTTTTACATCATGGACACGTAAAATATCCGCTCCATTCTGCAAGGCGAAAGTATTCAGTACAGTAGTTCCATTGAGGCTTCCGGCGGGAGTTGTGTCTAACAAACCGGCGATCATCTTTTTTCTCGAAATCCCCGCTAAAAGAGGTAATTCAAACACAGAGAAGCCCCGCAACGCTGCCATTAATTCATAGTTCTGATCCATCGTTTTACTAAACCCGAATCCGGGATCGATAATAATATCATTCACCCCGAGTAAGTGCAATTCTGCTACCTTCTTAGAGAAATAATAGAAGATATTCTGGATCAGATCTTCATAGTCGGTCAAATCCTTCATCGTTTGGGGTGTACCGCGCATATGCATCAATATATAGGGTACATTGAGCCGGGCAACCGTATCGAACATAGTCTTGTCTATTTCACCGCCCGATATGTCATTTATAATGGCTACTCCATGTTCCTCAACGCAAAAACGAGCTACATCGCCATAGAAAGTATCTACGGAAAGGATAGCATCGGGAAATTCCCTGTTGATAAGAGGCAAAGCAAACTTCAGCCGCTCTATTTCTTCCAGCGAAGAAAGAAAGGTTGAGGAAGGACGGGTTGACTGGGCGCCTATATCTATAATTGTTCCTCCCTGGGAAAGTATCTCCGAAACCCTGTCTATAATCTGGCTCTCGGTCTCTTTGCGGCTACCAGAGTAAAATGAATCGGGAGTAATATTCAGTATCCCCATTACAACAGGATAAGACAGATCCAGCAGTTCTCCTTTAATATTGATTGTTTTCATCGGCTGTTTTAGATTATTTCTCTACCCATCACAACTCTATTATCTCCTCTTCCAATATAGTCAGTTTCTCTATTCCGGTTTCGGTCACCACATATGTATTTTCTATTCCCACAGCCCCCACCTCCGGAATCACAAACTTCGGTTCCAACGCAAAAACGATATTCTTTTCCAGTAATTCTTTCGAACGGGGAGTCAACACCGGAGGCTCGTTTATTTCAAGGCCGAGTCCGTGTCCGACAAACTTAGCCTGCTGCTTCGTTCCCATGAAGTATGGCTCAAGATTATTCTTTACTACCATTTCCATCGAGATATTATACAGTTCGCCACAAGCGGTTCCGGGTTTGGCAATATCCATTATATGATTGTGGATATCTATCGATACCTGATGGGCACGATAAGCGATATCTAATGTCTTTCCTACCGAAAAAATACGTGTCATATCGGTCATCCAAGGCGAATAATTTCCTGCCATATCCACCATAATAGTTTGCCCTTTTTCTATCCTTTTCCCCGATGCACCCAACGGTAAAGTAGGACTGGAGCCTGCCCCGCCTAAAGCATAATCGTAAGGAGAGGGAGCTTCTGCATTCTCTCCTGCAAGCAGGCTACCCATATAGATATCCATATTATCGCCGTAACTTCGGAAGATACCCATAGAGCCGTGCAAACGCATCAACTTCTCTATCTCTATCTGTAATTCTATATCAGTCATACCCGGCTTGTAAACGGACGGAATCAGCTTATAAACAGCTTCATGTTTCCGGGCGCAGGCTCTCACCTGTTCCAGTTCGAAATCCGTTTTCACACTGCGTATTTTGCGCATAAGAGTTGAAGCATTGGCAGCTTTCGTTATATTAAATGTTCCCATCAAACGGGCGCATTCACCGAAGGAAAGGACATCTGTCTCTAATAATAGTGTCTTGGCCAACGACAGACCTCTGTTTTGCAGCTCTTCCGCAATTTGTTCCGGCTTCCGGATGTAGATCGTATTTTCAAAAGGGATACCTTCGGGCCGTTTTACAAAATGCATGGGGCTACCCTCGGCCGGCAGATAATAATAACCATTGTAAACCATGCCTGTCATATAAAATACATTTACTGATGTACTCAATATACAAGCTTCTACTTCCATCGCCTGCATTGCTTTCTGCAGACGGGAACAGCGAATCTCCAAATCTTTTGTCAATGCTTCCCTGTTGTTCATAATCTTTATTTATACAATCCTTTATTCAGAATATAATCATATATGTCATCCGGTAAAAAGGCCCTTATATCTTTTTCTCCGGCAATACTATCCCTGATAAATGTCGATGAAATCTCGATAATAGGAGAATCCAGCGCCTCTACCTTATCCCTCAATTTCGTAGGAATAGTGATACGGTAACCCAATCGCGGATATACCTTAATTTTATAATTTTCGAGAATCTTGTCATATTCCCGCCAACTCTCAAATACATTCCAGTTATCGGCGCCGATAATCAGCGTGAAATTATGTCCGGGATATTCATTCCGTAAAGCGTCCAGCGTATTCACCGTATAAGACGGGATGGGCATTGAGAATTCAAAATCACTGGCTTTTAACTTTGCGTATTTAGCCAGTGCAAGTTCTGTCATTTCCAGGCGTATATGTTCGTCCGAAAGCTCATCCTCCGATTTCAACGGATTTTGGGGGCTTACCAGAAACCACACCTCTTCTATTTCCGTGAACTCCACTATGTAGTTCGCGAGAATCAGATGCCCGATATGTATCGGGTTGAAAGACCCCGAAAAGATGCCGATATTCATTTCCTCAGAAAATCAGTTACTACGTTCAATGCTTTTGCTTTTGCCTCTTCCAGATTATCATTGTGTATAACCACATCAAACTGAGGAGCGAATGTCATTTCATATTCAGCTTTTGCAATACGGGATTCGATAACTTCGGGCGAATCGGTTCCTCTTTTTTCCAGACGGCAACGCAGTTCATTTATGGAAGGTGGTTCTATGAAAACAGATAAAGCCTTATCTCCGTAATATTTCTTTATATTACAGCCGCCTACTACATCCACATCGAAAATCACATTGCCTCCGCCGTTCATAATACGTTTCACCTCTGCTTTCAGCGTACCGTAAAACTTATCCGTATATACCTCTTCATATTCGAGAAACTCGCCATTGGCGATTTTTTCCCTGAATTCTTCGGGACTATGAAAATAGTATTCCACACCATGCTTTTCTGTTCCCCTTGGCGGGCGGCTGGTAGCCGATATTGAAAACTGAAGGTTCAAATCCTGCGATAGCAGGTAATTGACGATTGTAGATTTACCTGCGCCTGAAGGAGCCGAAAATATGACTAATTTACCCATTAACTTTATAAGTGACCTTTATAATACGTTCAACACCTGTTCTTTGATCTGCTCCAGTTCATCCTTCATGCGTACAACTATCTGCTGCATTTCGGCATGATTCGACTTCGAACCCATTGTATTTATCTCACGTCCCATTTCCTGAGAAATGAAGCCGAGCTTCTTTCCTTGTCCCGAACCGGATTTCATTGTTTCCAGAAAATAGCTGAGATGATTTGTAAGACGGGCCTTTTCTTCGTTTATATCCAGTTTTTCGATATAATAGATCATCTCCTGCTCGAAACGGTTCTTATCGTAGTCAAAGTCTTCTATTTTCTGTAGAGCTTCGCTTATCCGTACTTTTATCTTATCCACCCGTTCAGCTTCATGAGGCTCTATATCTGTCAATAGCCGTGAGATATTCCCTATTTTTTCTTCAAAAAGCTTTTCCAGCATAGCCCCTTCCTGTTTGCGGAAGGCAAGCAATTGCTTCTTTGCTTCACTTATTGTTTTCGAAACAGCAGCCCATTCGGCTTCATCCACTTCCTGCGATTCGTATTTCAATACATCCGGCAAACGAAGCAATGTTGAAAACCAATCGGCAGGAGTATCTATTCCCAGTTTACGGGCCGACTCTTTAATCTGATTATAATATCCTTCGAGCAAATTGTGGTTGATCTGGTTAGCTGTTTCATTACCTATATTTTCCACATATATAAGAAAGTCTACTTTTCCACGTTCCAATTCACGGGAAAGCATATTGCGAACTTCCATTTCATGTTCTTTGTATAGATTTGGCATACGGACCGATAAGTCCAATTGTTTGCTGTTAAGGGATTTTATTTCTACTGTAACCTTTCTTTTTTCAAGTTCGGTTGTGGCTTTTCCAAAACCTGTCATTGATTGTATCATGCTGCTAATTTTAGATTTAGGCACAAAAATACACAAATATTATACGTTCCGATTAAAAAATAAGAACTTTAAATGCACAATCTGCGTTAATCATTAGTAATTACTTATTTTTGTAAATAGTTAAAATATAAAATAAAGAAATCAGAATGGGCACAAAACTATTCCTGCAATATCCAAAATGCAGCACTTGCCAGAAGGCAGCCAAATGGCTAAAACAAAACAATGTCTCCGTAGAAAGCCGTGATATAACAACCGATAACCCTACAAAGACAGAACTGGCTGCATGGATAAAGAAGAGCGGATTGCCTATCGCAAAGTTCTTTAATACTTCAGGCAGGATTTATAAGGAAGAAAATCTGAAAGAAAAGGTCAAGTCTGCATCCGAAAGCGAATTAATAGATATACTCGCATCCAATGGAATGGTTGTAAAACGGCCGCTGATGATAGGAAATGACTTTGTACTGGTAGGATTCAATGAAGAAGAATGGTCTGAAAGACTAAAATAATAAATAGTTCTGCATGGAGGAAAAAGAAGACGTAAAATTAGCGCCGGAAGAAACCCCGAAAAAGAAAAGCCTGATTAAGAAGCTTTTCAAGATATTCCTGTATATAGTCCTCGGACTTATCGGGCTTAATGTGCTTTTATATGTACTGCTTTCCATACCCTATGTGCAGCAAAAAGTAGCGGATTTTGCCGTAGGCAAACTGAAAGAGACGATGAATACGGAGGTTTCGATAGACGAAGTCCGCCTAAGCCTGTTCAATAATGTAAGCCTGAAAGGCATCTATATAGAAGATCAGGCCAAAGACACATTGCTTTATGCGCAGGACCTGAGTGTAAGCCTCAGCCCTTGGGAATTTATCAAAAGCAACAAGCTCGCTATCACAGGAATCACAGTAGATAATTTCCTTATAAATGTAAATCAGAAAGATAGCGTAAGCGACTTCAACTTCCAGTTTGTAATAGATGCATTTTCGAGTGCCGACACCACCCAAGTGGATACAACCAAAAGTTCGCTGGTAGTGGTTATCGAAGACGTCAGCCTGAAACGCGGACGATTGAATTATGATGTGTTGTCTGTGCCACAAACCCCGCAAATGTTCAATGCATCGCATATATCCTTATATGATGTCAATGCCAATGTAGACCTGAACTCAATAGATGCCGACAAATTCGACATCGCGCTCAACAGCCTGTCGGCAAAAGAAAAGTCGGGAGTCGAGATCAAAAGTCTGAAAGGAAATTTATACTCCGACAAGTCGCAACTCTGGGTAGAAAATCTCTCCCTGAACTTGCCGAACTCTCACCTGACCACCACCAAAGTAAGATATAACTTATCGAACAGCGCTTTTGAAATAGGCACCGACGATACGGAATTATCCGCCGGGGACTTAACCGCATTCATCCCGAATCTCAAATTCCTGCGAAACAAACTTTCGCTGAAAACCGATATCTCGGGAACATTACCCGCTGTGAATATCGAAAATATAAACCTCACTTATGGCGATGATTTTGTACTTGAGGGGCTGGCCAGCCTGGGGAATTATGAGCGATACGGAAACTCGGATATAAATCTTTCTATTAATAAACTGAAAGCATCGACCAGAGCAATTTCCGATTTTGCAAAACTCGGCGATTCTACCTTTGTAACTCCCGATATATTAAGGGACATGGGAGACATATTCCTGAAAGGAACATTGACCGGACAACTGAATAAGTTCAAACTCAATTCCGAAGCATGGTGCAGGCAGGGGCTTGTTTCACTCCTGGCTACCGGTGGTGTGGATACAACATTTACCAACTTTAATGTAAACGCCGGACTGAGAACACGCAACTTTAATCTGGGCAGATTGCTCGGAGGTACAGCAGGGCTTGGCGCGCTATCTGCGCATATAGACCTGAGAGCAAGGCAAACTGAAAGAGAACCTCTCTCTGCCCAAATGCAGGGAAATATAGATGCTTTGCAAATAGAAAAAGAAACGATGAAAAACGTTCCTTTCAGCGGATTTTACAATGCTCAAAAAATGGGATTGACTGCCCGTGCCGACTGGAAGATAGGAAAAATATTCGTTGACGCAGATATGTCTCAGGCCAAAGTACCTGATATTAATGTACGTCTCAGACTGGATTCGTTACAGATAAATCCTTTCTATAAGAACCCCGACTGGGTAAATCCACGTCTGACTATGGCTCTGAAAGGGCAGTTCAAAGGATTGGACATTGACAATATTGTAGGAAAGGCAGATTTGGACAGCCTCGACTTCCATGATGATAATTTCGCATTCCAACCGGGTAAATTTACGTTGGAATCAGGGAAAAAAGAGGATGGCAGTAAATTTATCACGCTCACCTCTTCCCTATTGACAGCCAATATAGCAGGACAATATTCATTCACTACTATCGGAGACGAATTTACAAACCTGATGAACGGATATCTGCCCGATGTATTCCAAATGAGAAAACGGACAAAGAAAGAGCAAAACAATTTCACTTTCAATATCACAGCCAACAATACTGAGAAACTGGGAGAAATATTCGTCTTACCTGTCGATATCATAGATCCGGCTTCGATAAGCGGGCGCATCAATACCATAGACAAACAATTGTCGGTGAAAGGGAATATTCCACGTCTCCGTTATGGCGAAATTGAAATTAAAAATACGACTCTGGATGTTATGAACCTCGACTCGGCCTTCAACATTTCAGGAGCGAGCAGCGTAATGATGGATAAAGGGAAGTATAATATCGCCCTCAATACCAACGGAGAAAAAAACACAATCTATACATTCGTAAGCGTAACCAGCGACAGTACCAATATCAATATAAAAGGAGATATAGAAGCTCTGGCCAGTTTTAGCCGCAATGAGAAAAAAGAGCTTGTTTCTTCCCTCAAGATAACCCCGTCAGACATCATGGTGGACAAACTGGCGTTAAATCTGCTGCCCGCCGAAATACTGAACGAAGGAACACGTACCGAGATACATAATGTAGGATTGGGAGTGAATAAAAAACCGTATTTCAATATAGACGGGGTGATCTCAAGTGAAAAAAGTGATAGCCTCAGGGTTTACTTCACCCATGCCGAGATAGGAGATTTGCTGGAAGCATTCGATGTGAAGAACATTCGCGGATGTATCCACGGAGATGTCCTGCTCACCAATATACTCGACCAACCCGAACTGTACACAGAAGGATTTCAGATCGCCGACATCGTCCTCTTCAGCGACACATTGGGTACAATGGACCTCGACAGTCACTGGAGTAACGAATACGGAGGAGTGGCTATGCAGGCAGCATTGGTTAAAGCAGGGGAAACCTTCGCCGAGATAGATGGTACAATATATACGAATCAGGACTCACTCGACCTCCAGTTGAGAATGGAAAAGATGCCTCTGCGCTGGGTACAGCCATTCGTCTCCGATATGCTCAACAAGGTAGACGGAACCATCAGCTCCAACCTGATGATAGAAGGAAACACAAAAGCGCCGCTTGTGAGGGGATTCCTCGGGTTCAACGATACACAGATAGGCGTAGACTACACCAATGTAACCTATACCATATCGGATACCATCAGGGTAAGCCCCGACCGTATAGGGTTCGACAACCTCACCCTGAAAGACAGCCAGGGAAATACTGCCAATGTAAGCGCTACTGTGACTCACAAAAATTTCGACAACATGAAATATTCGCTCAATATGCGGATGAACAAACTCATGGTGCTGAATACCGAGCACAGAACCGATAGCCTTTTCTACGGGCGGGTTTATGCCTCAGGCAATGTCAGGGTAGACGGCACCAACGACGGCATCAATATGAACCTGCAGATAAAGAATGACAAAAACTCGAATTTGAATATTCTCTTGCCTCAACACTCCGAAGCTACCGATTATAAAAGTGTAGTATTTATAAATGTACCGGAAGAAAAACTGAAAAATTCCCTTAAAGATATGCTTGCCAAAGCTCAGGATCAACCATTACCCATACAACTGACGGTAAAACTCGATGTAACTCCCGATCTGGCAATCGGCATTATCATAGATCCATCCACGGGTGATGAATTGCAGGCAAAAGGAAACGGATCTATCACGTTCAATTATAATATGCTTAATGAGAATATGTCGGCCTTTGGCGACTACTCATTGACGGACGGGACTGTGAAACTGAACCTGCAGAATATAAAGAAACTGGACTTTAGAATACAGAACGGCAGTAAATTGCATTTTATCGGAGACCCTATGAAAACCCGATTTGAAATCACGGCTTACAGAAGAGTGAGGGCGGCACTGGAAACATTAGACCCTAGTTTTGCGATAGATAATTCATCGTCCAAGGTGTCTGTTGACTGTGTACTGGGTATCGTAGGAAATATGGATAATATGGATCTCACCTATAACATTAGCCTGCCTGATGCGAACGATGATGTGCAGAGAAAAGTAAACACCTATATCAGCACCGATGAACAAAAGATAAAACAATTTGCATCCCTGATCGCTATGGGTACATTCTATCCAAGTTCGGGAAGCAGCGGAGCGAACTTCGGCGACGGTATATGGACCAGCATCGCCGGCAGTGCCCTATCCGGTGCCATGTCGTCTCTGGTAGGTAATATGCTGGGAGATAAATGGCAGGTAGGCGCTACTGTGGAATCGAACGACGGCACATTGTCCGACATGAACATGCAGGTAAACGTTTCCCGTACATTCTGGGATGACAGGCTGATATTGAAAACAGACTTAGGATACCGCACAGATCAAACGAGCGTAGATAATAACTTTATCGGAAATTTCGACCTGGAATATAAATTGAACACAATGTGGACGTTGAGAGCATATAGCCATACCAATGATAAATATTATCGCCAGGCGCCCACAACTCAGGGTGTAGGTATTATTTACAACAAAGAAGCCGCCACATTGAAGCGTCTGTTCCAGTCATTTAAGCCAAGGAGATTCAGACGAAATGAAGCCCAACAGGGGCAAGACCAGGCTCAGACACAAAATCAGCCTCAACAAGATACAACAACTCCGGCAGAACAACAACAAACCCCTCCTGTCCTACCGGCAGATTCGACACAAACGACTGTAAATAAACAGCCGGTGATAAGTGACGAACGGAAAAAATAAAATAGCGAAAGGCAGAGTAAAGAAAATAGAGTTTCTCCGATTCTTTTTACTCTGTCTTTTGTATTATATAACTTAGTCATTTTTCCCACACATAAATCAGTGCAAACGCATCAAAATTCCTAAAGTTGTTTTCAGTCTCATGTAGGGGCGTATTGCATACGCCTAATTGTGATATTTTGTTATGCAGGCGTATGCAATACGCCCCTACAGGCTTTCGATAGAAGTTGAACAATTTGATGCGTTTGCCACACACATAAATCAGTGGTTTTGGCTTCACAGCCTAAAAGCGTTATCTTTGCATTTTTAACACTAAAAATTAGCAAAGAAATGGAAGGAACTCCGAATTGTCCGGTGTGCAGCATGGAAAATACTTATTTTGACGGTACGGCATATGTTTGCCCCGATTGCTTTCACGAATGGACAGGCGAAGCAAACACAGAAACAGAAGACACAACCCCTAAAGACAGCAATGGTGCAGAATTATTTGACGGTGACGCTGTAACAGTTATTAAAGACCTGAAAGTAAAAGGTTCGTCGATGGTTATCAAGCGCGGAACAAAAGTAAAAAGTATCCGCCTGACCGAAGAACCGACAGAAGTAGACTGCAAGATAGACGGATCGAGCATTGTTTTAAAAACATGCTTCCTGAAAAAAGGATAAGAACCCGTTCGAAATTATATCCGGAGGTGTTCATAACTTTAACGTTACGAACGCCTTTTTTTATCCGGATACTCCTTAACTTTGCACGCTATGCAATATGATTTATTTTCACAATACAAATATAGGTTCTTCAGTCTGGGCAGCGGTAGCAGCGGAAACTGTTACTATCTGGGAACCAAAGAGAACGGTATCCTTATAGATGCCGGAATAGGTATCCGTAATGTAACGAAAGCATTACGTGAATACGGGGTCGCTTTCGAAAAAATCAAAGCAATTCTTATCACGCACGACCATGCCGATCACATAAAGACAGTCGGATGCTTCGGCGACAAGTACAATATTCCCGTTTACGCGACCGAAACCGTACACGAAGGAATCCAACGCAACAGAGTGGTACAAGCCAATCTGTATCAATCGAAAAGAGTTATTGAAAAAGAAGTACCGTTCACGATCACCGATTTTAATATAACCGCCTTTGACGTCCCTCACGATAGTATCGAAAATGTAGGCTATCATATTGAGTTTGAAGGGCAGGCACTTGTCGTTGTTACAGATATAGGCCGCATCACCGACAAGATAAGGGATTATGCCTGCAGAGCCAATCACCTTGTAATTGAAGCCAACTACGATGAATATATGCTTCAGACCGGCAGATATCCGTATTACCTCAAAGAGCGCATAAAAAACGGTATGGGCCATTTAAGCAACCGTCTTTCGGCCGAATTTATTGCAAGTATCTATAATGAAAATCTCCGGAATATCTGGCTCTGTCATCTCAGCCAAGATAATAATCATCCCGAGATTGCATTCAAAACCGTAGAACAGGCATTGGCCACCAATGGCGTTGTTGTAAACAGGGATGTAAAACTGGAAACCCTCAGCAGATATAAGGTTTCGGGATTGAGAGAATTTTGATAATCCAAATCCGCAAGCATTTCAAAAAACTTTATCTATATAATTATAGCCGATAGCCTTTAGCTGTTGGCTTATAGATCTTTGAAGTATTGGTATAAGTAATAAGTTTTAAGTACTAAGTTGAAAGTTATATGAGATACGAGTAGACAAACACAAATTGTTTACTCTTAAGAAACACTTTTTTATTTTGCTGATATTTAATGCTTTGCATTTGCTCCAAAATATATCAAAATCAAACGTGTTTCTTTCATTATCTTAATCCGGATTGCCGGATTTAGGTGCTGCTAACTGTTTACTGTTTACTGAAAAAGGTGTAACCTTTGTTACCTTTTATTTTTAACCACAGAGTAAACGGAGTAGCACAGAGTCTTTTTATTTACGGGATGCTTCGCTACCCCTGCTTATGAGTTGATGGCTGTTAACTGATATATCTGTTACCTTTGTTACCTTTTTTATAGTTACAAGTTACTTCGCCCTTTGGGCAGTTACGAGGGAAAGAATTAGCTCCACTGACCAGTGGTTCTTAATTTTTCATTTTTCATTCTTCATTCTTAATTGCTTTCGGTGTTACCTTTGTTACCTTTTGGGGAATTCGTAGGAGGGTGTGTCAAAAGCCAAATTGCACTATCAAATTATTACCCTCTTTGTCATTGGCTCCGCTTCGCTCTGCCGAACGTTGTTTCTGAATGCAATGAAGAATCCCGACCCTCCAGATACGAGATGTTTCACTCCGTTCAACATGACAAAATGAAAGTAAAAATTACTATTGACACACCCTCACAATAATCCAACGGGCGAAAAATGTTTCGCCCCTACAGAGCAAAGCGAAACCTGTTACCTTTGTTACCTTTTATTTTTAAACACGGAGTAAAAGGAGTAGCACGGAGTTTTTAGAAGAAAAAGTGACAATAAAAATTGTGTGAAAAGTCGTCAGGTTTGTCAGGTTTTGTGCATAAGCTATTGGCTAACAGCTATCAACTAAAAGCTAAATATATGTCAGATATGTCAGATTTTAACAAAATATCCGAGTCACTCCGGATTCCTTTATACAATCAAAAACTTATAGAGCTCAGTGGACATGACCGACGGGAGACTGAAGGAAAAACTTTACAATTCTTATGTTATTCAATAGCTGAACCTTTACGTTAAAATATTGTTTTTATTATTATCTTTGTCTTAATAGAATTTTATCAGGTACTTTATGGCTCTAAAACAGTCCTTACAACTCAAGCAGCAGCAGAAGCTTTCACCTCTTCAGATGCAGGTTATTAAATTAACCGAGTTGCCTGTTATTGAGTTAGAAGAACGTATAAAGCAGGAACTGGAAGACAATCCGGCATTAGAAGAAGGTCTTGAACCAGTTGATGATACATCGGATTTCGATGATGATTACAATTCGGAAGAAGATGGAAATATATCACAGGAAGACTTGACTTTAGGCGACTATATGAATGAAGAAGAGATACCTGACTATCAATTACGGGACGGTAATAGACAAGCCTCCGGCAAACAGGACGAAATACCCTTCTCGGTAGCAGCCTCCCTTCACGAATATCTGATAGAGCAATTGGGTGAATGTGAATTGGAAGAGAATGACGAAAAAGTAGCCGAATACATCATTGGTAACATTGACAAGAACGGCTATCTGGACAGGTCTCTTTCTGCTATTTCGGACGATCTTATTTTTCAGCAGAATCTGGATATTCCGGTTTCTAAACTTGAAGAAATACTGAAGACGATCCAGGATTTCGAGCCGGCAGGTATAGGCGCCCGAAATCTACAGGAATGCCTCCTTTTGCAATTGACGCGAAAAGAAAAATCAGACAATACGGAATTAGCCATAAAGATAATCACCAATTACTTCGAGGAATTCTCTAAAAGGCATTATGACAAAATCATAAGACAACTGGATATCGATGAGACCGGGCTAAAAGGAGCAATACAGGAAATCACCACACTGAATCCTAAACCGGGAAATAACTGGGGAGATTCCATGTCCATCACATTGAGTACCATTGTCCCCGATTTTATTATAGAAACATATAACGGTGAACTCCTGCTAAGCATGAATAACCGTAACATTCCCGACCTGAAGGTAAGCCGCGAATATTCCGACCTGCTCAGAGGATACGCCGACAATAAGGAAAGCATGTCGGCCGATAGTAAGAATGCTGTTCTCTTCGTGAAGCAGAAGCTGGATTCCGCACGTTGGTTTATCGATGCCATCAAGCAAAGGCAGGATACGCTTCAGCGTACAATGCAGGCTATAATGGATATGCAATACGACTTCTTTCTTACAGGAGACGAAGCCCAGCTGAAACCAATGATACTGAAAGATGTGGCTCAACGTACAGGATACGATATATCCACCATATCACGGGTGAGCAACAGTAAATATGTGCAGACTAATTTCGGGATTTACCCGCTTAAATACTTCTTCTCAGAGTCGATGCAGACTGACACGGGCGAGGAAATCTCTTCCCGCGAAGTGAAAGCCATATTAAAAGAATGTATCGAACACGAAGACAAGAAGAAACCGCTTACAGACGACAGGCTTTCAGAGATACTGAAAGAGAAGGGATATATAATTGCCCGCCGTACTGTAGCTAAATACCGGGAACAGATGAACTTGCCTGTTGCCCGATTAAGAAAGGAAATATGATAGAAGAAATAGACAATGTGCCGGAGATAAGAAACAATCCCGCTGATACCGGGGATGAGTACGGCTCCGGTAAATCGCCGTTCTCATATGAACCACCAAAAGAAAAAGAGCCGCTTCCAGCACGGATAATATCTATTATCCTGCATCCTTTTTTCATGGGAATATATGGTGTCTCACTTTTGTTTTTGTATACGGATTTCAGGTTGATCTTTGCCGGACAGTTCACGCGGTTTATCACTCCCGTGTTTTTCCTTACATGCGTGATTCCGGCGAGCAGTATATTCTTTTTGAGAAAAGCAGGGCTGATAAAAGATTATGACCTGAGAAACAGAAATGACAGGTTTATCCCCTTTGTCGCAGCGTTCTGTTCTTACTGCTTACTTATCTATTACTTCGTATCGGCCGGATTATATGCATGGTTTATCGGGATACTGGTTGCTCCGATTGTTCTGATCGTAATAGCCGCCATCACAACCAAATTCTGGAAGATCAGCGCACATATGATGGGGATTGGAGGACTGATTGGTTGCACTTTGTCGGTTTGTTACAACGTTAAAGGACTGAATCCATTCATTTTGTTCATCATTTTGTTTATCTTAGCAGGGTGTTTGGGCGTATCCCGATTGATGCTTCAACGGCATACTCCGGGACAGGTATATACGGGCTTTTTAGTCGGCCTTATTGTTTCATACCTGTGTGTACTGATCGGGGCATACTGGGGTGTTATCATGTTTATAAAAAACTTATAATTAATAATATAAAATAAATAGATTATGAATTTTCCTGAAAATCTGAAGTATTCAAAAGATCACGAGTGGATCAAAGTTGAAGGCGATAAAGCAGTAGTTGGTATTACAGAATTTGCTCAAAGCGAACTGGGTGAAATCGTTTATGTAGATGTTACTACCGAAGGGGAAACAATCGACAAAGACGGAGTATTCGGCAGCGTAGAAGCTGTAAAGACAGTTTCCGACTTGTTGATGCCTGTATCCGGAGAAGTGCTTGAAGTAAATGCCGATCTGGAAGACAAGCCTGAATTGATTAACGAAGATCCATACGGAAAAGGCTGGATTATTAAAATTGCTGTAAGCGATGCCGCCCAGTTGGACAGCTTGCTTTCGGCAGCAGATTACAAAAAACTAATTGGTAAATAATTAAATGAAACCTATCGTAAGTATAATTATGGGAAGTACATCCGATCTTCCCGTAATGGAAAAAGCTGCAAAGTTCTTCGATGAAATGGAGATTCCATTCGAAATAAACGCTTTGTCGGCACACCGTACGCCCGAACGTGTAGAGGCTTTTACTAAAGGAGCACACGACCGCGGAATCAAAGTAATTATAGCGGCAGCCGGTATGGCGGCCCATCTTCCGGGTGTTATAGCTTCCATGACATCTATTCCGGTTATCGGAGTGCCTATCGACGCTTCGCTCGACGGAATGGACGCATTGCTTGCCATCGTACAAATGCCTCCGGGAATACCTGTTGCCACGGTGGGCATCAACGGTTCCCAAAATGCGGCTATCCTTGCCCTGCAGATGATAGCTACGGGAGATGAAAACTTGCATAAGAAACTGATCGCTTATAAAGAAACCTTGAAGAGCAAAATTGAAAAGGCTAATGAAGATTTAGCCAAAGTTCAGTATAAGTTCAAGACGAATTAAGAAGCGGTTTCGTTTGAAGTAAAAGAAAGTAGAGGTGTACCCGAAAGTACACCTCTACTCTTATCACAAATCTATTACTTACTTATACTACCTCCACCCGACTTGTGGGCATTGATAGTTTCGTATGTCAGTTTCTTGATATCAACATCGGCTCCGCCACTGCAACTGACAGAGATAACCTTCACCTTTCCAGATAACTCTGCGTCGGCTCCGCCACTAACAGAAAGGCTTACTTCATCTGCACTGCCGATGTTTATATTTGAATCGCTCCCGCCTGATGCTGCTATCTTGAGTTTCTTAGCCCTTAAGTCCTTGATATCGCAATCGGAACCTCCGGAGAAAGCAAAATTCGCCTCATTTACATTCAAACGGTCTATCTCTATATCGGCACCTCCTGAGGCTGCTATGGACAATGCTCCTTTATTATTCAATTCTTTTGCATTGAAATCCGAACCTCCCGATATGGCTATCGCATCTAATGCAGGGGCAGAAACATAGGCGTATATCCTGGAGTTTCTTTTAAAGCGCTCGCCGTCTTTCCGTCTCAGTTCGAGATTGCCATTACTTACTGTTATTTCAATTTTCGGCATGTTCTCCGCATCAGTCTCTATCTCCAATGAGTGCGAGTTGCTTTGGGTAAAATAAATATCTATACCTCCACTTACGGCAATCTTGTTAAATGAGCTTACCGATTTCTTCTCTTTTACCACTTGTGCCGATATGCCTAAAGATATCACACAACATACTGCTAACAGGATAATACTTTTTACTTTCATAGTTCTTTCTATTTTTAAGGTCGCAGACCTATTTGACTCTTCTTCGCGTCATTAATTAATTATTGCTTTCGTATCTAAAACCGCGACAGTTAGTCATAGTTTAATGACATTGCGTTAAATACTCTATTTCAATTACCTTATATCAATATCGGCATAGTTATTAGATACTATTATAGTTGCAGTAGGTTTGCCATTTCCTATCTGGCCTTTCTTAGTTACCTTATTGCCTTTTTCAATAGATTCGGTATATTTCACAGTATATTTTTTCGAGACATTGAGATCTCCATATATAAGGCTTGCATCAAATGTTGCGGACATGTTCAGCGGGAGTCCTATCGCAACATCACAATAACTGCCTTTTATATTTATCGTTTTTACTTTAGGCGACATTCCCCTTATCGTTACATCGCCATAAGAACTGCGAATGTCGATATCAGACAGCAGATTATCTATGATTATATCTGCATACATCAGCTGCCCTGTCATGCTACCGATAGTCCCTATCTTCATATCACCATATGACGAGGATTTAGGTATCACAAGGGTTTGTACGTTACTGAACCGGCAATCGTTGTAGTTACCTGATGACTCAATCTTCCCGGCTTTCTCTATTTTGAAATCAGAGTAGGATCCTGACAAGATAATATCCTGCACATCCCCTATTTTCACGTCACTATATCTTGCTTTTACTGATGTAGCCTTAGTCAGTGATTGTGCCGAAAAATCACTATAAGAAAGATTCGCATTTAAGCTGTTATTAAGCCTGTCCACTTTCACATCTCCATAATCAAGGTTAATATTCAGGGATATATTTTTAGGAACAGTTATTATATAATTGATCTGAGGTTTCGAACTGCTTCTACCTGTATTATTAGTGGTGATGGAAAGAAGCCTGTTGCTTGTTGTTATGTTACATGAACCGGATTGATTTCTCTTATCGAAATATTGTATCTCAAGATCTATCTGGCTGGAATTTGATTCCTTCACAATTATATTTCCGTATTTATGAAAGAATTCTATTTCTGATATATTCGAAAAACTCTTTTTTTCTATCCGGTCAGGAGTCCCCTCTGCACGCTGCTTAGTACCTTTGCTATCATAGCTAAAAGCGTATGCAGTATAATCTTTTCCGTCAATGTTGAGATTTCTAAGGCTCGACTTTGCTGTCTTAATACCTTCTTTTGCTGCATTCATTGCCAGTGCAGTGATAGAATCAGTGTTAATATTGATGTTGAAGTCATTCAATGCCGTGATAGAATCCATATTAAAATTAAGGTTGAGCCCATTCAATTCCATAAACTGGCTCGAATCTATGTCTATTCCATCCAATACTTTATCCAGATTGAGATTCAATTTCTTTTTGAATACTCTGGCGGAATCCTGTGGCTGATTGCCCGCACTTTCAACAGCAAATGCTTGAAAGAGTGTCAGGCAGCATAAAGTCATTAATAATATATTCTTCTTCATCGTGTGTACATTTTTAGCATTTTGTGTATTTACCTAATTTCTCATTTATACTTTCCAGTTTCTGAATGTTTGTTTTATAGTGTTTCACCAGATAGCGTATAGCCATTTCCTGATTTTCGTTTTTTGACATCTCATCCACAAAAGCAGTATTGCTGCTCATTATCTTCTCTATATCGCGAGTCAGCTGTGCCTGGTTTTCAGTGTCAGTATAGGCCAGTTTGCACATGATATCTGCGATCTGATCCTCCATTTGCTGGTTGTAATAATCGTTTGTCGCCTTAAATTCATCAGTTGCTATGGAGTTCTCAGTCGGTGGTGTCACTTCTATGCTTTGCGGAGCATAGAATTTGACAGCTACTCCTATCAGTATCGCAATAGACGCGGCAACAGAGATAAAGCTTATCAGTTTTACCCTTTTAGCCGGTCTCTTTTCAGGCTCCTGAATATCCGCCTGCTTGTTAAGCAATGCTTCGAATCGCTCTATATGACCTGCCGATGGTTCTTTATCGTCAAACAGTTCTCTGTTCTTTTCTATGTATTCTTTTCTATCTTTCATCTCTCGCCCTCCTTTCAGATAAGTTCGATTAATCTTTGTTTTGCTCTCATATATTGTATGCGGGCTGTACCCGGCGCTATGCTTAGTATTTCAGCTATCTCTTCATGGTCATAACCTTCTATCAGATATAAATTTATAATCAGACGGCTCGATTCCGGCAATTTATCTATTGCTGATCTCACCTGACCTACCTTTTCCATTATTTGCTCCCAATCGGCATTGTCATCCGTATCGGCAATATCATAATTCATATTTTCATGCAGTTCTGTCATCTCCATGTTTCTTCTTCTCAGTTTGTCAATGGATGCGTTAATAGCTATCCGCACCAGCCATGCCTCGAAAGGGACAGAATCGCTGTAACTATCCAACCCTGAAAAGGCTTTGAGAAAAGCATCCTGCATCGTATCTTCAGCTTCGGCAGAGTCGCGTAGTACACGAAAGCATGTGTTGTAAACCCTTTTGTAAAAGGTCGTATACATCTGCATCTGCGCCCTGCGTTCGCCTTTCCTGCACTGTTCGATTATACCTGAGTCGAAACTTATCATCTACTAATCCTGTTACCTTTTCTATTTAGGACTCATATTACTTGTTTATTGACTTCCTGAGAGAATAACCGAGACAGTCAATCGTGCGAAATATGACATAAACACCTTTCTTTATTTATATGTACGCAAGAAAAAAAGAAGTGTTACAAAAGAACAGATTTTTTTTTAAGAAAAAAGAAAAGTTCCCGATCTTATTCTTTTTATATAAAATCTGATACGATATCAGTTATTAACTGACTACTGTTACCCGCCAACTCCAAATTTCCCTTAAATACCTGATATTTATATGATTATTGACTGTGTGAAAAGAATAAAAATCCCAGACCTTTATTAGGTCTGGGATTTTTCAGTGTCTTAAATTTAATATTTGTGTGAACCCACTATATAACTTAAGATTATTTCTAAATTTCAAAGCATTTGTAATCTATCGTATTATTTGGCCCAAAACAATTTTATATAGGCATTATCTGTTCCACCCATAGCCTGTATCTGTGCATCATAATTTTTTGCGTTATTACTTCTCTCGGAATCCGGATAACGAACCCGGGAAGGTAATGTTTTCAATAATTGAGCCGACTGATCCTCCGGATAATATAATTGAGGGTATCCTGTACGACGCACTTCATTCCAAGCCTGGAACGGCTGCATATAACCGAAATTCAGCCATTTCTGAGTAATGATAGCCTCTTCTTTGTTAGAGGCGGCATTCCATGCCTTTTCTGCATAAGCCTTAATAACCGACTCTGCCGGCATGTCCATCTTTGTCCCATCTTTGCTCGGACTAATCGCATTCTCTTCGAAATAGAACTGTGAAGAGTGTAGAATCCCGTCAACAAAAGCCGCTTTTGCATCGCCGCTAGCCCATCCTTTCTGATATGCTTCCGCTTTCAGGAAGTCGACTTCGGCCGCTGTAAAGATCGGACTTATAAACTGTGTATTGTACATCACTGTAGTAGAGTCGATACGCGAATATATGCGCTCTGATTCCGGCTTCGCGATGTTTACCTCTTGTTCGGCATACGTTTCGTGAGTAGACAGCCCTTTATATTCTCCTGCCGCATTTTTAGAATACATAATAGGCAGGCGCGGATCATTTTCTCCCGAAACGGTCCGAGTCAATGCATCTAACATGGCTTGCGATGCACGGCTCTGGCTAATGTAACCTGTACGAAGATCATCCGGATTGAAAAAGGCTCCGGTATCTTTATCATTGGAATCCAGTTTAATAGTTTCGTCCAGACTGGATACGAGAGGATATCCACCCCCCAGAATTTCAGCTATCACTTGCTTTCCTTTGGCAGATAAATCTCCTTGTGAAGCTACTCGTACAGCAAGGCGCAGGCGAAGCGAATTACAATACCTTTCCCATTTATCCAGATCGCCGTAATTGACGAAATCCTGCTTAGGCAAAGATGCAGACGCCTGTTTGTCCAGGCTGCCTTTTATACTATGTATATCTGCATAAAGTTCACCCAGACGGTCGAGCATCATAGTATATATGTCCGTAGCCTTATCATATGCCGGATAACTGCCGGCCACATCACCGGTAATGGCAAGAAAGCCGGCCTCTTTGAACGGCGCGTCGCCGAAAGTATCCACTATCTGCGATAAATGATCGTAAACAAATACTTCGGACAAATTCTTGAATATTCTATATGTATTTTTTTCGCTGTCGCTTAACCCTTCATAGACATTCTGAAGTACACGAAACTGGGTCAGTGTATTATAGAAATGTACCCAACGGTCGTTAGCATAGCTGTCGTTAGCCGAATAAAGGGAACCTTGTGAGTTCATAAATCCGAGTGTCTGGGCATATTTTCCCGTAACGGTATTATCCCATGTGTACATCCGCCAATAAGAATTGAACGTATATACGCGTCCTGTATAAAACACCCCCGTCATCAGTTTGTCGCAGTATGCCTTGGTAGTTTTTGACGGATCAAGGTATTTATCCGAATACTCGCTGTCGGCGCAGGAATAGAATGTAAGCGCCACAACCAATATAATGAGAAATAAATATATCTTTTTCATATTGTTCTTTTTTGATTGATTAAAGAATTAGAAGCTGGCACGTAACGAAATACCTACCGAGCGTGTTGTCGTAGTAGAACCGCCCAGGCTGGCCTGCGTTATCCAAGATGTACCGTCTGCTGCTTCAGCATCCAGCATTGGCATGTTCTTGTAAACATAGAACAGGTTACGTCCGAATACGGAAACCATCAAACTCTTACACTTGACTTTGGAAAGTATAGATTTCGGAAGATTGTATCCTATTGACAGTTCGCGACATTTAACATATGTATTATCAAATATGCCATGAGAATAATAAGTTACATCCGTAGGATCATAACCGCCCCAGTTGTAAGTCCAATATGCCAACTGGTCACCCGGAATCATTGTCGTATTAGCGCTTCCATCCGCTTTAACACCTTGCAATATCACGCCGTTATCATAAATTCGCTCTCCGTTAGGGCCTGCAGAACCTGTGAAAGGAACTACGTTGCGATTAGCATCAAAGTAATAGGTCAGTCCTTTACCTTCTCCATCATGATAATCCAGGCTTTCTTTAATCGCTCCCTGTCCCATCATATACTGATAAGGCATATTCATTACCGCGCCGCCTATGCGATAATCGAACGAAGCATCGAGTACGAAATTCTTATACGAGAAAGTAGTAGCGAAACCTCCGACCATCTTCGGCATGGCATTTCCCACTTTAACCGGTTTATCGGTCAGTTGATAGAAACCGTCTTCGCGGATAATATAATTGCCTTTATCATCTTGTTTAGGTGCCAAAGCATATATATCTCCGGCCGGTTCTCCTAATTTTGAATAAAGATACGCGGACCCGTTATCCCAGTTCGTATGTGTTATCTGATCGATACCTTCCGCCAACTTGACCACGGTATTTTTGTTCCATGCAAAATTGGCGCGCACATCCCATCTCAGGTCGCGTGTCAGAACCGGTGTACCGTACAGGGAAAGCTCAACGCCTCTGTTCTTCATGTCGCCGATATTCATCGTGATACTTGTACCACCGGAAGATGCAGGCATAGTAGCCTCCAAAATCATATCCTGTATTTTATTGGTATAATAAGAAAGCTCGAAACCTAAGCGGTTGTTGAAGAATTTACTTTCCAGTCCGAATTCCCATTCAAATTTCTTTTCGTTGCGGAGGTTGTAATTGCCCACTTTAGGGTCGACACTATTATATATCCATCCGGCTACTGACTTCTGCGTATAAGCCTGAGTAGCGTAATATGCCGGCGGAGGATTACCTACAACGCCGTAAGACGCACGGATCTTTCCATAATCGTACCACGAAGGCATTTTATCTTTAAATAATTCGGTATAAATGATACTTCCACTCACAGATGGAAAATAGAATACATTCTTGTTGGGTGCCAACGTGGAGACTTTTTCCTGACGGAGTGTTCCTTCCAGATAAGCCCAGCTATCGTACGACAGGTTCAATGTTCCGAAATACGCGGTCTTCAACAGACTCAATTTACGCATTTCAGAGGACTTCGGTTCGTTGCTGGCATTCAGGTGAAACCAGTTTTCTACCGAGAGGCCGCCGTTAGTATTCGCCCAGGTATTGAATTCCTTTTCCGTACGTCCCTGCCAGCCGACCATAGCGTTCATACCCAACTTATCAGTCAAGTTGGTATCATAATTCAACATAACGTCGCCATAGAAAATCTCGTAGCGATTGTTACGCGCCATATAGTATCCTACGTTTTTGTTGATCATGGGAGAGTTGTTTGCCTGTTCTTTTTGCTCGATCTTTTCGGCAGTATAATCCGTTGCTATACGCCCTTTCAGGGTAAGACCCTTTATGATTTGCCAGCTTGGAGTAACATTTGCCAACAAGCGGTTCGTATTATTCAGATATTCTTTACTCAGGATATTCCAAAAATATTCTTCCACCAATGCATAAGGAGCCGGAGTCCATTCGAATCCTTCATCCGGAGTAAGTTGATTAGCATCAGTATAAATCCGGTTCAAATATCCCAGACTTGTTCTTGTATGTTCGCGCAAGTATTTAACGTCATCGAAAGGCCCTGCCATACCGCTAAAGTTAGTCAATGTACGGCTGAGGCGATAAGGTGGATTTTTTTGGTCCTGCAGTATATAATTAACACCGTAACCGACCGAAATATTTTTTGTTACGTTATAATTGCCTGTCAGGTTAAAGTTATGCTTTTGAAACGTAGAGTTATACTGCGTAGGTTTATTATCTATATAGGTATAAGAAAAGCGAAGATTGCCTTTTTCACCAGCGTTTGTAACAGCAAGGTTATATTGTTGAGTGACGCCTGTTCGGAATATTTCCGACCATGGATTATCGTTTATCGGAGAGTACTTGCGTACTGTTCCGTCATAATAGATTACATCTTTACCATCGTATTTCGGCCCCCAATACCTTGTCGTTGAAGACGCTCTTCTGTGGTTTACTCCATTCCTGTCATCCCATCCATTGATCCTCCATCCTTCTTCGTCGAGCCCGTTTGCCGCAGTACGTTGATATCCATTAGCTCCCGGACCGTATTTAGTCTGGTATTTAGGCATATAAGCTACCGGATCCCATGTCAGGCTGGCATTGAAGTCTACACCCAAACCGGTAGAACCTTTACCTGTTTTGGTCGTAATCATCACAACGCCGTTAGTCGCCTCCGAACCATACAAGGCAGAAGCCGCAGCGCCTTTCAGGATAGACAGGCTTTCAATATCCTCCGGATTAATATCCGCCAAGCCGTTAGACGATATACGCTGATTATCCCAGTAACCGCTCAAGTTAGCGTCGCCATTATGGATAGGTACACCATCCACTACGACCAAAGGCATATTGGTCAGGTTTAGAGAATTCAGACCGCGTATATTGATAGAAATGGCACCTGCGATGCCACCCGGAGCTGTCTGAATACGCACACCTGATGCTTTTCCGTAAAGAGCGGAGCCTAAAGTCGGCGCTGCCGCTTTCGTTAAATCACCTGCACTTATTGTACTAACCGAATAACCCAGCGCTTTCGATTCTTTTCTAATACCCAAAGCTGTCACTACAACTTCATCCAATTGAAGGGCATCCTCCTGAAGGGCCACATCAATTACTGATGAAGTTACAGTTACTTCCTGTGACTTATAACCAACAAAGGAAAAGATCAATACCGAATTTGTACCTGCCGATATAGTATACTTCCCATCTACGTCCGTCAAGGTACCATTAGTCGTTCCTTTCAGGGTGACACTTGCTCCAATAATAGGCTCATTATTTGTGTCTTTAACGACACCTCTTACTGTTTGAGCCTGAGCAAAGACATGAGAGCATAATAAAATACCGCACAATAGCAGTACTTTAAATATACTCTTGCTAATTCTGTTTTCTTTTAAGTAAACATTCATAATAAAAAAATTTGAGGTTACTCATTAATAATAAAGAAGAAATTACCGGATGAATCGTTTCTAAATTTGTAAAATGTAAAATCAGTATCTGCCCTAAATATAATGACACGCAACAAGACCTTCTACCTTCTGAATGGAGTACAGAAAATAAGATATTTTTTATCATATATATACATGCTGAAAAACCCGAATAATAATAATTCGAGTTGTATATTTTTAGGTAAGACTTGATTACTTATATTCTCTCTCTCTCTCTCTCTCTCTCTCTCTCTCTCTCTCTCTCTCTCTCTCTCTCTCTCTCTCTCTCTCTCTCTCTAATTTATTTGCGCACAAAAACAAATATAAAACGTTAAATTTTAAGGACCTAACATTATCGACATCTAATCGATTAACTGTTATTTTTAATTGAGAAATACAGAATATGAAACTGTTCATCCCTCACTCTTATCTTTAAGGTTTATTTATCAATACAAATATACAAGTTAAATATAATTAAAAATAGCAAATTATCGACAATTTACTAGCACTATTTCGACATAAGTTCTCTACTCAAAATTATCTCCAGTTTCATCGGATTACAAATCCGGATAATAAAGATAAACAGTCTGCATATCGTCCAATTACAACGCATAACTTTTCCAAAGAGGTAACAACCAACGGTCACAGGAGCGTAGCGTATGTAAAGGTAACACTTGTTTACTTATTACTTTTTACACTCTCTGCAGCCTCCCCTCGGGGAGAAATAACGTTCGACGGAACGAAGCGTAGTCAATGTAGGGGTCAATCAGTACTTCAAAGAGCTATCAGCTAAAGGCTATCGGCTAAAAAATGTACAGATAAACTTTCCGCAAAAAAATATTAAACTTATATTTATGGACAAGAAACCTTAGTTTTATCTACTAATTAAAACAAAACATAGCTTTACCATGAAGAAACTATTGCTATTAGCTTCTTTAATTGTAGTCTTTATATCCTGTAAGAAGGACAAGATACAGCAACTCCCTGTAAATAAAATGTATTTGGTAGAATATCGCTTCAATCACCCCTCGCCTCCTGATACAGCATGGATTTTTCATGTAAACGGAATCAGCGAAATAGACAAATTCTGTAATATAACACTTACTCAACCCAACATTTCAGAAGATGGATATCATACATTAATGTTTACATTGCCCGACAGCATAAAAAGAACAATTGCCGAAACAATAGAGCAATATCCCCACGACACCTCGTTTGTGTTCGCAGGAAACGAGAACACAGACCGTGATGCATACAAGGGCTATTATTATTTCATCTGGGCAGAAAGGGATTATAGCAAACCATTGCTTATCGACCTCTACCTCCCCGACAAATTACATAAAGACTGGCAATATGTAGTTGATAAAGTATATAATAAGTACCGGAATAAATATACGGGACTTCAAATAACAGATACAGATTCTTTAAAACAACGTTTTGCATTATTCGAAAGAAGCCTGCCCTATACACACATAACACGCCCTCCGAGGGTAAAGTGGGTTCAGTTCACTCCTCCTGTGGCGAATAATGATGACGAATGATTAAGAGTCTGCTTAAACTTTATCAAAAAATTTAAACAGTCTACAATACTTATGATAGGATAACCCATAGAAATTCGTGTTAAATGACATATACCGATAAACAAAATATCAGAAAAATAATGTATCTTTGTGCGCATTAAAAACAATAACTTATACTTGTTATTTTTATGCAAGAGAAAATCATTATCCTCGATTTCGGGTCACAAACCACCCAATTGATTGGTCGCAGAATCAGAGAATTAAATACCTACTGCGAAATTGTCCCTTACAACAAGTTCCCTTTCGATGACAAAAGTGTTAAAGGAGTAATACTATCGGGAAGCCCTTTTTCGGTAAATGACGCTACTGCCTTCAAACCCGACATCAGTCAGATAAGGGGTAAATATCCGATATTGGGTATTTGTTATGGCGCGCAATATCTGGCCTATACATCGGGAGGAAAAGTTGAAAAAAGTGATTCCCGTGAATACGGACGGGCGCATTTGACAAAAATAAAGTCCGGCGTTTCCCTCTTTGACGGAATATCTGAAGGTACTCAGGTATGGATGTCACATGGAGACTCAATTACTGTGGTTCCTGAGAATTTCGAAATAGTAGCCAGCACTGCTGATGTATCAGCAGCAGCATATAAAATAGCGGGAGAGGAAACATGGGCCGTACAGTTTCATCCTGAAGTTTACCATACTACAGACGGTACGCGACTTTTAAGCAACTTCCTTAATATATGCCATTCGAAACGAGGATGGAGTCCTGCTTCTTTCATCGATTCCACTGTTGAGGAACTAAAAACAACGCTTGGTGACGACAAGGTCATCCTTGCCCTATCGGGAGGTGTAGACTCTTCCGTTACTGCCGTCCTGCTGAACAAGGCCATAGGAAAGAACCTGACTTGTGTATTCGTAGATCATGGTTTGCTCCGCAAAAACGAATTCGAAAATGTACTGAGAGATTATGAACATCTCGGACTGAATGTAATAGGTATAGATGCCAAAGAGCGATTCTACAAAGAACTGGCCGGCGTGACCGACCCTGAACAGAAACGTAAGATCATAGGTAAAGGCTTTATTGATGTATTCGACGAAGAAGCGCATAAGCTTAAAGATATAAAATGGCTGGGACAGGGAACTATTTATCCCGATATTATAGAGTCTCTTTCTATCACAGGCCATGTCATCAAATCGCACCATAATGTGGGAGGATTACCGGAGAAAATGAATCTGAAACTGGTAGAACCTCTACGTCTGCTATTCAAAGATGAAGTACGCCGCGTAGGCTTGGAATTGGGTATGAAAGAAAACCTGATAAAACGGCATCCTTTCCCGGGTCCCGGTCTAGGTATCCGTATATTGGGCGATATTACTCCGGAAAAAGTAGAAGTAGTTCAGAATGCCGACGATATCTTTATCCGTATGCTTCGTGAACAAGGGTTCTATGATAAAGTATGGCAGGCGGGAGCAATTCTGTTGCCGATCAAATCAGTTGGGGTAATGGGTGATGAGCGCACTTACGAAAATACAGTGGCATTGCGCGCCGTAACTTCTACAGACGCCATGACCGCCGATTGGGCACACTTACCATACGAGTTTCTGGCTAAGGTGTCGAATGAGATCATCAACAAAGTAAAAGGTGTAAACCGTGTTGTTTATGATATTTCGTCGAAACCTCCTGCTACCATAGAGTGGGAGTAAAATATAAGATATTTTCCTGAGAAAGTGCCTCCTGTATGGGGCACTTTTTTTTAATACATTGAGGTCAGAAGATTTAGAAATTCATTTTCATTTCTCTTTTTTCATAGCCTCAGCTTTCATATCCTGCGGCATTTTTTCAATAGCATATCTTAGTGATGTTCTCGGCATAGTAGCTTTATGTCTCACCACAAAGTCGAACACTTCTTCCTGATGCGCTTCACTCGCAGCCTTAAGCATCCAACCGTAACCTTTTTGAACCAAATCATCCTTGTCGTGAAGCAAAATTGTTGCGATTTCAAAGATATCATTTAAAAACAATCCTTTACGAGCAGGGATAATCAGCGTAACAGCAGCGGCACGGCGCATCCAGCGATTACCGGACGTAGCCCATCCTTTGAGGCGGGAAATATAACCGGGATACATTTTCACAAATTCGCCGATAGTGTGATTACACAACGTGTCGCATGCCGCCCAATTATCGACGTAGTTTGCCACCCACCTTTCAAATATTTCAAAATCGTCAGGTTCATATTGCTTGTGAAGAGAATAAGCCAATTCGCAGGCAATGACCGATTCCTCCAAATACCCCGATTGCCACAGTTCCTCACATAAACCGAAAATTTGAACTTTCGCCATATTTTTGATTTTCAGAAAAAACCCTTTACCGATTTTGCTGACTAAAGCCATTCTTACACCATAGGTCTTTGCCCGTTCATTTTCTTTGAAGAAATGGCTCGACAGGCTTAATGTTTTTTCATCGGCATTATCCAGCAATGTCCTGCGAATATCTGTTATTATCTGTTGCATATCATTGTTGTTTCATATCTGTAAAGATAATATTTATCATTTTACATCCTGTTCTAAAAGTTGTTTAAAACAATCTAAGTCGCTATATATAAAGCTATAAGAAGGCTGATAAACAATATCCGGAAAGAGGATGTGATCGGAGCTATATATTTATTCATTTAAAAAACCTGATATATGTATTCGGTGTTTCACTTGTTTGTTTTGGCCGGAATCCTAATATTTGTTTCATTATTCAATTTTTTCTTATTAATTTTAGTGTATTAACCTACACCCTTGATATTCCATGACAAATTTAAAGAGGATCAGTCTGGTAATTATACCTGTATCAATACTCAATCCATATGGCTATGGACAAAAGGAACAAAATACATCCCGTCCCAATATTATACATATAATGACAGACGATCATTCGTTCCAGACAATCAGCGCATATGGGCATCCGCTATCGAAAATAGCTACTACTCCCAATATAGACCGTCTGGCAAATGAAGGAATGCTATTCCGGCAAGCCTTTGTGGAGAATTCGCTGTCAACCCCCAGTCGGGCATGCCTTATGACTGGTCTATACAGTCATCAGAACGGACAACGCCAATTGGGAGCAGGTATTGATACGACCAAGATCTTCTTTTCCGAATTATTAACTCAAGCAGGCTATCAAACCGGAGTTGTCGGAAAATGGCATATGCAATGCGAACCTAAAGGATTTAATTATTATTGTGTATTGAACGATCAGGGAGATTATTACAATCCAAGTTTCAAGACGAAGGAGTCTCAAGGTAAATATGTGCGCGAAGAGGGTTATGCAACCAACCTTATTACTACCCATTCCATAGAATTTATAGAGAACAGAGATAAAAACAAGCCTTTTGCCCTTTTAGTGCATCATAAAGCTCCACACAGAAACTGGATGCCGGAAGCCAAGTATTATAATCTGTATGAAGATGTAGAGTTTCCAAAGCCCGAAACATTCTATGATGATTACGAAACTCGCTGTTCTGCGGCTAAGACCCAGGATATGACAATCGACAAGACAATGACATTCATTTATGACCTTAAGCTGAATGAATTGAGAAATACTACCCCATATAATAAAGAGTGGAATAACGGTGGCCTACAACAAGCGATGAATCAAATGACTCCTGCACAACGCGAAGCCTGGGAAAATGCCTACCATCCCAAAAATATGGAATTTATCGACAGTAACCTATCCGGAGACGACCTGCTTAACTGGAAATATCAGCGTTATATGAAAGATTATCTTCGCTGCATAAAATCGATTGACGATGAAGTCGGACGCCTGATAGACTACCTTGAAAAAGAAGGGTTGATGGATAATACCATTATCGTCTATACCTCGGATCAAGGTTTCTATATGGGAGAACATGGATGGTTTGACAAACGTTTCATGTATGAGGAATCATTCAGAACTCCGCTTATCATACGTTATCCCAAAGCTATTGAAGCAGGCACAAAGACTGATGCTCTGGTTCAGAATATAGATTTTGCACCTACATACCTGTCTTTAGCAGGAATAGAGAAACCTGCCGAGATGAGCGGTGTATCTCTTGAATCTTTGTTTAGCGGAGAAACACCTAAAGATTGGAGAAAAGATTTATACTACCACTATTACGATTATCCGGCAATCCACAATGTCCGCCGTCACGATGGTGTCAGAACAGACAGATATAAACTCATCCATTTTTATGGTAAAGGCGAAACCAAAAATGATGAGAATATCAATTGCAACGAATTATTCGATCTTAAGAATGATCCGAATGAGCTGGATAATCTCTATGGTAAAAAAGGATATGAAAAAATAAGCATGGAATTACAGGCTACTTTAGATAATTACAGAAAGAAGCTTAAAGTAGACGAATTCTAAGAACCTGTTTAAACTTTCTCCATATTTTTACGATGATGAAAATGTATTACTTTATTCCCTGAAACTTAAAAGGTTCGGATGTTACAAACAGATTGGCTGTATTCCCTGCATAAGTTTTACCTCCTACCAGATCCAGCGTCTTTACAGGTGCTTTTTCGGAGAAATCGACATCTTTGAAATCTACCCAGAAAATATTCGGATATAAAGCAGACTCGAAATAATAAACTTTATTCTTTTGGTCTGATACTGTTCTCCATCTCGTAGATGAAATATTCGGTTCATTAGGCGTACTTATCCCAAAAGGGACCGAAGTGTTGCGTATAACGCTGAATACACTGGCTACAGCCAGTCTTGTATCATCTACTTTCGGGATTACATTTATGTAATAAGAAGCTCTGACAAACCTGTCGGCAGCACGGTTAGTTCCGGGAAGAAAAGTCAACCCGCCAATACCTTTCCAGTATTCATTCAATGCTAGCTGCTGATCGAATACAGGCGAGTTTGTCATCACCTGATAAGATTTATCATGGTGTATCACCAGTTTCCCGTTTATATATTCGAAAATGGCACTATCTCCGTCGGAGTCTGACAATGATAAGTGAAGGGTAGCCATTCTGGAACCGTCGGGCATCATATCCGAAACCACTTCGAAAGTTCCTTTTTCCATATAAGTAACAGCTTCGCTTACAGTAGCAAAATTATCAAGCATATATTGCACCCATGCAGCTATCGACAATCCCGGTTTCTTCTGATCCCATTCCGGGTATGCGGACTCGGCCAGCCAGAGCAAATTGGCTACAAGGCCTTTTTCGTTCATACCGTCTGTACTGGAGATGTCGTAAGCGGAAGTGATCACACTTCCGTACTTCGACTTCCACTTCAAAGGATTGCTGCCTACTTCTCCGTTTCGTTCCATGCCTCTGGGAAATATCCACAGGTTACTCCTGCTGTCTTCTTTCCAGTCCATAGTCCTTGCTGTCAGTACTGTATTGTTGAGCCCGTGATAGACGATTCTGGTACAGGCCTCTATTGCGCTGGATTGCGCAAGTAGCAAAACTGCTAGTAATAAAGTGATTTTTGTAATAGTTCTTTTCATAAATCTTTTAATCTGAATTGTTTATATTTTATATGAAAACAATCTCTGATGATTAAAAGTTTATAATTTCAGGAAATAAAAGCCTCTGGATCTATCTTTCGAAGCGCAATCTTTCACCTCTCATATCATAAACCACACCATTTTCAAAGGCGATTTTTCCGTTCAGGAATGTTTTCTCTACCGAGGTGGAGAATGTTTCACCTTCTAGTGGTGCCCATTTGCATTTATACAGAATATTGTCCTGAGTAACGGTATAGGGTTTATTCGGATTCACCAATACCAGATCGGCAAAGTATCCTTTACGGATATAACCTCTTTTCTCTATCTTGTACATAATGGCAGGTGCATGACACATTTTATTTACCACCTGTTCTTTCGTTATTTTTCCCTTCTTGGCCAACTCAAGCATCATTTGCAACGAGTGCTGAACCAAAGGACCTCCCGATGCAGCCTTCAATGCACCTCCCTGCTTTTCGTCGAGCAGGTGGGGGGCATGATCGGTAGCGATTACATCCAGTTTATTCTTCAGAAGCCCCTGCATCAGAGCGCCCCTGTCCTGTCTGGTTTTAACGGCAGGATTCCATTTTATACGTGATCCGTATTTAGAGTAATCTTCATCTGAGAACCAAAGATGATGTACACAGACCTCCCCTGTGATTTTCTTTTCGGCAAGAGGCTTAATGTCGAATAAACTTATCTCTTTCTCGGTGGAAAGGTGCAAAATATGCAAACGGGTCTGGTACTTATCTGCCAGCTCGACAGCCTCGGCAGACGAACGATAGCAGGCTTCGGCACTACGGATAAGCGGGTGATACTGAATCGGTATATCTTCTCCGAACTCGGATTTATATTTGGCCAGATTTTCCCGTATTATTTCTTCCTTTTCGCAATGTGTGGCAATGAGCATATCCACTTCAGCAAATATGGATTGCAAGACCATTTTGTCATCCACAAGCATATTCCCTGTCGAAGAGCCCATAAATACTTTTACACCACATACTTTTTTCGGATCCACCTTTCTCAGCTCTGCAATATTATCATTTGTGGCACCCATATAGAAAGAATAGTTGGCGAATGACTTTTCGGCAGCCAATTCAAATTTCTGCTCAAGAAGTTCAATTGTTGTAGTCTGTGGCTTAGTATTGGGCATTTCCATAAAAGATGTAACTCCTCCTGCAATAGCGGCACGGCTTTCACTGGCAATGTCTCCCTTATGAGTCAATCCCGGTTCACGAAAATGCACCTGATCATCTATCACTCCGGGCATCAGCCATAATTCCCTGCCGTCGATAACCGTTGCATTGTTCAGTAACCGGTCGGGAATATCTTCCGTCCTGAATATTTCTGCAATAACATTGTTTTCTATCAATACCGAACCGGTGAAAGATGTTCCTTCGTTTATGATTGTTGCTTTATGAATGAGTATCATGATCAAAAAAAATAAATGGTTTGATGCAAAGGTAACATGAAAATAATGAAGAATGAAAAATTAAGAATTTCTTGACAAAAAAAATCGTACAACTTCAAAAGTTGTACGATTTTCATAAAAGATTATAGATATATTTATTTTATATCATTCAGTAAATCAGTTTTACCTTCATTTACCAGTTTAAGTATTAGTTCGCCAAACAGCGTATTCTGCCATGCAAACCATGAACGGGTAAAGTTCTTCGGATCATCCTTATGGAAAGATTCGTGCATAAATCCGGTATCCGCATCCGTATCTATAAGCATTTTCACACACGCCTGAATTTCTTTATCGTCGTGACTTGTAAATGCTTTCATCATGATACTCATCGGCCAAACCATATCGTAACCAATATGAGGCCCGCCAATACCTTCTCCGGCACTCCCCCTAAAGAAATAAGGATTATCTTCACTCCACACAAACTTGCGTGTATTCTGATAAATAGGATCATTTACATCCACATCTCCCAGATAAGCGGACGATAACAGGCTTGGAGCATTGGAATCATCCATCAGATACTGATTGCCAAAGCCATCTACTTCGAAAGCATATATTTGTCCATACTTAGGATGATTATAAACCGCATACTTTTTCAATGCACTTTCCACTTCCTGAGCAAGGTCTGTACACTCTTTAGCCAGTTCTGTTTCCTTATTTACAGTACCCAGTATCTCCGCAGCTTTCCTTAACGAGGTAACAGCAAAGAAATTGGAAGGTACCAGAAACTGGAAAGTAGTAGCATCATCAGACGGACGGAAACATGAAACGATCAACCCCACAGGATTTACAGGATTACCATATCCGTCATTGTTCAGAGTATCCAACTGACGTTCTGTCTTACGTTGGAATTTATAAGGACCTACACCATCTTTACGCTGTTGTTCCTTGAAGGTCTGCAATATCAAAGTGATTGCCTGTAACCATTCCTCGTCAAATACAGAAGTATCCCCTGTGGTTTTCCAATAATGATATGCCAGACGCAGCGGATAACATAGTGAATCTATTTCCCATTTGCGTTCATGCAGTTCCGGCTTCATATTCGTTAAGTCGGACATCCATTGATGATCCGGATTAGGATCGTACGGATCAAGGAACGCATTTGCATACGGGTCGATGATAATACATTTGAACTGGCGACGAATTGTACCTGCCAGCATAGCTTTCAATTCAGGGTCTTGATTTGCCAGTTGCACATATGGCCAAACCTGTGCTCCCGAGTCACGCAACCACATAGCGTGAATATCTCCTGTATACACTACAGTATCATCTTTGCCATCTGTCTTGCGGTAACGGACTGTTGTATCCAGTGTGTTTGGGAAACAATTCTCGAACATCCAGGCCAGCTTAGCATTTTTCAATAGCTTTTTAACGCGTACTATTTCATTTTCTACAGCTTTGGATGTAAATAAACGTTTCGATTTCTCAGGACGATTACTTTTATAATTTACCGGACTTTTAATCACCGTATTATCCTGTACCAAAGTCAGATTACTTTCCTGCAAAGACGTGGATGCCTTCACTTCACTAACAAAGAATGCCGAGCTTAAAACACAGAGGCTCAATATTCCTTTTTTCAAATAAGTCTTATTGTCCATATGTTTTTATTTTTTCTTATTCTTGTTATTTATACTATTGAGTTCCTTAGAGAAAGAATAAGGCAGGTCATTATCGTTGACCCCTCTGCTCTGATTCGGAGCCGGAGCCATCCGGTAGTTAATGGTAGTCCCTTTCAGCAGTTGGTCATGACTCAGGTAGTTTTTGGTATGTACCTGCCCGTCTACGGTCATTGACTGTACATACCTGTTGGCCTTATTGTTGTTTGCTGCATCGATAACCACTTTATTGCCGTTCTCCAGGTTGAGTGTCACTTTCTTGAACAACGGTGAGCCTAAGATATACTCATCAGAGCCCGGACATACAGGATAGAAGCCTACCGCCGAGAATACATACCAGGCCGAAGTCTGCCCGTTGTCCTCATCCCCGCAATAACCGTCAGGGTTAGGGGTATAGAGTTTGTCCATCACCTCACGTACCCAGTACTGGGCTTTCCATGGTTCGGCAGAATAGTTGTACATGTAGATCATATGCTGTATCGGCTGGTTGCCGTGCGCATAGTTGCCCATGTTCATTATCTGCATTTCGCGTATCTCGTGTATTACTCCCCCGTAATAGCTATCGTCGAATAACGGTGGTACGCTGAATACGGAGTCCATCATCCGGTTGAAACCTGCCTTGCCCCCCATCAGGTCTATCAGGCCCTGGGGGTCGTGGAATACCGACCAGGTATAGTGCCAGCTGTTGCCTTCGGTAAAGGCATCCCCCCATTTCAACGGGTTGAACGGGGACTGGAACGTGCCGTCCTGGTTCTTACCGCGCATCAGCTTATGTTCGGGGTCAAACAGGTTCTTGTAGTTCATCGCGCGTTTGGCATAGATGTCTATTTCTTTGG
>NZ_JADCLQ010000038.1:0-123022 GCF_015234155.1 Dysgonomonas sp. GY75
CTCTCAATTCTGTCAAAGAACTCGTGAAAGTAGAGAACTCTCGTGTGGTTTTCTTTATGCCTTCGCCATCCACGGTGGCTACTACTACTTTCTTGTGTACGTCTATGCCGCATCCCCTGGATACGACCTGGGTAAATGTAATCTGTTCCATAGTCTTAATCTTTAGTTGGTTATAACCAAAGCTAAGGGCCTTTGCTAACTTTTACATTATCTTTGGCGTCTTTTTTACGTCATGGGGGTTTCATAATCGGATTTTCTGTCTCTCTTTTTTGACTGTATTTCATTGAAATAGTCAATATAAAGCTGCTTTGCATCACCTTTTAACTCCACAATAATATCTTCAAAATCAGAACTATTTACTTTGTCATATAGGGCATTTACAGCAGAAGTCCAGCATTCCTTGATATTGTCGGGTACTTTAGACTCAATATAATCAGGATAGTCTATATTTTCGGGGTATATCCATAACCAACGCTGGATATATCCGCTATCAATAATATGATCTTTTCCGAAATTCTTTACCAATATAGAGGGCTGAATAGTTCCTACAATAGATTGAAAAGGGTCTGTTAATAATTTGGGATCGTCACCGGATCTATTAATAGGTATATCATCACCGTCCCACAAAACTAACTCGTCGGTAAGTTCAGAGGAATTACCATTACTATATCTACCCACCGCCTGAATTTTTGCTGCTAATTCTTTCGGATATAAACAGATTCCGTTTTTATTAAAGCCTAAAGCCTTATCCCTTGCTTCTGGTGTTGTATTAGAAAGTAATATCTGTTTAAATATTGGCTTTTGTCCTTTATCTTCGCTCTCCTCCCATTCTTGCAACTCCGATTGAAAAGAGGCATAATTTTGTTTGTTTATATCTTCTATCGGACGCATTGCAAATATTACAGGCTTGCTCTTGTTGCTTCCTGACGGCGCAAGTATGCCTATCCAGTGCATAGGGGTATTAGTATATTTGCCATCGTAAAGCCTAATTTTATTACCTGCAATTATAGACAATGCGTTAATCATTGGCATAAAAACAAATTCTGCTGGACATTGATATACATTAGAAATTGTTTCGGCTATCTGCCTTATATCTGAGTTTGCACCATCTAAGGGAAATTTAACCGTTGTGTCTATTGTTGTGCCTTCTGGTATAGATATTTCTATTTGCATATTATCGGCAAATTCACTATCTTTACTACTGTTAATCAATGATATATCTCCCTCTGGTTTTCCTTTTTGAGCTGCGCCCTCATCGGCGTGGCTCGCTGTTTTTTCTGTCATGCTGTTTGTGTTTGTGGTTTTCCTGTTAATACTTCTAGTTCGTTCGCTAATGTCTGTTCGTTGAATAGCACTTTTTTACGGCTGATTTTGATTGATGAGATTTTACCGTTTTGCCTCCAACGAAATAGTGTTGATCTGTCTACACGGTACTTACTTGCAGCCTCATCGACTGTTAAGAATTTGGTTTGTTTATCCATTTATTAAACACGGATGTGCCTGCATAGCAAAGTAGGGTATCTATATGCTTCGTAAATATTAACGGTTATAATTGCCAGATGCGCCTTATAATCATTATATTTGCAGTTACATATAGCCTCAGCCATATAGGCAGGTTATTTGTTTGGTTGGAACGGTTGTGAACTTTGGCGAGTGTGCAACCGTTTGTCATTTACCCTTAAACGACAGTATAATAAATATACGCAAAGTTTTTAATTCTACAAACTGCACTATATTTCATACAAACCATAGGTCAAATATCAGTAATAAAATTTATATTTGCCGATAAAAACGCAGCAGTGCTATATTTTACAAAAAAAGTCAGTTATGGAGGTGAAAGATAGATTAAGAAAAATGCTCAAGATATATAACGGGTATGGGTATCCAATTAAACAATCTGATTTTTGTAGTAAGATAGGTGTTTCTTCTGGGTATTTTAGCTCTATAAGAAACGGATTATCTTTTGATAAATTGCGAAAGATAATAGAACATTATCCATACTTTGATATAAAATGTCTAATTACAGGAAAGGCAACGCCGGAAAACGAGATATATCAGGATGGAGGAAAAGTTATATATAGTTATGAATCATTTATAGACTTCGATAAATTAATACAAGAATTAGAGGACAGCAAAAAAACAATTGCGGATTTAAAGCTTATCATAAAACAGCAGCAAAAAAATATAAAGGAACTCGAAGATATGTCTATTAAGTAGAATTCTTCAGAAAAAATATTTTTCAAACAGCTCAGAGACACCACCACGAACGCATCAGGGGTGGGTATAGGGGTATAATATTGACAATTAGGGTATTACATATTCAAAGATTGTTGTTTGTTTTGCCTAACTTCTCGGCTATCCTTTCAGCCCTTTCACTATCGGACAAGCAGATATATCCGTTAAAGGCTTTTTCGGTCTTGTGTCCAGATAAGAACATTAAATCTGATACATCTAATAAGCCATTCTTAAAAAAGTTTGTTATTGCAGATCGTCTAGCGGTGTGAGACGATACACAGGCACATTTGTCTTTTGTTTCTACTATTATCTTACCTCCCCTCATAGTTTCGGTTGTAAACGGCTCAATTATGCCAGCCATTCGGCAAATAGTCTTTATATGTCTATTTATTAGCGTTGCTGTACTTTCGATGCCTCCCATGCTTGGAAGGTTGAATTTCCATTTATTTAATATATTTACTGCATTGCCGTTTAGAAATGGTACGGTTACTTTATGTTTCGTCTTTGTCTGATATGCTGAAAACGCCTTGTATCCGTTCTTTAGGTCTACTATCTTATCTTTTGTTATAGTTGCATAGTCTGATACTCTTTGAGCTGTATAACAGCCTATTAAGAACAGATCTCGCACTTTATCTAACATCTCGTCCGTTAATTCCAGATTAAATATAGACTCTATTTCTGTATCCGTTAAATATACTCTCACTCCTTCTGCTGTCTTTATCTGCTTTGAGAAGTGAGGTAATGTATAATCTCTATTCGTATGCAGCTTGTCCATATAAGCGTAGTTCATTATGGCTTTAAGTGTTGTTATATGCTTTCTTTGAGTGTCGGCTGTGAAATCTTGTTCGTTAAAATAATCTATCAACTTGTTATATATTGATACAGATACATCCCCGAATGATATATTGCGCTCTATATATTCATCTTGAAATCGCTGCCAATTCTTCCAGAATACGCCCCATGATTTAATAGTGCCTTTTGCATAATTCCCGCCTGATGGGAGTTTTCGTTCTCCCGTTTTCATCTGCTCTATAACAAACGGTATATACTCATTCATGCGAAAAGGAATAGTATTTGCCATTTTGTCCTGAAACGTATCTTTTACTATATCCTTAACATCTGATGTTTTTATGTCGGGGTTTTTAGCTATAAATAATTCTATTTTATCCCTTATTGATTCTGTTTGTTTCTTGGCAATATCCATGCGAGACACAACATCACTACTATGATGATAATAGTTTTTAATCGCACCCTTTTTGTTATCCCATAAATCGGACGGGATAGATATCCCAGTACTTAATCTTATCAGGGTGTTTGTGTCCCGAACAAGAACGCTTATTACTATATCAGAATCCTTTTTGATTATAGACCTCGTGTAAAAACTAACTGACGCCATAATAGGTAATTTTTATCAAAGATAATCAAATATTTCAGTGTGTACGTATATGTGTACGTAAAAATGCATATATTTGCACTATATAGAATTCTATAATAGCTATAATTGTCTCTTGTAAAGGATTTATAAAATACATTGCACTATATAGTATTATAAAGTTGTGGTGCTGGTGGCACCACTGAAACAAAATTGTAAAACGCTGTAATTGGATAAATTACAGCATTTTGCAATTTTAGTTGGGTAAACATAGGTTAAACATTTATTGGTGTGTCACACACTATTAATCCTTGTTTTTACTTTCTCTTAGTTGTTGCGCAATCTGGTAATGTTTATCTGATAATTCAAAATTACCAATAGCTGCATAGGCTTCAGCTAAATAATCGTGACAGGAAGCATGGCGGGGCTTCTGTTGGCAGGCTTTTATCAGGTCGGTAAGGGCTAACTCCGGTTCATCTACCTTAAGCCTGTTTTTTCCTCTGTTGTATAATGCCTTGAAAGATGATGGACTTAATTCTACAGCTCTGTTGAAACACTTCATGGATTCATAATAATCCTCCTGATCATAATAGGTAACACCTTTTCTAATCCATGCGTCAAGATAAGTAGGGTCTAAGTCTAGTGCTTTATTAAAGTTTGCCAGTCCTGCACGGTAATCTTTGTATGCGACAATACATTCATTACCCATCTGGTAATATTCTTGCGCCAATTTCTTTAAAGTCTCAGCCTGATTATATATCCTGTCTTGTAACTCCCTGTTTTTTGTTTTAAGTTTATTTATAATGCTCAGTTTTTTTCTTATATATCTTTGCTGTAATGGTTTCTCAATATCATAACGGGCATGGATGGCTTTAAAGAAGTGATTTAGGAAATCATCAAAATTTCCCTTATCAAATTGCTCTATTGCTTCTTTGTAAAGATAATTGGCATCTGATTCTTTCAGGGCTTTATTTATTAACTGCTGATTGTTGAATTGCTTACTGAATTCTACAATTTCAGGACGTATAAATATATCTGTCTTATTTATATTCTTTTTAAGTATAAGGCCTTCCAATGAAGTACAACGACTTAAAGCAACATAAGCTTGTCCTCCGGCAAATACCCCCCCGCTAAAATCCACAATCACATTATTAAAAGTAAGGCCTTGGCTTTTATGAATAGTGATCGCCCATGCCGCCTTCAGAGGCAGTTGTGTATAAGTTCCTATGATCTCTTCTTCTATCTTCTTTTCCTTCTCATTATACCTGTATCTGTAATTTCGCCATGTTTCCAGTTCCACTTCTACTTCAAAGCCATCGTCTTTGAGGACATATACATGCCCTTCTTCATCTATCCCCGATATAATACCGATAGTACCATTCACCCAACGACGGGGCCATTGCATATCGTTACGGATAAACATAACCTGTGCATGCTCCTTGAGTACTAATTCCTGAGCGGTAGGAAGTGATGATTCAGGGAAATCTCCTTCTTTTATACCATAACTTATAAACTCAGGAGTATTGAGTTCGCCCATCTTTTTTTCATTAATATAGTCGACATTGTCGCGTTTGGTAGCCAAAGTTATATACATATCCTCTTCCCGGGGATTAAAACCTGGGTTTACCCGACTATTGAGCAAAGTGAGGTCATTATTGTTCGATTTTCCATTTCTGATATTATTCAGAATAGTAATAAACTTTTCGTCTGTCTGGCGATAGATTTTAGTAAACTCGATGGGAACAAGATTTATCTCACGGAATACATTAGCTGAAAAGAAAAAAGCATTGTGGTAAAATTTGCTGATTATCTCTCTTGTATCGGGGGTAACAACTGGTTCGAGCTGAAACACATCTCCAACGAAGACGAGCTGTTTACCTCCAAAGGGAGTACGCATATTATTTGAATAAACACGTAGTATCCTGTCAATACAGTCTACCGTATCAGCTCTTACCATTGATATTTCATCAATGATTATAAGTTCTACTTCCTGAATAATCTTTCTATGTTCTTTCCGGTATTTGAAGAATTCGAAGATACGACCATTAATCAGGCTTAAGTCGGCATCATCGGGAGCCATCGGCCTGAAAGGTAATTTGAAAAAGGAATGTAGTGTCGATCCTTCTGCATTTATAGCTGCTATACCTGTTGGAGCAAGCACAACATATTTTTTTCTTGTTGTCTGACAGAGATGCCTCAAAAAAGTGGATTTTCCTGTACCAGCCCTGCCTGTAAGAAACACTGACTGGTTGCTTCGTTCAATCAGGTCGAGAGTATTCTTAAATTCTTTATTGGATGTATCTATTGATGCTGTCATAATAATACAACAAAAATATACATAAAGTACAAAATAGGACTAAGATTGGCTGATTATTAATATCGCACAATTATACATAATTGCAATATTAAATTTAATCTCCTTGTTTATCAATTGTTAGTCACATATTAATGTATACTCATTCATTTGATAATGAGTGTTTTATTTGTAAGTATGCCATTGCTTTACAATGAAAAGCAACATTTTTGATAGCTTTTGACCATTTTTTTATAGCCCTAATGGTTTAATAAAAAGTTCTTTGTATGCAGATTAATTTGTAATAGTAAAAAATAACCAATTTTCTAAATTCATACCATGATGAAAAAAATAAGAAAAATCTTTTTAATGTTCCTTTTCTCATACAGTGGGACTATTTATACCTGAGATCAGAGACAGAAGGAGTGTTAACGTCACAGACTAATAATAATCTTCTTAATAGACGTCGATCAAACTTAACTATTTGAAACATTAATATAACAGAATCTAAGAATGGAAGGCATGAAAAAATCACTTCTATGTGCACTCTTCCTTTTAATGTGCACGATTGTTCAGGCACAAACCCTGACAGTACAAGGAAAAGTGGTTTCCAAAACTGATGGAGAACCAATTATTGGTGCTACAGTACTGGATACTAATAAAAAAACAAATGGAACTATTACCGATACTGAAGGAAACTTTACACTATCAGTTGAGGATGGGACAGAACTTCTTATTTCTTATGTCGGATTTAAAGCCGTTCAGGTAAAGGCGGAGGCTATACTGAATATTGTTTTGGAAGAAGACCAGGAAATGTTAAAAGAAGTAGTTGTAACGGGATATACCACTCAGCGTAAAGCCGATCTGACTGGTGCTATCTCTGTAGTCAGCATGGATGAAATTGCAAAGCAGAATGAGAATAACCCGATGAAGGCTTTGCAAGGACGGGTTCCGGGAATGAATATTACAGCTGATGGTAATCCGAGCGGTAATACTACCATCCGTATCCGGGGTATAGGAACATTGAACAACAACGACCCTCTTTATATCATAGATGGTGTACCTACTAAATCGGGAATGCACGAATTGAATGGTAATGACATTGAGTCTATTCAGGTTTTGAAAGATGGGGCTTCTGCTTCTATCTATGGGTCTCGTGCTGCAAATGGTGTTATTATCATTACAACTAAGAAAGGCAAAAACGGGCAGTTGAAGATTAATTTTGATGCTTCTGTTGCTGCTTCCATGTATACCAATAAGATGAAAGTGCTGAATGCCGAAGGATATGGACGCGCTATGTGGCAGGCTTATGTAAACGAAGGACAGGATCCTAATACCAATGCTTTGGGTTATAAATACAATTGGGGATACGATACAAACGGTTATCCGCAGCTAAACAGTATCAGTATGTCTAAGTATCTTGATTCCGGCAACACAGTTCCGGCAGCAGATACAGATTGGTTTGATGAAACTACCCGTACCGGCCTCATCCAGCAGTACAATGTGTCAGTAAGCAATGGCTCGGAAAAAGGAAGTTCTTTCTTTTCTTTGGGTTACTATAAGAATTTAGGTATCATAAATGATACTGATTTTGAACGCTTTTCGGCTCGTATGAATACCGAATATAACCTGATCGGTAAAATGTTAACTGTTGGAGAACATTTCACATTGAACCGCACTTCGGAAGTACAGGCTCCGGGAGGATTCTTACAGAATGTATTACAGTTTAACCCTTCTCTTCCTGTTTATGATATCAATGGAAAATATGCAGGTCCGGTAGGAGGTTACCCTGACCGTGAAAATCCGGTTGCAAGATTAGACCGTAATTCAGATAACCGTTATACATACTGGCGTATGTTTGGTGATGCTTATGTAAATCTGAACCCATTCAAGGGATTTAATCTGCGTTCTACATTCGGATTAGATTATTCTCAGAAATCACAACGCATCTTTACTTATCCGATCACAGAAGGAAATGTTGCCAACAACAAGAATGCCGTGGAAGCCAAACAAGAACACTGGACTAAATGGATGTGGAATGCTATTGCCACTTATAATATAGAAGTAGGCAAACATAGAGGTGATGCGATGGTGGGTACGGAACTTAACCGTGAAGATGATAGCTATTTCTCTGGCTATAAAGAAGATTTTTCTATTTTAAATCCCGATTATATGTGGCCAAATGCAGGTTCGGGTACGGCACAGGCTTACGGTTCGGGAGAAGGTTTCTCTTTGGTTTCATTCTTTGGAAAGTTGAATTATACTTATGATGATAAGTATCTGGCTTCTTTGACTCTACGCCATGATGGCTCTTCCCGCTTCGGGAAAAACAACCGTTACGCAACTTTCCCTTCTTTTTCGTTGGGTTGGCGTATGAGCAGTGAAAACTTTATGAAAGACCTCACTTGGATCGATGACTTGAAAATCCGTGGTTCATGGGGGCAGACAGGTAATCAGGAAATATCCAACATTGCCCGCTATACTATCTATGTCCCTAATTATGGTGTAACAGAATCGGGAGGACAAAGTTATGGAACGTCCTATGATATTGCCGGAACCAATGGAGGAAGTATTCTCCAGTCAGGGTTCAAGCGTAACCAAATAGGCAATGATGACATAAAATGGGAAACAACGACCCAAACCAATCTCGGGCTTGACTTTTCGGTTCTTAAACAAAGTTTATACGGATCATTCGATATGTTCTATAAGAAGACCACGGATATTTTGGTGCAGATGGCAGGTATTGCTGCAATGGGAGAAGGCAGTACTCAATGGATTAATGCCGGCGAAATGAAAAATAACGGCTTCGAGTTCAATCTGGGCTATCGTAATAAAACTTCTTTTGGTTTGAAGTACGATTTAAATGCAAATATATCTTCTTACCGGAATGAAATTACAGCATTGCCGGCTACTGTTGCAGCAAATGGAACTTTTGGAGGTAATGGTGTTCGGAGTGTGATTGGACATGCTAATGGTTCGCAGGTAGGCTATGTAGCCGATGGTATTTTCAAATCTCAGGAAGAAATTGATAATCATGCAACACAGGAAGGTGCTGGTTTAGGTCGTATACGCTGGCGCGATTTGGACAATAATGGTGTGATTGATGAAAGAGATCAACAATGGATTTACGACCCTACTCCGTTGTTCAGCTATGGACTTAATATCTATCTGGAGTATAAGAACTTTGATTTTACTATGTTCTGGCAAGGGGTACAAGGCGTAGATGTAATTAGTGATTTGAAGAAAGAAACTGATCTGTGGAGCGGCCTTAATATCGGTTTCTTGAATAAAGGAGACCGTGTACTTGACGCCTGGTCCCCAACTAACCCCAATTCGGATATTCCTGCACTGTCACGCAGTGATTTAAATAATGAAAAACGCGTCTCTACTTATTTTGTAGAGAATGGCTCTTTCTTGAAGCTCCGCAATATACAACTCGGTTATAATGTTCCTGAAGACTTTGCTAAGAAATTGAAAATGAGTCGTCTTCGTTTCTACTTTAGTGCACAGAATGCATTGACTATTAAAAGTAAGACTTTTACAGGTGTAGACCCTGAAAATGCAAACTATGGTTATCCTATTCCGATGAATTTGACTTTTGGGTTTAATGTCGGTTTTTAATAAAATAAATCAGTCTCTTATGAAAAAAATAATATATACAGCAATTCTAGGACTTTCACTTATGTACAGCGGTTGCTCCGGTTTCCTGGAGGACCAGGTGCCTCAGGGAACTATCAGTGATGAACAACTTAAGGACCCCGCGTATATTGATAATCTGGTTATATCAGCTTATGCGGTATGGATTACCGCCGAAGATATTAATTCTTCCTTCTCTATGTGGAACTATGATGTACGTTCCGACGATGCCTATAAGGGTGGTAACGGGACGGAAGACGGAGATGTATTTCATGCATTGGATGTTTCGCAGGGAATCATGACTACAGCCTGGAATATCAGCGATATGTGGCAACGCCTCTACAATTGCATATCGCGTGTCAATACATCTTTACAGTTGCTGGAGCAAGTTGATGGGAGCGTTTATTCACTGAAACAGCAACGTATTGCTGAAATGCGTTTTCTGAGAGGACATGGTCATTTCTTACTGAAACGCCTATACAAAAATATCGTATTTGCTAACGATGCCGGTTTGTCGCCGGAAGAATATAACTATCTGTCTAATACAGCTTATACAAATGATGAAGGTTGGCAGCAGATTGCTGATGATTTTCAATTTGCCTATGATAACCTTCCTGTCAAACAATCTGATAAGGGACGTCCTACTAAAGCTGCGGCAGCTGCATATTTGGCAAAGGCCTATTTATATAAGGCATATCATCAGGACAATGCTAAAAGTCACGAAGTGACAAGCATCAAAACAGAAGATCTGTTGCAGGTCGTGAAATACACAGAAAGCAGTATTATGTCGGCAGGAGGCTATGCGTTAGAGCCGGACTTCCACAACAATTTCCGTCCCGAACCCCAATACGAAAATGGACCGGAATCCCTATGGGCAATGCAATATTCAATGAATGACGGTACTAACAATGGTAATTGTAATTGGTCTTATGGCTTGATTGTTCCCAATATTCCGGGAGTAACTGACGGTGGCTGTGACTTTTATAAACCGAGCCAGAACCTGGTAAATGCATTCAGAACAGATAATAACGGCTATCCTTTCTTCGATTCATTCAACAATAAGGACTATGATCCTAATTCCGATTATGCTGACCCTCGTTTATTCCTGACTGTGGGTATGCCGGGATTTCCTTACGAGTTCAATAAAAATTATATGATGGATGAGTCCACCACATGGAGCCGTAGTAATGGGCTTTATGGCTACTATGTAACATTGAAACATAATGTTGATCCTGATGGCGATTATTTGATTAAGGGTTCATGGTGGGGTTCGCCGATGAATCGTATTGTGTTGCGCTATGCTGATGTATTATTGATGCGTGCCGAAGCTTTGATCCAGCTAAACGATGGCCGTGTAAATGAAGCTATCAGTCTGATAAATCAGGTGCGCAGCCGGGCAAAACAGAGTACTGCGATGATCTCAGATTATGAAATGGAATATGGTGTTCGTTTCAATATTCAGACTTATACGGGAACTTATTCACAACAGGAAGCTCTTAATTTATTGAAGTTCGAACGCCGCGTGGAGATGGCTCTCGAATCAGAGCGTTTCTTCGATTTAGTTAGATGGGGAGAAGCCGCGGAGGTATTGAACAAGTTTTTTGCGCAAGAGGCTAATGATTGTACTATCTATTCCAGCGCTTCATTTACAAAGAATAAAAATGAATATCTGCCTGTCCCATTTGCTCAAATGAGTGCCAGTAATGGAAAATATACTCAGAACATAGGTGGATGGTAATAATAATCTTTTTATAATCGCTAATATATGAAAACGATAATAAATAAAATAAGCTTGCTTATTCTGGGCAGTGCAATCATGTTTGTTGCTTCAGGATGTAATGATGACAATAAATCTGATCTCCAATTGGATGGAGATACATGGATTTCCTCTTTTACTCTGGATGACAATTATCCGGGAGTAATAGACCGTACTGCAAAAACGATAACAGTAGGAGTGCCTGAAGTATATGATACAGATGCCATGACTGTTACTGCTATCGAGTTCTCCGATGGAGCAAAAGCGTCTGTAAAGGCTGGCGATGTTCTGAATTTCTCTTTTCCTCAGGTCATAAAAATTACCAATGGCGATGTTTTTATGGACTATACCGTGAATATTAAGCATGATGAAGCCAAAATTCTTACATTCAAATTGAATGATATATATGCCGGAGTTATCGACCAGGTAAAACGTAACATAACAGTACGTGTTCCTGGCTCGGTTGATGTAAAGAATTTAGTTCCGGTAATAACTACTTCTGATGGTGCTGTTGTAACACCGGCATCGGGACTGGCTGCTGATTTTACCAATCCTGTCGATTTTACAGTGACATATAATACAGCATCAGCAGTCTATACCGTAACAGTCATCCCTACGGATGCACCAAGTGCTGTATATGTCGGTTTAGCTGCATCGATGGATCTGCTGAATGCTGAAGAGAAAGAGGCAGCTACCTGGATGCTCAATAACATTGCAAATTCACAATATGTCTCTTTTGAAGATGTACAGGCCGGAAGAGTAGACTTGAGCGAATGTAAGATCATGTGGTGGCATCTGCATATTGATGGAGGAATTGATTCAATGACCAAATTTGATGCAGCAGCTCCTGCAGCGGTCAACGCTTTGGTTAAGATGAGAGAACTCTATAATAATGGAATGAACTTGTTACTTACCCGCTATGCAACTTTCTATGCTGCAAAAATAGGTGCGACCCTGGATGGCAATAATCCTAACAACTGCTGGGGACAGTCCGAAGAAACAGGGGAAATCACCGGTGGCCCATGGAGTTTCTCGATGAAAGGCCATGAAAACCATCCGCTTTATCAGAATCTGGTGATGGTGAACGGTGAAACAAGCAATGTATATACCTGCGATACCGGATATAGAATTACGAATAGTACAGCACAATGGCATATAGGTTCTGACTGGGGAGGCTATGCGGACAATGAAATATGGAGACAAAAAACGGGAGGCGTTGATTTAGGTTATGGTGGCGATGGTGCTGTCGTAGCATGGGAATACTTACCGGCAGATACCAGGGGAGGTATTGTCTGTATCGGTTCGGGATGTTATGACTGGTATGCTTTTGGTGTAGATGTTTCAGCGGATAAATACCATGGAAACGTAGCCCGGATGACAGAGAATGCAATCAACTATTTAATGAGTAAATAAAAAACATAATCTATGAAAACAATGATATATTCACTTGCTTTAACTGCCTTGCTGACTTCTTTCGCAGGTTGCAGTGACAATAATGATCCGGTGTTGACTCAGAAAGACTGGGAGGGAACAGCTACTTATTTTAAATCTACTGATGCGAAGGGTTTTGATACCTATTATAAGCCTTATGCAGGTTATGTGGGAGACCCTATGCCTTTCTATGATCCGGTTGCAAAGGATTTTAAGATAATGTATTTACAAGAATTCCGTCCTAATCAGGCAGGGACTTACCATCCGATTTGGGCGTTAAGTACTAAAGATGCAGGTAATTACACTGCTTTAGGTGAACTGATCTCTTGTGGTGGATTGGCCGAACAGGATGCTGCGATTGGTACAGGCAGCACTATTTATAATCCTGTAGATAAATTGTTCTATACTTTTTATACAGGTAATAAATATAGGCCTACGTCTTCGGAAAATGGTCAGGTTGTAATGGTTGCTACCTCTAGCGACTTCACGAACTGGACTAAAGACCATAATTTCTATTTGAAAGGTGATACCGATGGTTATAGCAAGAACGATTTTCGTGATCCGTTTGTATTTGAAGGGGAAGACGGGAAATACCATATGCTGGTATCCACCACCAAAGATGGAAGAGGGGTATTGGCCGAGTACACATCCACTGATATGAAAGACTGGGATTATGCAGGTGTATTTATGCCAATGCACTGGGATCGTTTCTATGAGTGTCCCGATGTATTTAAAATGGGTGACTGGTGGTATCTCGTTTATTCGGATATGTCCAAATGGTCCCGTAAAGTTCAGTATTTTAAAGGGCGCACATTGGATGAGTTGAGAAAATCATCAGATCCTCTTGCCTTTCCTGACAGCAAAGAAGGAGTTTTAGACTCTCGTGCCTTTTATGCAGGGAAAACAGCCTCGGACGGAACAGACCGCTATATCTGGGGATGGTGTCCGACTCGTCCGGGCAATGATAATACGGATGTTGGCGCCGATAATGAACCGGAATGGGCCGGAAATTTAGTTGCCCATAAAATTGTTCAACATCAGGATGGCACAATATCTTTTGGGTTGGTAGATGGTATTAGTCAGAAATATAATGTTGAATCTGCCGTGAAAGTAATGGAAAAGAGTGAAGGTGTATCTGAAAACGGTGGAAGTTATACTCTGGCCGGCAATTCGTATGCGCTCTTCAACCGCTTGAATGCGCATAATAAAATTTCATTTACAGTGAAAACGGCAAGCAATGCCGACAAGTTTGGTTTTTCTTTTGTCCGTGGTACGGATTCTGCAAAGTATTATACAATTGTTGTGAGTCCGGAAGATAACAACAATAAGAGAAAAATAAACTTTGAAGAAGAAGGTGAAGCGGGAAAAGGTTTCATTGCCGGAATAGACGGTTATCTGTTCGATACTCCCGCTGATAATGTGTATAATGTGACTATCTTCACAGACAACTCGGTTTGTGTAGTATATATCAATGATAACGTAGCTTATACAAACCGTATTTATGGGATACAAAAGAATCCTTGGTCTATAAATAGTTATTCAGGAACTGTCGACGTGAGCAATCTCAAAGTCAGTTATTATTAATTGGACATGAAACTTTGTTTGAAGTAAAACCTTTCAAAACAGGATATAAATGAATAATAAATTAAAAATATATAGTGGTCTTCTGGCTCTCACCCTTATTGGTTGTGCCACAAAATCAGATATTATTATAGAAGATTTTGAATCCGGGACTTATAATAAGTGGACAGTCGAAGGCGATGCTTTCGGTGCAACACCTGCTACAGGAAGTTATGCCGGGCAACAGAATGTAGAAGGCTTTGAAGGTAAACATCTGGCTAATAGTTTTAGCGGAGGAGATGACTCCCGGGGAACTCTTATATCACAAGAATTTACTATTGAGCGTGATTATATCAATTTCCTGCTAGGTGGAGGAATGAATCAGGACACTTATATCGAATTAGTAATAAATAATAAAAGTATTCATAGATCGCGTTCTGTTGTAGAAACCGAAACATTGCAATGGATGACATGGAATGTGAAGGAATATACCGGACAAAAAGCGGTTATCCGTATTGTTGATAATCAGCGCGGAGGATGGGGTCATATACTGGTAGACCAAATAGAACAAAGTAATACGGAAAAAAGTGTATTTATGGTCGATTATGAATTAACTTTTGATGCCGACAAGAAATATATTCTTGTCCCTATCGACGACGACAGTCCCGAGTCTGTTATAACACTTGTCGTAGACGGCGCAAGGATAGGTGTACCTATGTATATAAGAGTAGCTCAGACCGAAAAAATAGATTATTGGGTTCCTATTGACATTGACAAATATAAAGGCAAAAAAGTAACTCTGACATTTGCTCATGCAAAAAAGACGGATAAGCATTTAAATGATATTAAGCAGTCTGATTCTTTTAATTTTAATTATGATGAAACATATCGTCCATCATATCATCATACTCCGCTGTACGGGTGGATGAACGATCCTAATGGTATGGTTTATTTCGATGGTGAATATCATTTGTTTTTCCAATATAACCCATATGGATCGAAGTGGGCAAATATGCACTGGGGGCATAGTGTGAGCAAAGATCTTAAAAAATGGGAATATCTGCCGGTTGCTTTAGCTCCCGACTCGCTCGGTTCAATCTTTTCAGGCAGTGCCGTTATTGATAAAAATAATACGGCAGGCTTCGGTAAAGACGCAATGGTGGCTATATATACTTCAGCCGGGAAAACTCAGACACAATCTATAGCATATAGTACGGATAAGGGGCGCACATTCACCAAATACGACCATAATCCTGTATTGGCAGATCCTGATATTGCGGATTTTCGCGATCCGAAAGTGTTTTGGCATGATGCTTCGGGGCAGTGGGTGATGTCTTTAGCCACGTCACAAACGATTACATTTTATGGCTCAAAAAATCTCAAAGAATGGAATAAACTAAGCGAATTTGGTGAAGGTATAGGTTCGCATGCAGGGGTATGGGAATGTCCTGATTTGCTCCCTTTGACATATAATGGACAAACGAAATGGGTATTGTTTGTAAGTATCAACCCCGGAGGGCCTAATGGGGGCAGTGCTACCCAGTATTTCATAGGTAATTTCGATGGTAAAACATTCCGGGCCGATGATCTCAGTTATCCTTTATGGCTCGATTATGGACGGGACAATTACGCAGGAGTGACATGGAATAATGTTCCGGCAAAAGATGGGCGTCATTTGTTTATGGGGTGGATGAACAACTGGGATTATGCAAATTCTGTTCCTTCGCTAAACTTTTCGAGTGCTAACACATTAGTGCGCGAACTGAGACTGGTACACAACGGTGAACATTTAGTGGTGGCTAATCCTCCTATTGCAGAAATGGCAGACCTAAGAAGAAACGGAGAAAAGATGGGAAATAAACAAGTGAATAAAACATACACCCTTGAGAAATTATTGAAAGACAACCAAGGAGCTTATGAGGTCGAATTTTCAATAAAACCGAGAGGTGTGAATAGTTTTGAGTTTAAATTGGTAAACATCAAAGGAGAAAACATTCGTTTCATATTCGACCTGAAGAAAAATACCCTTTCTGTCGACCGGGCGAAAAGCGGCCTGATTGATTTCTCCAATAATTTTGCTACGGCACTTATTAATGCACCGTTGGTTGCCAAAGATTCTTATAAAATAAGACTGTTTGTTGATAAAGCTTCTACCGAATTATTTGTTAATGACGGAGAGTTGGTGCAAACGAATCTTGTTTTTCCTACCGAGCCGTATAACTCGCTGGTATTCGCAACTGATGGGGGGGCATTTGAAGTAGAAGATATCAATATCTATAATTTAAAATAATAGCAATCTGAAATGAAACAAAAAAGTATATATACAAGCATATTGCCTGTGATGCTGGCCTTCTTCTGTATGGGGTTTGTTGACCTGGTGGGCGCTGCATCTAATTATGTAAAAGCAGACCTGGTACTGACTGATACCGAAGCGAATATTTTCCCGTCGATGGTTTTCTTCTGGTTTTTACTTTTCTCGGTACCTACAGGAGTATTGATGGGTAAAATTGGCCGGCGCAGAACTGTAATTCTAAGCCTCATTATAACGGCAACATCATTAGTTATACCTATTATCACTTATTCATACATTTCTATGCTCATTTCTTTCTCCTTATTAGGAATTGGTAATACCTTGATGCAGGTTTCATTAAATCCATTGCTGTCGAGCATCGTAAAGGGAGATAAACTGGCAAGTTCACTTACTTTCGGACAATTCATAAAAGCGATCGCTTCTTTTACAGCGCCTATCATAATGGCCCGGGCAGCACTTATGTTCGAGAATTGGCGTTTACTATTCCCTCTGTTTATGGTAATAGCTGTTATTGCAATCCTTTGGCTTGGATTCACGTCGATATATGAAGAAAAGGAAGATAGTAAGAATGCATCATTCAGGGAGTGTTTTGCATTGCTGGGTAATAAATTTATACTGCTTTGTTTTCTGGGAATAATGTGCCATGTGGGTATTGACGTGGGCGTTAATGTAACAGCTCCTAAGATATTGATGGAACGTTTGGGAATAACCCTTCAGGACGCGACTTATTCGACGAGTGTCTACTTTCTGTTCCGTACAATAGGGTGCTTTAGCGGAGCAATTATATTAGCACGTTTTTCTCCTAAAAAATTCTTTGGGATAAGCGTCATTTGTATGATTTTGTCAATGCTTGTATTTTTTACTTTCGATAATAAGATTGCATTATATATTGCGATAGCTTTGATCGGCTTCGGTAATTCAAACATTTTCTCTATAATCTTCTCTCAAGCCTTGCTGCACAATCCTGATAAGAAAAATGAGGCATCAGGACTTATGATTATGGGACTTTTCGGAGGGACCGTTTTTCCTTTCTTCATGGGACTAGCTACCGACACACTGTCTTCGCAGACAGGAGCGTTGGCTGTAATGAGCATAGGCATTGTTTACCTGTTGTTTATGTCGTTTAAACTGAAGGGAAGTGCAGCAACTGCATAATATAGAATTGAAATAATAATAGATAGAATAAAATGAAAAATATTGTAGTAGGATTAGGCGAAATCCTTTGGGATGTATTCCCGGAACGTAAAGTTCTGGGAGGAGCACCCGCTAATTTTGCTTATCATGTATCTCAGTTCGGATTTAATGGATATGCGGTCAGTGCTATTGGTGAAGACCTTCTGGGCAAAGAGATTTTATCAAGCTTGGAAGAGAAAAAACTCAACTATCTGGTAGAAAAAACCGACTATCCAACCGGAACAGTACAAGTTACGCTTAATAAATCGGGCGTGCCGCAATACGAGATTTGTGAAAATGTGGCTTGGGATAATATCCCATTTACGGCCCGTACCGAGAATCTGGCAAAGAATACACAGACCGTATGTTTTGGCTCTTTAGCCCAGCGAAGTGCTGTTTCGCGCGATACTATCCGTAAGTTTCTGGCTGCTATGCCCGAAGATAGTCTGAAGATATTCGATATCAATTTACGTTTAGATTATTACACCAGAGAGATCATAGAAGAATCGTTGCAGATGGCTAATATGATGAAGATTAATGATGAAGAGGTTATTAAAATCGCAGCCCTTTTCGACTGGAATGGAGAGGAGCAGGATATATGTAAGAGGCTTCTTGATGAATATGATCTTAATATTCTTATCCTGACTAAAGGAACTGAAGGCAGCTTCGTATTTACTCCCCGCCAGACATCATACCAGTCTACGCCGAAAGTCCATGTTGCAGATACTGTGGGTGCCGGAGACTCTTTTACTGCAGCTTTTGTTGCGGCATATTTACATGGAGAGCGTATAGAGGATGCCCATCAATTGGCAGTAGAAGTGTCGGCCTATGTCTGTTTGCAACATGGGGCAATGCCGAAACTTGCTGATGCTTATTTAGAGCTCTTTCACAATAGAGGTTGACCCCTCCTATATACTGTTAAAAAAGCACCATTACATATTAAATATAATAGTGCTTTTTGTATTTTTATTACCTTGTTCTATATTTGATGCCATGAAAATTAGAATCTTACTCTGTTTTATTCCTTTATTTCTTTTCTTCGCTTGTAAGCGAGACAAGGATGTACGCTATACCATAGGTGTATCACAGTGTAGTGATGATCTGTGGCGTGAAACGATGAATAATGAGATGCAACGGGAAATCGGATTTCATAAGGATGCAAATATCATCATCCGGAGCGTAAAGGATGACACACAAAAGCAAATAGAGGATATCGAATGGCTAATAGAACAAGATGTAAATCTCCTGATTATATCACCAAACGAATCGAAAGCCCTGACACCGGTAATACAAAAAGCCTATAAAAGCGGTATCCCTGTTATATTGGTCGATCGAAGAATAGATACAGAGGATTATACAGCTTATGTAGGTGCCGATAATTATCAGATTGGCAAAGAAGTCGGGCTTTATGCAGCGGGTATACTCAATGGAAGAGGAAATATAGTTGAAATAAGAGGCTGGAATGGCTCTACTTCCGATGCTGAACGTCATGCAGGATTTGTTGATGGGTTAAAGAATTATCCTGATATACGGATTATAGCTGAAGCCCGTGGTAATTTTCTGAAAGAGGAAGCTAAACTTCAGATGAGTAATATCTTAAGTGAATATGATCATATAGACCTGGTCTTTGCCATGAATGATCCAATGGCAGCAGGAGTATACGAAGCATCCCGGAAATATACCGGTAAAACTCCATTTATTATTGGGGTTGATGCCCTATCCGGTGAAGGCGGAGGCATTCAGAATATACAGAATAATATTCAGGATGCATCTTTCATTTATCCTACGGGAGGAGATAAGGTTGTTGATCTGGCAATGAAGATATTGAAAAGCCAGCCGTTTGATAGGGAAAACACACTCTACACTACTGTTGTTGATAAAAGCAACGTGCGGGTATTGCAGTTGCAGACTGAACAAGTCGCTGAACAGCAGTCGAAAATAGATTCGATAAATTCGTCTCTAAACGATAGTCTGGAGAGGTATACCAATCAGAAAACCTTATTTTATATTTCTATTATAGCCATTGTTCTTATTTCTTTCTTTTTACTCATTTCATTTCAAGCTTATCGGGCTAAAAGTAAAGCAAACCGGCTGCTTGCCCATCAAAACGAAGAAATAAAACGTCAGGCAGAAGAACTCAGGGAGCAGAAAGAGCAATTGTTGACTATATCGAAACAGTTGGAAGAGGCAACGCATGCCAAACTAGTCTTTTTCACTAATATTTCACATGAGTTCAAAACCCCGTTGTCACTCATATTGGGGCCTGTAGAATCTTTGCTCAGCGAAGGATGTCTGACGAAGGATCAGCACGAACTACTTACTTTGGTTAAGAAAAATAGTAACCGCTTACTGTATCTCATTTCTGAAATTATTGAGTTTCGGAGTTATGAAAATGATAAGATGAATATGCATTTTTCGGAAGGGAACCTGAAAGAATTTATAGAAGATGTAAATGCATTATTTAGTGATTGGATCAAACGGAAGCGGGTAAATTTCAGTTTTGTGACAGATGATAATTCGTTTGATATGGTTTTTGATAAGGAAAAAGTAGAAAAGATATACTTTAATCTCATATCAAACGCATTGAAGTTTGTAAACATATCAGGGGAGGTTAAGGTTGAGTTAAAGAAGAAGATACTGGAAAGTGGGGATTATGTCGAATTATCAGTATTTAATAGCGGGTCATATATACCACCCGAAATATTGAGAAATGTCTTCGATCGTTTTTATAAAGTAGATCAGAGTAATGAGGGTACAGGTATAGGACTTTCATTGACGACTGCGCTTGTAGATGCACATAAGGGAAAAATAGATGTGTGGAGCGACGAAGACAAGGGGACTACATTTTGTGTACTGTTGCCGCTTGTTTTGGACGATCTGACGATATCTGATTTGTATGTTCCAGGATTTATTGAATCCAGGCTTGAATTAGAGACAGATGAATTTGAACCAGGTCTGGAGCAAGAAATCTCAGGAAATGAAGATAAGCCAATAGTACTGGTTGTCGAGGATAATTATGATATGCGTAAATTCATAAAACACATACTCTATAAAGAATATGATATTATTACCGCAGATAATGGAGCAGATGGCATTAGCAAAGCAAAAAAATTCATTCCTGATATTATTATCAGTGATGTAATGATGCCTGAAAAAGATGGCTTTGAGCTATGTAGTCTGTTAAAAGAAAATGTGTCGACAAATCATATACCTATTATTTTACTCACAGCGTGTTCGTTGGATGAACAGAAGGCTATTGGATTTGAGAATGGAGCAGATGCTTATATACCCAAGCCGTTCAATGCACACCTGCTGAAAATACGAGTGCGTAAACTGATAGAGAACCGTCAGAAAATAAAAGAAGCCTTTGGTAACAACCTGATCAATGATTCAAAAAAAGAATCGTTGGGAGAGATAGAACAGAACTTTATCAATGATTTCCAAGCTTATGTTGAGAAATATATTACCAACCCGGAATTGAGTGTAGACGAGTTGGCGGATCATCTCAAACTTTCCCGTTCGCAACTCTATCGAAAGATAAAATCATTGACAAACTATTCTCCTAATGAATTAATCAGGATCGTAAGGCTTAAATATGCAAAGCAAATGCTCAATAGCAAAATTAAGTCGATCTCCGAAGTGGCATATGAGGCCGGATTTTCTTCACCATCCTATTTTGCTAAATGTTTTAAAGATATTTATGGTGAAAGCCCCACCGAATATCTCGAACGGTTGGAATAATTAAGCTGATAATTTGATCATCTGTTCGACGTAGTTCTAAACTTTACGAAAGTCTCCGGTTCTCCATATTTATTGAAGTAAATGATTATTCCTTTAACCCACGCTTTGTGGATAATATATCTTTTTATTCTAAATATTTGTTAATTGAAAAAGTCTTTATATATTTGCATCCGTAAAAAAGAATACTAACCCTTAAAAGTTTTAGAGAAAGGGTATAATTATGTTGGTCAAAAAATAGAACACAAAAGCACAGGAAACTAATTTGGGCTATCGGGATGATGACCCTTACAATATTTGAACAGATCTATCACAATCAACGGCTGCAAAGTTGATAGACATGGGTTAGTTTCACAATCACAATTTTAATTTTTTATTATCAATGCTGATTCATTGGCAGTTATAAATCTGTCCATGTGTCACTCAGGAATATGACCTGCCTCCGGCAAATATTGTTTGTCCGGTTCAGCGCGTATTCATATCATAAAACAATTATGGGCATACAACCAAAAGAATTAAGTAAACTGGGATATACCAACAACATAGCACGTAGCCTTGCCATAAATATAATAAACAAGCACTGTAAACACGATGGCAAAGAGCAGATCATAAGGGTGTTAAGTGATTTATTGGATAATCCCGAAAAATATAAAAGAGACGAGATATGGGGGAAATTGGCAGAACACTTTTCTCCAACTATTATCGACAAGCAATTTACAGTCTATAACCTGTTAGATACACCATTACCATACAAAACTTACGGTGGTAAGTTTATTGAAAGCCTGGCGAAGCAGCAGATGGAACTCGCTATGCGCCTGCCCGTGACAGTTGCAGGAGCCCTGATGCCGGATGCACATGCCGGATACGGATTGCCTATTGGCGGGGTGTTGGCAGTAGAAAATGCAGTGATACCTTATGCCGTGGGTGTGGATATAGGTTGTCGGATGAGTCTGTCGGTATTCGATGTAAATGTGGATTATCTGAAACGTTATTCACATCAGATTAAGGAAGCATTGAAAGAATACACACATTTCGGTATAGATGGATGTTTAGGCTTTCCTCAGGAACATGATATACTTGACAGAAACGAATTTCAACTTACTCCATTACTAAAAATGCTGCATGGAAAAGTTGTCCGTCAACTAGGCTCATCGGGAGGAGGAAACCACTTCGTGGAATTCGGAGAAATAGAACTGATTAACGACAATGTATTGAATCTTCCGGCAGGAAATTATATGGCATTGCTTTCTCATTCAGGTTCGCGGGGTATGGGAGCTGCTATCGCGCGTCATTACAGCGATATCGCACGCGAAGTATGCAGGTTGCCAAGAGAATCACAGCATTTTGCGTGGTTGAATCTTAATACCGAAGCCGGACAGGAATATTGGATGAGTATGAATCTGGCGGGCGACTTTGCACAGGCCTGTCATGAACGAATACATATCAATCTAAGTAAGGCTTTGGGTGTAAGAGTTATAGCCAATGTAAATAATCATCATAACTTCGCATGGCGTGAAGAAATAGCTCCTAACCGATATGCAATTGTACATCGTAAAGGTGCTACTCCTGCTGGTAAAGGTGCGGCAGGATTTATTCCGGGAAGTATGGCAACAACAGGTTATTTAGTCTGCGGAAGAGGAGAGAAAGAATCTCTTAATTCGGCCTCGCATGGAGCAGGCAGGGCGATGTCCCGCCAGAAAGCGAAGGAACAGTTCACACAATCGGCTTTGAAAAAATTACTATCGCAGAACGGAGTAACTCTTATTGGCGGCAGTGTGGAAGAAATGCCATTGGCTTATAAAGACATTGAGAGGGTAATGCCTGCACAGGAATCATTGGTAGATATTCATGGAAAATTTATGCCACGAATAGTGAGAATGAATAAAGATTAAGGGGTACAGGCCCTTTTATTAAACAAAACAGACGATGAGAAATTGTAAAATATACCTACAAATAACTTCAGGCCGTGGTCCTGCCGAATGTGGCCGTGTAGTGGCTTTAACAGTAGAAAAGATATTGACACAAGCTAAAAAGATAGGTCTTGATGTAGAAGTTGTAGAAAGAGAACCTGGCGAGATAAACCGTACACTATTTTCAGCTGTGATCTCTATAGAAGGACTAAAAGCAGACGAGATAGTGAGAGAATGAGAAGGCACAATTCAATGGATTGCTCAAAGTCCTTACCGCATTTACCATAAACGAAAGAATTGGTTTGTCGGCGTCAGATCTTTTACTATTCCCGATAAGCATAATGTGGATGAACGAGAAATTTCTTACCAAACATTACGTGCATCGGGGCCGGGAGGACAACATGTGAATAAGACCGAATCGGCAGTAAGGGCAACGCATATATCTTCCGGCTTGAGCGTAACAGCTTCCGATCAACGTTCGCAATTACAAAACAAGAAATTAGCGGCCGAACGTCTTTTAATTAAGTTGGCTGCATGGAATATGGAACAAAACATGCAGAAAGCTCAGGAGAATTGGAATAATCATAATACCCTTCAACGGGGAAATCCTGTGAAAGTAATACAGGAGCCGTTGACTTAAAAAACGACAACTATGTTTGCGAGACGGACAGCGACCAGAGTAAAACAAGGGAGTGTGCAGAAGAAAAACAGGCATGCAAAAACTCCCAATTATTGGAACACGCATCAGGATGATATTCAAATAGATATTGAAAATCCGGGCAAAGGCTATAAACATTTTCTAAAAAAGAGAGATATAAAACAGTTTTTAGAAATACTTCCAAACAGGGAAGAAATAGATGTTGAATTTAATGCAGTATTGCTGGCACATGGAAGCTATTATACAGATGGATGGTATAGGAATGGTGTGATAGCTATCTGCGCCTGGAATAAAGATATGACGGTAGAATATGCCTTATGTCATTTCAATGCTCATAAAGAGATATTTGTAAAATTAGGTGTCGAATATAAAATAAAGAAAGATTATGTTATTTGCAATTTTACTGAAAATCAGATCAAAGCGTATTTACTTTTACACATATTCTTACACGAATTAGGTCATCACCATGACAGGATAAATACTAAAAGACGAAAAGACTGCGACAGAGGTGAAAATTATGCTGAAAGCTATGCTTTCAAGTATGAAGAAATCATATGGAATAAGTATTTCGAATATTTTCCATACTAATGAAAAGCAAACGATGGAACAAATAAAAACAGAACAATATAAAAAACACTTGTTTGATAAAAAAGAAATATTAAACAATGCTATCATACAACTGAAAAAGGAGTTTATCGGAATCGATCATGTTATCGATCAGATAGCCAATGCAATTACTTCATGGTTTTTCTTTCCCGAAATGCAAGACCGTCCGGTAATTATCAACCTGTGGGGATTGACAGGAATAGGAAAGACTTCTGTGATCAAACGGTTGACAGAATTACTCGGGTACACCGAACATTATTTTCGCTTCGATCTGGGAGAGTGTACAAGCCGCTATTTCGATATACAGGATTCATTCAAAGATATTTATACCAATTGCGATGGAGCACCTTTTATTATCGGACTGGATGAGTTTCAGCTGGCAAGGACGATCAACGAAGAGCAGGAAGAAATAGACCGGGCTTCAATCCGTGCCGTATGGGATCTGCTGGATAGTGGGAAATTCGATATTGTCAACTTCGATTACAATATGAGCTGGTTCAACAAACTGATAAAGAAGCTCGATCTGGCTTTGTATAAAGGGGTGGAAGTTGAAAAAGGCATCATAACCGCAAATATTGAGATATATAAAGAAACGCTTAGTCTGCACAACAAACAAGAAGAGAAGAGAGGTAAAAAGGAAAAAACGTTCTTTATATCTGATGGTGATCTGGATACAATCTTCGATATGGTAGATCATTTGTTTATAGCAAAAAGCGATCTTCGGGATAAATTGAATGGAATGGATGGAGATCAGACAGTCGATTACCTGATCTGTTTGTATAAAGCATCGTTGAAACCGAAGACTGTGGATTGTACCAAATCATTGATATTTGTTATGGGGAATCTGGATGAGGTATATACGATGAGCCACAACCTTAATCCCGATATGAGTGCAAATGAATTTCATCGCCAGTCCACTGAAATTACCGTTACAGAAGTAAAGCAAGCCTTACTAAGTCGTTTTCGCAGTGAACAGATTGCGCGTTTGGGAAACAATCATATCATATATCCGGCTTTCGATGAACAATCATTTTATGGAATTATCCGTCTCGAACTGGATAAGGTGAAAAGAAAAGTGGCTGATACATATAACATAGAAATGCTGTTTGATACTAAAGTAGAGCAGTTGATATACGAAGAGGGAGTTTATCCTACGCAGGGGACACGTCCATTGTTTACTACTGTTCATCAGATCGTGAATACGCGTTTGGGAAAAATACTGAACGAAATCTATCTGAATGGATATGAAGCAGATTCGCTTCGGTTTACTATAAATGATGGAGCCTCGTTGAAAGATAATACAGCATTACAGATTGATTTTCTGAAAGATAATAAGGAAATTCATCACATAATAGATCAGCAGCCACTCGTACTAGGCAAACTACGCCGGGAGAAACAAAATGATGAACAGGCTATTGTTGCCGTTCACGAAAGCGGACATGCAATTCTTTCATCTGTATTAATGAAGACAATACCCGAAGTGATATTTTCGGTAACGGCCGATAGTAATAGCGATGGATTTGTCCTGTCTCGTCCCGAATGGAATTATATATCCAAGAAGGAGATTATAAACCGTCTGGCTGTATTATTGGGAGGCTTTGTTGCAGAACGTATTATCTTTGGAGAAGAGAATGTTACCATCGGTTCAAGTTCCGATCTGGGGAAAGCTACCCGATTGGCAACCTATGCTATTTATATTTGCGGGATGGGTAATACAAGAGCTTTTTTTGGTAATGAGAATATGAATAATACACCTTCTGTGATATTCGACAATAGCAGTGAAACTGTCAATGTAGAAGCAAAAGAACTGCTGCTAAAAGCCGAAGAACTAGCAGAAAAAACATTAAAAAAACAGGAAAAACTATTAATAAAAATGGCCGACTACCTGAGCGATAAGCGAACGTTAAACAAAGAACAAGTCAAAGACTTTATCAGGCAATATGCTATAGACTTCAATCTGAGTGAGGTCATAGAAGATGCCGAATGCCTGTTCTATCGCAAGCACTTAAAGGAGTTGGCAGAAAAATATAATTGAGATGACAGAACAAGATAAAAAGCGGATTGGTAAATTTCTTAGCCTGGTACTCAGGCATGATCCTGCAAAAATAGAATTAGAGCTTGACGAAAATGGATGGGCCAATGTAAAAGAGCTTATAGAAAAATGCAGAAAGCACCGTTATCATTTTTCGATGGAAGACCTTATAGAGATTGTTGAGACCAACGATAAACAACGTTATTCATTTAATGAAAAGCGGAATAAAATCAGGGCAAATCAGGGGCATTCCATTGATATAGATTTAGGCTTATCTGCTGTTGAACCGCCCGAATACCTGTATCATGGGACAGCTACACGCTTCCTGTCTTCCATTATGGAGCAAGGTATTGTGAAAGGTAGCCGCCGGCATGTCCATTTGAGTAAGGATAAAGAAACTGCAATAAAGGTCGGGGCTAGGCATGGTAAGCCTGTGATCCTTACTATTATGTCAGGAAAGATGTATCAGGATGGTATCCTGTTTTATCAATCGGATAATGGGGTATGGCTGACCAACTATGTAGATGTAAAATACATCTTGAAACAAATTTAGGGTAAACGCAGAAAATTTTATAATTAAAAAGGTAACAAAGGTAACACATATTTCAGCTATTAGCCGTTCTCTTTTAGAGAACCGTCATACCCTGTCATGCTGAGCCGAGCGAAGCATCTCCTTTATAAAAACTCCGTACTACTCCTTTTGGGCTCCGCTGGCCATTGGTTTTCCGTGTTTAAAAATCTGTTGCAAGGACGAAAAAAGGTAACAAAGGTAACAGGTTTTGCATTTTTGTAGGGGCAGGTCTTGTGCCTGCCCGTTATCCGAGAAATGGGCAACCACGAGGGATTACCCCTACATGAATTCCTAAAAGGTAACAAAAGTAACACCTTTCCCAGCTTTTTATTTTCCACTTTTCACTCTTTCTTTCCTCCCTCGGGAGCAGGGATCTGTTCAATATGTCAAAGAACTGTTAGCCAACAGTGAGAGACTATCAGCTATAATTCTATAGATAAACTTTTTCAGAAAAATAAGTGCCGGGCTCGTCCTATATGTCTTTAGATTTTTCTGCGTTCTTACGAACCTCTTCCCTGTATTTTTTAGGAGTTGTTTCAAACTTCTGGAAAAATATCTTGAAGAAGTTTCCTCTGTTAGCAAAGCCTGTTCTATCCATAATTTCATCTACAGATAAATTCGTACTGATCAACAACCTTTTTACCACATCCAGTTTATATTCCTTAATTATATCAACTGTTTTTTTGGGAGTAATATCTTTTAGTCTTCGATAAAACTGACGGGTGCTATATCCCAGCGAAGAACTGATAGTCTCTACAGAAAGATCAGGATTTGCTATATTCGTTTCTATTATTTCATAGACTTTTTCCATGAATCTCCGGTCTTCCTCATGCGTAAGTTTCCCTTCACTTACTTCAAAAGAGCTTAAAGCCGAAGAGAAATACTGTTGCAAATCTTCTTTTCTTTTAATTAACCGCTCAACTACTTTTTCCAAATACTTCACATTGAAAGGCTTGGTGATATATACTTCAGCACCCGAATCAATACCTCTGATCTGGTCTTCCTCGGTATTTTTAGCCGACAAAAGAATTAAAGGTATATGGTTTTGGAGTTTATCTGCCTTTATGGAGGCTGTTAGTGACAATCCGTCGATATCAGGCATCATTATATCCGAAATTATAAGATCGGGAAGGTTCTTTTTCAGGCAAGGTATTACTTCCTTCGGATCATTTATGGGTATTACATTATACTGTTCTATAAAAATCTCCGTTACAAACCACAGCATAGACGGATCATCGTCTACAATCATTATTGTTCTCTTTTCTTTATCATATCCGGGCAGTATATAATCGTCTGGTACGGGTGAATTTTCCGGATTAACAGGCAGAGTTTCTTCTATGAGGCTTAGTTCTGTACTATCGTAAGCCGATGAATCGTCGGTAGCTTCCAAAGCAGGAAGAATTACCGTAAATACGGTCACTTCATTAGGTGTGCTGGATACATTTATCTCACCTTCAAGTAATTTCACCATATTATGGCAAATCGCCAGTCCCAAACCATTTCTTGGAGACACTTTATTCTTATTCAGTCCTTCAAAATTGTCAAGAATCGTATAGCGGTCGAAAATCTTGGCTATATCTTCTTTCTTAATGCCTTTTCCCGTATTTGAGACTGCAATATGAAGTTTTCTCCCTTTGACAAATAGCTCAAAACCTATTTTCCCATTGTCAGATGTATATTTAAATGCATTTGAAATAAGGTTGGTTACAACCTTGGATAAGCATCCCGAATCGGTGTTCCACAAAACATTTTCTTCAATGCTGACTTCATATTCGAAGCCTTTAGCTTCAGCTAGTTCTGTAAACGAATCTGTTATATTACGGGTTAACTCCGATACAGAAAGATTCCTTATCTCAAGGGTCTTATTACCTGTTTCCAATCGCCTGAATTCGATGAGCTCGGAAATCAGCCCATTTAGTTTTTCAGCATTGTGCTGAATGAGGGTTGCATATTTGTTTATATAATTATCTGTATTTTTATAGGAAAGTATCTTTTCGCATGGGCCATATATCAGAGTCAAAGGAGTACATAGTTCGTGCGTAATATTAGTAAAGAAGCGAAGTTTAGACTCATAGATTTCCTCACGTTGCTGACGGTTCAGCCTTTCTATAATATTATCCTTTTTCATCTTATACCATTTGATAGAAAAGCGTATGATAATGAACAGAATGCAAAGGGAAAGTATGGCATATACCAGATAGGCCATATTAGTAAGATACCAGGGAGGGACTATATCTATAAATAAAAATTGTACAGGGCTTTCCTTCCCGGTTATATTATTCCTGTACTTCACCAACAGAGTATATTTACCCGGAGAAATATTCGTAAATGCTGCTGTATTGGAAGTGCCGTTATCAATCCAGTCGGTACTCAATTCGTCCAGTTTATAGAAGTAAGTGTAATCGTTGCCATGTATATAATCCACGGCAGTAAAAGATATAGAGAAGAAATTTTGTTTGTAGTTGAGTTTCAGATTCTTATCTCCGTTGTTAGTTTCTAAAAAATCGAATATATTATTCTCTTTACCGAATATGGATAAGCCATTGAACTGTATAGACGGACTATAATCCTCTTTTGCCGGTTCATTGGCAATAATCGTTACAAATCCGTTAATACCGCCAAAGAATAAGACACCTGTGTTTTCATGTTTAAAGTAGGCGCCATCACTAAATTCTGTCACTTCCAACTCGTTGTGTTGGCGGTATGTCTGAAATGTGTTTTGTGCTATATTAAATTTGATAAGCCCCTGATTTGTACTTAGCCACAGGTTGTTATAATAATCTTGCAGAATACCGTGAATAGCATTATTCGGAAATCCGTTCTCTTTATCAAAAGTCTGCTTCTTTCCATCATCATACATCCGGGCTAGCCCGTAGCTTGTTCCAAACCAATAGCCGTCTTTGTTTTTCAGAATTGAAAAAATATCGTTCAATGTCTGGTTCCTATCGTTTTGGTCGAAGGTAAAAGTTTCAACATCTTCAGTATGGTTATTAATCCTGTAAGCGCCGTATCCTCTGTTTCCAAACCAGATAATAGAATCGTTTTCTTTATATGTGGTAAAAAAATAGTTTGAAGAAAATTTACCTTCATCAAACAAAAACAATTTCTCATTGCTTATCACCGGATTATCGTTGTCTCCGCCCAGACGGGCTTTCACAATACCTTCACCTACAGTTGCTATCCAAAGTGTGGAGTCGTTAAATTCGCATATCGAATGAACATATTGTACCGGTTTCCCGTCTATGGATACATCTATATTCTTAATTTTCTTGTCTTTATATGAATAATAATTTATTCCTTTTTCACTTCCTATCCACAAGATATTTTTTTTGCTGGGCACTATCGTATACACTGAGTTATCTTTCAACAGGCTATTCATTGTCTGAAAATGAGTCGATGTAGTCTGGCTGCCTGTTGCAATATCATAGCCCCCAAGAGAAACGATCCCGTCCCCCTTTGTCCCTATCCATAATGTATTTTTATCATCGAGATAAAATGTCCTTATAGGATTGTTTATATTATGGGGGATATCCCGAAACAATGTTGACTTTATTGTATACGAATCGGTATAATACATATATACTCCCTGCCCATCGGTACCCACCCATACAATATCCTGATACTTATCTTTCATCAGGCAAAAAATACCCGATTTTATGTCTACTTCATATATAGAGAACCGTTTTTTTTGTTCAGGTATGTGTTGCAGTATGATCAAGCCACTATTTTTGAATCCGATGAAATAGTTATCCTTATACTTGATGATAGAGGATATATCTCCATATTTGACCACCTCGGCAGATATATCATGTATATAGTATTTATTCTTCGAAATCGGGTCAAACTCATACAACGCATAGGTGTCGTCTACAAAATAAAAGATACCATCCTCATAAAAACACCAGATAATATTTTCTTTATTAGTAAAATAGTTCTTTTTGACCAGGGTTGGTTTTCTATTCTCATCCGGATGGATGTTGTAACTGAAATATTTACCGTTTTTCATGAAAACCCATAAGGTATTTTCTTTATCAATAACAATTTGCAGTATATCGTCGAATACCAGATCCTCTATATATATGTTATGAAACTTATCTTCTTTTGCTACATAGTAGTAAAGGTAATTGTCATTTTTTACAACAAAAATATCGTTTGCCGTATTTTTAATAACCCAGTTTTTTCCCTTAAATTCCTTAAAGGTGCGGACTGTCTTAAGCTGTTTGTCCAGACGGTCTAATCCGTAATTTGTTTGTATCCACAGTGTATTATCTTCTGCCTCAAGAATGCTTTCAATTATATTTCCGGACAGGATATTCTCTTCATTTGATGGCATAAAGACCTGAAACTTTAGACCATCAAACATATTTAAACCTTCGCATGACCCAAACCACATGAGGCCTTCTTTATCCTGATACATGGATAATATAGCACTATTGGAAAGCCCGTTTTTACTTGAATATTGCCGGAGGCTGTAAGCACATATAGAGTTGGATAAAATTATTGATATTGTAAACAATACAAGCCTGTTTATTTGTGAATTGTATTTCATGGTATTGGCTTTTATTTCGAACTAGTCCATCTTTAAAAGTAAGAGAGGAGTATTGTATAGTGAGATCACAAAGTGTTACAAATATAGTACTTTTTAGATATTGTTTAGTATAAAAACTGATATATAGAGACCCCTTCTAAATGCTTTAACATTCACGAAAGTACGAATTTGAGACTAAAAAGTACGAATCAAGCGCCAAAGCAACTTCCAGTATTTTTATGTCGTAAATTCGTATAAAGAAAAAAGTTATCGGGTCTATTTTTGTGTTAATTAAAGTTTAAAAATACCAAAGTAGACTTTTAAAAAGCACATTAATCTAATAATCCTAAAAAGGCTAATATTTATGGAAAAAGAAAGTTCGAGTTAACCTGTTTCTTTCTATCGTTTACTCAGCGATAATCTTATTTATTTACAGAATCTAATATTTTATCGAATAATTAATTAAATCAAACATGTATGACTTGCAAAAAGTGTGAATCTTTGATTTTTAGCTTGCTGCTGGCATTCGTTCTGTCCCTAATCACAGGAGGAGTGTATGCAAAGCAAACTGACAATTTAGTTACTCCGCCATCGACACAGGCTGCCGTAAAAGGTATTATCAAAGATGGAGCGGGAGAACCTCTGATAGGGGTAAGTGTGACTGTAAAAGGTACAACCAATGGAACAGTAACGGATATCGATGGTGGTTTTACTATCAATTGTAATGAAAACGATATTCTGGTATTTTCGTATGTTGGATTCCTTACTCAGGAAGTAAAAGCCGGAAGTACCTCATTCTTCAATATTGTAATGGAAGAAGATACTAAAATGCTCGATGAGGTAATTGTTATCGGGTATGGAACTACTACGCGCAGACACGTTGTAGGAGCTGTTGACCAGATAACTTCCAAAGCAATAGAAAACCGTCCTGTTGCAAATCTGACACAGGCATTGCAAGGGGCATCACCCAATCTTGTAATCCAGCAGAGGAGTATGAACCCCAATGACAACACGATGAATATAAATATTCGCGGGGTTAAAACCAAGACAAATAATACTCCTTTGGTTGTTATCGACGGTATGATCACTGATATCGATAATATGAACAAGTTGAATCCAGCCGATGTAGCAAACATATCTGTACTTAAAGATGCCGGTAGTACTGCTATTTACGGATCACGTTCGGCCAGTGGTGTCATTTTGATTACAACTAAACAAGGAGAGAAAAACGCTAAGCCGACAGTTCGTTTTAGCGGATCGGTTGGTTTCGAATCTCCTGAAATTTTGTATACGCCACTTGAGGGATGGCAAAACGCAACGATGATGAATCTGGCATTAGCAAATGGGGGAAACTCCCTTGCTTATAGCCCTCAGCAAATTCAGGACCTGAAAGATCATCAGGATGCTGAATGGATGATGGATTACATTTTCAAAACAGCTCTTCAGCAATCCTACAATGTGAGTGTTTCCGGTGGAACAACAAATTCCACATATATGGTTTCCGGTGGATATTACAATCAGGGGAGTAACTTCATAGGCCCTGATTATGGTATTAAAAGATACAATCTGCGGACCAATCTCACTACCGAATATAAACGTATGAAGTTGAATGTAATACTCGGATATACAAGAAATGATATAAAAGGGGATGAAGCGAATTCCGGTTTCAAAATCGCCGATGCAGCCCGTACACCGAAATATTATTACAATGCACCAAGAGACGCATCGGGAAGATATATTCAAAGTTCTATTAGTACAAATTCTGCCGCTGCTCTCGAATTGGGGGGCTACAACAAGCATAATAATGACTTGGTAAATCTCGGTGTTAGTTTAGACTTTAAGATAATCGATAACCTTAAAGCCAAAGGTGTATTCGGTTGGGATATGACATCCAATTCCCGTTTTATACGCAGACTCCAGTATGATCTTTATAAACAGAATAGTTCAGAAATAGCGAGAACTGAAAATACAGACCGCGATACCGAAAATTATTCGTTTAAAGGTACATTCTTAAATGCACAGTTTCTACTCGATTATAATAAGCAGTTTGGCAAACATACACTAACGGCAATGGCCGGAGTTTCGCAGGAGTATTTGAATAACAAGGGAATAGACGTAAAAACAAAATATACTGATATCGACCTGGGAATACCGATTGCTGAAGGAGAGACGCAAACAGTATTTAATGATAGTAGAACTGAGGTAAATGGTACTACAGAACGTGTAATCCAATCTGTTTTCGGCCGTGTAAATTACAATTATGCAGATAAATATTATGCAGAAGCAACTGTACGTACCGATGGCTCGAGCCGTTTCCCTAAAGATAACCGCTGGGGGACATTTCCTTCCGTTTCATTCGGCTGGCGTCCATCCGAAGAATCTTTCATGGACTTTTACAGGGACAAGATAGGAGACCTCAAAATTCGTGGTTCATGGGGTATCCTTGGTAATCAGGAAATATCCGACTATATGTATTTTACAACATATACAGCCTATCCAAACGTTGCCGGATTCAACAATAATGCCCTGTCGGGAACCGGATTTGCAGAAGCCAGCCCTGACCTGAAATGGGAAAAGGTGAAAACATTCAATATTGGAGCCGACTTAACGTTCTTAAATAATTCTTTAACCGTTAATCTGGATTATTTCGATCAGAAAACCACGGATATGCTCGATAGGCCGATAACTCCGAGTACGTATGGCACGGAATTGCAATGGGTCAATATCGGGTCAATGATAAACCGCGGATGGGAAGTTACCCTGAATTACAGATTAAGTGCCGCAGGCTTCAATCATAATTTTTCATTCAATATAGCAAACTCAAAAAATAAAGTCACTGATATCCCACAAGAACAGATTGAAACAGTCGATGGTAATGTCGGATATATTACACGTGCAGGCTTGCCTTTAGGAGCATACTACGGATTAAAAACGGATGGATTCTTCCAAAGCTATGATGAAATCAAAAATTCCGCCATCCCTGATAATGTGAAAAATATCCAGCCGGGTGACCTGAAATTTGTTGACCGTAACGGCGATGGTATAATAAATGACGATGACCGTTTTTACCTGGGTGATGGTTTCCCTCACTATTCTTTCGGGTTTACCTACAATGTTGATTATAAAGGGTTCGACCTATCGATGCTGATACAAGGTGTAGGCCAGCGTAAACAAGCGCTTCGCGGTGATATCTATGTACCGTTTCATAGCGGGGCCTGGTATCCGGTAATGTATAAGCACCAGCTCGATACATGGTCTCCTGTAAATACAGGTGCCAGATATCCACGTTTGACAGACGATTCTTCGGATTCCTTTGCAAACAACTGGAAACGCGGTTCTGATATTTTTATTCTGGATGGAAAATACCTCCGTCTGAAAAATATCCAGATAGGATATACTATTCCTAAGAAAATCGTACAAAAAATAGGACTGGGTAGAGCCAGAGCTTATGTAAATGCTCAGAATTTATTCACTTTGTCTGCAAATTCGTTCATCGACCCCGAATCATCGGAGTATGACAACAACATGGGACGAAGCGGAACAAACAGCGGGCGGAATTATCCTACTCTTAAATATTACGGATTTGGTATTGACATCGAATTTTAAATAAGTATATGAATATGAGAAATTTATTATATATTGCAACCATACTCGCAGGTATTTTGTCATTCTCTTCTTGTGAAGACCTCGACAGGGAACCCCGCGATAAATTTACGGATGCTAAATACTGGACATCCGAGTCCAAGGCCATGCTGGTCGTAAATATGGCATACAACCAAATGTACAATGCCGGCATCATGTGGCGGGATGAATACCTTAGTGATAATATGGTTCATACCTATGGTTCAAGTGATCCCAGCACTATACGCAGAGGTCAGGCTACCCCTTCTTTAGATCTGTTCAAAAATGAATGGAAGGATTCGTACGCAGGAATCAAAACATGTCATGTATTCCTCAAAAATATAGACCGGGTACCAGGTTTAAGTGATAATGCAAAGAACAGGATGATTGACGAAATACGTTTTGTAAGGGCTTTCATCTACTTTAGAATGACTAATTACTATGGAGATATACCTTTCTTTACCTCCGAACTGTCTTTGGACGACTCTTATGTTATAAGCCGTACATCAAAGGCGACTGTAATGGAGTTTATACATGCCGAACTCGAAGATATCCTCAACAGGGGCTACCTGCCTAAGGTCGATAATCTTCCTGTTTCTGAAAACGGACGTATAACTCTCGGTGCCGTATGTGCTTTTCAGGCAAGGGCATATCTTTACGAAAACAATTACGAAAAGGTAAAATTATATGCAGGGCGCCTTATAAAAGAGCAGGATAAGTATGGGCAATACAAGTTGTTTGAATATTCAAAGGATCCTATGCAAAGCTATTTCAGGCTTTTTACTCCTGAAGAGGAATATAACAGGGAGGTTATTCTGGATATCACATATGTTCCCGATTTAAAGGCATGGACCGACATGAAGGGTATGGCTCCGATTTCTAAATATGCAGAAATATCTGCGGACAATCCTACACAGGAACTGGTAGACTCTTATCTGACAATGAATGGGCTTCCGGTAAAAGGCGCTGATAAAGACCCTGAATATGATGAAAACAATCCGTATGTAAACAGGGATTCACGCTTGTGGGGAACGATAGTGTACGATAATTATGAGTGGCTCAATAAAGATGGCTCTGTTAGTATTATAAAAACAAAACTGGGTTCAGGAACAAGCGATTCTTACAAAGGAATGTTGGACCTGCAAACCAAAACCGGATATTATGTACGCAAGTATTATGACTGGAACATGGGAGCGAATATGAAAAACAGTACAAATATCATCATGTTTCGTTATGCTGATGTACTGTTGATGTATGCAGAAGCATGTAATGAATTAGATAAGATCAGTTCGGAAGACTGGGGGCTGACTATTAAACCTATCCGTGCACGGGCCGGGCATACAACTGCAGCTGCACTGGATTATCCTGGTGCAAAAAGTAAGCAACAGTTGCAGGACATTATCAGGAATGAAAGGCGTGTCGAGCTTGCTCTCGAAGGTTTGCGTTGGTTCGATATCAAACGCTGGAAAATAGGGGATCAGGTTCTCAGTGGATATCTGCATGGATTTAAGTTTGGAGGCTCTTCTTCAAGTATAGATGGCGGTTATCTGCGTGCAGGAGAATATAAATTTAATAATACCCGTGATTATCTATGGTCTGTACCATTGTCGCAAATGGATATAAATCCAAACCTTAAGCCGAATAATCCAGGATATTAATATTAGTTATAAGCTGTTTAAATAAATATTAAAATATAAAATAATATGAAAACTATAATATATAAAGCTCTTATCTTATTTTCTGCCGTACTTGTAATGGTTGGCTGCAAAAGTGATGATATGGAATACCATGACCCGAACGTAACACCTGTAGACAACTTATATGCGCCTGTAGACAATCAGAATCTGCAATTGAGCTCTCAACAAGGAGCATCATTCCGTTTCCAATGGTCTCAGAGCCATGCTCAGGACGGGCAACTTGTTGCATACGAAGTTGTATTCTATAAAGAATCTGATCTTCAGAATCCTGTTTATAGATTGGCCTCCGATAACAATGGCAAAGAACTGTATGCTAATATCTCGCATGTAGATATAAACAGGGCATCTTCTGCTGCCGGAATTGCGACCGGAGAAACAGGTACAATTTATTGGTCGGTTGTTTCCTGGCGTGGAATCAGCTCAGCCGTTTGTGCACAAAAGAACAAGTTGGTAGTAACACGTCTCGAAGGATTTGAGGTTATTCCTGATAATGTATATATTACCGGTGAAGCTACCGAAAACGGAGCGGATCTGTCTAAAGCTATATTAATGCAAAATTTGGGTGATGGTAAATTTGAAATGTATACAGAACTTGACAATCAGGGTACATATACGTTCGTTGACAGAACTTCGGGCGAACCGGAAATATATTACATTGATGCTACCGGAAAACTGGCCGATGCAGATAATGGTGAAAACACAACAGTGGACACAAAAGGCATTTATCGTATAACTCTCGACTTCTCAAACAAGGGAACAACAATGACCCGTATAACAAAAATGGGATTATGGTTCTGTCCTAGTAATAAGGTTACCATAGATATGAATTATGTCGGATTAGGAGTTTGGTCAGGAACAGGTAATGTGGAGTTTAAACAAGAAAGCTGGGGTAGGGATGAACGGTACAAATTCCAATTGGAAACAGATAAGGGCACAAGACAGATTGGTACATTGAATGGTACAGATAGCGGTCCAAGTTCTAATTCGCCTGCATCATATTACTATGTTAAACTATTGGACAATGTGACTCAATGGGATGATAAATGGAAATTTGCCGGAGAAATGGATAATTCAAGTGTAACAGTTACCCTTTACATGCAGGGAGGAGCAAGTTACACACATACTGTAAAGAAAAATTAAATATTGAGAATTAAAACAAGGGCAGGTATATTGCCTGCTCTTGTAAATAATAAAAAGCTATATTTATGAAAAAAATATATATAATTCCTTTTATCATAGCATTGATTCTCTCGTCCTGCGTCGAATATGATGATGGTTACATTGATGGACAAACAAAAACAAGGGATGGGTTCTATACAGTAAACTGGACTGCGGCAGTAGATAGTAGTACCACTTCGTTTGTAAACAGATATTGGAATACGACGAGTCATTGCTTCAATAATACTTATGATGGACAGGTTACATGGAACGACTATTGGCCCGAAGCTCATGGCCTTGATGTTCTGGTGGATGCTTATCTGCGTACCAATGATAATAAATACAAGCAGGCTATTTATGATTGGTATGAAGGGGTAAGAAAAAAAAACTGGTATAGCAATAATTGGGAGAATGAATATTATGATGATATGGGCTGGCATGGCTTAGCTCATATGAGAGCTTTGGAAGCTACCGGAGACACAAGATACGAAGCATCTTCAAGAGACTTATGGAACTGGATTGCCAAAGGATGGACTGATTATGAAGGAGGTGGTATTCAATGGCGCAAAGATTCTGATATAAAAGGTGACGGTAAAGGAATTCCTGCCAATGGCCCTGCTGCTATTATCGCTGCCCGCAGATACAAGAAATATCCGGATGAAGTAATAGAAGGGCTGAACGATCTTGAATGGGCCAAAAGGATATATAACTGGATGAAATATTATCGTACAATAATTTCTTCGGGTAGGGTATTTGAAAATGTAAATGATACCAATAGTGATTATTCTTACGATGTGGGCACATATCTGGGAGCAGCATTGGAGTTATATGATATTACGGGTGATAAGACATACTGGAATGATGCACTTAATATTACCAATTACCATATAACTTATAATATAAATGCGACAAATGGAATAATGAGGGATTATGGCGAGCAATCAGGTGATGGAGGAGGCCATGACTGTAACCTGTTCAAAGGGATATTTGTGCGTTATTTCACCATTCTGGTTCAGCACCCCGATCTTTCTCAGTCGGATAAAGCCCGCTATGTGGCATTCCTCAAAAATAACGCGGAATACCTGTGGATTAAGGGGACTCAAAAAACTCCGGATATTAAATTCAGTTATACATGGTGGTTAACACCGTCAGAAACAGAGGTATGGGGTGATCTTCGTTCAGCAATCAGTGCTGCAACTACAATCGAAGCTATGGCTTTGCTGCAAAAGAAAGGTATTTTATAAAAACATAATAAAACTAGCGTTATGCGAATTTCCTATGCTCTTCTCTCATCTCTTAGTGTTTTCACACTGATAAGTTGTGCAGGCAGAGTAAATGATACAGGTACTGGAAATAAAAATTTAGAGAGAGCCCAGGTTACACTGGACTCTCTTTATAAAAACTATTCAGCGCCCGATACTCATTTATTGCACGAGACCTTCCCCTTCGACAATAAGTATACTGCGACTTATCTTGCTGCGGATGAACAAAATAATAGACCGAATCAATATTCATATCTTTGGCCCTATTCAGGCACATTCTCTGCCGTCAATGTAATGATGGAAGCCGGCGATAAGAACAAATACCACGAAATTCTGGAGAAGCAGGTATTACTGGGGCTTGAAGAATATTTCGATACAAAGAGAACGCCCTATGCCTATGCTTCTTATATCAGTTCGGCTCCTGTATCCGACCGCTTCTATGATGATAATGTATGGTTGGGGATTGATTTCACCGATACCTATATGTTGACTAAGACACCTGCTTATCTTGATAAAGCCAAACTGATATGGGAATTTATTTTAAGCGGAACCGATGAAAAACTGAATGGAGGAATTTACTGGTGCGAACAAAAAAAGGAGTCTAAAAACACATGTTCCAATGCTCCCGGGGCTGTGTATGCATTTAAGCTTTTTCAGGCGACAAATGACAGCGCTTATTTCCATAAGGGAAAAGAACTATATGAATGGACTAAACTCCATTTGCAGGATACAGACTACTTATATTTTGATAATATCAGTTTAGACGGCAAAATAAGCAAAGCCAAATACGCATACAATAGTGGGCAGATGATGCAATCGGCAGCATTATTATATAAACTGACAAATGACAAAAAATATCTTGTCGAAGCGCAAAACATAGCACAGGCCTGTTACAACTATTTCTTTTCGGATTTCACAGGAAAAGACGGGGAGAAATTCCGTATGATAAAGAAAGGTGATGTTTGGTTTACTGCAGTCATGTTAAGAGGATTTATTGAATTATATAATCTGGATAATAATAAAACATATATCGAGGCATTCGACAAAAGCTTAGACTATGCGTGGAATAATGCCAGGGATGAGAACGGTTTGTTTAGTACAGATTTCAGCGGCAAAAATCAAGATGCAAAAAAATGGTTGCTAACACAGGCTGCCATGGTTGAAATATACGGGCGTATGGCTAATCTGAAAAAATATAAGTAACTTTATTAATAGCAATTAATCAAATCAAGCAAAATGAAAAAGAAAAAGCTTACACTATTGTGCAGTGTAGTGGCAGCACTCTCTATGGCTGGGGAAGTACAGGCTTCGCATACGCTGGCTCTCCCTAAAGACAATACGAATATTGAGAATATGTTGAATGTGGATAATAAATACAAGAGTAACCGCCCTCCTCAAAAAGACCGCTTTTTTAAGTCGAACGCGGTGGAGAATGAAATTGTCCGCGTAAAAAAAATGCTCACCAACCAAAAGTTGGCCTGGATGTTCGAAAATTGTTTTCCTAATACGCTGGATACAACCGTACGTTACCGAAAAACAGATGGCAAGGACGATACAGTGGTCTATACCGGTGATATTCATGCGATGTGGTTACGCGACTCGGGAGCACAGGTTTGGCCTTATGTACAACTGGCAAATCAGGATTCTGAATTGAAGGCTATGCTTGCAGGTGTTATCCGCCGCCAGTTCAAATGTATTATAATCGATCCCTATGCCAATGCTTTTATAGATCCACATGATCCTAATCCCGATCACCAGTGGATGAGTGACCTTACGGATATGAAGCCGGAGTTACATGAACGGAAATGGGAAATCGATTCTCTTTGCTATCCTCTTCGTCTGGCATATCACTATTGGAAAACCACAGGAGATACCAGTATATTCGACGAAGAATGGTTGCAAGCGATCACAAATATTCTGAAAACGTTTAAAGAGCAACAACGTAAAGATGGAGTAGGGCCTTACAAATTCCAAAGGACAACCGAACGCCAGTTAGATACTTTAAACAATGATGGATTAGGTAATCCTGTAAATCCTGTAGGATTGATTGTCTCCTGTTTTCGCCCGTCTGATGATGCTACTACCTTCCAGTTTCTGGTACCTTCCAACTTCTTTGCTGTAACATCGCTCAGAAAAGCTGCCGAGATATTGTCCGAGGTAAGTAACCGTCCCGCACAGGCTCAGGAATGTCGCGACCTGGCTCAGGAAGTAGAAACAGCCTTGAAGAAATATGCAACTTACAATCACCCGAAATACGGTACCATCTATGCTTTCGAAGTAGATGGATTTGGCAACCAGTACCTGATGGACGACTCTAATGCTCCCAGCCTTTTGTCTTTGGCTTATTTAGGAGATGTGGATGTTAATGATCCTATCTATCAGAATACGCGGAAATTTGTATGGAGCAAAGACAATCCTTATTTCTTCAAAGGTACGGCCGGAGAAGGAATTGGGGGGCCTCATATTGGTTACGATATGGTTTGGCCAATGAGTATTATGATGAAGGCTTTTACCAGCCACAACGATGAAGAAATCAAGACATGTATAGAAATGTTGATGAATACCGATGCCGGTACTGGTTTTATGCATGAATCCTTTCACAAGGATGATCCGAAGAACTTTACCCGTTCTTGGTTTGCCTGGCAAAACACTCTGTTCGGAGAGTTGATTTTAAAGCAGATTAATGAGGGGAAAGTAGAACTACTGAATAGCATTAAATAAACAGAATAGAGTGGCAGGAGCGGGAAAAATCTCCTGTCACTCATTGTATAAATACTGAAGACCTAAAATACCATGACAAATACCCGGTCGATACATCTGAATATACTAGCTATATGTATAGCACTTTTATTTGCTTCTTGCCAGAAAGATGCAACAGTATCAATTACAAGTGCCCAATGCGAATACCTCGATAACCCGTTAGGTCTGGATACACCTCAACCGCGGTTTAACTGGAAGCTCAATGATGCTAAAGACTTCCTCCAGAAAACGTATCGCATCAGAATTGCAACTGATTCTTCATTATTACTATCCGGAACTCCTGATATATGGGATTCCGGAATGACTAACGGTCAGTTTCTTTCTTCAGAATACACCGGAGATAAAAAGCTGCAATCACATCAGCGTTACTATTGGGACGTCACTGTTTGGGGCAATAAGGGAGACTCTTGTATTTCTACAATCAATATGTTCGGCATGGGAAAACTATCTCAATCCGACTGGGTTGCCCGCTGGATATCCGATACCCATGATAAAGAATATGAGCCGGCACCACTTTTCAGAAAAGAATTCAAAGTCGAAAAAAATATAGCCCATGCTACTCTCTATATTTCAGGAACTGCTTATTATGAGATGTTTCTCAATGGGGAGAGGGTAGGCAATAGTTATCTGGACCCCGGATATACACACTACAACAAACGCATATTATATGCGACTCACGATATCACGTCATTAATAAACAGAGGCGGCAACGCCATAGGCGTAGTATTAGGTAATGGCTTCTATAATTGTCAGAGCAAGGCTGTTTGGGATTTTGAAAGGGCCGACTGGCGTGGCCGTCCTCGTTTATTATGCGAATTAAGGATTACTTATGCAGATGGTACTACGGACGTAATTGCTTCGGATGACACATGGAAGACCAATACAGGCCCGTATATCTATAATAATATATATAGTGGTGACAGATACGACGGCCGTTTGGAAGAGGAAGGCTGGAACAATACAGGTTTCGATGAAAAAAACTGGATAGCAGCTAAAATAACAGACAGTCCGGCTCCATTAATAGTTTCCCAGCAGATGCCACCGATCCGGATAACAAAAGAAATAAAGCCTGCATTATTAAAATCCTTTGGTGATACTATCTTTGTTTTTGATTTAAAAGAGAATATAGCAGGAGTATGCCGTCTGAATGTAAAAGGAGAAAGAGGGACAACCTTTACTCTACAGCATGGAGAATTGCTGAAAGACGATGGCCGCTTGCAACCGGGCAATATTGATGTTTATTATCGTCCGGAGAAACCGGGAGAGGTTTTCCAAACAGATATATTCATACTGAAAGGCTCTGGTAAACAAGAAGAATTTACGCCACAATTTACCTATCATGGTTTCAGGTATATAGAAGTAAAAACCGACCGCCCAGTAACACTTACCGAAGATAATATCACAGGACTGTTCCTGCATACGGATATACCGCAAGTGGGATATTTCAGCAGTTCCAACAAGCTTCTTAACAAAATATGGGCTGCAACCAATCAAAGTTACCGGGGAAATATTCATAGCATACCTACCGATTGTCCTCAACGGGAGAAGAATGGATGGACTGCCGATGCACATATTGCTATGGATCTGGCTCTTCTCAATTTCGATGGTATTACATTTTATGAGAAATGGATGAACGACTTCATCGATAACCAGCGTCCTAACGGAGGTATATCGGGTATCATACCATCATCGGGATGGGGCTTTGGCGATTGGCCGGGTCCTGTGTGGGATGCCGCACTGTTTATCGTACCGAATGCATTATACGATTATTATGCAGACAAACGCTGTATCGAACGGTTGTATCCTACAATGCTAAACTATCTGGAGTATCTGAAAAATCAGGAAAAAGACGGGCTACTTACTTTCGGATTAGGTGATTGGGTATATTACAAAGCTCAGACCCCTAATGATTATACCTCCACGCTTTATTATTATCTCGATTATATGCTCATGGCACGTTTTGCAACTATATTGGGCAAAGATGCAAGCATGTATAAAGAAAAGGCGGAATCGCTGAAAAAAATAATCAACGACAAATTCTTCAACCCCGAAACGGCAGTTTATGCAAACGGTACTCAGACAGCACAGGCAATAGCTCTTTATCTGGAGATAGTTCCGGAAGGTAAAGAACAGGCGGTGGCCGATTATCTTCAAAAAATTGTGGCGGAGAATAATCATTTCCTTGATTTCGGATTGCTTGGAAGCAAAACAGTTCTTCGCATGCTCAGTAAATATGGCTATGTGGAAGATGCCTATAAAATGGCAACCAAAACAGAAGCTCCCTCATGGGGGTACTGGGTAGAGACTCAGGGTTATACAACACTTGCCGAAACATGGCTGTTAAGTCCCGAATTCCACGACGCTTCGTTAAACCATGTCTTTATGGGTGATATCAGTGCATGGATGTCCAGCTATCTGGCAGGAATTAATTACGATATATCCAGGCCCGGATTCGAAAATATCATTATAAAGCCATATTTCATCGCCGATCTGGAATGGGTAAAAGGCGAATATAATTCTGTACGGGGAAAAATATCCTCTGAATGGAAGGCTGACGGGAAAAATATAGAAATGACCGTGAAAATTCCGGCAGGATCTACTGCAACTATTTATGCCGGAGACAATAAATATAATGTAGGCTCAGGAGAGCATAAATACAGATTCGCTTTAAAGTAAGAGGTAAAAGAGCCTGTTTGGATTTTTTTTAGAATTAAACAGGCTTTAAAGAATCTTCGGTTTTCACTTGTTTTTAATCAAAGAGTATGTATAAGAGAAATAAGTTTATCATTATCGGAGCAATAATGCTGATTGTAGTTGGCTGTTATGCTCAGGAGAGTAAAAAACGTCTGACCGGTTATGTCAATCCGTTTATTGGTACTACCACCCTTTGGGACAGTATCGATCTTGGATATAAACCAACCCGCAGGGCATGGGGAGCCGAAGTTTATCCGGGTGCATCGGTCCCGAATTCGATGGTTCAGGTAACACCTGTCACCATGTGGCGAAGCGGCTCAGGTTACCAGTATGAAGATACGGTTATATATGCTTTTGCCCATACCAGCAAGGGGCATTGGAATTTGTGCTATGTTCCTCTTGTTGCTGTTAGCGGGGAGATTGCACCTAAGTCTTATTACTCGGCTTACAGTCATGACAAGGAGTCGGCCAGTCCGGGCTACTATCAGGTATATCTCCAAAAATATGATATAAATGCAGAAGTGACTTCTACGTTGCGATGTGCTTTCCATAGATATACCTATAAAAAAGGGAAGAACAAAAGGCTGCTGGCAGACCTGGCTCGTTCTAACGAACATGTAAGAGATTGGAAAATAGAAAAAACGTCAGACAATGTATTTACAGGCTATCAGCAAACTGGCCCTACATTCTACTTTTATGCTGTGACCAACCATAAGATAAAAGATGTGGAAAAGCTGAAAGAAGGTGATACGGAAGTCAGCATTGTCAATTTCTTCGACAATAAGGATATAAACGACCCGTTGGAGATGAAAGTCGGTTTTTCTTATGTAAGTATCGAAAATGCCAGAATGAATCTTGAGGCGGAGATGCTTGCCAAAGATTTTGACCAGGTGAGGAGTGAAGCAACAAATACATGGGATACCTTACTATCGAAAATACAGGTATCGGGTGGTACCGGTGAACAGAGGGAAACATTCTATTCTACTCTCTACCGTGCTTTCCTGTGGCCGATACTATTGAGTGACGTCAACGGAGAGTTTGTGAATGGCAGAGGTGAAGTAGTAAACAAAGGATTCCGTTATTACAGTGATCCGTCTTTTTGGGATGATTACCGTAATAAACTGATTTTATTGGGAATGATCTCGCCGGATGTTGCAGCCGATGTTATCAGCTCTATTACAGACCGGGGTGAGATCAGAGGGTTCATGCCGAGTTTCTTTCATGGAGACCATGCCTCTACATTTGTTACAGGAAGTTATCTGAGAGGTATACGGAACTTTGATGTGCAGGCGGCATACAAATTACTTCTCAACAATGCTTTTGTTGAGGGTAAGGGTGGACGTCCGCATATAAAAGAATATATGGAGCGGGGATGGATATCCGAGATGGATATTAAAGGCCCCAAATTGGAGACTGTAGCTAAAGCGGCTGTGACTAAAACCCAGGAATATGCTTATGACGATTATGCTACGGCATTGCTGGCTAAGGAACTCGCAGATAAGGAGAACTATGATAGACTGATGAAAAGGACAGATAGTTACAAACATCTGTTCGATCCGTCTACCCAACTTATGCGCGGCCGTCTGGAAAATGGAGAATGGATAACCCCCTTCAGCCCAGAACGTCCTTTTTATGAATACATGTACCGTGAAGCCAATGGATGGCAGTCAACATTCTTTGCCTTGCACGATCCTGAAGGATTTATTGCTTTATACCCAAGTAAAGAGGCCTTTGAGACAAAGCTCGATTCTTTATTTGTTATTCCATGGAAAAACTATGAGGCCCATAATCTGACTACATTCATCGGCCAGTATTGCCATGGTAATCAGCCGGGACATAGTATTCCGTATATGTATTATTTTATTGATAAACAGGAAAAAGCACAAAAAATACTGAATAAAATACTGAACGAACAATATCGTATGGGGCCCGAACGGTTAGCATACTGCGGCATGGATGACGCAGGTGAAATGTCGTCGTGGTATGTACTGAATGCAATTGGTCTATATACCTATTCTCCTGCAGATCCGCAGTATATAGTCACTGTACCATTATTTGACAAGGTAGTGTTTAATCTGGATGGAAAGAATTTTACCATTAAGAGAAAAGGTACAGGAGAGAAGATTACCGATATAAGCTATGGCGGTAAGAAAATAGATGGTTATTTTATTACGCACCAACAATTGAAAGAAGGAAAGGAGCTTGTTGTTTCAACTAAGTAATCATCCGTTATTTACTGTTATAAATTTAATCTAGGACATTAGATAAACAATCCTGCCAATATCATTATTGGCAGGATTGTTCTTTTTAGCGAATTGGAGATTCCACATCATTCCTTCCTGATAAACTTACTTCTATTTCATAACCGGAGTTTATCTACACCCAAACCCATACTTCCTTCCCACTTCTGATATTTATAAGAAGCTGAAAACGCAATACTTGCTCCCTTCTTAGTCCTATTTTCTGTCTAAAACGATGAATGGGAAAAATGTGCTATTTATAGCTACTTTTCTGTCATCTTTCTAATTTAAATTCCCATTCCTTTGTGACGTTAACAAATGATAAATTACAATCTATGAAATACCGATGAAATACGTCTCGCCCATTTAATTGAATTGGAAAAAGTCAGAGAATAAGGAAAATTAACAAATACTTAATTTACGATAAACATACAGACAAGACAGCTCATGCTGTCTTTGGATACAATTGTGAAATGTTTTAACAAACTAAATTCAGACCTATTCTTATGAAAATGAAAAACAGAATGAAAATTCAGCATTGGTTGATGCTGCTGATCGTTCTTTGCGTATCGTGCAAAGACGATAAATCCGACACGGATTCGCAAGCCTTCGATCCTTCGAAGCCTGTTGTGGTCTCTGATTTCGCGCCGAAAGAGGGAGGAGCCAATCAGAAAATGATTATTTACGGTGAAAACTTTGGGAATGACCTCTCTAAGATCAAAGTTACTATTGGTGGGCAAAATGCAAGGATAATCGGAGTTAATCACCAATCTTTATATTGCATTGTCCCTGCGAAAGCTTACGATGGTGATATTGAAGTAAGTATCGTTGACGAGAGTGGAGAAAAGATTGCTTATGCAGAGGCCGGAGAACATTATGCCTATCAAAAGAAAATGCTTGTCAGTTCTTTCTTGGGGGAAACATATGAAAATAATACGAAGTTTGATGTAAAGGATGGCCCGTTTAACGATTGTGGAGGATTCGAAAAAATGGAGTGGTTAGTATTCGATCCTCTGAACCACAACCATCTGTATGTAGCCGGTTATGATAAATCATGCAGGCTTATTGATTTTGAGAAAAAATACGTAAGCACTTTCAATACAGGTATACCTAATCCTAATAAAAATGGAATTCCTTGTATTAACTGGACGTTGGGAGGTGATATGATTGTTACACATGACCAATCTAATGATACTCAGCCGGGAAATTATCTGCTCACCCGTGAATCGGGATTTAAAAGCCTGACTCCAATGGCTGCCGGTCGTGGAACCAGAGCTGCTGCTGTACATCCGATAAATGGAGAGTACTATTATGCATTCTATAATACGGGTATGGTATGGAGAGGTGTGGTAGGCACAAAAGAAGGTGTGAACATATTCAGGGTTCCGAATGCATCGGTAAGGATTTTTATTATCATTCATCCTACGGGGAACTATGCATATATAATAGTGAATAACAGGCAGTATATTATGCGTTCCGATTATAATTGGGCGACCAAAAATTTTACCGAACCATATCTGATAGCCGGAAAAGATCAAACTGCAGGCTATGCAGATGGAGTAGGTAGTTATGCCCGTGTAAATGAGCCTCAGCAGGGAGTCTTTGTAAAAAATCCGGAGTACGAAGGTCAGGAAGACGAATATGATTTCTATTTCTGTGATAAAGCGAATCATGTGGTACGTATTATGACTCCTCAGGGAAGAGTCTCCACATTTGCCGGTACACCTCAAGCCAGTGGATACAGAGATGGTGATCTACGTCTGGATGCCCGTTTTGCTTATCCGGCCGGAATAGCATATGATGAAGAAAGACAATGTTTCTATATCGGAGATTCCAATAATCGTCGTATCCGCAAAGTTGCTTATGAAGAATAATAAATGATAGACACATATTGATATGAGAAACTTTTTATTAACATGTATATTGGTACTCACGTTTTCGGTCAGTGCCTTGGCTCAGCAAACTATAGAAGTAACAGGTATCGTGACCGATACGAATAACGAACCTATGATCGGAGTGAGTGTATCCATAAGTAATATGCCGGGATTGGGGACTATTACCGATATAGAGGGAAAATATAAGATTAATATGACTTCCTACCATACACTGGTTTTTACTTATGTCGGCTTTGATAAAGCGGAGGTATTAGTGAAAGAACAGCGTGTTGTCAATATAGTTATGAAGGAGTCGGACAGAAGTGTACTTAACGAAGTAGTTGTTACCGGAACAGGAGTCCAGAAGAAAATTGCTGTGACCGGGGCTATTACAACTGTCGATGTTGAGGAACTGAAATCAAATCCGACCTCATCTATAGCAGATGGTCTGGCAGGCGTTGTACCGGGTATTATGGCAATGCAGACATCCGGTAAGCCAGGTAGTACTTCCGAGTTTTGGATACGCAGTATTTCTACGTTTGGCGGGAGTAATGCGGCATTGGTACTGATCGACGGTTTCGAACGTGATTTAAATGAAGTCAGTGTTGAAGATGTAGAGTCCTTTACCGTATTGAAAGACGCTTCTGCTACAGCTATTTATGGTAGTAAAGGAGCTAATGGTGTTATTTTGGTCAATACTAAACGGGGGAAAGAAGGGAAAATTAATATTAGTGCAAAGCTGGAAGGATTCTATAGTATGCTTACTAAGGTGCCGGATTTTGCAGACGGATATACATATGCATCCCTGGCTAATGAAGCCAAGACTACACGTAATCAGGATGTCCTCTATCAACCCGAAGAGTTGGAAATATTTCGTTTAAGACTGGACCCGGATTTGTATCCGGATGTAGATTGGATGGATGTTCTCTTGCGGGATGGATCTTGGAGTTCTCGTGCTACGTTGAATATGAGTGGAGGAGGAAGAACAGCGCGTTATTTTGTCTCGGGAAGCTATCAGGATCAGCAAGGTATGTATAAGGTGGATAAGTCATTGAAAGACTATAATACGAATGCCAACTTCCGAAAATATACTTACCGTATGAATGTCGATATTGATATTACAAAAACTACCTTGTTGAAAGTAGGTGTTTCAGGTTCGTTGCGCAAGCAAAATGATGCCGGAATAGGAAGTGATGCTATCTGGACAGCATTAATGGGATATAATCCGATCATGGCTCCTATATTGTACTCTAATGGACTTGTACCTGCCTATGGTAATGATAACGGAGACCGTTTCAATCCATGGGTGCAAGCCACGATGACCGGATACAGGGAAAACTGGGATAATAATATTCAGACCAGCGTGGTTCTGGATCAGAAACTGGACTTTATTACGAAAGGCCTCTTCTTTACCGGACGATTTGGATATGATACCGAAAATAGTAATTGGATCAGGCGATATAAATATCCTGCAATGCATAAAGCAGAAAAATCGCGGGATATAAACGGAGATCTTGTATTTAATGAGATTGTAAAGGAGTCTCCTATGACACAATCTTCTGGAGCCGGAGGAAAAAGGAATGAATTTTTTGAATGGGAACTTCGTTACGATCGCAGATTTAACAACCATAATATTGGAGGAGTTTTAAAATACACCCAGGCATCTAAAACGCAAACAGTAGATATTGGAGACGATCTTAAACAAGGTATAGCCCGTCGTAATCAAGGTTTGGCCGGTCGTGTCCATTATAATTGGGCGAGTCGTTATTTTGTCGATTTCAACTTTGGATATACAGGATCTGAGAATTACCACAGAGATCACAGGTTTGGTTTCTTTCCTGCTGTTTCAGGAGCATGGAATATTGCTGGGGAGCCTTTCTTGAAAGATATCAGCTGGTTGGATATGTTTAAAGTACGTTATTCATGGGGGAAAACTGGTAGTGACAATTTAGGTAAAAAGGACAATAAAGATATTCGTTTCCCTTATCTCTACACGATTAATACAACGGCAAACAGTGCCTATAACTTTGGAGACTACGGCTATAGCAGGGAATATGCCGGTAAGTATTATTCTGAGATAGCTTCTACGAATGTTTCTTGGGAGATTGCGACCAAACAGGATCTCGGAATAGACCTTTCTTTTTTGGGAAACAGATTGTCTGGAACAATCGATTATTTCTATGAACATCGTAAGGGCATCTATATGGAACGTGCGTATCTCCCATGGTCAGTAGGCGTAGAGAGTAATCCTTATGCGAATGTAGGTGAAGTGAAAGCCCGGGGATTTGATGGAAACTTCGTTTTCAAACAAAAAGCCGGAAATGTTGATTTTACTTTACGTGGCAATATGACCTACAGCAAAAATGAGATAATTGAAAGGGATGAGGAAAACTCTATTTATTGGTATAAGCTACAGAAAGGACATCGTGTGAATCAAGCCCGCGGGCTGGTTGCTTTGGGGTTGTTTAAAGATTATGAAGAGATACGGAACAGCCCGACACAAACTTTTGGCGATGTGATGCCCGGTGATATAAAATACAAGGATATTAATGGTGATGGAAGAATTGATGACAATGACAGGGTTGCTATCGGTGCAACAACGAAACCGAACCTTACTTATGGGTTTGGTATTTCTTCCAAGTGGAAAGGATTGGATGTGAGCATGCATTTCCAGGGAGTTGGGAAGTCGACTTTCCAAATCGGAGGCTCTTCCGTTCATATGTTTAGTTTAGGTGACGGGTGGGGTAATATATTGAGCGATTTGGCTAACTCGAATCGTTGGATACTAGGCGATAATGAAGATCCGAATGCAGAATATCCACGTCTGACCTATGGTGCTAATTCGAATAATTACCAAAGTTCTACATATTGGCTCAGAGACGGCTCTTATTTACGACTGAAAACGCTGGATATCGGTTATACATTTCCTACGGCTTTAGTGAATAAAATGCATATGAGTAATGTACGCATTTTCTTTATAGGTACCAACCTGCTCACATTTTCCAAATTCAAGTTATGGGATCCGGAAATGGGAAGTTCTGATGGAAAAAAATACCCGCTTAGCAAAACCATTTCATTAGGAATATCAGTTAATCTATAAACATTAAATGCATATGAAGAAAATAATAATAATTTTATCTATAGTAACGGGATTGGGCTTGGCTCTTGGCGGATGCTCGGATTATCTGGACTCGGATTATCTGTTTGATGAACGTATGTCTATAGAGGATGTCTTCCAGAACAGAGACTATACGAATGAATGGCTGGCTCAGGCTTATTCCTATTTAGGAAATGGTTATTTACAAGATGTATCCAGTAAAAAAAATATCCCTTTCAATTTTGCTGACGATATGTATTACGGAGATGAATCGGATGGATACATGAGATGGAAAAGTGGTCGTTACTCTGAAAGCGGCGATCATAATGAAACCCAATATATCTGGCAGAATGCTTACAGGGGAATCCGTCAGGCTTCTATCTTTGTGAATAACATAGATAAAAACAAACAATTTAGCGCGTCGGAGATTGTTGACTTAAAAGGTCAGGCCTATTTCTTAAGAGCTTATTTATATTGGTTCATGCTACGCTTATATGGTCCTGTGCCTATTATACCGGATGAAACAGTAGATTATATGAAAGAATACGATGAAGTGGCCCAAGCTAGAAATACGTATGACGAATGTGTGGATTATATCATCGGGGATTTGGTGAAAGCAGCTGAACTGCTTCCAACTACCTCCCGTGCAGTACAAGAGCTAGCTCGTCCTACCCGTGGTTCAGCTTTGGGGCTCCGTGCAAAGGTACTGTTATTTGCTGCCAGTCCGTTATATAATGGGAAAGCTCCGGCTGATGTTGCTGCAGCTCTGATAGACAAAGAAAGTAAGCGCCTGCTTCCGGAGACTTATGATGAGTCTAAATGGGCTAAAGCCGCCGCTGCAGCCAAGGATGTGATGGATATGAACCATTATAGCTTGTATTTCGCATATTCTAAGAGTAGTGGCGATATTGCTTATCCGGCCACTATTACCCCCTACAATGATGGTAATTTTGTAAATCAGGATTGGCCGAATGGCTATAAAAACATAGACCCGTTCGAATCGTATCGTGCCTTGTTTAATGGAGATGTTCTTGCTCATGAGAATCCTGAACTTATTTTTACCCGTGGTCAGAATGGCTCTGGAGAAGATGTGTCAACTCTTGTCCTTCACCAGTTACCTCGTCTCTATGGGAAAGGATATAGCTCTCATGGTATGACTCAGAAACAATGCGATGCCTATTATATGGCAGATGGCACAGACTGTCCGGGTATGAACTCTATGTATGGGGCAGTGCCGGGATATACCGGCCGCTACGATAGTCGTCCCCGTGAAGCAGGCTTGGTTACTTCAGGAGAATTATCCAATTATCCGGAACTAGGTCCTTTAGGCGTAGGGGTATCAAAACAATATGTGAATCGTGAACCGCGTTTCTACGCATCCGTAGCATACAACGGATGTACCTGGAATTTGCTGAATGCCGAAAAGGATAAAGATGAAGAGAGTAACAAGCAGGTATTTTATTACCGCGGAAGTGGGAATGGGTACACGAATGCTACTTACTGGTTGCGTACTGGCATAGGGATCAAAAAATATGTAAGTCCGTATGATATAAGCAACACAACTTCTACAGCTTATGATAAATCCCGGTTTACAAAAAAGGTAGACCCGGCCATTCGTTATGCTGAGATACTGTTAATTTATGCAGAAGCGTTGAATGAGTTGAGTGGACAATATAATATACCATCATGGGATGGAACTAAAACGCATCTTATAAGCCGTACTACCAGTGAATTAAAGAAAGGTATACAGCCAATTCGTATTCGTGCCGGAGTTCCTGATTATGCAGAAGATGTTTATGGCAATCAGGATAAATTTCGTGAGAAGCTGAAACGTGAACGGCAGATTGAATTGTTTGCAGAAGGACACCGTTATTTTGATCTTCGCCGCTGGATGGATGCTCCGGTAGAAGAAGCAGCTCAGATTTACGGATGTAATGCATATGCAACTAAGGATATGCCTGAGGCTTTCCATACTCCTGTCGTAGTGCCTTCGCTGCCTACTATATTTGCGCGTAAGATGTGGTTTTTACCTATTCATCATACCGAGTTGAGACGCAACTCGAAACTGATTCAAAATCCGGGCTGGACTAATCCTGAATAACTCTTATAATTCGAAGAAAATGAAATATATATATTATCTGTTTTTAGCCATGTTCACAATAATGTGTTGTGTATCATGCAACGATGAATGGAAAGATGAGCAATATATACAGACAGCCTCTTTCAAAGCCATTCCTAACAGTCTGGGGGTAACTCCTGTGTATGTACGCTATAAGTCTGAGGGGAAAGTGGTTTATAATCTTCCCGTCATTATCAGTGGTTCGACAATGAACTCTCAAAACCGGACTATACATATCGGTCTGGATCCTGATACGCTGGCTGTATTGAACCAAGAAGCATATGGCCATCGTAATGAACTATATTTTAAACAATTGGGGACAACCTATTATGGCATGTCGGAAACGATAGACGTTCCTGCGGATAAATATACTACCACGGTTCCCATTGAGTTTACATTAGGGAATTTGGACCAGACTGATAAATGGGTATTACCTTTGAGGATATTGAGTGATCCTTCATACAATTATCAGGCTAACCCTCATAAGTACTATCAGAGGGCTATGTTACATATTAATCCGTTCAATGATTATTCGGGTACATACAGCGGGACCTTATACAAAATATATCTGGCTCCCGATATGGAGACAGCATTGAATATGTCGTCGGTAAGGACTTATGTAGTGGACGAAAATACTATCTTTCTTTATGCCGGAATCAGGGATATAGACTACCTGGATAGGAAACTATATAAGATATTTATCAGGTTTACAGATGAGATGATCGATATCCAGAAAAAGAAACTGGAGATTTATACGGATAATCCGGAAATAAACTTAAATGTACAAGGGCAACCATATTATACTGTAGAAGAAGAAATGGATGCTACAAAGGTATATATGAAGCATATATATATTACTTTGGGATTGAGTTATACATTTGAAGACTATACGACAATCTCCGGTACTCCGCTTAAATATACAGTAACAGGGATATTGTCCATGCAACGTGACCTGAATACATTGATTCCGGACGAAGACCAACAAATCCAATGGTAGAAGGACAGTACATATAGTAATATGGGGTTACTTATAAAACAATTGGTAACCCCATATAATGTTCTTATCTGTTTATTTTATAAAGTGATACCTATGAAGGCACGAATGTTCAAACTAATACCAGTATTACTTCTACTACGATCTCAATCTAAGAACCGATAACTTGTATCTTTAGACCCACTTCCAGAAGTTTAATTCTTATAAAAATAAGTTTAAAAATAATCCTGCAAATTAGGATTTGCTCAGTTCGATTTAAATAAACTGCCTATAATTGAAAAATCTATGAAAAGAATATTTATATATCAGCTGTTTCTGATTGTTTTCACATCACATATATATTCGTGTAAAGATTCGGAGAATAAAATTACTGAAGGAGAAATTACTAACTTCTCTGTATGGGACCAAAAATCGGTTAATCATATACTTCATGTCGATAATGTGAATAATGTCATCAGTAATAGAGAAGAACTCCCCACATATGTCAATCTTAAAGAACTACTAGTAGAATTCAAAGTTAATAACGCAGATGTGATACTCAAGCTTAACGGTAAGGTTCAGCAAAGCGGAGGTAATAAAAATGACTTTTCGAAGGAATGTGTCTATGATCTTTATGTAGGCGATATTAAGCAAAAGTCATATACGGTCAAAATAACCAAACCTAAATCATCGAATAGTTTTCAGACATTTACCTTTCCTGAGAAACAAATGGAGCAGTATCAACCGGCAATAAATACTGAAACCGGGGAAATCTCGAATGAAAATGAAATTCCGTCAAATATAGATATTACCTCTTTACAGCCCGAATTTACTACATCTGAAAAAAGTTCGGTCGTTAAGGTAAATGGAGTAGTGCAAAAAAGCGGAAACGCCAGGCATGATTTCACTAAGCCAATCACATATAGTATAGAAGGAGAGGATGGCACATCGAGACAATACACTGTGACGTTAAAACAAGGAGATCAGGCTATTTTGACAAACCCTGTCATTGTAGGCAGTTATGCTGATCCTACAGTTATCCGTGTAGGAAAAGAGTTTTACCTATATGTGACATCAGGAAGAGTGAGGGGCTATAAATCTACCGATCTGATAAACTGGCCCCGCATCGGAGGCAGTAAAAGTGAGGTATTTGATAAAAGGCCCGATTTCACGGATGATGATGTGAACGATACAGGAATGTGGGCTCCGGATATTAATTATTATGATGGAAAATATGTGATGTATTATGCTATATCTAAGTGGAGCGGAGGTGCTACATGTGGTATCGGCGTGGGAGTCTCAGATAAACCTGAAGGACCTTTTGTTCCGCCTGCAGGCAATTCCAATGGAAAATTGTTTGTCAGTACTGAAATAGGGGTTCATAATTCAATCGATCCTTGTTTCGTCGAAGAAGATGGCAAGCGCTATTTATTCTGGGGCAGCTTCTATGGAATATACATGATAGAATTAACGGCAGATGGCATGGCAGTGAAAGATTTAACAAAGAAAACACTGATTGCGGGTAAATCATTTGAAGCTCCTTATATTCATAAAAGAGGGAAATACTACTATTTGTTTGTATCTACCGGGGCATGTTGTGAAGGTATGACCAGTTCATATAAAGTAATGGTCGGAAGATCCGAAAGTCTGTCAGGTCCATATCTGAATAAGGCGGGAACAGACATGAAAACATTCGACGCGTGGAATCCTTCTAACTACCAACCTATTGTAGTGAGGGGAGATGCTACATTTGGCGGACCCGGACATAATTCAAGGATTATAACTGATGATAATGGAGTAGATTGGATGCTCTATCATGCTTATATCGACAATGGTAGTAGCCAGCGCAATTTAATGTTGGATAGAGTAAAATGGGACGATGCAGGATGGCCTATAATAGGCAATGGCACCCCTTCGTATTCAATGAGCATAGTTCCGGTTTTCAAATAGATACTAAAGAATGATAGATATCAAAAGCATTCTGTCTTAATATAAGGATTATTGGAATGTGGAGTTGTTTTCTTCTGTTTTTAGCATTGGTTAACATTGTAACGTTAAAATCTGACACTTCTGACACGTTTTCATTATTTTTATTCTGTCTGTTTTGCATTAATTAACTTTATATAGTTAAAAAGTAACAAAGGTAACAGTTTTTAGCTTTTAGCTTTAGCCGTTAGCAACTCGTATCTTATATCTTGTTTACTTGTAGCTTTTTTCAAAAGGTAACAAACGTAACACTTTTTATTCATTTGTTAATATACTAATTCGATAATTCGCAAATCTGCTGATCAATACATCAAAGAGCTATTGGTTAGAATTATATAGATAAACTTTTTCCAGAAATATTAAATTGTGATTTGTTCTATAAATTTAATAAAGAAATATCATGGTTATTCTCCGGATAGATATCTTTGTCCTGACAAATTTCCAGTAATACAGGCAGACCGAAAAATGAAACTAGAAATAAGCTTTTTATCACTTTATAAGCGGTTTCTCAAGACTTGTCCCCGGAGAGATATAAAAGAAGATAATCTCTCATTGTATAAAGCATCTGGTGAAAATATAAAAGGTTGATCTAAGGTAATATCAAATTTAACCTGTTTATTGATGTATCAATCCCTCAATTTTGAAGAGTTGATAGACTGGCGTTGGTATGGGATGAAACTTTCATTATAAGGGATGATATTTTCATTTTGGGATAATATATAACGATACATTTGTATATAGTCATTTATGTGAATGTCGTTAACCAAATGAAAATAATAATGTGGAAATACATAATTTATTTATCACACATGTCTTATTTTTTATACCATAATACTGTAGGCTGAATGAAAGGCAAAGAGAGAAAGAAATCAAAAAAGAAAAAGACAACGGCCCAATCACTCTTTTAGAACAATCTGTATTTGAAACGCAGAAATATCCGGACCACCTAATTGGAAAAATTTCTCACCGATCTGCCTCAGTCTGGATGAAATTAATGTAAATAGCTAATATATAATCTATACCGGATTATGAGATTGAATACTCTGAAGTTTTTTCTCTGCTTGTCACTGTGCTTTGTTATTACGGGTCTTTCTTCTCAATCGACGCAATATTATTTTAGTCATTACGGAATACGGGAAGGGCTTTCGCAAAATACGGTGAATGCTATACTGCAAGACCGGACAGGTTTTCTATGGGTAGGAACTAAAGATGGATTAAACCGGTTTGATGGCTTTTCTTTTCGCACATTTAAACGCGATATTCTCGACAAAAACAGTATTGGTAATAATTATATAAAGGTTCTGCATGAAGATAACAGGGGCAAAATATGGGTGGGAACCGATGCCGGTATATATGTGTATGATCCATATACAGAGCAATTTAGTCAATTCCTGGTACAGGCGGATAATAAAGTGGTTATTAATAAGACGATATCGGCGATAGAAGGCAACGGGTCGTACATTTGGATTGCAGTCGAATCGCAGGGGATTTTTTGTTATGACGTACAGTCGGGTTTACTCAGGAACTTTGATCTCAAAAGCCATGATATATCCTCTAATATTGAATGCCTTAAGGAAGACAGAAATGGCGTTTTATGGCTGGGAAGCTATGGGGAAGGACTGTTTTACTCAAAGGACAATCTGAAAACCATTCGTGAGTTTACAGATGATAATGGTGAAAAGGTATTTCGCGACGACGTTATTCTCAAGATTATCCCGGGAGCGTATAATTGCTTGTATGTAGGTTCGGTAAAAGAAGGCCTTAAGGAACTGAGCCTTTCTTCCGGGAAGGTGCGCGATTTGTTGCAGATAGATAATAACAACGAGAAGATTTTCATTCGCGATATAATGATAAATTCGGATAATGAGTTGTGGCTGGGAACCGAATCGGGTATATATATTTATAATTTACGAACCAATAATTACCTGCATCTGGAGAGTTCTTTTTACGATTCCTATTCTTTGTCAGACAATGCTATTTATTGTTTGTGCAAGGATAGGGAAGAAGGTATCTGGATAGGTTCATACTTCGGCGGCCTGAATTATTATCCGAAGCAATACACACATTTCAACAAATATTATCCTACGGATACTTCTAACGGCCTGCGGGGAAAGAGAGTGAGGGAGTTTTGCGCAGACCCATCGGGGCTTATCTGGATCAGTACAGAAGACGGAGGACTCAGCAACTATAATCCACAGACAAATAAGATTTCGTTTTTTGAACCCAGCAGAGCCTTTTCCAATGTCCAATGCCTTTTGCCCGATGGCGATAACTTGTGGGTGGGTACATTCTCGAAAGGAGTAAAAGTAATAAACAGAAATACAGGGCATATAAAATCTTATAATAAAGGAAGTACCTCCAATTCATTGAACGATGACAATATTTTTGCCATGCTGCGTACATCTGATGGGACTATCTATTTGGGCACTTTATTCGGGCTGCTCAAATATAACAGGGCGACTGATGATTTTTTTGTAATTCCGGAGCTGAAAGGTAAATTCATATATGATATTAAAGAAGACAGACACGGCGATCTCTGGTTGGCAACCTATTCCGATGGGGTTTTCTGTTACGATATAAATAAGAAGAAATGGAAAAACTACCTGCATAATGAAACGGATGAGAAGAGTTTACCGTATAATAAGGTAACAAGTATATTTGAAGACAGCCGTCACCAGATATGGATCACCACACAAGGCCGTGGCTTTTGCCGGTTCGATCCGTCAACAGAAACTTTTATAAGATATGATGAGCGAAACGGCTTGCCCAACGATGTTATATATCAGATTGTAGAAGACGACAAAGGTCTTTTCTGGATCACATCTAATAAAGGGCTCATTTGCTTCAATCCGGTTGATAATTTTATAAAAAACTATACAGTGGTAGATGGGATTCTGAGTAATCAATTCAATTACAGGTCAGGATTTAAGTCTGAGGACGGAAGCCTTTTTATGGGGAGTATAGATGGTTTTATAAGATTCGAGCCGAAGGATTTTTCCGAAAGTAAATATAAGCCGACTCCTGTTATAACAGATTTTCTATTGTATAACAAAAGAGTTAGTGTAGGGGAGAGGAAATCGCCTTTGCAGCGGAGTATTATCTATACAGACAGCCTTATTCTCAACTCGAAACAAAATTCATTCAGCTTCAGGGTAGCTGCCTTGAGTTATCTGTCTCCTCATACAAATATTTTAAAGTACAAGCTCGAAGGGTTCGATAAGGATTGGCTGTTGATGACAGAAAGCCCGCTGATCAATTATTCTAATCTCAAATACGGGGATTATGTATTTCGGTTGAAAATATCTGACCCGACAATGCCTTCAATAGAGAACGAGAAGATCCTTTTTATAAGGATTTTACCACCGTTTTATTTGTCGCCATGGGCATACGTCCTCTATGTTCTCATATTTGGCTCCTTTGTTTACTATATTGTATATAATATGAGGAAGCGGGCGACAATGCGTGAACGAAGGGAAATGGAGAAATTTGAACAACAGAAAGCATTGGAGATATACGATGCCAAGATCCGTTTTTTTACCGATGTTGCACATGAAATACGAACCCCCCTGACGCTGATAAAAGGGCCTCTGGAAAATATTCTTTTAACTGATTATATAGACGATATGATCAGGGATGATTTGAATATTATGAATCATAATACAGATCGCCTGTTAAATCTGACAAATCAACTGCTCGACTTCCAGAAAATAGAGAGTAAAGGACTTCAGCTTAGTTTTACCGAATGTAATATCTCAGATATTTTGCGGGGCTGTTATCTGCAATTTAAACTATCTACCCAGCAGATGAATTTGAATTTTGTACTCCGCTTGCCGGATAAGGATTTGTTTGCTCATATAGATAAGGAAGCATTTACCAAGATTATCAGTAATTTGTTCAGTAATGCAATGAAATATGCGCAGACGTATATAGAGGTAAAACTGGATGTTGATGATGAAAAAAGAGAGTTGCGGGTGGTTATAAAGAATGATGGAAATATCATCTCGCCGGACATGCGGGAAGAAGTTTTTAAGCCTTTTGTGAGGCTCAATAATATTGAAACCTCTAAGCCACTTCCGGGTACTGGGATCGGGCTGGCCTTATCTCGTTCGTTAGCAAAACTTCATCAAGGGAGCCTGTATATCGAAGACTATGCAGATTGCAACAGTTTTTGTCTGGTATTACCTATGACCGTTTATGATGAAAAAGCACTTCCACTTCCCGTTATCGTTCAGCCGGAAGATTCTTCTTCCAGATTGGCGATACTGATTGTAGAGGATGACCCGGAATTGCTTGCTTTTATTGTTAAGCAACTATCGGCATATACCATATTTACGGCCACAGATGGAAACGAAGCATTAAATGTGCTCGATTCTAACATTGTGAATCTGATTATAACTGACGTTATGATGCCCCATATGGATGGTTTTGAATTGTGCCGCATATTGAAGTCAAATATCGATTATAGTCATATACCCGTTATTCTTCTTACGGCAAAAACGAATCTCCGGTCCAAGATAGAAGGACTGGAAGCCGGTGCTGATATGTATATTGAAAAACCATTCTCGGTAGAGTACTTGAGAGCCTGCGCATCTAATCTGATACATAATCGGATAAAGCTGAAAGAAATTTTTGTCAATTCACCTCTTGTGGCGGCCAACTCCATGGCATTTACCAAGGCAGACGAAGACTTTTTGAAAAAGATGAATGAAATTATACTTGACAATATTGATAATCCTGAATTTAATATGGATGACATGGTTGGAACCCTGCATATGAGCCGCTCCGTTTTTTACAGGAAGATCAAGGGGATCCTGAATATGAACCCGAATGAATATTTACGTCTCGAACGCCTGAAAAAAGCGGCCGAATTATTACTTGCCGGAAACAGCCGTATTAATGAGGTCTGTTATTTGGTCGGATTCAATTCTCCTTCATATTTTGCCAAATGCTTTCAGAAACAATTTGGTATTTTACCCAAAGATTTTGTCAATAGTAAGAAGCAGATGCCTAGAGATTGAGTGAGTGAAACAAATGTTGTATCAATTGGAATAATTATGTTGCATTGCTTGTTCCCTATTTTTCATCTTTGTAAGGCAATTTGTTTGTATAAATATTTTGAAAAATACCTGTTTCAATTCTGACTATTAAAATAATATAACCGGCTGATAATGCTACTCTATACGGGATTTACTCGCTTTTTGTGAAGGCAAGTGCGTGAAAGGCCTGGCAGGCAATCGAATCCGGCAATTTAACTTCATACTGATATATTTATGTCAACAAGATTATTTACTTTTCGCAAAGGTCTATGGGCTGTATATACAAGTTATACTGCGGGCGAAACATATCCCCATCACGACCTGCCCGGATTCCTGTTTTTAAAGAAAAGAAATATTAATAGTTCCTTTGAAAGACATCGGGGGAATCAAACTTCATAATCGATATATGTTAGCAAAATTATTTATTCTCTGTACCAGTCTATTGACTGTATGTGCAAGTTATGCCACAACGCATCATCCTTTCACGTTAGACGCACGCCTGTCCGTAAAAGTTCCGGGTAACCCTGCTGTCAGCTATGAGTTAAGGAAGAATGAAACCGGTAACGGAAACTATAGTATGGAACCCGTCAAATCGTTACCTATACATATATCGGGACAAATAAATGAAACGGATAATAAAATCCGGATCAAAGTTTCTATTACAGCCGATGAAGATACATACTTTAAATATTCACAGAATATATCCACAGGATATTTACATTCCGATTGCCAGTTTCTGATGCCCGGATTCTGGTACCGCCGCAATTTACTGTCTCCGAAGGAAGCTCCTTCATTCCATACATCGTCTGGTTGGACAGTGAGGGAAGACCGCCTGAGCACCCCGCTTACAGGTATTTATAATGAAAAGAGCGGCATGTATATGTCAGTAGCACGTATCGATCTTCCCAAGTATGATGCTCTGACTACCCATAAAGAAGGAGAAGTCATTGTTTCGGGGAGAACCTCTCTGGGCTATACCGGGTTTGAAGAAATAAACAGCAATGCAAATCTTTCGTTCGGTTATCCTTTTCAGGAAACTCCTAAAAGCTATATCAGGAAACTGACATTAGCTCCGCCTATAGAAGCTTTTCAGGAAATAAAGAAAGGGGAAACTATCAATTTGGAATGGGAAGTGTTTATGGGGCAAGCTACCGATTATTCAGATTTTGTGAAGCAGGTGTGGGAATATAGTTACGACACCTACCAGCCAAAGCCGCTCGATACTCAATACTCTTCTACTCCCGAAAAGATGAAACAAACGATAGTTTCGTATTTTGCCGATAGCTTTGTTGGTGATAAAGAACTGAAATTCCCTTCCGGAGCACATCTTATGGTTGCTACCTGTGAGAAGAATGGCATTGCGGAGGTCGGATTTATCGGGCGGGTATTACTTAATTCATTCAATGCCTATGAATATGGAGAACTCAATAGACGGCCCGATCTGGTGAATAATAGCAATTCAGTATTTGCGAGCTATTTAGAACATGGTTTTACTAAGAATGGCTTTTTCAGGGAATATGTCGATCAGGATGCAGGAAAGGAAACAGATGTTTTCAGCATACGCAGGCAGTCGGAGGGCATATATGCTATGTTTCACTATCTGCAATACGAGAAGGAAAAAGGGCGGAAACATCCGGAATGGGAAGCCCGCATCAAAACCATTTTAGACAGGATTCTTCGTTTACAAAATGAAGATGGAAGTTTTCCCCGTAAATTTAAGGACGATTTTAGCATTGTCGACAAGAGCGGCGGTAGCACTCCATCGGCAACCCTTCCGCTGGTAATGGCGTATAAATACTTTGGTGATGCCAACTATCTGAAGAGTGCGAAAAAGACAGCCGAATATCTGAAAACAGAGTTGATAGATAAGGCCGATTATTTCTCATCTACACTCGATGCCAATTGTGAAGATAAGGAGGCTTCCTTGTATGCAGCCACTGCCACTTACTATCTAGCACTTGTTTCGGAGGGTAAGGAAAGGCAATATTATGCCGGTTTATGCCGGAAGGCTGCATATTTCACGCTGTCATGGTACTATATATGGGATGTCCCTTTTGCCAAAGGTCAAATGCTGGGAGATATCGGATTGAAGACCCGCGGATGGGGTAATGTATCTGTAGAGAACAATCATATCGATGTATTCATTTTTGAGTTCGGTTCAGTATTAGACTGGCTCTCAATAGAATTTAAAGAACCTCGTTTCGAAAGCTTTATAAAGGTTATACGTTCGTCTATGGGGCAACTGCTTCCATATGAAGGGCATATGTGCGGTATTGCCAAGGTCGGTTATTACCCCGAAGTAGTGCAGCATACCAATTGGGATTATGGTAAAAACGGGAAAGGGTTCTATAATGACATCTTTGCTCCGGGATGGGTTGTAGCTTCATTGTGGGAGCTGATGAGTCCCGGAAGAGCCGAAGAGTTTCTTCTGAAAGGAAAATAGAAAGGTATATTAATGAAATAGCTTAGCCCATCTTGCCACTTAAGCGTACAAGATGGGCTGCTTCTTTTTATCTATATACTTAGTATTGAAAAATATGCCATTAATTTTTATTGATTGGTTAATACCTTACCTTTGCATAATGAAAACAAAAGATCAAACAAACAGCATATTATCCAATTTGGGAATTGAAGCCCTGAATGAAATGCAAATTGCCGCTCAGGATGCAATTATCAATAAACAAAATACAATCCTGTTATCCCCTACGGGCTCAGGGAAAACACTTGCTTATTTAATGCCGGTTCTCCGGTTATTAAAAGAGGATGTTAGGAGTGTGCAATGTCTTGTTATTGTCCCTTCCCGTGAATTAGCCCTCCAGATAGAGCAGGTCTGGAAAAAGATGGGCACAAAATTTAAAGTGAATGTTTGTTATGGCGGGCATTCTATTGATACCGAACTTAATAATTTGAGTAATCCTCCGGCTATACTTATAGGGACACCGGGTAGGCTGAAAGACCATTTGGAGCGGAAATCCTTTAATCCCGGTTCTGTGAAAACATTAGTATTGGATGAGTTCGATAAATCCCTGCAACTGGGTTTTCAGAATGATATGAATGCCATTATCAGCCAATTCCCAAATTTGCAGAAGAGGGTCTTGCTTTCTGCGACATCCGATGTGGAAATTCCTGATTTTGTAAAGATGGAATCGCCTGCGATTCTTGATTATACACAAGAAGAAAAGAACGATACTCTTTCTATTAAGCTTGTCCTGTCGCCGGAAAAAGACAAGATAGAATCATTGTTTCAGCTTATATGTTCCCTCGATTCAGAGCCTGCGCTTATATTCTGTAACCACAGGGAAGTAGCCGAACGTATCAGCGATTTATTGAATAAGGAAGGGATACAGACCGGATATTATCACGGAGGGATGGATCAGGACGATAGGGAAAAAGTTCTTATTCAATTTAGAAATGGTAGTCTGAATTATCTCGTCACAACTGACTTAGCCGCCAGAGGACTGGATATTCCGGAGATGAAACATGTAATTCATTACCATCTACCTTCCAAAGAGAGTGAATTTGTCCATCGTAATGGACGTACAGCTCGTATGCATGCTTCCGGTACAGCATATATTATAATGTATAAAGAAGATAAAACTCCGGACTACATTCCTGAAAATACGGATATATTAGAGCTAAAAGCTGGAAAACCTTTACCGAGAAGGCCTGAATACAAAACAATCTATGTGAGTGGGGGAAAGAAAAACAAGTTGAATAAAAGTGATATTGTCGGTTTCTTTTTACAGAAAGGAAAGCTGGATAAAGCAGATCTGGGGCTGATAGAAGTTAAGGATTTTATTTCTTTTGTTGCAGTCCGTTCCTCGGCTGTGAAAACACTTTTGTCTAATATTAATGATGAGAAGATGAAAGGAAAGAGATATAAGATAGAGGTAGCGAGGAATGTTATAAAGAAGATCGACTGATTAGCGTTAATCATAATAATAGCAAGCAGGCCTTTACTTTTTAAAGTAAAGGCCTGTTATCTTAATATATTAAAGATCATTTTTCTCTGGTGTACAGGTACCAATAAACACATCCTACTAATACTACCCCTCCGATAAGGTTGCCCAGTGTAGCAGGAATTAAATTCTGGAGAATAAAATCGCTCCAGAGAATGTCCGCACCCGAATAAATTGCAGCAGGAATAAAGAACATATTAGCGATGGAGTGTTCATAGCCCAGGGTAACAAAGAGCATGACAGGAATCCATATACCTATACATTTCCCTATAATATCTTTTGCCGCATATCCCATCCACATTCCCAGACAAACCAGCCAGTTAGCACCGATTCCTTTGATAAAGACGGTCATAAAGTCTTGGTTTACTTTCACTTCTGCGTAATGATGCAGGTAATGTTGCCAGGGGTCTTTATCAAATAGTCCGATTCCTGACGAGAGCAGGTAGGCAACTACCTGGGAACCTATAAAGTTGAACAGATAAGAAAGGATAAGAAGTTTAACAAAGGTAAAAGCCTTTAATCTCCTCTCCAATAAGGGAAGTGTAAACGCTGTGCAGTCACTGGTGAATAAATCTGCTCCGGTGATGGATACTATAATAAGTCCAACGGGGAAGAGCGCTCCGGCAATAAATTTGATTAGTCCTGGATTTTCTGCACCTGCTCCGGGCATTCCTCCTGCGACCATAACGGATAGCAATCCGCCGAAAGCGATAAATACACCTCCGAGTATGGCTATCAGACTGAATTTAGATAATGGTAAATTACTTTTATAAATACCTGAATTGGCAAACTCCACTGTGATTTCTTTCGGAGTGTTGTAGTTCTTCATTATTTGTCTCTTAAATTAAGAATAGAGGTTATACATTGAGTCCATAACTTTTGAAAATCGCCTCCGCCTTATTCAATTCCTGATTTGATGGAGAGTTTATATCCTTTAATTTATATTCTTGTCCGATTTGCTCCCATTTATGTATTCCCATCTGATGAAAAGGCAGGATATCTACCCGTTCCACATTCTTGAACTGGCTTACATATTGTGCCCACCGATGTAAATCGTCCTCATTATCTGTAAAGTGAGGAACGAGGACATACCTTAACCAGACCGGTTTATTTACTTCGGCGAGGTATTCTATAAAGTTGAGGGTAGGCTCAAGAGGCCTTGCAGTCAATTCTTTATATTTATCCGGATTTATATGTTTGATATCTAATAGTACAAGGTCGGTATAGGACAGCACTTCCTTAGTCTTGTCATTAAACAGGAAGCCCGAAGTATCTATGGCGGTATGTATCCCTGCGGTTTTACATAGTTTGAATAGCTCCAATACAAATTCCGGTTGCATCATCGGCTCCCCACCCGAAACGGTGACACCTCCCTTTACAAATGCTTTTACCTTCATTACTTCATCTAAAGCCTGTTGGGGAGTCAGCTCATATTTGGCTTCATTTGGCCTCCATGTATCAGGATTGTGGCAATACAGGCAACGCAAAGGGCAACCCTGCATAAAGAATACAAAGCGGATGCCCGGCCCGTCCTTGGTACCGAATGTTTCAAACGAGTGAATATGACCTTTCATATTGAAGAAAATCAGGCAGAAAATTTCTAACTGCCTGATTTATTAGATTTATATGGACTTAAAAAGTAGTTGTGATTGTTCTGTTAATAACATCCAGCTGCTGTTCTTTAGTCAGCTTGGTGAAATTAACCGCGTAACCTGATACCCGTATTGTTAACTGAGGGTATTTCTCAGGGTGCTCCATCGCATCAACCAATAGTTGACGGTCGAACACATTCACATTCAGGTGATGACCCGTTTGCAAGAAATATCCATCCATCAGTCCTGCAAGGTTCTGAGCCTCTTCCTCCCGGTTTTTACCCAGTGTACTTGGAGTGATCGCGAATGTATAGGATATACCATCGTTTGCATGTTCGAACGGAAGTTTGGCTACCGATGACAATGATGCTACTGCCCCTCTGGTATCGCGTCCGTGCATCGGATTAGCGCCCGGTGCAAACGGAGTTCCGTCGCGGCGTCCGTCAGGAGTGTTTCCCGTTTTCTTGCCATACACGACATTTGATGTGATAGTCAATACCGATTGAGTCGGGATCGCGTCTTTATACATTTTGCGCTTACGGATTTTTTGCATGAATGTCTCCACGATATCTATGGCAAACTGGTCTGTATTATCGTCATTGTTTCCGAAAGGAACATAGTCCTTTTCCTGTATGTAATCTACCGCATCTCCGTCAGCATCTCTTACAATACGCACTCTTCCGTATTTTATTGCGGCAAACGAGTCTGCGATGATAGAAAGTCCGGATACGCCGAAGGCTTGCGTACGTACGATATCTACATCATGCAGAGCCATTTCGAGAGCCTCATATGAGTACTTATCATGCATATAATGGATAATATTCAGCGCTTTCACATAAGTTTCGGCAACCCAGTCGAGGGTACGGTCAAATTTTTCCCATACTTCATCAAATTCGAGATATTCGCCTGAGATTTTTTCTACCCAGTGCTTAGGCAATACCTGAGCCTTTGTTTTCTCATCTTTGCCTCCATTGATAGTATAAAGCAATGCTTTCGGTAAATTAGCGCGGGCTCCGAAAAATTGCATCTGGTGCCCGATACGCATTGGCGATACACAGCATGCAATACCATAATCATCTCCCAGTTGTGGACGCATAAGGTCATCATTTTCGTATTGGAGAGAAGATGTGTCGATAGATACTTTCGCGCAGTATTTTTTCCATGCCTCGGGTAAGCGGTCGCTCCACAGGATTGTAAGATTCGGCTCCGGTGCCGGGCCTAAATTATAGAGGGTGTGTAGCATACGGTAACTGTTTTTGGTTACCATCGTGCGCCCGTTATTGGTCATTCCGCCGATAGATTCGGTCACCCAGACAGGGTCTCCCGAGAATAGTTCATTATATTCGTTTGTACGCAGGAAGCGTACAATACGGAGTTTCATCACAAAATGGTCGATCATCTCCTGAGCTTCTTTCTCTGTGATAAGGCCTTCCTTCAAATCCCGTTCGATGTAAATATCGAGGAATGTGGTCACACGTCCCAGACTCATTGCTGCGCCATTCTGGTCTTTGATGGCACCCAAATATCCAAAGTATGTCCACTGGATAGCTTCCTGTGCATTGGTTGCGGGATTTGAAATATCAAATCCATAATCAGCAGCCATCCGTTTCAAAGCCTTCAGTGCCTGAATTTGAGAATTCAATTCCTCGCGAAGACGGATCAAGTCATCTGTCATAACGATAGGATCGCATTCCTTGTAACGTTTTTCACGTTCGGCAATCAGCCGGTCTACACCATAGAGTGCAATACGGCGATAGTCACCGATAATACGGCCGCGTCCGTATGCATCGGGCAGGCCTGTTAATAAGCCGTTGCTTCTGGCACGGCGGATACTGTCGGTATATGCCGAAAATACACCTTCGTTATGAGTTTTACGATATTTGGAAAATATTTCTGTTGTAACCGGATCAAGTTTGTAGCCGTATTCTTCAAGGCTTTGCTGTACCATGCGAAGCCCGCCGTTAGGGAAGATGGCTCTTTTGAGAGGTTTGTCTGTCTGTACTCCTACTATTTTTTCCAGATCCTTGTCTATATAGCCTGCGCCATAAGCATCGATCTGTGAAGGAATTCGGGTTTCAGCGTCATAAACACCTTTTTCTTTTTCAACCTTAAACATTTCGCTTAGCTTATCCCATAGCTTTGTAGTGGCTTCTGTTGCGCCTTCCAGAAAAGATTCATCTCCTGTATATTCTGTATAATTTTTTAAGATAAAATCATTTACTTCGATTTTTTCTTTCCACTTGGTTCCTTTAAAATCTTTATATGCTTCCATTTGTTATTATTTAAATTCAATTTGGCGTTTCAATAATCTAAAACTGGACACATATATAAATCACAAAAAGCATGCCCAATTTCTTCTAAAAAAGAATAAACATGGCTCTCGGAACTTAAGGAAACAGAAAAAATAATAATAAATCCTCACCTTGTAGTGAGAGAATCTTTTTATGGTTCTCAAGCCTTATTTCCCGAAAGCTTTTTAATTGATCAATTCTGGCAGGTCTTCTGGCTTACTCCATTTTTGAATTGCCTTCCCAATATTCAGTCAACAGTAAGCAGTTAACAGTTAACAAAAATGATAACAAATAACTGATGATCGATGGCTGTTAATCAGTGGCTATAAGTTTTGTTCAAAAATATCAGTGATTAGTATTAACTGTTCACTGAAAAGAGCTTACAGCAGCGGGTCTGCCCGGGATTCTCACCCGGTTCCCTTTTCACCATCCTTTAAGAACATAAAGGATGACACCAAAACCGTGACAAAGGTAGCTATTTTATCTTAAATAGCTATATGACTGGTAGTAGAAAATTTATTTTGCATATGTATATGCGATAATTCTATACGGCGATTATTCCAAATAACGACCGTTGCACTTTTTAATGATTTTTCGACATCGATTAACCGTTGGTTGCTGCTGCCTCTGAAGATAAGGGATTCGTCTTTCAGTGATTCAACATATCGCCCGTCTACAAGTACATCTATATAGGGAAGTATCCGGGATAGCCTTTCTGACCTTATGATTTGCTCATATATATACCCGGTGTAACACCAGATATCTTTATCTGTTTCAGATTTGATCCGTCGGGCCAGTTCTGTAAATTCTTCTACTTGCATAAAAGGGTCGCCTCCTGTAAAAGTCACATTTGCAAACTCCGCTTCTTTAACCTCCTCCAGTAGGCTATCAATGGAGTATCCTTTACCATTGTCGATATTCCACGAATGGGAATTGTGACATCCTTTGCAAAGGTGTGTGCATCCGGCAGCGTAGATGGCCGTGCGGAATCCGGGGCCATCTACGGTGGTGTCGTGTATGATATCCAGTATTGATATATTATTATTCATGGACGATGCGGTCGTTAAGTTCAGCAAGTTTCGCGCTATTCCATCTATCGGTAGTACCCACCAGATAGCCTGTTATGCGTTGCAGGCGGTCTATTTGCAAGCTTCCGCAACGAGGACACTCATTTATTTGTGTAGCTGCATTTTCGTATCCGCATTTCAGGCAACGGTTCCGGTTATGGTTCACCGAAGCATAGCCGATATTGTATTTGTCCATCATATCTACGACAGTCATAATGGCTTCGGGATTATGAGTTGCGTCACCATCCATTTCGACATAGAATATATGCCCGCCACGTGTAAGATCGTGATAAGGAGCTTCGATCTTGGCTTTCTGATGTGCGCTGCATGAATAATATACAGGTACATGGTTTGAGTTTGTATAATATTCCCGGTCTGTAATTCCTTCAATAAGTCCGAAATCTTTTTTGTCGCGCCTTGTAAACCGTCCGGCAAGTCCTTCAGCGGGAGTCGCCAGTACACTATAGTTGTGCTGATATTTATCGGAATACTCATTTACCCGGTCTCTCATATATGTTATCATTTCCAGACCTAGTTTCTGCGCATTTTCATCTTCTCCATGGTGCTTGCCTATAAGGGCGACCAAAGCCTCGGCAAGCCCGATGAAACCTATGCCGAGTGTACCCTGATTGATAACTTTCTCTATTGTATCCTCGCCTGCCAGCTGCTCGCAACCTTCCCATAGCACCGACATTAACAAAGGAAACTGTTTGGGAGCGGCTGTCTTTTGGAACTCGAAGCGGCGATGCAATTGGAGAGCGGCCAGATCGAGCATCTGATCCAGTTTCCTGTAAAAGCAGTCGATCCTTTCCTTCTCGTTTTCTATGTTTCTGCATTCCAAAGCAATGCGCACCAGATTAAGTGTAGAGAAAGAAAGGTTGCCTCTGCCTACCGATGTTTTCTTTCCAAAACGGTTTTCAAATACGCGGGTACGGCAACCCATTGTTGCCACCTCGTACTCAAAACGGCGGGGATCGCTCTCCTTCCATTCTTCATGCTGGTTGAATGTCGCGTCCAGATTCAGGAAGTTAGGGAAGAAACGATGTGCGCTCACCTTGCATGCCAGTTGGTATAAATCGTAATTCCGGTCTGTTGGTAAATAGCTTACTCCCCGCTTCTTTTTCCATATCTGTATGGGGAAAATGGCTGTTACTCCGTTGCCCACGCCTTCATCTGTGCTTATTAACAGTTCCCGCATGATGCATCTTCCTTCGGCAGAAGTATCCGTTCCATAATTAATAGAACTGAATACCACCTGATTGCCTCCCCGGGAGTGTATGGTGTTCATGTTATGGATGAAGGCTTCCATCGACTGATGTACGCGGCTCACTGTGCGGTTTATGGCATGTTGGATAATTCTTTCGTCATTCTGCAACCCGGTCAGGTCTTTTGATAGATAATCTTCTATCGAAATCTCATAAAGATGTTTATAGTCAAGACCATTTATCTGTTCCAGCACTTTTATCTCTTCAATAAAGCTGCGTCTGACAAAAGGTGCCAGGTAGAAATCGAACGCAGGGATGGATTGGCCGCCATGCATTTCATTCTGGGCTGTTTCCATAGATATACAGCCGAGCATGCTTGCAGTTTCAATACGTTTAGCCGGGCGTGATTCGCCATGTCCGGCATTGAATCCATGCTGAAGTATCTTATCTAGCGGGTGTTGTACGCAGGTGAGGCTTTTGGTCGGATAATAATCCTTGTCATGAATATGTAAATAATTTCGGCGGACAGCTTCTTTTACCTCCGGTAGCAGCAAGTAGTCGTCGACAAAAGGCTTGGTTGTTTCACTTGCAAATTTCATCATCATTCCTGCCGGGGTATCGGCATTCATATTGGCATTTTCGCGTGTGATATCATTCGATTTGGTCTCTATGATTTCGAGAAACATGTCCCGGGTCTTGGCTTTTCGGGCAATATTGCGTTGGTCGCGGTAAGCGATATATTTCTTGGCCGCTTCCTTGCGTGGACTTTTCATCAGTTCCACTTCTACCATGTCCTGAATTTGCTCTACGGTCATTTGCTCGTTGCCTTGGCAAGAGATAAAATCCGTGATGCGTCTTATCAGGGAAGAGTCTTCTCCTTGTTCGGTGTGTAACATGGCTTTGCGAATGGCTGCCATTATCTTTTCTTCATTGAAGCCGACGATGCGCCCGTCTCTTTTTACGACTGTCTGGATCATGGTTGTATTATGTTATAAGTAAAAGAAAGTATTCGACACGCTTTCGCGTCGTCAATTGTTAATTAATGATACATTGTTTCAATGTAACTGACGGGGATAGAGACCAAAATAGGCGAAGAGAGATTAATGATGTAAAGTCACCGCATATTCTATTCTATCGCTTTTCTCCCGAAAGCTACGAATGTATACACGGCAGGTCTTCTGACTCATTTCTCTGCTAGGCGCCTTCCCAATATTCAGTTGTCTGTTGATCAGTGGCGTGAGAGCCTAACTTTTTCTTGAAATTTACAGCTACGGGGATAGTTCAGGACTTACACCTGATTCCCTTTTCATCCGATTTTATTTCAGAACCGTATATGACAACAAAGGTAGATTATTTTTTTTATATGGTTTTCAAAAATGAGATTTATTTATCTTAAAATAATGCTGAAGTTTTCCAAAATAAATTTTAAGTTTCATATTATCAGATAAATAAATTTTTAATATTGTTGAAAAGTTTTCTAAATAGTTTAATTTATAATATTAATTTATCTTTATTCCGGATGATTTACCGATAGTTACAGAAAAAATACTTTCTTAATATATTATTATTTCAATTTTTTATTCCAACTTTGTATCCAATTATTGGTGTTACAAGTCCGCATCTTCGGATAAGTAATGAAAAGGGAATCAGGTGCAAGTCCTGAACAGACCCGCTGCTGTAAACTCTTTTCAGTGAACAGTTAACAGTCATCAGTTAACATTCATTGATGTTGTTCCGGGCGATACCCAATGCCACTGGTCGACAGACAACTGTCTATCGGGAAGGCTGCACGGAGCAAGAGTAAGTCAGAAGACCTGCCAGTAATAGTATGATTTTGTCTTTCGAGGATTAGAGGCAAGTCGGAGAAGTGAAAATTCATGTTCGGATAGAGCCGGTTTTGTGTAACAGTCAAAGTTGCATTGTTTTAGTTATGTATGCATAACAGAAATCTCTATTTAAGGTATCGACGGAATTATTTATTCTCCCGCAGATTAATTTTATAAAGCGAACAAAATGGAAAATGTTTGGCCAAAGGACAAAGGCATGTCCGCAACAAAATTTGCCGATCTGATTTTGGAGGTAAGTACAATTCTTCTGGAATCGGGAGCTCACTGTGAACGTATAAACCGGAATGTGCAGCGTATTGCCGAAACGACTTGTTATAAAGTGGAGATGCTTCTCACCTTTACTGCTGTATCAGTAACGGTTACAGATCGTGAAAATCCCGAAAATACAGTAACCGGAAACAGGCGGATGAGGCATCACGGGGCACATTTCGGTGTGTTGACCAATACCAGTTTGCTGACATGGGATCTTTTCGAGAATAAAATATCGTTGGATGAGCTCGAAAATTGCCTGAATGAGATAAAAGTGGCACCGAAACATCCTGTATGGCTGATACGTGTTTTTATAGGGGTAGCATGCGGTTGTTTGTGTTTGCTTGCCGGAGGCGACTGGGTGGATGGGGCTTTTGCCTTTGTTGCGTCACTTATAGGGCTTACGGTGCGCCAGGAAATGGTAAAGAAGGGTTTTAATCTGATGGTTGCCGTTGTAAGTTCTGCTTTTATGACTACAACGATCTCCGGCATGAATGTATTGTTCGGTTGTGGTTTATCGCCCGATATATCGGTAGCAACAGCCGTGTTGTTTCTGATACCGGGTGTCCCGTTGATTAATTGTATTATAGATTTGCTGGAGGGGTATATACCCACAGGTATTGCGCGTGGAGCATTCGGCGGCTTTATTTTGCTATGTATAGCGATCGGCATGTTTATGAGTATGTCATTGATAGGTATTAATAATTTTTAGAGATGATAGTCGATATAGTAAGAGATGCTTTTCTGAGCTTTTTTGTGGCAATAGGTTTTGCCCTTCTTTTCGAGACTCCCCGAAAAGCTTTGCTTATTGCAGGATTGTTGGGAGGAGTAGGGCATTGTATCCGTTTTGCGCTGTTGCAATCGGATTATGGTTTAGTTGCATCTACACTTTGCGGAACTGTATTCATCGGGCTTGCCGGTATATATTGTGCTCATCGCATACATACACCGCCTGTTGTATTTACGCTTCCGGCCTGTATAACGATGATTCCCGGGTTGTATGCCTATCGTACGATGCTTGGTTGCATCAGGATATACGAAGAGGGGAGTGATATCGAAGGATCATCCTTGTTGCAGAATACAGTATATAACTTTATTCTTACCTCTTCGCTATTGTTTTGTCTGGCTATTGGTATTTGTATTGCAGCTCTGGTTTTTCGGAAGAAGAGTGTGAAGGAGATAAAGAAAATCAAAGATCTGGGGATAAAGATTTTCTGATTTCCAGAGGATGCAGCGAGTGCTTCGTAGTGTTAACAATAACTAATCGATGTAAGAAATCGGGAATCGGGGCGACTAACTGTTTGTATCTAGGTTAAGAGGCTTAACTAAGTGAAAACTAGAAATTAAAGATGGATGCCGGATTGCAACTTGTTCTGACCGATTTACTTAGATGGCAAACACGTAAGCCTCTGGCCTTAAAAAAGCTTATAATCAAGGATTAATTAAAAGGGAAATCCTATGGAAATAAGTTTTTATGTATATTTGTAGGCTTTATCGATTAATTTAACAAATACTCAAATATGAATATAGCTCTCATCGGATATGGTAAAATGGGACATGAAATAGAAAAGATAGCTATTTCGAGAGGTCACAGTATTGTATCTATCATAGATATAAATAATCCGGACGATTTCGGTTCGCCAGCGTTTAAGAGTGCTGATGTGGCAATTGAATTTTCTACGCCTGACAGTGCAATAGATAATTATAGGAAATGCTTTGCCGCACAAGTCCCTGTGGTTGCAGGTACAACCGGATGGCTCGAGCATATGGATGAAGTGAAAAAAGCGTGTTCGGAAGGCGGACAGACTTTCTTTTACGCATCGAATTATAGTCTGGGAGTAAATATATTCTTTGTATTGAATAAGTATCTGGCGCGGATAATGAATAATTATCCGGATTATGATGTGAAGATGGAGGAGATACATCATATTCATAAACTGGATGCCCCGAGCGGAACAGCTATAACGCTTGCAGAAGGTGTCATTGAAAATATCAGCCGCAAAGAACGGTGGAATCTTGAAGTTGAAGAAAAACAATCAGATCTGGCTATTCATTGTATTCGTGAAGGCGAAGTTCCCGGGATACACGAAATAATATATGAGTCGGAGGCCGATATTATCAGCATCAAGCACGATGCGAAAAGCCGGAAAGGATTTGCTTTGGGTGCAGTCGTTGCCGCCGAATTTACCAAAGGTAAAAAAGGCTTTTTGGGAATGAATGATATGCTTAAATTTTAAAATAAGGTTGTAAACCTGCTTTTACTTAGAATATGGAAAATAACACGAGAAAAGATAGCGCACAACAAAAACGGAAACCCGGTATAAGGCAATGGATATATGCCATCCTTGCCTGCGTATTATGTGTTTTATTTGTTATCTGGACAGGCTATTGGGGAGTATTGATTCTTATCCCCGTTTTTATAGATATCTATATTACGAAATTTATCCCGTGGGGAGCATGGCGCAATGCCAAGAATCCGCATGTGAGAAAAGTGCTCGACTGGGTAGATGCTATTGTTTTCGCATTGGTAGGTGTATGGATCATTAATACATTCTTTTTCCAGAATTACCAGATACCGACTTCGTCTCTTGAAAAATCGCTCTTAGTCGGAGACTTCCTTTGTGTAAGTAAAGTTAGTTACGGGGCGCGTTCTCCGATGACTCCATTTTCACTTCCATTGATGCAGCATACATTTCCTGTTGGCGGATTTAAGTCCTATCTGGAAAAACCGCAATTGGAATATAAACGGTTTGCAGGTACAGGGCACATAGAGCGCAATGATATAGTCGTGTTCAACTATCCGTCCGGAGATACGGTAGCACTTAATTATCAGAATGCAGATTATTATGCAATAGCTAAAAAGGTTGGACGTGATGCAGTATGGAGCGATAAAAGGACATATGGAGATATAGTATACAGACCTGTAGACAGACGGGAAAATTATGTAAAACGGTGTGTCGGATTGCCCGGAGAAACTATAGAACTTATAAATGATATTGTTTACATAAATGATAAACCGATTGTCAGTCCGGAAAATATGCAGCTATTGTATTTTATCCAGACAGACGGTACTGAGATAGCTCCAAAGATATTTGAAGAATTGGGCGCCAGCGAGGATGACTATTTGTATACCAACAGTATGGGGCAAAAAATGGTATATTCTTTTAATCCCATGGGGATAGACGGTGCAGACAGCCTGAGACTGGCCAGTCTCGGATTTAAGTACAATAATGGAGGTTTCGGGCTTGCGTATCAGATCCCACTGACAAAAGCAATGGTAAGCAAAATAAAGGAAAAACCCTTTGTGCTGGCTGTATTCCCAATGAATGAGTTTAAGAAAAAAGCGGGGATTAAGCGTGATACTAATAATGGCGACTATGTATATCCTCTTACATGGACTCAGGATTGCTATTCGGGAGACTTTCCTAAACTGTGGATTCCTAAGCGCGGCGAAACTATAAAATTTGATACAGATGTGGATTACAAAGTCGCGGCTTATATCCGTTGCATCAAAAATTATGAACATAATGATTTTGACTACCGTGACGGCAAAGTGTATATCAACGGGCAGGAAGCCGATTCTTATACATTCAAATACGACTATTACTTTATGATGGGTGATAACCGTGACAATTCAGCCGATTCTCGTGCCTGGGGATTTGTTCCCGAAGACCATGTGGTGGGTAAACCATTATTTATATGGTTGTCTCTGGATAAAGATAAAGGATGGTTTAGTGGTAAGATTCGCTGGAACAGATTATTTACATCGGGGAATAAGACGAAATAGTCCCCCTAAATCCCTTCAGGGGGACTTACAGGGAGGGTAAAGATAAATATTGTTGACTTGTAACTTGTAACAGCCCGTAGGGCGAAGTAACCTGTAACTAATTCAATGTCTTCAAAAAAGAAAAATATATACGTTTATTTGGGCAAAGTAATTCTTGTTACTTTGCTCATTGTTTTATTGGTGCGTACATTCTTCCTTGAATCATTCTCTGTATCTTCCGCACAAATGGAAATGACACTGCTGAAGGGTGATAAGATACTGATAAATAAAACGGCCTATGGTATCCGTATGCCGGTAACTTTATTGAGCATCCCGTTCACTTTCGACAAAATATTCGGGATTAAGTCTTACTCTGCGGCTTTGCAAGCGCCGTATAAAAGGTTTTTTGCACGCAGTGTGGACAGGGATGATATAGTGCTTTTCAATAATCCGCTGGAGACAGATAAACCGCTGGATAAGCGGAGTTTTTTACTTAGCCGTTGCGTCGCTCTGCCCGGAGATTCTCTGCAAGTAGAGAATGGCTTGTTTATTATCAATGGAAAGCCGTATTCGGGCTGCCCGAATACAATGGAAGAATACAGTTTTAAGGCACTAGCTAAAAAAGAACTGGAAGATATAGCTAAGGAGTTGCAGATATTTATACCCGTAGGCACGGCGCAGGGTGATAGTGTAATCACGCACTTGAGTAAGTATGATGCATTTGTGCTGAATGAAAGTTTATCGGATTCGCTTACGCTTGTTCCCTGCAAAAAAGATACGCTAATAAGCCATATGTTCCTTATTCCCTTTAAAGGGAAAATAATAGATATGGATGAAAATAACCTTATTATGTATAAGCAGATGATTTTGCAGGAGCAGAAAGGAAAAGATGTAAGAATAGAGAAAGGAGAACTGTTGATAGATGGTATAAAACAAATGGAATATACTTTTGAAGACAGTTATTATTGGATGTTGTCCGATAACAGCATTCATTCCACAGATTCAAGGTCTATCGGATTCATTCCGTTCAGTAGTATTGTAGGTAAGGCCAGTTTGATTTGGTATAGTTCGGATGAAAACGGCACAAGAAAGGAACGTTGTTTCTCTTCTATAAAATAAGTGACCGATGAAATCAAATAGCATATACCTTTCTTCTGCATACCTCGCTCCGGTTCAGTATTATACCAAGTTTCTTCTTGCCGGCCGTGTTCTTATCGAACAAAACGACAATTATATAAAGCAAACATATCGTAACCGTTGCACCATTGTTTCGGCAAATGGTGGAATATCCCTGTCTATTCCCGTCGAACATTCATCAAAAGATAAGACTTTGATGAAAGATATCAGGATTGCCCAGCATGGTAACTGGCAGCATATGCACTGGAATGCTATTGTATCGGCTTATAATTCGACACCTTTTTTTGAATATTATCAGGACGATTTCTATCCATTCTATCATAAAAAGTTCTCTTTTCTGCTCGATTATAATGAAGAATTAAATAATCTGATTCTCCATTTGTTGGATATAAATCTGCCCCAAATACAGCATACGGCGGTTTATAAGACCGAATTTACGGATACGGAGTCTGATTTCAGAGAACTGATCCATCCAAAAAAAGATTGGAAACTGTTGGATGCCGATTTCTCACCTGTACCGTATTATCAGGTCTTTGAGCAAAAATTCGGATTTGTAGCTAATATGAGCATTATTGATTTATTGTTCAATATGGGAAATGAAAGCCAGATAATACTTGCGAATTCAGTTAGGAAAAAATTATGAGTTTTGGGGAAAACTTTATCTATGAATATAGCTAATAGCTTGTAGCCGTTAGCTGACAGTTCTTTGAAGTATTGGGATAAGTAGTAAGAATTAAGTGAAGAACGGAAAATTATACGAGATACAAGTTAATTGAAAAAGGTGTAACCTTTGTTACCTTTTGAGAAAACTGTAGGGGCGAATAAACATTCGCCCGCAATCAATATCGGGCGAATGTTTATTCGCCCCTACAAAGAGAATGTAAAACCTGTTAAGTTCGTCACTTTTTTATGAAAGAGATGCTTCACTCTGTCTGACAAGCTAATTATTAATTTTTCATTCTTAATTATTAATTGTTTTCAGTGTTACCTTTGTTACTTTTTAACCATACACTGTTAACGAATATAAAAAACACAAGTAAAAAATAGAAGAAAAGTTGTCAGATGTGTCAGATTTTAACAAAATATAGTTAATAAATGAAAATATTACAATGGGCTGTAAATTGAACTTTGCGACTTAGCGTCCTTGCGCGAGAGTACTGTTCACTGATAACTGTTCGCTGATATATGTGTTACCTGTGTTACTTTTTAACAAGTAGTAAGTTTTAAGAACAGTATTTCTATTTATGGTAAAGTTATTTGTGCGATAGCCAAGCTAACGGCTAATAGCTATCAGCTAAAAGCTGAAATATATGTTACTTTTGTTACCTTTTAGAGGGTTGCATAGATCACATGTATTTTTCCGCTTTCCGTGGTCAGGGGCCTCTGATTGGAGATTGATTTAAGCTATTTTATGTCCTTAGAGACATATTTATGTATAAAACGTTGTATTTTTGCGTAAAACTTGGAAAAACAGATGTTACATTTTTTGAAAAGGCATATCTTATTTTCGCTTATTTTAGTTGCAATTTCCCTGATTGCAGTAGCTTGTGCCAATATGGCATCCCCAACGGGAGGCGCTTACGATCTGGAAGGCCCTAAGGTGGTAAGTAGTAATCCCGGATTTAATGCAACTCAAGTGAAAAAAGGGAAGATAGTCATTGAGTTTGATGAGAATGTTACCATAGAAAGACCTTCGGAAAATGTAATCATTACCCCGCCCCAGAAGGCTTTTCCCGTTATTAATACGGTAAACAGAAAAGTAAATGTGGAGCTTAGGGACACTTTATTGCCGAATACAACATATACAATTGACTTTACAAATTCTATTGTAGATAACAATGAGAAGAATCCGATAGAGAATTTTTCCTTCTCTTTCTCTACAGGCGATGTGGTCGACTCTATGGCCGTATCGGGCAAAGTATTGACGGCAGATAATCTGGAGCCTGTAAAGGGTATTTATGTCGGTCTTCATTCTAACCTGAATGATACTGCTTTTACCAAAACTAAGTTTGAACGCATTTCCCGTACAAATGAATCCGGTGACTTTACCATTCGTGGTGTTGCTCCCGGCAAATATAAGTTGTATGCGCTGGATGATTCTAACCGCGACTATATATATGATAATCCGTCAGAAGCCATTGCTTTTATGGAAACCATCATAGAGCCGGCATCCGAAAGGGCTTCGCGCTTCGATACCACTTATGTGGACAAGGAAAAGAAAGTGATAGATACCGTTGTGGCAGTACAATATACTCGCTTTTTGCCGGACAATATAGTATTACGTACGTTCAAATCCGGCTTTCAGCGGCAGTTCCTGCAAAAACATGAGCGTACTCAAAATAAACTCTCCCTCTTCTTCGGAGCACCTACGGAGATGCCTCAGGTGGAGCCGTTGAACTTTGATGGAAATAAAGACTGGTTCATAATGGAGAGGACGCCTAAAAACGATACTATTACATACTGGATCAAGGATAAAGAGGTGATGGCAATAGATACATTGTCTATCCGGCTTACTTACCTGAAGACAGATACGCTGAATCAATCCCTCCCGGTAACCGATACCCTGACCTTTATGGACAGAACCCGAAAACCGGTAAAAGACGATAAGAAGAAAGAAAAAAAGAAAAAGGAAGGAGAAAGCGACGAGCCTGAGATCACTTTCCTGAACATAGTGAATAACCTTTCTTCTACATGGGATACATACAAAAGTATTTCGTTGTTGTTTGAGGAGCCTATTACAGACACTTTATCCAACAAAATAAAATTGCAGCAGTTGAGGGATACTGTATATCATGATATTCCGTTCCAACTGGAAGCCGATAGTGTAAATCCGAGAAAATATACTATCCGGAATAAATGGGGATATAATAATGAATACCGTATACAAATAGACTCGGCTTCTATATACAGTATATACGGACTATGGAATAATAAGATCGACCAGAAATTTAAAGTCAAGGCCGAAGATCAGTACGGACAGCTTGCTATCAGGGTTGCGGGTATAGATAGTATTCCTTCTTTTATGGAACTTTTAGATAAGTCGGATAAACCAATTCGTAAAACACGAGTCATAGATAATATTGCAGTCTTTAGAGACCTTGACCCGGGGTCATATTATGTACGCATTGTACTCGACAGCAATAATAACGGAATATGGGATACAGGTGATTTCCAGAAAGGCTTACAGCCGGAAATGGTTTGTTATTCTCCGAAGGAATATAAAATAAGGGCATTCTCAGAGGTTTATGACGATGAAGCCTGGGTAATAGACCCTGCCACATTAGGGAAACAGAAACCTTTGGAAATAACTAAGCAGAAGCCTCAGGAAAAAGAATCGAGACGGAAACAACTCGAAGAAAAAGAAGAACAAGAAAATCAGCAGAATAGAGAACGATCGAGAAATTCGACCGATCCGAATTCGAGCAGAAGCAATAATTCCCAATATGGGGCGAGAAGCAATAGTGGACAGAACATGAACAGTGGATACTAATGCCAATCGGTTTAAATAATAAAAGTATGGTAAAAAGAATTACAGGAATAGTGCTGATGTTATTGGTTTTAGTCAGCATAGAGACTCAGGGGCAAGGTAAGTGTAAAATAAATAACATTTACTTTCAGGCAGGTGAAGAAATGACTTATGACTTATACTTCAAATATGGCCTGATACATACTAAGGCCGGAATATCTACACTGAAGACTGTAGCTGAGAGGTATAATAATACCGATGCCCTTAAGATGACATTGATGGCTCAGTCGACGGGTACTGTAAGGAAAATATTCAGCCTGAGTGATACTTTGTCGTGTTATCTGACAAAAGATTTAGTGCCTCTTGCTTACATTAAGAATGCGGCGGAAGGGAAAGATTATACAAAGGAAAAGGTCACATATACCTATACAGGTGATAAAGTAAGTATAAATACGATAAGGCATAAAAACGGTGATTTTAAATTTAACGAGACACTAACGTCTAACTCCTGTATGTATGATATGATGAGTGTTGTGTATTATGCCCGTACTCTCAATTATTCAGGAATGAAAAAAGGAGAGACAGTTAGAGTCGACTTTATTTCGGGAAAGAAGAAGGTGAATATGGTGATAGAATATGAGGGAATAGAAACCGTAGAGGCAAACGATAATAAAAATTATAGCTGTATAAGACTTACATTGAGTATTATGGATGATGCTTTCAGCGATAAGAAAGAAGCCATGAAAGTGTATATTACCAATGATAATAACCGTATGCCGGTAAGGCTGGACTCTAAATTGAATATTGGCTCTACACGGGCGATGCTCAAAAGCTATAAAGGAAACAGGTACCCTGTACAAACGAAATAAAAGTAAGGCAGCTTCCCGGATTATACCGGAAGCTGCCCTTATATATTTATGCAGTAGCTATTCGAATAAGAATGGCTTAGTATCCTCCAGTTTAGCCCGTTTTTCTTCAAAGAAGAATTTCTCTTCGCCAAAGGCAGGCTTTAACTGATTGAACCATGTTGCTTTCGGGTCGTATTCGGCAAAGAAAGGAATATCCACCCATTTCGGATTTCTGCCTTGTATAAAGCGGAGGACGAATATTTTCTCTCCCTTTATTTCCTGCACGCCCAGCACCTGTATCTTTCCTGCATGATCGCTCATGCTGGGACCTCTTACGGTACGGCACAGACCGCTGACCTGCCTGTAAGCGCGACGGAATATCTGCCAGCACTTTTCCAGTGGCAATTCGAAGTAATGCTTCGATCCGGTATCGCGTGCAATGAACATATAATACGGGATACATCCCAGATCGACCTGTTTGCGCCACATCCTGGCCCATAGTTCGGGCTTGTCATTGATATTGCGCAGGAGAGGTGACTGGGTGCGTATCTGCGATCCTGTCGAGCGAATGCGGGCAATGGCTTGCTTAACGGCTTCGGTAGACAACTCTCTCGGATGGTTGAAATGCGCCTGAAGAGAAAGACTCTTACCCGAACGGTTCACTAATTCGAACAGGCGGATAATATCATCACTGTCTTTGTCGGTCAGATATCTGTATGGCCAGTATGCCAGAGATTTTGTGCCGATACGGATGGTACGGATATGATCGAATTCCGGTTCGAGGAGAGGTCTTATATAAGCTTCCAGCGTGGACGCATTCATTATCATGGGATCACCACCTGTAAATAGTACATCGGTGACTTCCTTGTGTAGGCGCAGGTATTTGAATAGTAAGTCGGCTTCTTTCATTGCAAATTTCAGTCCGCTCATTCCTGAAAACTGCGGCCACCGGAAACAGAAGGTACAATACGCATGGCACGTCTGTCCCTGGCTGGGGAAGAATAAAACAGTCTCGGGATATTTGTGCTGAATACCTTTCAGCTTTATTTCTCCCAGATAAGGTACGTTGTGTTCTTGTCCTGCCGGATTAGGGTTGAGGGATAATCGTATTTGCTGTATTTTCTCATTTAGTTCTTTTCCATCAGAATGCTCGTTCAGAAGCCTTTCTACTGCTGAGTAGTGCTTCTTCTCGAGCATGCCCCGCCTTGGGAAGTTCAATGTAAAAATAGGGTCGGTGTCAAGATTATCCCAATCTATCAGTTCATCCACCACATAGTTGTTGGTTTTAAATGGTAATACTCTTCCTACAACTTCGATATCCCTTACCATTTCCTCTGATAATGATGCTATCTGAGGAATGGAAAGAAAGTTGTGGAGAGTATATGATTTCAATACTCTATCCATCTTAATGTTAAAAATTTGATATATTTTGTTGATTTCTTACAATATACGGAAAATATTACCGTAAGTGGGGCTGTCTAAATATTCTGTTACATATTTTATAGTATTATAACATTTAGAAGTTTGGTCAGTTTTCCATTTTTACGACTAAGATTCCTTATCCTGTATTTTTTCGTTAACCAATTATCTATATTACATTAATGGGTTGATTGATCAATGTGTCAATGAGTAAATATGCTAATACAAGAGGTCTTTGAAATATATGGGAGAGTTGAAGAAAATTTCAAAATTAGCAGATTAAGAAAACGGAAATTAATATTCTGAAAACTGTGTCAAAAGCGTCAGATATGTCAGATTTTAACAAGATAATCATATGTTACTTCGTCTGTAGGACAGTTACAAATTATAAGTAAATAAACGATGAGCCATTGAATAAAAACAGTAATTTTTACTCAACAATATTAAAACAGTAAAAATTTGGAGGAATATTTATTCCTTCACTTTCACGTAAATGAGCTTTGTGCGGCTCTTATCTATATCACGTTCGTCTATTTCAAAAATCTTTTTCTGCGATTTTATCAAAGGGGTTAGTTTTGGGAAGCCATAGTTACGTGAGTCGAAATCGGGACGCTTCTTGATGATCAGGTTACCGACCTCGCCGAGATATGCCCAACCATCATCATCAGCTACATCACGTATTGTGCTTTTGAGTAGTTGGATAAGTTTCTTGTTTACAGGTTCAATATTAGTACTCTTGGTTTCTGTCGATGTTCCCGGTGATTGCGCGTTCTGCTGATTATCCGAATTCTCAAGTATCTCTATGTAAATGAATTTGTCACAGGCTACAATAAAAGGGTTAGGAGTCTTTTTTTCGCCTAATCCGAGTACGAACATACCGGATTCCCTCAATCGCACGGCCAGGCGGGTGAAGTCACTGTCGCTGGATACAAGGCAAAAGCCGTCTACTTTGTTGCTATGCAATATGTCCATTGCATCTATAATCATGGCAGAATCTGTTGCATTTTTTCCTGTAGTGTAGCTATATTGTTGTATCGGGGTTATGGCATGTTCGAGCAAGGGTTGTTTCCATCCCGAGACAGAGGGTTTTGTCCAATCGCCATAAATGCGTTTGATAGTTGGTATTCCGAATTTGGTTATTTCGTCGAGCATACCTTTTATATTAGAGTAGGGTATATTATCGGCATCTATAAGGACTGCCAGCTTCATATCTGATTTTGGTACCATACATTCAATTGTTAGTTCTTATCAAATATACGGTTTTTTGAAAAATGTAGCTTGTCTTTTTATGAAAAACATTTTTAGGCTTTTCATTTCGAGGTATAATCATCATGCACAAAATGCATGGTTTTATAATAACTGTAACGCAATTTCTGCACAGGCTTCTGCGTCGGCAAGTGCATTGTGATGATTTGTAAGTATATATCCGCAATCTTCGGCTACAGTATGTAATTGATGGTTGGAAAGGTGGCGAAGTTGACGCCTCGATGCGGCCAGTGTACAATAAAACCTGTAATCCGGATAATCCATCCGGTAAGTTTTAAATACGGCTTTCAGGCAAGTTTCATCAAATCCTTTATTATGCGCCACTAAAGGCAATTCTCCAATTAAAGGCTCTATCAGCATCCATACTTTTGAAAAAACATCAGCATTTATAGTATCCTCATATGTAAGGCCATGTACATTGCTGTTTCCGTAAATATAATAATTTGGTTCCGGTTGTATAAGGCTATAGAAGCGGTCACAGATAATTCCGTTCCGGACAATTACGATACCCACACTGCAAACACTCGACATTTGCTCGTTGGCCGTTTCAAAATCTATAGCTGCAAAATCCCGTAACATACTGTTTAATTATCAGGAATAAAATTAGAAAGAATATGCCAGACTGGAAAATTACTATGAGGGTGATTATATATAAAATAGGTTTATCTTTCTTGAATATCTTTATCTATAGGATATAGCTGATAACTCTTTGAAGTTTTGGAATAAGTAGTAAGTATAACGGAGTTCTAATTGTTAACTTTGAAAATATTACCTTTTATAATTTGTCTGATTCTTTATATATACAGATATCAAATATTTTTCAGAATTTACTTTAAATATGCTTATTATGTATTTGGTAAAATAATTATTTAATACTTATTTTACATTATCTAATATCAATTTACATTATGAAAAAAAATCTGACTTTTCTCATTTGTTTTTTTAGCATTACTTTTTCTGTTTTGCATGCAGAAGTAAAGCTACCTCGCATATTTTCAGACAATATGGTGCTTCAACGTGATAAGCCCATAAAGGTATGGGGCTGGGCTGATAAGAATGAAACGGTGGAAGTAAGTTTTCTCGATCAGCAAAAAAAGGTAAAAGCCGATAAAAACGGCAATTGGACTATATTGTTAACACCAGTGTCTCACGGAGGACCGTACACCATGCAGGTAAAAGGGAAAAATAATAGTATCACCTTTCAAAATATTCTTATCGGAGAGGTTTGGCTCTGTTCCGGACAGTCGAATATGGAATGGCAGGTAAAAAGCTCAATGAATGCGAAATCAGAGATTAGTAATGCCGATTTTCCCGAAATCCGGTCATTTAATGTTGTGAAAGATCTGGATATGAAACCTAAATCAGATCTCAAGGGTTCATGGGAGGTGTGCTCTCCTGCTACTGTAGGCGATTTTTCAGCTGTTGCATACTTCTTTGCCCGCAAATTGTATCAGGAACTGAATGTTCCGATTGGAATAATCAATTCATCGTGGGGAGGTACAGATATAGAAACATGGACTAGTCCCGAATCTTTTAGTAAGCTGGGCGATATCTTTAAAGAACGATACAAGGCTCTTAATATCACAGATTTTGACAAATTTGCTAAAGAAAGCGAAGAGGGGAAAAAAGCATTTACTCAGGCTATGCTCAATGACCCGGGGGTAGCAGAATCTTGGTTCAATCCAACTCTGAATACAAGCACGTGGAAGAAAATGCAGGTGCCGAAACTTTGGGATGGTGAACTGGGGTCCGTAGATGGTATTTTATGGTTCAGATACGCTCTTACACTTCCGGAGAGTGTTGAAGGAAAATCCGGAACAATACGGCTAGGCCCTATCGATGATAATGATGTAACATGGATAAACGGGATTAAGGTCGGAGAGACAAACGGATATAATATCAATCGTTCGTACGCAGTTCCGGCAAATGTCCTTAAAGCAGGGCAAAATATCATAACAGTGAAAATTGTGGATAATGCCGGTGGCGGTGGCTTATATGGAAAACCTGAAGACCTTACTCTGGATGCCGGTGGAAAATCATACCCTTTGGCCGGAGAATGGTTGTATAAGGTAGCGGTAAGTAATAAGGCCTTCAACTATGTAGAATTTTCTCCGAATATGTACTCATCCTTGCTCTATAATGCAATGATAAATCCGATTATTCAGTATCCGATTAAGGGTGCTATCTGGTATCAGGGAGAGAATAATGCAGGACAGGCTTATAATTACCGTACGCTCTTCCCGAATATGATTACAGACTGGCGAACAAAATGGGGCTATGAGTTTCCATTCTATTGGGTGCAACTGGCCAATTTTATGGCAAAAGACGATGTGCCTCAGGATAGTGACTGGGCTGAACTACGGGAAGCCCAAAGTATGACTTTATCTCTACCAAAAACAGGTGAGGCAGTAATTACAGATATAGGGGAAGCCAATGATATCCACCCTCGTAATAAGCAGGATGTAGGACTTCGACTGGCCTTAAACGCTTTGAATAAAGATTATGGTAAAACAGACATAATCTATTCCGGCCCGACGTTTAAATCGATGGAGGTAGATGGCGATAAGGCAATTATTAGCTTCAACAATATAGGGAAAGGACTCAAATCTACAAGTAAATACGGCTACATAGAGGGATTTGCCATTGCCGGGACTGATAATAAGTTTGTGTGGGCTAAGGCTTATATTGAAGGAGATAAGGTTATTGTCTATTCCGATAATATATCCAAGCCTGTATCTGTTCGTTACAGCTGGTCGAATAATCCCGATGTGAACTTGTTCAATTCGGAAGGATTGCCGGCAGCTCCGTTCAGGACAGACTGTCTGAAGGGAATTACACAAAGAGATTAAAAAATCAGAATATCAAGGATAAAGAAACCGCCCCAACTACAACTTAGTATGGGGCGGCTATAATTTAAGAATAATTGTCCGATCTTATTTTGCTGCAACGAATACTGCATTTTCAATAGATTGACGGAAAGCAAGGACTCCATCGTTGGAAAGTTCCACCTTTTGTTCCTTTCCATTTGGAAGATAAACGATGGCATTCTTTTCGTCTTCAAATTTAAGAACCTTGGTTGATTCGCCATTAGCGACTGCACTCCAGGTATTGGTAGTCTTGTCATAAACAAGTTCCATTTCCTGTCCTTCTTCGTTCTTGATATTGTATCCGTTTTCCAGTGTTTCAACGGTATAAACCCCGTTTTCACCCTGAACCTTTTTCACAATCCCCGCTTCAACAGGATTTTCACCCGACCAGAATTCAATAGAGTTGATAACAAGGATATCGGCCATCATACAAACCTCATACACCGGTACGATCCATAATGCTACAAATACAACCTCGTTAACGAACTTATTGTCTATAGTCTGATTCCATGCCAATACTTTCTTCGAAAGATTGAATGAACCAATACATGAGCTGAATAATAGTGTTCCTGCAAGAGCTATTGCAGCCACTGAAAAGAATCTCTTTTTCATAAAATTGTGCTTGTGATTAATTAAACATCTGAACAAAGATATAATAAAAATATATTAATAACCTTGGAGGTTCATTTTTTATTGCGAGGATGATGTTCTATTATTTCCTGGCGGAGATATTCTCTGTCCATGTGGGTGTATATCTCGGTTGTCGTGATTTTCTCATGGCCCAGCATCAACTGGATAGCCCGTATATTAGCTCCCCCTTCGAGCAAATGTGTGGCAAATGAATGCCGGAAAGTATGGGGACTAATCGTCTTTTTTATTCCGGCCTGATCTGCATATTGCTTTATAAAATGGAACACCATGATACGGGAAATGGCTGTTCCTCTCTTGCTTAGGAAGAGGATGTCTTCAGATCCTTTCTTTATATCCATTTCCCTTCGGTAGTACAGATATTTTCCGATTTCATTTATTGCAGTATGAGAGATGGGCACCAGTCGTTGCTTGCTACCTTTCCCCTCCACCTTTATAAAACCTTCGTCGAAAAACAGATCAGAGAATTTCAGATTCGTAAGTTCTGATATTCGCAAGCCACAGCTATAGAGAACTTCAAGAATAGCCCTGTTGCGTTGCCCCTCTTTTGTGGAAAGATCAATTACGGACATCAGCTTTTCTATTTCGTCAAGTGAAAGCACAGTCGGTAGCTTTAATCCGATCTTGGGTGTTTCCAGTAATTCGGTGGGATCTGCCTGCATATAGCCATCTAAGACCAGAAAATTATAGAATGATTTTATACCCGATATAATGCGGGCTACCGACCGGGCATTGATACCCAAATCGTAAAGCTGGGCGATGAACTGCTGCAAGTCGTCGAGTTTCATCTCTTCCGCTTTCAACCCTTCATTTTCCAAAAAGCCGGAAAGCTTATCCAGATCGGTCATATATGCATCTATCGAATTGGGCGAAAGAGACTTTTCCAGCAATAAATAGTTCCTGTATTTCTTTATTATGTTATCTTTTGTTTCCATCGATACTTGAATATAAGTACAAATATATATCTTTGCAATGTGAGTTTAATCAAACAGTATTGACTTAATCTCTTTTCAACGTATGGCTATTCTGAAATCAGCATTCAACTATCTTATATCCAGATATACAAAAGTTCAACTACTTATAATTCTGGTTATCATTATATTTGGCTTCTTTATAAGCGAGAGCAGCATTTTTGCCCGTTTTAGTTACGATGCCAAGATCATGGAACTTAACAGCCAGATCGAGCATTATCGCAATAAAACAATCGAAGATAAGCAAAAATTGCAGGAACTTCAGTCGGATAAAGACCGTATTGAGAAGTTTGCCAGGGAGAATTACCTGATGAAGAAACCCGATGAGGATGTTTTCCTTGTAGAATAAATCAACTGATGAAAATAAATCCAAAACTAAAGAACTCCATTTTCCAGATATCGGCTCTCCTTATTCTTCTTGCTGCTATCATTTATTACTTCGATCCTGCTATTGCCAAATATGTAATGGTTGTAGGTGTAATCGGTTTTGCCGCTACTACTGTCATTACTCCATATCCCGGCAAGAGCCTTCGCGGAAAACGGCTTTTCAATATCCAGATATTCGCCGTATTGCTTATGATTGCATCTACTGTCCTTCTGTTTATGAATATAAATGGCTGGGTAGTAACTCTCCTTATCGCCGCTCTTCTTACATTATATGCTGCCATAGCCATGTCGATGGCGCACAAGAAAGAGCAAGAGGACAATAAAAAGTAACAAAGGTGACAGCCTTTACGCATTCTAATTATTGAATCCTTAAACATTAAATTTTTAAATCCTAAATCTAACACTTCAAAGAGCTATAAGCTAATAGTTAACGGCTAAAAGCTATATATAGATAAAGCTTTTCCAAATATATTCATAAGAAAAGGGATTGCCTACGCTATAGACAATCCCTTCCCAATCTTCATCTAACATGAACCCATCACTTTAAGTGAAGAACCTCATTTTATTTTATGGTTTCATACCCATTGCACGGGTATATCCTTCATTTTTGGTACAGTTTTTAAACTTCATATTTTCCAGCAAGTCTGTCATTGCTTTTTTTACCAATTCCTGATCTGGTCTAACCTTGCGTATCTTCTCAAAAGTGGCTCTGTCTTGTTTGGTATATTCCGATATAAGATCCCAATTTTCGGGTTTAGGTATGGTTACCATACAACTGTTAGGTACCATTTTCTTATATGGCCAGTAGTGCCATCCTATGTTATTGCGCTCCATCAGGCGGGTCCATCCGGCTATCCACTCATGTGTGTTTTCTCCTGTTTCACCCATATATATAGGTAAGTTCACACTATCCCTGAATTGTACAAAGTCCTGAATGTTAGCCTGTAATGTATCGCACCAGTAACGGTGACAGGTATACATCAGCTTGTCGTCGAACTTAGAGTCTTTGAATATACTGAAATTGCCGTTCCACTGCGCACCGCCAAGAAGGACAATATGGTTTTTGTCAACTGTACGGATTGCTTCCACGCATCTTTTGTAAAGAGGCTCCAGTGAATCGTTCAGGTGTGCATTACCTTCCATAAAGTAGTGTGCGATAGGCTCGTTCAATAAGTCGTATCCTAAAATTATCGTGTCGTTTGCATAGTGTGAAGCCACGTTTTTCCATATATCGCAAAATTGAGCCTTACTGCCTTCGTCGGTCATTAGCCAGGGAAAGCCATAACTGTCATCTATATTGTCCCCGGTCTGTCCGCCCGGAGCGTCGTGCATATCCAGTATGACATACAGGTTTTGCTGACGGCACCATTCCACTACCTGGTCGATAAGTTCGAACCCGTCGTGTGAAGAATCCAGTCCCATATAGTCCTCGTTGGTAAACAGCTTGTAATGGAACGGTATCCTTATGGAGTTCATTCCTGTCTGTTTTATATATTTAATATCATCTTCCGTGATATAGTTCTTTTTAAACTCTTTCCAGAAGCGGCTTGTAAAATCCGGACCAACCATTTCGCAGAAAGCCTCGTTTATCGTCCTGTAAGAGGCTGCTTCCGATCCGAAGAAAAACATATAGCCTTCAGGATTGAGCCAGTTACCCAGATTAATCCCCTGTATAAGAAATTTTTCTCCATTTGGCTTTACCAGGTTTGGCCCCTCTACACGGAGAAAGCGTTCTGCATTGTCCGGCGTGGCTTCTTTTGGTTGACAAGCTGCCAGTATAAGTGGCAGTAATAGTGTGTAAATTAGTCTTTTCATAAAGTAAAGGTCTTTTGCTTTAATATTTTGTTATATCTCTTTATTCGTTCATTTTCAGAACGAATAAAATTTAAACAGGCCTAAATTGTTAAAAAAAGGTGACATATGTAACACATTTTTCATTTTTCTACACCTGTTACTTTTGCCCGCTCTGTAACATTCACTAAGGGCAGAGCTTTTTATATCTTATAGATAAACTTTTTTGATTTTAATGAAAGAAAAGGCATAGGATAAATGACTATGAAAAAATATATGTGTGTTCCTATGCCTTTTGTTAATCCACTTTATTCTGTCACAGAAAAAGTACTCTTAAGCGAGGCGTTACTGTCACCTCCAATCCAAATATTAAAATCGCCCGCCTCCGTTCTTTTAATCAAATCGCGACCATAGAATGCCAGATCGTCTGCCGATAATTTAAATTCTATTATTTTGCTTTCTCCCGCCTTTAACGCGACACGCTGGAATCCTTTCAGTTCTCTTACCGGGCGCACCACAGAGCCAACAATATCCTGAACATAAAGTTGGGCAACTTCCGTACCATCTACATTGCTTGTATTTTTTAATGTCACTTTCGCGGTCAGTGTTCCGTTCATCGGGATAGAAGCCGAAGACAAAGTAAGTCCCGAATATTCGAACGTACTGTAAGAGAGTCCGTATCCGAACGGATAAAGGGGATCTTTACCCGAATCCAGATAGAAAGAGGTGTTTCCCAGAGAAGTCTGCCCTGCTTCCAGTTCTATTTCGTCCAAACCCATTACCTTTTCGGGAGCAGGGCGTCCTGTGCTGTTGTGATTATAATACATAGGTATCTGCCCCACTTCGCGGACAAATGTAGCCGGGAGTTTACCGCTCGGGTTCGCTTTTCCAAACAAAAGGTCGAAGATGGCAGGGCCACCCATTGTTCCCGGATGGAAATTAAACAGCACGGCATCGGCAAAAGGCAGATCGCGTTCGATAGTCAAAGGGCGACCTGCCATGATAACCAAAACAACCGGTTTTCCAGTACTTTTTACCGCTTTTAATAGTTCTGATTGCACTCCTATGAGGTTTATATTTGAAAGAGAATGAGCCTCTCCTGACAAGATGGATTCTTCGCCCAGAAAGACGACAGCTACATCGGCAGAGGCTGCAGCCTGCTTTGCTTTCTCAAAATTAGCAGTATTCTTCTCCCTCGAAAAGTCCAGAGCCGGCTCATACACATACCTGATATGCTTGTAATCCCCTTTGAGGGCACCTATCGGCGTTACTGTATGATTCTTATCACCATCGAAAATCCATGTTCCGAGTTGGTCGTGCGGAGCATTTGCCATAGGTCCGATAACCGCTATTTTCTTGCTTTCAGCCAACGGTAATGTATTATTATCGTTCTTCAGCAATATGGCAGATTCTACAGCAGCCTGTTTTGCGGCCTTCATATGTGCATCTGCATACATTACAGAAGCCTTGTTGGTGTCTACGTATGGATTTTCGAACAATCCCATCCTGAACTTAATGCGTAGAATGTTGCGGACTGCATTATCGACCGTCGCTACCGACACTTTACCTTCTTTTATCAGTTCGGGCAGGTATTTGAGATAAGCACCCGTTACCATTTCCATATCCAGACCGGCATTAGCCGATATTTCGGCAGCCTGTTTATCGTTCTTGGCAAACCCGTGAGCGATCATTTCGCCTATCGAAGCCCAGTCCGATACAACGAAACCATCGAATTTCCATTCGTCACGAAGGATGTTTTTCAGAATATAATCGTTCCCTGATGCCGGGATTCCGTCATTGTCGTTGAACGAGGTCATTAATGTGGCCGCACCCGCCTTGATGGAATTGTGGAAAGGAGGCAGATATATATTGCGCATCAGGTGCGGAGGTATATTTGTGCTATTGTAGTCACGTCCGCCTTCGGCTGCACCGTAACCGATAAAATGCTTTACGCAGGCTGCGATAGCGTTAGGATCACCCAGATTACCGTTGCCCTGAAAGCCCCTTACCATAGCGGCTCCCAGTTGCCCTCCCAGATAAGGGTCTTCTCCCAGACTCTCGGCAATACGTCCCCAACGGGCATCACGCGAGATGTCGAGCATAGGGGCAAAAGTCCAGTTTACACCTGTCGAACGGGCTTCTATGGCTGCTATGCGTGCACCGTCTTCTACCAGTTGCGGATTGAATGAAGCAGCCTGTCCCAATGGTATAGGGAATATTGTCTTGAATCCGTGTATGACATCACGCCCGATAATCATAGGTATTCCCAGGCGGCTCTCGTCCATCGCTGCCTTTTGCAGTCTATTCACCATCACCGGATCGGTAATATTCAGTAATGAGCCTATTTTTCCATCCCTGATCGGCTGGGTGATATTATTATCCAGCATCTTGGCTGCTTCGGCCTTGATAAGGGCTATTTTCTCTGCTTTGGTCATTTCGGAAGGCTTCTTCTGCCCTTGTCCTCCGGCAATACCCATCCTGACGAGGAATGTATCCATGTCATCGTCGCTGTATTGGGCGATTGCTTTATCATCGACAGCGAAGAAGCTGACCTGATTCATTTGCCCTATTTTTTCTTCCAGCGTCATCTTGGATAACAGATCCTCGACCCGTTTTTCAATATTATTCTGGGCATAGCCCGCCGGGAATATCCCGGACAGGATAAATGCACCTAATAATCCTAGTTTCCTTACTTTCATAACTTATTTTTTTTACTACAATTTACTTCTTTAGGGATAGCCTGTAAGAGGCTCTATTTTGTCCAGCGATAAGATACTACACCTCTTGAAGGAACTTCGTAAGTAAACTTTTTAGAGCCACTGTTTACCGTAATCTTTTTGTTCCCGCTGGTATTATTCATCAATACCAGAGCATATGTGCCATCGGTATTTTCGAAAGCCGAATAGATAATGCCCGACTCGGTATTACCTTCCGAACCTATCCGGGTAGCTCCCGGCTTCACTACTGAAGCCAGATGACCAATAATATAATAATGCGAATTCCGTTTTATGTCCTTGAAGTTACCCCTGAAAATGTCTACTGCGCCATAGCAGGTCTGGCAACCTCCCGGACGATTAGGCTCCATATCACTGTCGAGCATCAGATTCCATACAATCACGGCTTTGCACCAGCGGTTTACTGTACCCAGAGCTACATATTCCATATCTGCCATCAGGCGAACGGAGAGATCCTGTCCGTTGTTCCATGTGCCAATGGACGTTTCCGTAAAGATAAGCTCCTTGCCGGGGGCTTGCTGGTGGACGTAGTTAAGCGCATCTATCTGCCCTCCGTAATCGTGGAATGCCGCCCCTGCCACTACGTCATTATCTACTCCGCTTTTGTAAATGTTGAGGGGATAATCAGCTACGTCATAGTTGTGGTCGTACAGATAGACTTTTGTTCCAAGTCCCGATGCCTTGATTTTGGGTGCAAGATGCAGATTGACAAACTCGCCCATTTCTTCCCAGTCCATATGGAGTGATGCCGAATTGCCATCATTCAAAGGTTCGTTTTGTGGAGTAACGGATGTAATATTTATCCCCTGAGCCTTGAATGCCTGTATCCATTTAATGAAATAATCAGCATAGTCTCCGTAATACTCTTTCTTCAGGTGTCCGCCTGTCCATGGGTTATCATCTACCCGTTCTTTCATCCATATGGGACAAGTCCAGGGAGATGCCAGTATCTTTATAGTAGGGTTGATAGCGATTATTTCCTTCAATACGGGGATGACATAGTCGGTTTCTTCCGGAGTCAAGCCAAATCCGGCTTCCTTATCGTCCCAGCAGGTATATTCACTCAGTGAAAAATCGGAACAACCGATGGCAACACGGATATAACTGTATCCCATTCCCTCTGTAGGAGAAAATGTCTCTGTAAGAAATTTTTTACGGTTCTCAGCTGTCATTTTCAATAGGTTGAATGCACTGGAGCCTGTTACGGCAGCTCCGAACCCGTCCATCGTCTGAAAACGTTCCGTGGGTTTCAATGTGATAGACATCGCAGACTGCTCATCGCTGAAATCCACAGCCTGTTTCTTGAAATCCTGCGAGCGGTTGCTGGTAGTTACATACATTGAAACGTCGCCTTTCGGATCTTCAGCCGGGGGATTCTCGGAGCCATCACTACATGCAAATAAGGAAGCGATAGTAAGCGACAGGATTGGTATGTTGATCATATAATTCATATTATTTATTTTGCTTTTTGATATACTCTGACATATTCTACTTCGTAGCGGGCAGGGAATATATCAGGGTCTATCCCTTCCAGCCCTCCCCAGTTGCCGCCTATTGCCAGATTTAATTTTAAATAAAATGGTTCATTGAACGGCCATGTGTTTTTATTATTCGCATGGTCATTGGCAAATGAAAAATATTCGACACCGTCGATATAGGCTGTTATCCTGTCTTCTGTCCAGAGCAGCCCGTAAGTATAAAATTTACGCTCGGCTCCCGGAGCTGTGCGTGTAGCTGTTTTTTCTGTACCTGCTACGTGGTTGTAGTCCTTGGTGTGTACCGAGGCCTGTGTTACATCCGGACGATAGCCTACATATTCCATAATGTCGATTTCTCCGTCCAGAGGCCAGCTTTGAAAGTTTTTCGGCATCATCCAGAAGGCTGCCCAGGTACCTTTTCCTCCGGGTACTTTAGCCCTCATTTCGAAGTAGCCGTATTTCCATGATTCTACTGTATTCATACGTGCCGAGATGATATCGGCCCCTTCATGTGGTACAGTCAGTTTATGAGCTGTGATGGTCAGCATTCCGTTCTGTACTTTAGCTACGGTATCATTTCCCAATACTCTATCGATATAGTATTGGGGTTCGTTATTTCCCCAACCGTTATTTCCGGTCTCGAACCACCATTTATTATCCGGTAGCCCGTTGGAAGTATTATCGAACTCATCGCTCCATACCAGACTATAGCCTTCAGGAGCATATCCATCGGGTTTCTCCGGTTCTTCTTCTCCATTGAAATTATCTTTAGCGCAAGCGGATAATGAGCATAATAGAATGGCTGATATGAATAAAAATATATGTTTCATTATTATTGGGTTAAAATTCTTCAGTAAGGTTTTCAATACCTTACTGAAGAATGATTTAGTTGTGGACTTATGGTAATACGATATTGTCTACTTTCATCGATTTTGCATTCATATCAACTGTGATACGCAATGTGGCAGCCGGTAATTTTGCAAAAATATCCATATTGTTATCTTCCGGAATGTCAAGGATTTCTGTAACTATACCGGTAGCAGTTCCTGTAATACCCCCTGCTTCGGAGAAGAATTTCGCACCTTTTTCATTTGCAGCTTCAGCAGCAGTAGCTGTATAAATTTTGAATGAAGCATAAGGTCCTCCGTCCCACCAATATTTTTTCTCGAAAGGCATCATTACGGTAGCCTGATAGACATTGTCGCTTACCTTTCGCATGAGGATAAATTCCATTGCATTGCTAAAGTCCCAGTTATCAAGGGTTGCGATTCCTTTGTCTGGATAAACCGAGCTGATTACAGCAGCAGATACTTTTGTAGGATAACCGAGTCCGACACCTGATATGAACATATATTCAGGATGTTTAGGTTCTTCCGCGCTTATGATTACATTATTACGGATAGGGTTATATAATAAGCGGTAGTTACCATCCTCTCCTAAGAACTTCAGTTTCCCATCTGTTGTTTTTGTAAAGAAATCAACATTAAACAAGGCTTTAGCCAATCCTCCGCTAGGAGTATATTCATCACCATTTTTCAAAGTATGGAACATGGATAGGATTGCCTCTCCGTCTATTTCTTTGCTTGTAGCATTTGTTACGCTAAAGATACTTGAAACGATTGGTGTATCGGGACTTGACGGTTCTTCTGTATCATCCGGTAACACTTCGCCTGTTGCACTCACTTTCTTGATATCTACGGCCTTCGTTGAAGAGTTCACAGTTATACGATAATAAGCGTTTTTATCCAGATTGCCATTAGGCGACCAGTCGCCTGCATCTTTAAATATAGCGGAACCTGTGAATGTACAATTTTCGGCTTTGAATACATCATTACCCCAGTTGGTATTTGAGAAAGGTTTGAAAGTTGCACCTTCATTAATGCAGATAGTCGCCTGATATGTATTCTCACCGGTACTACGCATAACCACACGGCTACGGATACTTTTACCCGGATCCCATTCAGTCGTGTAACGGCCATCGCCAGCCCCATAGGCCGCTTTGATGTCTTCTGATGACACAGTGGTTGGATAACCGATGCCCGGTCCTGTAAACACATAATAATTAGGCGCTTCTATCGCAATCGTAGGCTCGATAATAACATTCTTGCGTACAGGATTCCAATAGATAGAATACACACCACTTTCACCTATAAATTTGGCTGAAGTAGCATTCTCTCTTTCGAAGAAATCGAGATTCACAATAACATCTTCATTACCTATAGCTCCGGCAAGTGTGATTATACTATTCTTTTCTATATAAAGTTCGTTCTTGTAGAATGTTTCCTGATGCGCAGCATCAGTAATGTTGTATTTTACCACTTCGGGTAATACACTCTCACTTAATGTTTCCAATAACAGGTTTTTAGCTACAGTAAATGGTATCTCGCGAGGTATGCCTGTTCCTGCACGGGTTATTGCTGCTACATAGAGGGTGTATTCGCCACTGCGGTATACTTTTTTCTTCAGAACGGTTGTACTGGCATCTTTTACAGTAAAATTAATTCCTGCTTCGGCAGACGAAAATTGCACAGCCAGCACATCATCGCCATCTATTATGGTCATAGGGTCGAAAGTGATAACTACTTCATTATCATTGTCAACTGCGGTTATCTTTAGGTTTTGAGGTATCTCTACCTGTGAGCCTCCGAGTTTATAGCTGTCGTCCTCCTGGGGAGAACAGGCCGTAAGGAGAAAGCACAAGGCTATGATCCCGGTGGTAATATTGCGCACCATATTTTTATATTTAATGTGGAAATTATTTAATGTTTTCATAATGATTCTCATTTTGAATAATTATTCCCATCCGGGATTTTGTTTTATCTCAAATTCTGTACCCTTGGTTACATCTATTTCGTTTTTAGGCAATGGCAGATATTTTTTTGTATCATCCCATGTACGGTTCATCTTGTATGTATCGTCGGTTACAGAAAGCACAGTTTTTATATCACGGCCTTTTTCATCGCTTCCCCAACGTACAAGATCCCAGAAGCGGTTACCTTCACCGAATAATTCGCGACGCCGCTCCAGCTTAATATTGTTGAGGGTAGCAGGTATCCGATGATTCACATCTCCGAAGGCCCGGTCGCGGATGGCGTCCAAATAGGGTTTTGCCGCTCCTTCGCCTCCTGCGTAGAAACTAAGTTCTGCTGCATTCAGGTAAGTTTCGGCCAAGCGATATATACGCGTGTTGTTGTCGAAATTGAGGTCGGCATCTCCCGTTGTATTCTGGTTATATCCCACACGTGCGGTATATTTGCGCAGGAACAGGCCGGTATTTTGATAACCTGCTTCGTATGTGCCACTCGGCCACTGGATAACACTTGCATCTTTACGATAATCTCCAGCCTCATTGAAAATAGCATAAGCATCAGGTTGTACAGGACACCAACCCCAGCCAAAGGCAAACATGCCTTTCGAATCTTTAAGAGAGCGTGCGGAAATTACCCTGGGCAGATAACTTCCATATCCAGTCCATGAATTTCCCCATGTTTTACCTTCGGAAAGTTGATTGCTTTCAAAGATGGATTCTTTACAAAATTCACCTTCACGAAGGAACATCCATTCTATCGGATTATCAGTGAGTTTTGTGTCAGGACTTTTTTTGATCAGGTCGAATTCTCCGCTACCAATGATCTTTTTCATATCTTCAAGCACCTGAGCATATTTTGTCTGGTCTTTCTGATACATAACCACACGGGCCTTGGTCATCATAGCCATTGCTTTGTTGATACGTGATGCATTTGCCCCTGTAGTATTCATTGGCAACTCTTCTGTATTAATGGCGGCATCCAGGTCTGCGATAATCTTCTGATACACGTCGTCGGCAGAAAGTTGAGGAGCCAGATAAGGGGGCGCCAATGGAACATCATAATAAGGGATATTACCCCATGCTTTCCAAAGTAGGTGTACATAGTATGCCCGCAGCGTATGTGCTTCTGCTCTAAGCCGGCTTATTTCTGCGGCTGATCCGCTTATTGCATTGTCACAGGCTTGCAGTGTACTGTTGCAACGTTGTAGCCCTGTATAATAGATGCTCCACCATCCTGTAGGTATATCTACAGAGTTGCTTTTATATTGTGACATATAATAGTAAGCCGGCTGGTCGGTAGCATCACCTCCTCCTTTGTAGATGTCATCGGAACGGAAATCTCCGAAAATAGTCACGCTGGCAATGGACCCGTTTGCATAGTTATCCATCAAAAGAATCTGATAAGAAGATGTGAGCATTTGTTCAATCACGTCTTTTGTAGCAGGAGCGCCTGCTGCAACCTGATTTGTAGGATAGACGGTAAGGAAGTCTTCTCCACAAGAGGGCAACGCCAGAAGGAGAGCACCTAGTCCCCATGTACAAATGCGTTGCATTGTATATTTGCTTTTTTTCGAAAATATATGTTTCATATTTGTAATTGTTTTCATGGTTCTTAATTAGAAGGAAATGCTGGCGCCTAATGTTATAGTACGTGCTTGTGGGTAGATGCCTTTGTCAACCCCCATATCTCCATCTCCGATTTCAGGGTCAAAACCATCATACTTGGTAAAGGTGAGCAGGTTCTCGGCCGCTACATATATACGAAGGCGGTCAATGCCGGCTTTTCGTGTAATGAATGCCGGAATTGTATATCCCAACTGTATATTTTTCAAACGGCAATATGCGCCGTTTTTGATATACAGGTCGGATGCGCGCCAGTTACGGTTGTCTTCACCTGCAACAAGGCGAGGGATCTTGTTTGATGTACCAGGTCCGGTCCATCTGTCGAGCATCCATGCCGGTAGGTTTTGTCGCGGAATATCCGAACGTTTTGATATATCGAAAATTTCATTTCCGGTAACTCCCTGGAAGAATGCATAGAAGTCGAGTCCTTTCCATTCTGCATTGAGAGTAAGACCAAATGTCCAGTCCGGATTTGGCTTACCGATCATATCTCTGTCTTCATCGTCGATTTTATCATCTCCATTGAGGTTTTTAAAGCGTACATCACCCGGTTTGGCATTCCCTCCGTATTTGAAGTTATATTCATCGGCTTCTTCCTGGGTCTGTAATATTCCATCGGTACGATATCCGTAGAAATACGGGCTAGGCATTCCGTTCTTTTGATAGATGAAGTTTTCAACACCGGCTGCGCCAACATTTCCCCATGAATTCTCTCCGCTGGCATTACCGTAATCCACCAATGTATTTTTCATATAAGATGCATTCGCTTTTACACCAAAGTTTACGTCTTGTATTTCGCCACGGTAACTCACGTCAAATTCCCAACCGGAATTATCCATTGTACCTGAATTGGCGAAAGGAGGTTTCAATCCTACGTAGCTGGGAGTTGGCTTTTCGCGAAGCATACCCACAGTGCGTTTCTTGTAATAGTCTACTGTCAGTGTAAGGGAATTTCTCAGGAAGCCTAGATCGAGTCCTATATCGGTTTGTTTGCTTTCTTCCCATTTTAAGTCGGGATTTGGAAGGCGGCCGCTGCTTATACCATAGTACATATTGTCTCCGAAATAGTAGTTTTGCCCACCATCCATCAGACTCATGTATGCATAGGCGTCGATCCTCTGGTTACCGTTGACACCCCAGCTGCCTCTCAGCTTCATATTGTGGAACCAGTCTGGAGTAATATCTTTCATAAACGGTTCGTTAAGCACATTCCAACCTACCGAAAAGGATGGGAATGTTCCCCACTTGTTATTACTACCAAATTTGTCGGAACCATCACGACGTACTGTTGCCTGAAGCATATAGCGCTCGGCAAAGTTATAATCTAAACGTCCGAAATAAGAGGCCAGAGTTGTGCTGGATGCGCTACCTCCACTGCGGCGGCCACCTTTAGTAGCATCACCACGCGTTGCGTCGATCACCATCATGGAAGGGTCGTAAGAGATATGCTCATATCCGCTACCGCTAACGGCACGTACAGAGTATTCCCGGGCCGATTGTCCTGCAAGGATAGTGAAGGAGTGGTCTTCTCCTATTTTGAAGTTATAGTTCAGCGTATTTTCTATCTGCCATGTAGCTCCACGGTTCATGCTCGACCATACTTCCGATTTGGCAGGGTCTTCATTCGATGCAGCCGAGTTATCGGATAGATAATAAGGGAATCTGTAGCCGTCATTGCCCCAGAATGCGAGGTCGAAACCATAACTGCTTTTGAATGTCAAGCCTTTATACAGATTTAATTCGCCCCAGAACGTTCCGATGAATTTGTCTTCATTATCGTAGCTCTTGTCAGGACGTAACATCAAACCAATCGGATTCCGAATTTCCTGGAAGTAAGCCGGAGCCGGAGTTAATACACGGCCGTCTTTTGCTTTAACTGCATACGGATGTTTCTCGAGTAATGCTTTTCCGTCATCTTCCGACAGATATACGCTCAGGTTAGGGGGTAAAGTAGTTGCACTACCCAATACTGTGCCGAATACATCGTTTGTACCTATCCCTATTTTTTTACCTCGGGAATAAGTAACGTTCGAACCAATTTTCAATTTATTGAGGAAACTGCGCTCTTTTTCCGCGTTGTATACTTCGTAAGTGTTGTTGCTGCGAACACTCCAGCGTTTGTAATTTGAAGCTTTATAGTTACCGCCGATAATACCCTCCTGGTCAAAATAACCGAAAGACAGATAATATGAAAGTTTGTCATTTCCGCCGGAGATACTGATCTGATGATTTTGTACCGGAGCGTCTTTATTGAATACCTCTTCCTGCCAGTCGGTATTCGGAGTTAGTCCTGCCCGTGCATCGGCAATATCCTTGGAAGAGTAGAGTAGGGCTTCTCCGTTGTTTAAATACAGTTCGTTAACCAGTACCATGTACTGTTCCGAGTTGAGGACAGCTTTTTTCTTCCATGGGTTTTGGAATCCATAACTCATGTCATAGCTGATCTTAGGTTTTCTTGCTACTCCTGTTTTGGTCGTTATCAGAACAACACCATTCGCTGCACGCGATCCGTATACAGCAGCCGATGCTCCGTCTTTCAGTATTTCCACTGATGCAATATCGGAAGGGTTCAGGTTAGTGATACCTCCGTCTACGGCCATTCCGTCTACGATGTATAGGGGATCACTGTTGCCGGTAGTACCGATACCACGTATGCGGACAGTAGAACCACTGCCCGGTTGTCCTGAGCCTTGCGTAACCTGTACACCGGATACTTGGCCTTTCAGTACATTCTCTATACGTGAAGGGGTCAGTTTTTCAATATCAGAAGACTTTACACTACTGATTGCGGCTGTAACCACACTTTTTTTCTGAACACCATATCCGATGACCACTACTTCATCCAGCATCTGCTGAGTGAGGTTTAAGGCTACATTTATTGTGCCTCCCGTAGCGGGCTTTTCCTGAGTTACATATCCGACATATGTAAATATCAAAGTAGCTCCGGATGGAACTTTAATAGAATACTGACCGTCCAGATCGGTCATAGTACCATTTGTGGTCCCCTTCTCGGAGACTGATACACCGATTAACGTTTCTCCTGTAGCTGCATCTGTTACAGTTCCTTTTATTTCAGACGTTTGTCCGAATACAGCCAGCGAAGAAAAAAGAAATAGAGGAAGAATGAATAAAATTTTCCAAAAGATGGGTTCTCTCTTCATGATTGTTAATTTAAGGTTGATTTAATTAATAGTTTTTAGAGCCTTTTCAAGAATCTCTTGCAAACATACTCCCCTTCTATTTTTTTTTATAATTTTTTAATACATCAAAAACTCAAAAATGAATATAAATGAATACTACAATACTACTACATTTGTTTTATTTATTGTTGATAGATAGTTAGTTATGTAAATAATTCTGTTGTTTGTGTTTTATTTAACAATTAATATTGTATATTTGGATTCGATAGTATTCAAACAGTGGTTTAAGGAAATCTGTTTGAATAGCTAATGACTGCAAATTACGACTATTTTGAGCGTTGAATAAGACTATCGGCAGTCATAATGATTACATGTGTAACCAAATTGACAGATAACGATTTATATATTAATGAGGCAAAAATTGAATAATACGACATTTTGTTCTGTCATTTTATTTGCTGATAATTTGGCGATTAAATACTTTTTGTTAGAGAGAGAGAGAGAGAGAGAGAGAGAGAGAGAGAGAGAGAGAGAGAGAGAGAGTAAATACGAGTTGTACATCATCGGAAAACCTTATTCCAAATAGTTGAAAAAATTATTTGGAATAGGGTTTTTTGTGCATATATCTTAAATCGACATGAAATATATATATATTCTAATCATAGCTTTTCTTGTGTCTGCATATAGTTATGCAAACCCTGTATGGAAACGGAAAGTTATTAATTATGAACGCGGGCAGTATGAGGCAGGGCCTCAGAACTGGATGATAGATCAATCTGAAAACGGATGGATATACTGTGCGAATAATAACGGACTACTTGAATTTGATGGAGTTAACTGGTCTTTATATCCAATCAGGAACAGGATTTTACGTTCGTTAAAAATTGTCAATAATAAAATATTTGTAGGCGGAAGTTCTGAGTTTGGCTACTTTGCACCTAATCAGATGGGATTTTTGGAATACAAATCTTTATCAGAAAAAATTACCGGTTGGACAGGAGAAGTGTGGAAGATATTACTGAACGATAATATTATATATTTCATTAGTGATATGCATATACATATGTATAAAGACGGCCTCGGGATAAGAACTATAGCTATAGATAAAAAGATAGATTGTTCGGGCATAGTAGGAGGGAAGTTATATATAGGCACTACAGAAGGAATCTTTTTTTTGAATAAAGATAATAAGATGGAATTTTTACCCACATCTTCTTCTCTATTGTCTCATAAGCTAGTCAGTATTCTTCCATATGAGAATTGGTTATTGGTGACTACTGCACAATTTGGCCTGTATTTACTGGATAATAATAGTATACAACGGGTACATTCTGTCGCTGATGATTTTATCTCTACCAACCAGATGTTCAGTACCTCTATACTCGGTTCGGTGGTTGCGTTAGGTTCAGTCCAGAGCGGAACTCTGCTTTTCGATTTAAAGAATCCTCGATTTAAAGAAATTTATAATCTTGATAATGGCCTGAAGAACAATACTATTCTGAGTTCATTTTTCGATAAAGACAATAATCTTTGGCTGGGGCTCGACAAAGGTATTGGCCTTATAGATCTGAATACTCCGGTAAGCCACCTTTATGCCACTGTTTCTCCCATCGGCACCGGATATTGTTCGGCCCTTTACAGAAATGAATTTTATCTGGGTACTAATCAAGGATTGTATAAATCTGAACCGGATGGCACTTGCCGGTTAATAAAGGGATCGGAAGGTCAGATCTGGTCGATGTTGGAATACGATAATTCTCTCTTCTGCTCCGGGGATAATGGAATTATGGTTATAAATGCCAACGGAACATATAAGATAAATATACCCGGGATATGGGAAACTCATCCGATAGCTCCGGATAAGGATAAACTGATAGCAGGAAGTTATTTCGGCTTGGATATAATAGAGAAAAAGAATGGCAGATGGGCGCCATCGCATAGGGTGGAGAATTTTAACAATTCGAGTCGGGGATTCATTGAAGATGACGAAAATCCTTATAGTTTCTGGTTAGTAAATGATAAACAGAAAGTGGAAAAGATAACTTTCGATTCTGTATTCTATGGTATAACCAACAGAAAAGAATATACATTAGGTAGTTCGAGAACCAGTGAAAACCTGTTTTTCCGGAAGGTTGACAATAATCTTATTATCTGCGGGCTGGATGGAATTTACCAGTATAGCCGTATCACAGATAGTTTCGACAAATATACACAACTCGAATCAATGCTTGAAGGTCCCCGGTATTATGAGTTTTTATTTGTAGATAAACTGAAGAATATATGGTTTGTGACAGACAGTAAGCTGAAATTCAGGAAATATTCGCCTAATGGTTATAATGCTTCCATATACAACTGGGGACTGTCCAATGAACTGATAATTAATCACGAGAATGTTTATCTGCCCGATTCTAAATCTGCGGTTATATCTGTAGATAATGCTTTCATAAAGATAGATTTGACAAAAGATATCTATAAGTTAAAAAATATAAAGACTTATATAAAAAACCTTTCCAGTAGCCGGAATGATAGTATTATCAGTACAGGGCAGGCTACTGCACTTGTTTCTTTGCCTTATTCTTTAAATTCAATAAAGATAAATTTTGCAGCAACAGACTTTACACAGACATCGGACATACTATATGTATACAGGCTTAAAGGAGTCGATGATGAATGGAGCCTGCCGTCATCCATCGCATCGAAAGAATATACCAATTTGTCAGAAGGAAAGTATGTGTTTGAAGTAAAAGCATTTGTAAACGGGAGTGCGGATTCGACAAATACAGCTTCTGTTAGCTTTATGATTTTCCCCCCATGGTATAGATCCTCTTTGGCGTATATATTCTATTTCCTGATAATTATCATTTTCTTATTTGTTCTGTATAAAAAGACAATAAGTAAACAAAAGAAGATAATATACCAGAAAGGTGAAGAATTGATAGCGCAAACCAAGCGTTATGAAGAGGAAACCAAGCTGAAAGATCAGGAAATATATGAACTTCAGAACGAAAACTTGAAAACTGAATTACGATATAAAACACAGGAACTCAGTGGATATATGCTGAATGTAATCCGTAAAAATGAAATTCTTGAAGATGTTAAAAAGAATGCGTTGAGTATATCAAAATCTATAGATGAAGAGAAAGAAGTAAACATAATAAAACAAAAGGTAGTAAGGCTTATAAGTCAGATCAATAGCAATATAGAACATGATACGGATTTTGAGGTATTTAAATCCAATTTCGACCTTGTGCATCAGGATTTCTTCAGGCTACTGGATGAACGCTTTCCGGGGCTGAGCCGGAATGATAAAATATTGTGTGCCTACTTGTATATGAACCTTTCAACGAAAGAGATAGCTCCTTTATTGAATATATCTACACGTGGGGTAGAGGTAAACAGATACAGATTGCGAAAGAAGATGAATCTCGACAGGGATATAAATCTCTCGGAATATCTACAAAATCTCAAGTGATATTTTGACGTTTTGATATATTTGAAGGCTGGTATCTACTGATACCAGCCTTCATTTTTATTAAAATATTCAATTGAGGCTTTTTTATTATGAAAATTGTCGTTAAACATGCTTAGAAATATATCAAATATTTTCATCGGGAAAAATATAAATCTTATCTTCGAAAAATACAATATAGAATAAACAATCATGGAAATCAGACTCAATAACCAGCTGCCTGCATATCCTTCTTTCATTGAAGGAATACGCCGTGCTCCCGACCGGGGATACAAACTGACTCCTGCCCAAACAAGAATTGCTCTCAAGAATGCTTTACGATACATACCTAATGAACTTCATGAAACTATAGCTCCCGAATTTCTGAAAGAATTGAAAACCCGGGGGCGTATATACGGATACCGCTACCGTCCTGAAGGAGATATTTATCCGAAGCCAATAGATGAGTATAAGGGAAACTGTATAGAAGGAAAGGCTTTTCAGGTGATGATAGATAATAATCTGTGCTTCGATATAGCTCTTTATCCCTACGAACTGGTTACATATGGCGAAACCGGACAGGTATGTCAAAATTGGATGCAGTACCACCTGATAAAGCAATATCTGGAGATATTGACGCAGGAGCAAACCCTCGTTATAGAATCGGGACACCCTTTAGGTTTGTTCAAATCGAAACCGGATGCACCTCGTGTTATCATAACTAATTCTATGATGGTCGGCATGTTCGATAATCAGGCCGATTGGGAGATTGCCGCACAGATGGGTGTTGCTAATTATGGACAGATGACTGCTGGCGGATGGATGTATATAGGGCCCCAGGGAATTGTACATGGTACATTTAATACGCTGCTGAATGCCGGACGGTTGAAACTGGGTATTTCGCAGAACAAAAACCTGAATGGTTACCTCTTTGTATCTTCCGGTCTCGGAGGTATGAGCGGTGCTCAGCCAAAAGCTGCCGATATAGCAGGAGCGGTATCTATTACGGCTGAGGTGGATTATTCTCGGATAGAAACCCGTTATAATCAGGGTTGGGTGCATCATATTGTTTTGGATGCGGGTGAAACCTTTAAATTAGCTAAGAAAGCCAAAAGGGAGCGTAAGTCTTGCTCAATCGCCTATCTTGGCAACGTTGTCGACCTGCTTGAATATGCTCAAAAAAATCAGATACACATCGATCTACTATCCGACCAGACATCCTGCCATGCTGCATACGAAGGGGGATATTGTCCTGTCGGAATCTCTTTTGAGGAGCGTACACGTTTATTGAAAAAAGACAGGAACACTTTCCGCAAGCTGGTGGATGAATCGTTAAGACGCCATTTCGAAGTGATCCGTAAGCTCGTAAACCGAGGTACCTATTTCTTTGACTATGGTAATTCTTTTATGAAAGCAATATATGATGCCGGGGTAAAAGAGATTTCTAAAAACGGTATAGATGAAAAAGACGGATTTATATGGCCATCTTATGTTGAGGATATTATGGGTCCCGAATTATTCGATTACGGATACGGTCCTTTCCGCTGGGTGTGCCTGAGCGGAAAACATGAAGACCTGATAAAGACCGACCATGCGGCAATGGAATGTATAGACCCTGCACGAAGAGGACAAGATAAAGACAATTACGACTGGATTCGCGATGCGGAGAAAAATCAATTGGTAGTAGGTACACAGGCGCGTATCCTTTATCAGGATGCTTCAGGGCGTATGAATATTGCCCTGAAATTCAACCAACTGGTACGCGATGGTGAAGTAGGCCCTATCATGCTCGGTCGAGATCACCATGACGTAAGCGGTACCGATTCCCCTTTCCGCGAAACGGCAAATATAAAAGACGGCAGCAATGTAATGGCTGATATGGCTGTGCAATGCTTTGCCGGAAATGCTGCCCGTGGTATGAGTCTGGTTGCACTTCACAACGGAGGAGGCGTCGGAATTGGCAAGTCGATAAACGGAGGATTCGGATTAGTTTGCGATGGCAGTGAACGAATTGACGATATTATTCGTTCATCTATGTTGTGGGATGTGATGGGAGGTGTTGCCCGCCGTTCGTGGGCAAGGAATGGAAATGCAATAGAAACCTGCGAATCGTTCAATCAATCCCATAAAGACGGATACCATATCACGATGCCTTATCTGGCAGATGATGAATATATAAAGCAACTTTGTAAATAATGAAGAAACTAGTAACTCTGATATTATTGTTTATTTCACTAAACTCTTTCTCCCAACTGGATCTGGCTAAAGTGGCCATGGATATCACTATAGAAGGAAAATACCTGTATCAGCTCGAAAAGGCTGCGTGGAGTGGAACAGATATATTTTCCAAAAGCTATAAAGAACCTCACCGGATAGGAGGCTACTTCTCCTTTATGGATGGTAATAAACCCAAATGCCTGGTCTTTTCCAAAGGGAATAATCCGAGAGTTCTTGGTGTTGTGTCTTTTGGCGATATCAGTATAGTCGAAACTGCTACTATAGATTTTAAAGAAAGAGATTTCAAGACTTTTGAGAAAGAGTTATATACCATCCGCACAAAAGCTTTCGAAGAAGTGCAGCGGGATACATTATTCAAGGCTTATAACAATACCAGTCTGAATCTGATCCCCACAAATAAAGGAGGAGAAAAGATCGTATATGCTCTCACAGCGCCCAAAGTAACGGGTACAGTTCTTTTCGGGAACGATTACCTGATGGTCTTCGACAAAGATAATAACCTGATAGAGAAAGAAAAACTTCATCGCAACCTTATTCCCATTATGTTCGATGATGAGCAGGAGGCTGTTGCTTCGGTACATTCTCATGCAGAAGGAACAGACGAATTTATCACAGCTACCGATATATGCACACTGATGCTATATGCGAAGTTTGCCGGCTGGAAGCAGCATATTGTAATGTCCCGATATTATGTAAGTATCTGGGACTGCGAGAATGAATTGCTTGTTATAATGACAAGGGATGATTATGAGAAATTGGGGAAAGAACCTAAAGGATAAAAACAACATACCATGAGCACTAACAAAATCGTAGAATGCGTGCCCAATTTCAGCGAAGGGCGCGATTTGGAAAAAGTAGAAAAGATAGCGAATGCTTTCCGAGCAAAAGAAGGTGTAAAGCTACTCGATTACAGTACAGATAAAGACCATAACCGTATGGTAGTAACCGTAGTAGGTGAACCCGAAGCTTTAAAGAAAGCTATAATAGAAGCTATCGGCATTGCCGTAGAAATTATCGACCTTAACCATCACAAAGGGCAGCATCCACGTATGGGTGCGGTGGATGTAGTACCGTTTATCCCTATTCGCAATGTGTCGATGGAAGAGACGATTAATCTATCCAAAGAAGTATCCAAAGAAGTATCCGACAAATACAACCTGCCCGTTTATCTGTATGAGAAAGCTGCATCTGCGCCACATCGCGAAAACCTGGCTACTATCCGCAAAGGTGAATTTGAAGGCTTGAAAGATAAAATGCAATTGGCTGAATGGAGACCTGATTTCGGCCCTGCACAGCCGCATCCTACTGCCGGAGCAACCGTTATAGGCGCACGCATGCCGTTAGTAGCATACAATGTGAACCTGAATACAGATAAGCTGGAAATAGCCGATGCCATTGCCAAAAAAGTACGTTTCCTCGGTGGTGGACTTCGATTCTGTAAGGCGATGGGTGTGGAGCTTACCGACAGGGGTATTGTACAGGTATCGATGAACCTAACCGATTTTACGAAGACAGCTATCTATCGTGCACACGAGTTGGTACGCATCGAGGCTAACCGCTACGGAGTAACCATTGTAGGGGCAGAGATTATCGGCCTTGTTCCTATGGATGCGCTGATAGATACGGCTGCCTATTACCTTGGTTTGGAAGGCTTTTCTACAAAGCAGGTATTGGAAACCCATCTGATGGAATAAAGTAGGATTTAAAGATTTGGCTTATGCCGATTTTCAATTCATGTTTCAAAATTTAAAGATTCAAAATGAAGCAGGGGAATATTATTATAAAGAACGCAGCGCAACTAGTTACTTGTAGCGGATTTTCAGCAAAGAAAGGAAAGGAGATGTCCGATCTTTCAGTGATAGAGAACGGAACGGTTATCATTACCGGCGGCATTATCACCTATGTGGGAAAGGATGCCAATTGTCCGCCTCTATCCGATTTTCCCGACCATGAAGTAGTTGACGCTACGGGCAAGGCTGTACTTCCCGGATTTGTGGATTCCCATACCCATTTCGTATTCGGTGGATACCGCGAAGAAGAATTCTCGTGGCGTATGCGTGGCGACAGTTATATGTCTATTATGGAGCGCGGAGGTGGTATTCACAACACGATGACAGCGACGCGCAATGCTTCGTTCGATGAATTAAAAGATTCAGGCCGGAAACGTCTCAACAGTATGCTGGCAATGGGTGTCACTACCGTTGAAGGAAAGAGCGGATACGGTATGAATAAAGCAGCCGAGTTGAAGCAACTTGAAGTCATGAAATCGCTGAATGAAGAACATGCCGTGGATATTGTCAGCACCTTTATGGGGGCGCACGCTACTCCTGCGGAATATAAAGGACGGGAGAACGACTTCCTTGACTATATGATTGAAGACGTAATGCCCGAAGTAAAGGCAAAAGACCTTGCTGAATGCTGCGACATCTTTTGTGAAAAAAATGTATTTGATATAGAGCAGTCACGCAGATATCTTATTGCAGCCCGCAATCTGGGTTTTAAACTGAAAATACATGCCGATGAGATTGTCACTCTGGGCGGTGCGGAACTCGCAGCCGAGTTGAAAGCCCTTTCTGCCGACCATCTGCTACAAGCCTCGGATAATGGAATCGGGGATTTGGCAGAGAGCGGAGTAGTGGCTACATTGCTTCCATGTACCGCATTTTCTCTAAAAGAACATTATGCGCGGGGACGTTATATGATAGACTCCGCTTGTGCAGTGGCTTTGGCTACCGACCTCAATCCGGGAAGCAGTTTTACGAACTCTATTCCGTTACTCTTTGCACTGGCTTGTATCTATATGCAGCTATCTCCCGAAGAAGCTGTAACAGCCTTAACCATAAACGGAGCGGCAGCAGTGGGAAGGGCTGATAAAACCGGCAGTATAGATGTTGGCAAGCAAGGCGATCTGGTTATTCTGGAATATCCGTCATATAAGTTTTTGCCTTATCACATAGGGATGAATATTGTAGAGAAAGTAATAAAAAAAGGAAATGTTGTCGTTTCATAATTTATTAATTTGAAAAAGGGAATAAAAATATTTTGTTTGATATCAGTAATTTTTATTACTGGTCTGTTCTTCTTTTTTCATTTCAGAGGTTTTTTCATTATAGATAAATCAGAAAGGGAAAAATTCATTTCCGAGATAAAAAATAGTCCTCAACTCCCTGAAAAGTTTTATACAATATACAATATAATTCATCCTCATTCTTTAGAGCCAAAATCATGGATGCATTTTATAAATCATCAGGCCGGAGAGAATCGTTATTGTGCTTGCCGAGAACTTGTATATGCAGGATTATATCCTTTTTATACAAAGGCTTGGGATATAATACCGATTATAACGATGGTAGAGAAATACGCAACACAGGAAGAATGCCTGAATTATTATATCCATAAAAAAATTAAGGATGAAAATATCGATATTCAAAATATAAATGAATTGGGTGATTCCGAAATAGCAGAGTTGATCCTATTAATAGATAATCCATCTTATTATAACAAAATGCGATACCCGGAAAGGGTGCATAACAGAGTTAGCGAAATATTAAACAAACTAAATAAATGATACCATGCTTGTAAATCTATCAGTTAAAGAATTCCTTTCCCAAACCGCCGGCAATGATCCTGTTCCCGGAGGAGGTAGTATTGCCGCATTGAATGCCGCGATTTCGGCAGCCCTTGCCGAAATGGTTGCTAACCTTACCATTGGCAAGAAGAAGTATGAAGATAAAGAAGAGATGATGAAGAAGCTTGCAGCATCGGCAAACAACTATCGCGCTCTTTTTATCCATGATATAGATGCCGATTCGGATGCCTACGACCAGGTCTTTGCTGCATTCAAACTTCCGAAAGAAACTGATGAGGAAAAGGACGAGCGTAGCAAACAAATACAGGCTACTACTACGATAGCTGCCGAAGTGCCTATGGATGTTGCACGTAAAGCTTTTGCTATAATGGAGATTATAGAGGAAGTTGCCGAACATGGCAACCAGAATGCTATAACAGATGCTTGCGTGAGTATGATGACTGCACGCACGGCTGTACTAAGCGCGATACTGAACGTGAAGATAAATCTCTCCGCATTGAAAGATGAAGAGTATGTCGCACGTATGAGAGAAGAATGCGGCCGGTTGGAAAAGGCGGCTGTAGCTAAAGAACAAGCCTTGCTGGAAAAGGTAAATAAAACACTGTAAAACCTATGAAGAATGTCTATTATATCGGCTCGGGTGAACTAACCTTCGAGATACTGGAGCAAATCATAAACAAAAATCTGAAACTGGAATTGGCTCCGGAAGCCAAAGACCGTATACAGAAATGCCGCGATTACCTCGATGAAAAAATCAAGTCGCAGAAAACGCCGATGTACGGTATTACCACAGGTTTCGGTTCGCTCTGCAACAAGAATATATCTCCCGATGAACTTACCCGTTTGCAGGAGAATCTTGTAAAATCGCATGCTTGTAGCGTGGGCGAAGAGATATCTCCGGTCATTGTCAAACTGATGCTGCTGCTCAAGGCGCATGCCCTGTCTCTTGGATATAGTGGCGTGCAGGTGATAACGGTTCAGCGTATTATCGACTTTTTCAACAATGATATTATCCCTATCGTTTGCGATCGTGGTTCTCTCGGCGCATCGGGTGACCTGGCTCCGCTTGCTAATCTTTTCCTCCCTCTGATTGGAGCGGGAGATGTTTACTACCAGGGAAAGAAGCGTGAGGCAATAAGTGTACTGGATGAGTTCGGCTGGAAGCCTATCCGCCTGATGAGTAAGGAAGGACTGGCATTGCTCAACGGGACACAGTTTATGAGTGCTAACGGAGTTTTTGCTATTCTCCGTGCATTTGCCATATCAAAGAAAGCGGATTTAATAGCTGCCTTATCACTCGAAGCCTTCGATGGTTGCATAGACCCGTTCTACGAAGGCATACAAAAGATGCGTCCGCATCAGGGGCAGATCGACACAGCAGCCAACTTCTGTAAGCTACTTGAAGGTAGTGAACTTATTTCGCGGGAAAAGGCGCACGTACAAGACCCTTACTCTTTCCGCTGTATTCCACAGGTACACGGGGCAACCAAAGATGCAATGAACTATGTGGCATCAGTCTTGTTGACAGAGATAAACTCGGTGACCGACAACCCGACCATTTTTCCAGATGAGGATAAAATCGTGTCGGGCGGAAACTTCCACGGGCAGCCATTGGCTCTTTCTTACGACTTTCTTGCGATTGCATTAGCCGAACTCGGGAATATCTCTGAGCGGCGTGTGGCTCAGTTGATTATGGGGCTTCGCGGATTGCCTGAATTTCTTGTCGCTAACCCGGGTGTCAACTCCGGCTTTATGATTCCACAATATACATCCGCATCGATGGTTAGCCAGAATAAGATGTACTGCTATGCGGCATCGAGCGATTCCATCGTATCGTCCAATGGGCAGGAAGACCATGTGAGTATGGGGGCGAATGCAGCAGTCAAATTATTCAAGATAATGGATAACCTGAACCATATTCTGGCTATAGAGCTGATGAATGCCGCGCAGGGAATAGACTTCCGCCGTCCGGTGAAAACATCGCCGATCCTCGAAAATTTCCTGAAGGAATACAGGAAAGAAGTAGCTTTTATCAATGACGATATTGTAATGTACAAAGAGATACATAAGACAGTAGCATTCCTCAACAGGGTTTCTCTGGATTTTATTGATTGGCAATAATTTTTTCTATCTGCATAGATAGGAACCAGATATAAAAAGTAACAAAAGTAACACCTTCTCGGGTTTTGCTTCTTGTTACTTTTTGTATTTTACCAGAGTGCAAAAAGCCAGAAAAGACAAGGTTTTGTTTCTGTTAAAATATCTAAAAGGTAGCACATGTAGTAGATATATCAGTTAACAACGCCTTTTCCGTAACTTTTAAAAAAGGTAACAAAGGTAACACGGAAAGTAATTAATAATGAAAAATTAATAATTAGCTTGTCAGTCATCAGTGAACAACTTGCATCTCGTGTCTTATTTACTCGTATCTCATATAACTTACTACTTATTCCAATACTTCAAAGAGCTATAAGCTAATAACTAAAGGCTATAGGCTTAAAAAATGTATAGATAAAATTTCAGCTAAAAATAGCAACTATACAGCTCTTTATTTACCCCCTTAATTCATAATCAATTGGTAAGAATAAAAGAGAAGTTTTTGAATATGAATTGTTAAAAGATTATCTTTGTTTGTCCAATAGAGAATGAACCTTATAAACCAGGAAACCATCAAAAATTAATTGCATGCGAAAACGAACAATCTATCACCTTCTATTTGTGATAAGCCTGCTGTTTATCAGCACGAAAGTATCCTCTCAGGAAATCAATCCTGATGTTTTATACAAATTGGTAAGCCCTTCGGGTCTGGTTATCGATAACCGTGATGCACCTGAAAATTCGGCAAATATGTATCTGGCCAAAGATGTGAAGAATAGTCATGGTCAGGTATGGAAGATAGTCAAGTTGGCTAGTGGTTATTATACTATTACCAATCCGTTTATCAATAAAAGCATTGATAACGATAATGAACCGGCTGGCAACGGAAATCCCATTATACAATGGGATGCTAATCCGACAAACAGAAACCAGCAATGGAAGTTTACTGTCACCGGAACCGGTGCATACAGCATTTCGCACAGAAGCAGTGGCCTGGCAATTGCTTTTACCGGAGAAGATGCAATAGGTGCACGTATATTTCAAGTGCCGGCATCATCGCAGGTATGGAGATTGGTTCCGACCAACATAAAAGCCCCAAAAGAAGTAAAGCAGAAACCGAGTAAATATGATTGGGAGAACGAGACTATCTTTGCTATCAACAAAGAGCCCGGACATGCTACTTATTATACTTTCCCTTCCTTGGAAAGTCTCAAAGCGGATAAAACTTTTGACAAACCTTGGGAAGAACCGGCATCTTCTTTATATAAGTCTCTGAATGGCAATTGGAAGTTTCACTGGGTGAAAAAGCCGTCGGAACGCCCTGCTGATTTCTACAAGATGAATTATGACGTTTCTTCATGGAAAGAGATACCTGTACCTTCCAATTGGGAAATGCACGGCTACGGGACTCCTATATATACCAATATAACATATCCTTTCAGAAACAATCCTCCTTTTATACAACCGCAGAAAGGATATACGAACGAGATAGAAGTAAATCCTGTGGGATCGTATCGCCGCGATTTCTCAATCCCTGCCGATTGGGACGGGAAAGAAATATTCCTCCATTTCGATGGAGTATATAGCGGGCTTTATGTATTGATAAATGGGAAAAAGGTGGGTTATAGCCAGGGTGCGAACAACGTGGCCGAGTTTAATATCACCGACTATGTAAAAACCGGAGACAATACAATTGCAGCCGAAGTATATCGCTGGACGGACGGTAGCTATATAGAAGATCAGGACATGTTCCGCCTGAGTGGTATCCATCGGAGTGTATTCCTGTTTGCTACTCCTAAAGTGCATGTGCGTGACTACTTCCTTCAGTCCGAGTTTAAGGGGGACGACTACAGTAGTGCGGCATTTAAAGTCAATGCTTCAGTAAAGAACTATGATAAGAAAGCGTCCCAACCTGCGACCGTAAATATATCCTTGCTTGATATGGCAGGCAAAGAGGTGGCCAGCCTTTCTCAACCTGTAGAGGCTCTGAAAGGCGGACAGGAACAGGTTTATGATCTGCAGACTACAATAAGCAAACCTACTCTATGGTCGGCAGAAAAGCCGAATCTTTATACGGCTGTTGTTACTCTGAAAGACAATAATGGAAATGTAGTGGAAGCGATGTCGTCCAAATTCGGCTTCCGTAAGATCGAGATAAAGAACAAGCGTGTATATGTAAACAATGAGCAGGTATTCTTCAAAGGAGCAAACCGTCACGATATTCATCCTCAGTTCGGTAAGGCCGTTCCTGTGGAATCTATGATACAGGACATCCTGCTGATGAAGCAGCATAACCTGAATACAATCCGTACAAGCCATTATCCGAACGACCCCCGTATGTATGCCCTGCATGATTATTACGGGCTGTATGTGATGGATGAGGCCGATTGCGAAAATCATGGTAATCATTCTATCAGCGGTATGCCAAGTTGGGCTCCTGCATATAAGGACAGGATGGATAGGATGGTAAAACGCGACAGGAATCACCCGTCTATAATCTTCTGGTCGTTAGGTAATGAAGGCGGAAACGGCGACAACTTCGATGAGATGTATAAAGTGGGTAAGGCGCTCGATTCTTCACGTCCGATACACTATGAAGGAAAGAATGAACTGGCGGACATAGATTCGCATATGTATCCGGATATGGCCCGGATGGCAGCTTTTGATCAGCAAGATTCCGATAAGCCGTATTTCCTTTGCGAGTATGCCCACTCTATGGGAAATGCTCCGGGCAATCTCGCCGAATACTGGGATTATATAGAGAACCAGTCACAGCGTATGATTGGCGGATGTGTATGGGACTGGGTAGACCAAGGGCTGAATATGTATGGAAAGCCTGCCAACCAATACTATCTGGGTGGAGACTTCGGTGATAAACCGAATGACTTCGACTTTGTAAACAACGGGCTCACTACCCCTGACCGCCGGGTTACTGCCAAGCTGTTGGAGGTGAAAAAGGTTTACCAGTACATTAAGTTCAAAGCCCTGTCGTTGGGTACAGGTAAGATAGAGATTGAGAACAAGTACGACTTTACCGACCTGAACGAGTTTGATATCACATGGGAAGTTATCAAAGACGGAGTAAAAACAGAGTCGGGCAAAATGGCCCCTGTCGACTTGGCTCCTAACCAAAAGACAGTGATAACAATCCCTTACAATAAGAACCTGGATGCAGGCAGCGAATACTTCCTCAATCTGTCTTTCTCTTTGAGAAAGGATGCAAGCTGGGCTAAAGCCGGACATACAGTTGCTGCCGAGCAATTCGCCCTGAACAGAAGACTACCGTTGGCGGCAGTGAATACTTCGGCGATGCAGAATGTTGTCACTAGTGTAGACGGAGATAATCTGATAATCGGTGGCGCAGATTTCAAGACCGTATTCAACACTCGGACCGGAATTATGACCTCATTGCAATACAATGCCAAGGAGATGATATTCAATAACAACGGCTTCAATCTGAACTGGTATCGCAGTGTGAACAATGACAAATATACCGACCAGAATTACTACCCGACAACAAATGATAAGCCCTTGTTTACTTATCAAACGGCTGCTGATGGCAAGTCAGTTACCGTAATATCGAGCACTACAGCCACCATCAACAGCGAGAAACCGGTTCGTGTACCGTATCTGGTCAAATATGTGATCTACGCCGATGGTACAATAGATGTGGACGCCAGTTTCACTTCTCCGCAAGACGGACGGATCATACATCGTCTGGGACTACAGGTTGTACTGCCTGAAGACATGGAAAATATCCGTTACTATGGTCGTGGCCCGCATGAGAACTACTGGGACAGGAAACATTCCGCATTCTTCGGCCAGTATGCCACTACTGTAAAAGGCATGGAAGAAGAGCATTATGTCCGTGCCCAGAGTATGGGCAACCGTGATGATGTAAGATGGGTCAGCATAACAAACCAAAGTGGTCAGGGATTGAAGGTATCATCCAAAGACAGACTGGGATTCACTGCTTTGCATTTTACCGACCAGGCTTTGTGGGAAGCTATACATGACTTCAAGCTGGATGAGATCCGTAAACCGGAGATTTATCTCAGTCTGGATTGCATCCAACAAGGACTTGGAAATGCAAGCTGCGGGCCTCTGCCTCTGCCTGAATATATGATCCCTGCCAATCAGAATCTAAGTTATTCGTTCAGGATACAACCTGCAAAATAAATAGTTAAAGCTTTAAGAAATCCGTCTGTATTCTCAAAATACAGACGGATTTTTGTTTTATTTGTTCCATACCGGTGCTTCAATCCCAAGTAAGTGCTTCACAAAGAAATCGCGACGCTTACGTTCCCCGTAATCCCCGCCTAAAGTATGTCTTACTCCCGGTAGCATCACAAATTCAAATTCTTTATTCTGCTTTATCAGTTCATCTACCACCTGTAATGTGCTAGACGGATCTACATTATTGTCCAGTTCGCCGAGTATCAACATCAGATTGCCTTGCAGCAATTTGGCATTCACCACATTCGAACATTCTTCATATTCTTTGCCTACAGGATAACCCATCCATTGTTCGTTCCACCATATTTTGTCCATCCTGTTATCGTGGCAACCGCAGGCTGCTACACCCACTTTATAAAATCCGGGATGGAACAGCAATGCGCCCATTGCATTCTGTCCTCCTGCCGAAGCTCCGTAGATACCGACATGCTCTACATCCATTTCCGGATATTTGGCTGCTGCCGCTTTCATCCATGCGATGCGGTCGGGGAAACCTGCATCTTTCAGGTTCTTCCAACATACATCGTGGAATGCTTTTGATCGGTTAGCAGTGCCCATACCGTCGATCATCACCGTTATAAAGCCTAGTTCGGCCAGTTCGCTGCACCGTTGGCTGATGGCAAACGATTTAGGTACATGTGAATCGTGAGGACCTGCATAAATATACTCGATAACCGGATATTTCTTTGTCGGGTCGAAGTCTGACGGGCGTATGATTACACCCCAGATGTCAGTCTGTCCGTCCCGACCTTTTGCCGAGAATACTTCCGGCATACGCCATCCTGCTTCTACAGCTTTAGTTATATCCGGTTGTTGCTGAGGTTTCAATATGACCTTTCCGTCTGTGGCGGAGCGCACGACAAGGGTAGGAGATAGGTCGACCCGAGAATAACTGTCGACAAAGTAAGTATAATCCGAAGAGAACGTGACGTTATGGTTGGCATTCTCCGGCGTAAGCGGCTGTATTTTACCATTATCTATATTTAATGAATAATACTTTTCCAGATATGGGTCTTCCCCTTTGTCCATGCCACAGGCTTTGAATATCAGTGTCCGTTTCTTTTCATCCACATTGACAACTGATTTTACCACCCACTCGCCTTTTGTCAATTGTTTCTTCACCATTCCTGTGAATACATCGTAGAGATAGATATGCCGCCAGCCGTCACGTTCTGATATCCATAGCAGTTCTTTTCCGTTTTCGAACCAATGTTGGTATAATGCATTGTAATAAACGAATGTTTGGCTTTTTTCATCTACAACAGGGCGTAATTTCCCCGTCGAAATATCTCCTGCATAAATAACATACTGTTGATGTCCGCGCTTATTGAAACTGAATGTAAAGTAACGGCTCTCTTTATCCCATTTTATATCATCCAGACTGAATTGCGCTTCCACATCAGGGACTTTAAACTCAATGGCTTTTCCTTCATCTACCAGAAATGCCACAGGACGCCTGATCGGAAGTGCATCACCCGGCTTCGGGTAATCATACTCCTCCGTTTTTGGCTGTAGCTGGTCTTTTGGAGAAGACGCGATAAGTAATAATTTACGTGTTTCGGCAGGACGGTATTTGCAGCATACTATCTTCTTAGAGTCGGGCGACCAATAGATATTGGACGAATAATATTCAGAAACAGAGCCGTCGATACTTATCTTCTTATTCTCTTTTGTAGCCAAATCGGTCACCCAGAGATTGCCTTCCGAGATGTACGCCTCTTGCTTCCCGTCAGGTGATTTCACCTTATCTTTCCTGTCTTCCTTAAAGATACCACCCCAATAATAATCATTACGGGGAGTTTGATCTTTGTCTTTGGAGATGGTGTAGTCGGCTAACAGACAGGTATATTTGGTTTCATCTACAGAGAAGTAGATCGAATCCATATTCTTACTGTATTGTAATGTCCTGAATGGTAGTTTATACGGATCAGTTTCCTTATTGATTACTTTGGCTAAAGCTGTAGCCAGCTTTTGCTGATCGAAGGCCGGACTGACCTCTTTTTTATCTGCATTTATCAGGAAGAATTCACTTCCTTTCGGTGTACGGGTCAGATACCAGAAGCTATGCGATTCGTTTACAGGCTTAATATCTGACAAACCATAATAGTATTTGTCAGTATATTTATCTCTGAACCTGTCAGCTTGCTTGTACAGGCTGTCGATAGTTTGCCCGTAGGCAAAAGAAGAAATAAGTAAAGTGAAAAGCAGTAATTTTCTCATTGTATATTTATTTGCATATATTAACGATATATAGTTAAAAAGTAACAGAGGTAACGGAAAATCAGTGAACAGCATACCAATCCGGCGCTCCGGATTAAAATAATGAAGAAACGTCCTGGATGCTTACCTTGCGTGAGTTTTTGCAGCCCAGGCCGAAGTTTACAATGGTGTTTCGAACCCCATGAACAGCATGGCTTAAACCACAGAAGGTAAAATAATTGGTGATACTTTTCAAAGGTAATCCCGCTTAAGAGTTTAGATTTAGACAATGTGGTTTAGCAAAAACTATAACCATAAAAACTAAAA
>NZ_JADCLQ010000039.1:0-994 GCF_015234155.1 Dysgonomonas sp. GY75
TAGAGTTTATATTTAATAGTTTATTAAATCGTTCTTTTACATATCTTTGCGATTGATTAATCACAAATGAAATACGACAAGATTCTAAAAAATCCGAAACAATTATTATCATTAACCGGTTTTAGTTTATCGGAGTTTGAAGCATTTTTGCCAACCTTTAAGTATCATTGGGAAGAATATCATTCTCATTTTACATTAAAAGGTCAGCCTCGCATACGAGTTTCTTATGGGAGAAAGAGCAGTCAATTACCCTGTATAACAGATAAATTGCTGTTTATTCTATCCTATATGAAGAATAATCCCTTACAGGATTATCATGCAACGATGTTCGATATGACTCAACCCCAATGCAATGAATGGATACATCGCTTATCTGATATTTTGTATAAAACCTTAAAAACGTTGGGTGAACTACCCGACAGGAATCATTTAAGGGTAAAATATCTGGCAGGGCAATGCGAAAATATATTGCTTGATGGAACAGAAAGGCCAATAGAACGTCCGCAAGATTCTGACAGGCAGAAATCATGTTATAGTGGCAAAAAAAACGCATAATGTAAAAAATGACCTGCTTTGTTCTGCCGACAAACGTATATTATGGCTTTCTAAAACCTATGATGGTAGTACCCATGACAAGAAAATCCTTGATGAACAGCCTTTGAGTTTTCCTTTGGGAACTACATTGTGGCAAGATACAGGCTTTCTTGGCCATAAACCTGAAAATGTAACTGTAAAGATGCCAACTAAGAAGCCAAAAAGCAAGTCTTTAACTGATAGTCAAAAAGAAGAAAACAGAAAAATATCAAGTTTTCGTATTCTTGTTGAACATGCCATCGGTAGTGTCAAAAAATGTCGTATTGTCAAAGAACGATTCAGATGTCGCAAGTTTGGTTTTGACGATTTAGTCATGCTTATTGCTTGCGGTCTGCATAATTTCAGAATTTCAATTTCACTGATTGTGAAACATATATAACTTTATTGAATATAATGTCTA
>NZ_JADCLQ010000004.1:0-20186 GCF_015234155.1 Dysgonomonas sp. GY75
ATAGTAACACCTTCTGCTTCCGAAAATAAATTGGCTAAATAAGTGTAGTTGTTATTTAATTTTTCGCTCAGATAATCAGAAAAATTGACTTTTAGTTCTTCTCTAGCGTGATGTATCAGTTCTATAATTATAGTTTTTATCTGTTCTATTTGGATTGCCTTTTTATCATCCATCAATTTAAGTCCCGATTTCAATAGTATTGTTCGAAGCTGCTCTTGTTGGTCAATTGAAATTTTCTCTATAGTTTCCGAACACTGGAATATTTGATCCCAATTTCCTCAAGATTGGATTTCACCATCATTATGCAACGACGACTAACCATATATTTGACATATATCTTCATTGGAGTGTTTATTTGACTGTAATATACTGATTTATTTAGGGCTGTTTGAAGATGAAGTATCTAGAAGATATCATTCAATTATATTCTAAACAAGTACAGAAAACGGGTAAGTATAATTACTTACCCGTTTGATATTATAGATCAATTCGTTTGATTAGTAACGATTTCCATTGTAGCCACCATTTCCACCACGGTTGTTGTAACCTCCGCTAGCTCTATCTGTTTTAGGGCGAGCAATAGTTACAGTGATTGTCTTGCCTTCATAATCAGCATCGTTTAACTCATTAATAGCTTTTTGACCTTCTGCATCATTAGGCATTTCAACAAAGCCGAATCCACGGGATTTTCCGGTTTCTCTGTCTGTAATAATCTTAGTAGATTCTACTTCGCCATAGGCTGTAAATAATTCCTGTAAACTCTCGCTTGTTGTGCTAAAGTTTAGATTCGATACGTAAATGTTCATTCTTTTTCTTAAATTAATTATTATTGATTACTGACCGTCCTTATTGGCAAGAGTAATTCTTACAGAATTCATGCCTTTTTGACCACGTTCCAATTCGAATGTTACCATATTTCCTTCTGTAATGGCAGCAGGAGCACTACTTACATGGAAAAAATATTTATCCGTACTTCCTGTATGCTTTATAAAACCATATCCCTTATCGGGGTTAAAATATTCTACACGTCCATTCAAGATGGGATCTTCCATATCTTCTTTTCTCGGTGTAGAAACAGCTATATTTTCGATCTTGATTTTTCGTTTATTAGTGAGATCGGGAGGAGTACTGGTTATAACTCCGTTTTCATCCACATAGGCAATCATATCCTCAAAAGAATCGGCCGGATTATTTTTTCTATCTTCCCGTTTTTGCTGTTTCTCTTTTCTTTTTTGTTGCTTCTTTTTTTCTATTTCTTTTTTATTAAATGTACTCGCCATATTTATTCTTAAAATCTTTATTTTGGATTAAAGGGTATGTTTATTTCACTTGTCATTCTAAGATTTGGAAGATCAAACCAATTACGAATTCATCGTTTTCCTGGCTTGACCGTATTCATCCTGCAAATATTCAGGACAGACTTATATCTTCGATTTATGCAATTTTATATATTTCTCCACACGGACATCTATCTCTTCCTGTGATAAATGAGCCGGAAGTTCAATTGTAGTCCTGTCGCTAATTACGACATGGATAACATCTCCGGCACGCTCCTTTACATTTTTCAACACTGACTCAGCTTGTTGTGTGGCCGAAGTTCTTTCAGAACGGGTTATTTCACCTTCTTTCTTGTTTGCTGAAGAATTCTGTTTTGCTGCCATATATTGTGGTTTTAGAGAATGTTTATTATTGACTCGATACAGTAAGACGCTTTCCTGTAAGTTTCTGAATATTCATGAGCAAGCCTTGTTCATCCTGAGCACAGAACGTCAAGGCCATCCCTGTATTCCCGGCTCTTCCCGTACGACCGATCCGGTGTACGTAAGTTTCGGCAACGTCCGGCAAATCATAATTAATGACTAATTCCAGATTACTGATATCAATGCCTCTGGCTGCAATATCCGTTGCTATAAGAGTCTGTATCTTTTGCGATTTAAAATCTGATAAGGCTCGTTGCCTTGCGTTCTGGGACTTATTTCCATGAATAGCGGCACTGCCTATCCCTGATTTGCTAAGTAGTCGTGCTATCTTATCAGCCCCATGCTTGGTGCGTGAAAATATCAGGGCTGACTTTTTTCTGTCTTTTCTCAACAAGGTTATAAGCAGGTCTTTTTTCTCTTGTTTTTCTACAAAATAAATATACTGGTCTATGGTATCAACAACAGATGATGCAGGAGTAACTTCTACTTTCACCGGATTATGCAAGATCGAGCGTGAAAGAACTGCTATGGACGCAGGCATAGTGGCCGAAAAGAAAAGTGTTTGCTTTTCTTTAGGAAGCTTGGGAAGTAAACGCTTGATATCATGAATGAATCCCATATCCAGCATGCGGTCAGCTTCATCCAGCACAAAATGGCGGATAGAATTTAAGCTGATAATGTTTTGATTCATTAAATCAAGTAGACGCCCCGGAGTAGCAACTAATATATCTATTCCTTCTTTCAGTTGACTCACCTGAGCATTTTGTTTCACGCCTCCATATATCACGCAATGGCGTATACCTGTATAGCAGGTATAGTCATTCAGACTCTCATTGATTTGTATTGCCAACTCCCTGGTCGGGGTTAAAATCAAAGCTCTGATGTCCCTCTTTTTACCATGGACTTTGTTTGAATACAATTGTTGTATAATAGGGAGTGAAAATGCAGCGGTTTTACCTGTACCGGTTTGCGCCAATCCCAGTATATCGCGATTATCCAGTGCAGGAGCTATAGCCTGCTGTTGTATCGGTGTCGGATGTGTATATCCTTTTTCATTCAGAGCCTTCAAAACCGGCTCAATAATATTTAATTCTTTAAATGTCATGTTTCTTTTCTGCGTTAAAAGCAGCTTTTAGTGAATAATGTGTAACTCATCTTTAAAATATGAATTACGTTTATAAAAGGTCACTTCCTATTGCTCAGAGAACATATCCTTATATATTTTAGCAATCCGGAATAACCGGGATGACCGGTCATTCTCTGTTATAGCCGGATAATCTTTGAGTATAGTGACAACCTTCTTTCTAAGTAGTACCAACAGCAATAAATCAGAAGAATTTTGATCTATTGCTATGTTTATATTTTTACTCGCTATATACTTCGTCAGTTTGTTATATTCATATTTTGCGACACCAATCAGCGTTTCATCTTTATCAAGAAGTTCTGAAATGATTATCTCAGGAGAATCTAATTTTAGATTTAAAAACTCATCATATAACAGCCCCGCATTATTCGCAAATAATTCCCCAAGATTCAGGAGTTCTCCCATCCTCACGGCAAAATCATGTACATCAACAAACTCACCTTCCTGAAGTTTCAATCTTTCATTTGTAGCTTCCAATAATCGTTGAATAGTTATATCTCCCGATCTCGTTATGAGTCCTAACTGATCGATCAAGATCTTTTCATCTTTTGATAAATTCCCTTTCCGGGGCTTATATTGTAAGTCATGTTCTATCTCATTATATACATGGGACAACAGGCTGCAAACCTGAATCTCGCATGTTGTATTTTTTAAATTGAAATTGTCTGTCAGATATTCGGAAGGTAAAGCTACCTGACAGTGAGTCGCTTTATAATATTTACCATCATTCCCATTTCTATCTTTAACTTCAATCCTGATTTTATCATTACCCTTTCCTATGAAAATGCGTAGGATTTCCTCTACAACTTTGGGTCTGTCTGCTTCCTGATAAGTTATAATACGAACGCCGGCAAGGTCACTAATACCTTCAAAAACACTGTTTACTGATTCGTATTTTATGCTTTTCCTTAGTTTTTCGGCAAGGCTTGTCGGACTTTTTACCCGGTGCTGAACTGTTGCCCTGACAGTCAGATTCTTTTGAACAATACTTTGGCATATATTAAAAACTATATCAGTCAGTTTCTTATAACGGTCATATTCACGGATATATCTTCTTATTGTTTCTTCAATCAGAGTGTCATTCATGAGACAGCCCCATTGTAAATAATGGTCTTTTTTCCGCCAGGGTAAATTCTTCTTTCAGCCTGCATACAACTTCTTTTACACTGCTTATTTTCTGTGCCAGATGCGCATTTACTCCGGCAAAAGCATACCCTTTTCTCATATCACCTTTCGCAGCATTAAATAATGCTTTCATTATACAATAGGGGCTCTTCGTATAGTCGCAGGTTTTTATACAATGGACAGGACAGTTTTTAGGAACTTCTAATCCTTCGGAAACACGTTTGAGAAATTCTCCTTTAATAGCACGCCCGGGCATCCCTACGGGGCTGTTGATTATCATTAAGTCGTCTTCTTTAGCAGTAAGATAGACCTGCTTGAAGGCTTCTGAAGCATCGCATTCGTCTGTAGTGACAAATATTGTTCCCATCTGTACAGCTGATGCACCCATTTCGATAAAACGGTATATATCCCCTCCTGAAGATATTCCACCTGCGGCAATAACAGATATTGTTTTTATTTCTTTATATAATGAGACTGTTTCTATAACCTCGGGAATTATATGTTCCAGAGAATACAGGTTATCATCAATTTGCTCTTTTTTGAATCCTAAATGCCCTCCTGCTTTCGGGCCTTCTACAACTATCGCATCAGGTAGGTAACCGTAATTATTATACCATTTCTCACAAATTATTTTTGAGGCCCGGGCGGAAGAAACGATTGGAACCAACTTGGTTTTACTATCCACAGTCCGATAGGATGGCAGATCCAACGGTAGTCCTGCTCCGGCAAATATGACATCCGCTTTTTCTTCAATGGCTGTACGTGCCATATCTGCAAAATTGGATAACGCCACCATTATATTGACTCCAATTATACCGGTTGTTTTTTCTCTGGCTAAACGCAACTCTTCTTTTAGCCCCCAGATACTGCTCTTAATAAAATTTCCGTGGCCTTTATGGATAAGTCCCAAACCGGCACACGATATAACGCCTATCCCTCCTTCATTGGCTACCGCTGATGCTAAACCGGACAAGGATACGCCTACCCCCATTCCACCTTGGATAACCGGAAGTTTAACTTCCAGATTCCCTATAAAAAATGATTTCATCTTATTTACAAAAATGTGTTACGACAAAAGCATTACACATTCTCGTAACTGATTAATACCATAAACAAGAAAGTTGATTTTGTTATCGATTTTGACGATGGGAAGATCCGCAAACCGGCGCGGAGCATAACATTGAGAAGATAGATACAATAAAAACCAGATTGCTCAAGTTCTAAAGATACAAAAAAATAATTTAATATCTATATTCAATTAGAAAATTAAACATATTGATAGCTCATAAATGGAATTGTAGGAGCTTGTTCCGATAGAAGTATTTTTCGAAATCTTGTGCATCAAATACGAACCATTCATTGATGTTTGTGATAATTAAATAACGTAATTCGAAATTTTTGGATTTACTTCTTTCTCTAAAATAATATAGGACAAGCTCTTGAAATGATTTAGCGTTCAAATTATCGTTACTAATCATTTCTGCTTTGTTGGTAGGTTTCTTTACCTCTATTAATACACCAACTGGTGATTTTGTGCCTTTTCCATTATGGATAACTAAATCAGCATAACCTTTGGTATTAATATAATGGTTATCTTTATAATATACAGAATTGAGAAAATCAGTTATTAAATTTTTATGAAACTCCTCACTTTCCAAATCGTTTATGTTGTTCAATAAAGAGATAAATTCTTTCTAAAACAATTCTATTTCTTTTCTGTTCGGTTTTTGTTTTAAATATGCCGGATTTAATGCTTGCTTAGGAGTTTTCATTATTGTTTGCATAATATTTTATTCCTCGAAATAATCACTATCAATTTTCTTTACTTCATAAACGTACTGAGTTGCAACACCTAGATTATAATCAATCATAAGCTGAGCAAGTTTATATCCATCAATAAGAACTATCTTAGTTTCATTTCTCGGTACAAATTCTAATGCATCTTTTGTAAAAGAAGATGTCGTTATAAAGATGCCTTTTTTTGCTCCTTGTCCAGCCAAAGCTCCGACAAACTTATGTATTTCGGGGCGTCCTACAATATTTCCTTGTTGCCATCGCTTTGCTTGGATATATATTATATCTAAACCGAGTTTATCCTCTTTTATAGTGCCATCAATTCCTTCATCCCCACTTTTTCCAATAGCTTTCCCCGCATCTTTTATCGAGCCTCCATATCCCATTTTTACAAGTAATTCAACAACTAATCGTTCGAAAAACGTAGGAGATAGTCTTGTGATTCTATCAAGAAGTTCTTGAGCTAATGATTTTCTTATATTTTGATATGAATCTTCAAGTATTTCCTCTGGAGTTTGGTTCAATATTTCAGATTGATTCTGTATGTTTTCAGATGTATTATTGTCTCGTTTTAAATTTTGAAACTCTAGGAATTCTGGATATTGTTTTAAAAATGTAACGTTAATTTCTTTTGGTCTCTGTTTCAGTGCGGATAATCCTCGTTGAGTAATACAAATAAATCCCCGTTTAGGAGAATCTAATAATCCGGCTTTCTTCAAATAAGTTCTAGCCCAACCAACTCGGTTCCCGAATAAAAAGGTTTGCCCACTAGGCAGTAGTTCTTTTTTTCTTCTTCGGTAAGTTTAAATTTATCAGCCAATAACTCAACGACATCGTTAAGTTTGTATTCTTTGCCATCTTGTACAGTTTTCAATAGGGGAAGCATAATTGCCTGATAGTTGGGTATCATAGTGTTTTCAATTAGAATTTAACAAAGATATTATTTATTCTTAGAAGAGGCCTGTATGGTCAATAGAAAAATAATGAGCTGAAAAATAAAGAAAACAAATTTATATTATTTGAGATGTGTTATAAATAGTGTTCTTTCCGTTTCTTCTGATTTCAAAAGTTGTGTGCAAATTGTGTGTACATATAAAAGAAAAAAGACTCACGATTTCTCGTAAGTCTTTGATTTTCAAGTGGGCGTTGACGGACCTGTCCGAAAACCACCTATCTTATTCTAAATCATTGGATTTAATCTTTCAAAAAACGCTATAGGTTACGATTTAGAGACGGCATTCTGTCACTAAATTGACACCTGAATTTCATACACTTGTCTATATCTGTGTATCAACTTTTCAACGTTAAAATTACAATATTTATCTATGGAGAGCAAGTATTTAGAAGATATATTCATAAGTATTATCGATTTCCATCAAGGACTTTAAGGCTATATTTCAAACCTTTAAGCTCGCCCCTTAATTCGTTTCTATTATCCTTTGTATCATCGAAATTAATCATCCTGTCCTCAATAGCTTTGATCCTATTAGTTATTTGTGTTCGTACTTCTTCAAAAGCCATATCAGCATTCAAAATAAGACCTTTAATTGGCTCTTCTTTTTCTATTAATAAACCCAATTGTCTATAATATTCATCTTTCAGGATATTGAAGTTCTGAGGATCATATAACAATTCAATAGTCAAATTGAAGAGCTGCTTCATTACTTCTTCAGGCAAAGTTTCAAATTCTTTTCGTACAGTATTCCGACCCCTTATCCCAGAGTATCTTACTATACGACAATAAAAGTTATCAATATCATTATGAATGTCTAGTATAACATGTCTAGTATCCGTAAAAAGATATAACTGACTTCTTTTTATATTATATTTATAATAGTATTCTCCATTTTCTAAAAAAGAATTACTTAACTTTTGTATGGTACTTTTATAGTATGAATCAAATATTTCGGGAATGATGCGTTTTACTTTCACATATTGGCTAGCTTCCGTAACCTCAGATATGTATTCTTGGCTATAATTTATTTCAATTCTAGGATTGTATTCCCAATTTTCATTAATAGATATATAGAGGTGTTTTTCAACGAATTCCAAGGTATCCTCCCTTCTGATATAAGGTGAGGCTTCTTTTATCAAATAACATTTGTGTTTCATAGAGATAGATTCAATAAATATATAATAATTGAATCTATTCTATTTCAATAGAGTGTTGTATATATAATGACACATGATATGTTTTCCTGAAATTTTCTAATTCTTCCATATTGCTATATGCATAATTAGGTCTCTTCCTATTACAAACATAAGCATTCCTTGGATTATAGTCTTGTATATTATAGCTTTTACTAAAAATATTAATAGTAGAGATTAATTGCTTGATACCATCATTTCTCCATGTTCTACTTTGCTTATCTGTTCTTTCTTTTAACTCTACAAAATAAATTGATTTTTCTTTTTCCTCCAAAATATAAAGTATTCCATCACATCGTTTTTTTGTGGTTCCATATGGATTTAGTATTGGAATATTATTATCAACAGGAAGAAAGTGGGTAGTCTTGCTTTTGCTATTTATAACAACAGCTCCCCAATTTTCCTTATTTTCGACTTTAAGAGAAAGGAAAGAAGGCTGATCTTGTTCATTGTCTCCATCACAAATACCAAATTCAGAAATGGAACATACCTCACGATTATATTTTTTGTCAAAGAAATCTATCTTGATACCGGAATTCATACTTCTTCCTCCAATTCCAATAAATCGTTAAAGAGATCATTAGTTGTTCTTAATGATTCATTAAGAGAGTTTGCGTCAGAAGGTATGCCATCGCCCTAAGTCGGTAGTTTTGTGATTCTTCCGTCCTGTCCCAATTCGTATATTACAACCCTATCTCCTGAGATAGTTGATTCTTGCGGCACAATAATATTTAAGTCTGATAATATCTTATTATTGCTATTCGGCTTTATTTTTGTTTTGATTGCATACGCCTTAATCGCCAGAGATAAATAATTAATAACATAAGGACTGTGAGTTGTAAGTATAAGACTGTTTCCCTCAGTACTGTTAACACAACGTATTAAATCATAAAGAATACCCTGTTGAGACTTCGGGTATAGATTCTGTTCCATTTCTTCTACAATATTTAAGAATCGTTTATTTTTAAAACGATCTTCAATATTTTGAATCTCCATTTTTTCCTGCCAATCATCTGCCTTGGCTTCCCTGACTAAGTTTATCATTTCATCCTTAGACATATCATCGGTAAGGCTCAGGCGTTTTTTACTGAGTGTATTGTATTTTCCCGTAATTAACTTCGATAAATAATCTGTAACCAGAAACAAAGGAGTTGCTGATTGTAAGCCACTGGATGCCTCTGATAATTTGATTTTATAATTACTATCAGTACCTAAAATTACGCCCTCCTTAATTGAATTGTCAAATTGATATTCAAAGCTGCTCAGAGGTAACTTTTGTTTTTGCCCACCCAATGCGGAAACGGCATCTTCATACTCATCCAAAAATGTATATAATGGAGAAGGCAAATTCTTTACGCTTTTTGCACCTTCTACAACACTGATAAAATTACGTTCGGCTGGAACATACATTATTTGTGGCAAAATGTATGAAACTTCTTCTTTTTCACAATGTAAACTGTAAAAAGAGGTCTCTCCTCCGGAATATATTATTTTATAATAATCTCCTATATATTCAATGAAAGTATCTTCAGAAAAATAATTCTGAATATTTTGATATTCCAAACTGTGTTTTAAATAGTATGCACTTACAGGTGCATCAGTATATTTAAATTCCTTTATTCCATCAGACTCTTGCCTATATACGTTACTATCTTTCAAAATGGTTTTCTCTATCCAACTACAAGTGGATAGTATCTTAGCTATAGAACTTTTCCCTGTTCCTTGGTCTCCAATAAAAAGTGTAATGTCGGGAATAATCATATACCCATCATTCTCTCTATATCCCTCTTTAATAGAACCGAAATTTTTAACTTTAAGCTTTACCATTAATTAGTTATAATATATAATAGAATAATATTACAAAGATAATCTCTTTTATCGGGATGTTCATATATTTTTATTTGTCATCTATTTTAATTTAACGATTCCAAATAGTTAAAAATATCAATTTTCGCTTTTTCAATACTACTATATGATTTTCTCCAAAATATATCTCCTTCTTTAACTTTATATTTATGAGTTTTTTTATCTCTAAATATGAGGAAATACTCTCCTTTATGTTTTAAATAGTAATTACCATTTTTGCTGATATCCCATGACTTATCAATCCAATTTCGTCTTCTATTAGCTTTATTCCTGAGTTGCCTTTCTCGTAATTTGGGAGTTATATAATCATTTGTCATTTTTTCAGCACAAACACATCCTACTCTAAATAGATCTTCAACTTCAGGATGGCTCACAATATGGATATATCTAATTTTTTCATTTCCACACATCATGCAAGTTTCATATTCTGTATCATCCTCAGACTGTCCATCCTCTCGTATATCAATAACATCTTCGAGTTCCCAGCCTTTATGAGGGATACCTTCTATTTTCCATAAATTAGCCATCTCTTTGAATAAATCATTTTTCTTCTACAAAGTAAAGTTTATAATAATGCATTTTTTTTCGTTATCATATCCTTTTTGTAACAAATGCTCTCCTCCATGTATGTTTATATCGAAATTCTTATCTAGTTTAATAATATTCATAGAACCTTTTACAACTCTACGTAATGCTTGTTCTGATATATCAAAAGAATCTTCTATATGAATGTTATTTTCCTCTTGATAATTACTTTTATACTTATTAAAACTTTGAATTATTTCAGGTTTCACGAATACTTCTTGAGCAAATTCTTCAAGATCTATGGATTCATTATCCTTTAGAATATTTAGACTTTTATTCAATAAAGCCGCTTGTTCTACTTTTGTTACCTCAAATGATTGAAGCAATTCTTCTTCTAAATATTTTTTACAGAGAGATACTACATTTTTTGTCTGATAGAATGAATCTTGTCTTTGGATTACATGCAAAAAATCATCTTTCCAATATTTCGCTTCAAGCTTGTTAGTATTATCAACAATCGCAACAAAATACCCATCACTTCTTCCATCATTAAAGATGAGACAACCCTTATCCAACTTATTATATCCATTATTAGTAGGTTGTACTTGTAAAAAAGTATTTTTGACCTCTGTCTTAAATAGACCTAAAGCATTGACTTTTTTATTATCAAAGTCACAATCTTTAAAAAGAATCACATAAAGTTCCCCTCCTTTTATTTTCGAATGAGTGCTTTGGTCATATAAATATCGAACAATATTTTGTGATTGGGCAATAAAGCAATCTGTATTATCAAATATTTCAGAAGTAAAATTATATACAGGATTCAACTCAAGTTTAGAAACAAAATCAAAACAGTACATTTCATCAAAAGAGAATGTATTATCTATTATTTTTTTAAATTCATTTTCTACCTCAATTAAGGATGTTTCTATATCTGAAAATTTGACTCCTTCACCATTAGCCTTATTCCCAGAATAATGTATAATTGAATTTTGTATATTCCCTATCCTAATTTTCATCTTCTTTATATTCTAAAACATATTTAGGTATTAAACCATCTCCAACTTCAAATTCATCTACTGTTATAAAGTATTCCAGATTATTGTTAGATTCCCAATAATCTTTAGGCGCATGTTCAACCATCAGAATTTGAAAGTTAGTTTTCAATTCATCTACAATATATGCCATAAAAGAATTTATAAGCCAAAGGCATCAAGTAGCTTTTTTCTATCATCACTTGAGACTTTATCCTTATCTGAATAATAAGGGATGCTAGGTTGGTCAATAAATAAAAATTGAGGAACATGCATCTGCCCAACTTTTATCATATGTTCATGCAGTCCTAAGAAAAAGCATAAATGCATAAACATATAATTAGACTTACTTCCCTCATTATCTATCGGAAAGAAATCGAGTGGCCTCCATAATTTCAAAACCATTTCGTCTGTAAAAAAATCAGTTCTACAGTTTTTGTATGTTGGCATTGAATTTACCTGATTATAATTTCTCTGTATACTATCATTTAAACGCTGCCTCATCTTCATTTCCTCATCAGAAGTTTCATTCGTAATTTGGATTAACCTTTGTCGTTCTTCTGTTAATTCATTAATTCTTTTGTCATCAAGCTTTATATGAGGCTTTCTCTTATCAATTAAAGATTTAAATTCCGATTTTATCTCTCCTACAGCCATATATTTACTAGCCTCTGTATCAAAAGGTTTTTATATTTCCGATAGTTGCTCTATCCTATCAGAAATTTCTTTCATTTCCTTATTTAAAGTTGATAATCTGTCAGAAAATTCAAAAGGTTCTAATTTATTAGGAGAATAGCTGTTTTTTATGTTATGTAAGGGGACTCTGCAACAACTATCCCTTAGGAAAAATAAAAGCATAAAAAATATTGCCGACTTATCGGCATATAATTCTAAACTATTTACCCTGACAAAGGAAATAGAAAGGTTAAAAAAAACTATTGCTTCCTGTCAGCAGTTTAACAAAAAGGTAGAGATGAACTTATTGTTAAAAGAGTTAGAGAGCGAGCTTAATAGCCTGCAGCGATTTACTTGATAAAAATGACAAAGAGATTAGAGTATAAAAATTGTTTTGTATATTTGTAGAACAAGTTATTTGGTGTATGTAAAACTGCGCGGAGATCAGTTAAAAGAACCGTTACCAACTAGTTCCCTGCCAAAATAAACGCCCTCCTAACTGACTGAAAATAAAGGGTAAATCTCAAAAGCATTGCTATTTGAAAGAAATAGCAAATCTGTGTGGAATAAAAAAACGGCTTATCGTTTCTATCGGTACGCCATTCGACAGGCAAATAGTCGTAGCCCACGAATGCCGCAAGCAATGAAGTGTTATTTTCTTATGTATATCCGCTTCTTTGATAATTTCTTTCAAATGTCTGTTAATTGTATTATTGCTTAAAGGAAAAAATATTTTCTGAAACGATTCTTTATTTTCCATTTCCAACAGAGATTTTTACAGTTGGAGAGACAATTGGGATTTTATATAAAATCCTAGTCTTCTGCCTTTCATTAGATAAAAGGCAATACGTTTCACCAACTTCTTCTTTATTCAAGGTAATGACTTTTAAATCATTATACAAAACTTTTTGAAACTCAGCATAAGATAAAGAAGTGTAACATCCAAATAATAAACATCTTAAAGCTTCTTGTTTATATTTATTATACTTCCCCCTATTGTATATTTGCTATAGCAGTTGCAGTTCTTCTTCCGTCAATATATCCATATTCTCTCCTTGAGAAATTTTTTTGATTTTAAATTTATCATAAGGGCTCTTTTTTATTAGCTCTTTATCAATAGCTAACCCCAACAGAAACTTGAAACTGGCATGCTTTTTATAGATTGTAGAAGGTTTATTGCCTGATTCAACCTCGAATTGATGAAATCTTTGAATAAACTCCAATGAAATTTCATTGAACAATAATGAACAGTCATGAACTTTGCAAAGAGTGTTTTGATGAAATATATAAACAAACAGTTTTCGGTATAGTAATGACCTGCGGTACATTTGAGTACAAGAATGAATATTACCCCTCTATACTGTTCAGGCGTAGCAAACCCATTGATTCACTCAACCTTTATTTTCAGGTAGAGAAGCTATACCGATAATTTGAAACATGAACATTCTAAACAACATGAAATCAATGAAACTTTTAAAACAATTATATAGTATCTCCTGTCCATCCTGTTGGAGATCTTCAAGGAATTGTCTGGAACATAGTTCCATTGCATTAGCTTCGGTCACAAGATCCTCATGTCCCCGGCGGTCGCACTGGATTACAAACCGACAATCTTTGAAAAAGGACATGCCGGCTTTATGGCTTCCGACACATCCAATCTCTTCTGACACGAAGAATGCACATTTCAGGTAATCCGATTCATCCAGGCATTTCAGACACATCCATATCCCATTTTTATCGTTAGCGCCGATTCCACAATGTTGCAGGCTGAAGTAATCGTATCCGAAAATAAGCTTATCAGCAACAGTGATGATCCGGTAACCGGACGAGTGCCTTTCGTGTACTTCGTCTGTATGGTTGTGATAAGCTTTCAATTTTGTATCTTAGTTCTTTGAAATACAGTATGACAGAAAGAGAATGGCAAAGGATTCTGGTTGTGATAAGCTTTCTTATCACAATAAGGATTATTCCGTTGTGAAAACATTTAAGGCGGGAAGTTATTCTCGCCTTTCTCTTTTATAAGTCTCTTTTTCCAATTATAACCCATTTATTATTGTTGTCTAATTTTTATTTGCTCCCTAATTTCAGTAATTATGTTGCTATCCTCAATAGTTTATGAAAATAAGATTATCCTTTCATCATAGACAAACACAGTTCCGGTTTTATCAAAATGCCATTATAGCTAACAATATCACACTCAAACCACATTACAGCCGTTGCCCGAGTACCTTAATCATATCAGCGGTCATCTTCTCCAGATCGTATTCAGGTTTCCAGTCCCATTCCTGACGGGCACAGCTATCATCCAACGAATTCGGCCATGAATCCGAAATAGCCTGCTTCAACGGGTCTACATCATATTCCATTACAAAATCCGGATAATGCTTCTTTATGGCCGAATAAATCATTTCGGGATCGAAACTCATAGCGGCAATATTGAACGAATTGCGATGTATTAACCTATCAGGATCAGCTTCCATTATGTTGATAGCTGCGTTCAGTGCATCGGGCATATACATCATATCCATAAAAGTTCCGGCCTTAAGCGGACAGATAAACTTCTCCTCTTTCACCGCATTATAGTATATCTCTACGGCATAGTCGGTAGTTCCACCGCCCGGATGGGTAAGGTTGGATATAATACCCGGAAAACGAACCGAGCGTGTATCCACTCCCCAGCGGTCATGGTAATAATCACTAAGTAGTTCCCCCATCACTTTGGTTATCCCATATACGGTTTTCGGGCGCTGAACAGTATCCTGCGGCGTTTTATCCTTTGGAGTATTAGGGCCGAATGCGCCGATAGAACTCGGAGTGAATACAGCGCAATTGAACTCTTTCGCTACATCAAGGCAATTCATCAGACTGCCCACACCCACATCCCAACCCAATTTAGGGTTTTTCTCGGCTGTTGCAGACAATATAGCTGCCAGATTGTAGATAGTATCTATCTTGTATTTCTTTACAACATCTGCAATTTGCTTTATATCGGTTGCATCTATCTCCACTGTCGGTCCCCAATCGAAGAAACCATCGGGATAAGGCGGCTTATAATATCCGCAGATTACATTACCGTCTCCATAAATCGAGCGCAACCTGATACTCAATTCCGAGCCGATCTGACCCGTACTACCTACTATAAGAATGTTCTTCATCGTTTATTTAAAGGTCGCAGACCTATTTGTTTTTTTGTGAGTAAAAATTCGTAAATGGTTATAAAGAAAAACATATCATGAAAAATCATTATTTACTTATTACGCCTAGTTCTTTACCTGTTTTCGTGAATGCTGCTATACATTTGTCGAGATGTTCTTTCTCATGTCCGGCCGATATTTGCACACGGATACGCGCTAAGTCTTTAGGCACTACCGGATAATAAAACCCTGTAACATAAATACCCTCATCCAATAACCGGGCGGCCATATCCTGTGATAGCTTCGCATCGTACAGCATTACCGCACAGATGGAGGATTGCGTAGGTTTGATGTCAAAACCTGCCGCTTTCATCTTTTCCACGAAGTAGTCTGTATTGGCATGCAGTTTATCCTGTAACTCATTCGTGCGTTCCATCATCTCGAACATCTTAATCCCTGCCGCAGTGATTGCCGGAGGTAAGGAATTTGAGAACAGATAAGGGCGTGAACGCTGGCGAAGCATGTCTATTATTTCCTTCTTACCTGTTGTAAATCCGCCGATAGCTCCCCCAAACGATTTACCTAATGTACCTGTAATGATCTCAACTTTACCACGCAGATTAAACAATTCGGTAGTTCCACGGCCGGTTTTACCGACTACGCCCGCTGAATGTGATTCGTCTATCATTATCATGGCATCGTATTTCTGTGCCAGTTCGTATATCTTATCCATCGGGGCCACATTGCCGTCCATAGAGAATACACCATCTGTCACTATCAGCCGGAAACGTTGCGACTGTGCCAGTTTCAACTGTTTCTCCAAATCTTCCATATCCGCATTTGCATAACGGTAACGGACAGCTTTACAGAGGCGTACGCCATCTATTATGGAGGCATGGTTCAATGAATCGGATATAATGGCGTCCTGATCGCTCAACAACGGTTCGAATACACCGCCATTAGCATCAAAACAGGCTGCATACAAGATCGAATCTTCCATGCCGAAGAACTTGGCGATAGCTGCTTCCAACTGTTTATGTAAATCCTGGGTACCGCAGATAAACCTTACCGAAGACATGCCAAACCCGCGGGAGTCCATAGCCTCTTTAGCGGCATCGATTAGCTCCTTATTGTCTGATAATCCAAGATAATTATTGGCACAGAAATTCAGGACTTCTTGTCCGGTGCTTACACGTATAGATGCCCCCTGTGGAGATACTATTATACGCTCGTTTTTGTACAATCCTGCCGATTGTATATCGGTCAGTTCATTTTGAAGATACTTTTGAAAGCTAGAGTAGGTATTCATCTTTTTTTAAAGCCTGGAACAGGCATAGGTTGTTAAATTTTTACTTATATGATTAACATAACTGTCACCCGAATCAAAGAATATATTATCCCCTGTTCTTACCGGTAGCATAGCCTGACAACCCAAAAAACAGGATAAACAGGTACGCAGGGATAAATATCCAGTAAGCGCTTTGGTAATTTTCGACTGTGGGCAGGTTACCGGTTTTTATAATATCCAGGATAAAACCGAACAGCAACGGAATAACGGCACCTCCCACAATACTCATTACAAGGAACGAAGACCCTGTTTTTGTATAGTTACCCAATCCTGCGATGGAAAGCGGCCAGATAGCGCCCCACATGACGGAATTGGCAAAACCGATAAGCGAAAAGGCGTAGATGCCCATATCTGCGGGAAGAAGGATAAGGGTAGCCGAACCTATTATACCAATAATGGCAAATATCCGCAAGGCCGCGGCCTGCGACAATATTTTCGGTATCAGGATCACGCCGCTAATATATCCGGCAAACATACCCAGCGGAACATATAACGCGTATTTTTCCGGATTGGCGATGTCCCCTCCGAAAGCGGCTTTGGCATAGCCTATGATGGATGTCATAGGCAACGTTTCCACACCCACATATAAAAATAGGGCTGCAATACCCATGATTAAGTGTGGGTACCGGGATAGGTGCCCTTGCCTTTCTCCGGTTTTGTTTGTTTGAATATCTTCATCCTCGCCTTCGGCTTTTACTTCGGGCAGCTTGGAGAAGTAAATAAAAACACTCAGGGCGAGCAATATGCCTGTCACCAGGTAAAAAGGGAGATATATCTGGTCGAGCCGTACATCTTCCAGATTAAGGAACAGTCCCAGGAAAAGCGGTCCCAGCCACCAGGCCAGCTTGTTCATGATTCCCATCAGGCACATGCGCATAGCGGCGCTTTCGGCAGGTCCTACAATGGTTACATACGGATTGACCGATGCTTGAAGTAAAGTATTGCCGATACCACTTATAAACAAGGCTATCAAGAAGACCGGAAAGCTTTCGAATTTTGCCGAAGGTACGAACAATGCCATACCCAGAGCCATAATGACAAGGGCGAGGAAGATACTTTTCCTGTACCCGGCCTTTTTGATAATCCGGCCTGCCGGAGAGCCGAACAGCACGAAGGCTGAAAATATGGCTGCCGTAACCAGGTATGATTGCGAGACTTCAAGGTGCAGCGCTTCCTGGAGGAACGGGGTCAAAAAGCCGCTGATACCCACTCCGAAGCCAATCACATAAAACAGGACTGCTATAATCACCAACGGCAATATATAATTCCGTTTGGCCGTATTTCCTTTTTCCATAATATTTTTTGAAGAATGATTTTAATTTACAATAGACGAATTTATTGGTTATTACATAATACATCCTGACGTCCCTTTTTCTGTGGGCGTACAAATGGGTAGTACATATATAGAAGTAAAGTTGTTCTTCTTAAAGAGAGATACATTATTTAATGATAAAAGTATTTTACAGGGATAAAAATTTAAACCAGCCAACAGTCCGGAACCGCTTTTTAGACTCCGGATCTGCCGGTCAATTAAAGTAGTGTGTATGAATAAAAAGAACGTTTTAAGTAGCGAGAGCAGAAGCAAAATTTATTTTCATTATGCCGAGTCACGAGAAACGACTAATGTAATTGAACTTATTCTGCGAATTTAAGCCCGTCCAGCTTATTCCATGCCCCACGGGTAAAATCCGGAATTTCTACAGGGGAACTACTGTTATCCAGAGATATTTCGGTAAGAGGTATCAGGCTGCACCATTCGGCAAGGTCATAAACATCCATATCCAACGGCAGTCCTTTTTGCAGGCAGTAGATCAGGCGGTAGTCCATGATAAAGTCCATGCCGCCATGCCCTCCGACCTGTTTTGCCTTTTCTTCTATGTCTTTTGCTATCGGATGTTTATATTTCTGCATCAGGGCTTTGCGTACATCATCAGGAACGAAACTATGCGCATTCAGGTTTTCGTGGTTGGCGGCAATTGCCGGGTCGATTTCACCGGCTTCCAGGGCATAACCCTGTACAGGATACTTATTGGCAAAGCCTTTTGTGCCTGTCAGTTGGTACATACGGCTATAAGGGCGCGGCGAATTTACATTGTGCTCGATAAGGATGGACTTGCCTTTTTCCGTGGAGATAAGGGTTGAGGTATGTTCACCGTTCCGGAAGTCCTTTACCTCTTCGCCTGTCTTCTCCTTTATGAAGTTTACACTTGATAGCTGCTTTGCATCAACCGATACAAGGTAATTCAGCTTGTCCCCGCGGTGTATATTCATGGCCTGGCATACAGGCCCGAATCCATGTGTAGGGTAGAGGTCGCCCCTGTGCTTCCTGTTATAATCCATGCGCCAGTTGTTCCAGTACTGGTTCCAGAATGGCTGAAGCCCGTGTATATAGGCTCCCTCCCCGTGTACAATCTCACCAAGCAGTCCCTGCTGCACCATGTTGAGGGTGGTCAGTTCAAAAAAATCATAGACGCAGTTTTCGAGTTGCATACAGTGCTTACGGGTTTGTTCCGAGGTATTGACCAAAGCCCATATCTCATCCATTGTCATGGCCGAGGGGACTTCAATCGCCACATGCTTTCCTTCTTTCATCGCCTGTACGCCTATTGTGGCATGGGATTTCCAGTCGGTAGCTACATAGATAAGGTCTACATTTGGCAGGGCTGTTACTTTACGCCATACGGAAGTATCTCCATAGAATTCCTGAGCCTTGGGAAATCCCCTTTTTTCGAGCATTTTGTTTACTTTCTCCGTGTTTTTTTGCTCCACATCGCACAGGGCAATTATTTCCACACCCTCTATATGTGTCATGCGTTCCACTGCACCCGGGCCGCGCATGCCCAGACCGATAAAGGCTACACGGACTATTGGCAGGGGACCGGTCCTTAATTCCAGGACATCGGTCTGTCCGGCAGGACGTTCAGGAACCGGTGTTTTGATCACATTCTGCGCTTCGGATTGCTGGCTGATGCTCATAGCGATAAAGCCGGCAAGGAATAAAAATAATATCTTCTTCATTTCTTATAATTTTTTAATGGTTTTATTATAGGAGGATTTTTCCTTTTTATCTTCCCTTACTTACTCTTTATGTCGCAGACAATTCTCCCGATGACGGAGAGCATCTCATCATAGTTTTCCTCCATAGACAGCAATAGTTTATACTGTGCCCGGGTTCGTACCAGGTTATGCGTCTCATACTTAACCTTGTAATAATTATCCCCATCGATGTAATCCATCAGGAAACGCAGTACCTGTTCGAAGGTTATATACAGGGCGGAGAAAGCGAGATTGTCAATTTCCGGTTGCGTCAGGAAGAACGATGCTTCCGACAGGTACCCTCTGGTATAGCCCTCAAAGAGATCCATCTTCATATACACATTTTCAAGGTTTTCATCGTCTTCCTTTCCGGCATTTGTATAGGAGCGTATGGCATCGCCATAGTCATTCAGGCACATGCTGCTGAGGACGGTGTCCAGATCGATAACGCATAATACTTCTCCTTGCCTGTCGAACAGGATATTGCTGATCTTGGTATCGTTATGGGTGATCCTGACGGGTATTTCCCCCGATTCGAACTTTTCCCATAAGGCAAGCATCTGACTCCGGCGGCTCTCTATCCAGCCGATCTCCTCTGCGACCTGCGCTTTGCGCCCGGCCGGATCTTTTCCGAGGACTTCATCCCACTGTTTCAGA
>NZ_JADCLQ010000004.1:20196-21310 GCF_015234155.1 Dysgonomonas sp. GY75
ATAAACAGGCAGGCAGCCCAGTATTCGCCCGCGGCATCTTTATAAAACAGCCTGCCGTCCACCGTCGGTATGACAGTCAGGGCCTCCCTTAGAGGGTCGCCTCCCCGTTCTGAGATTATCTTCTTCAGATGCGTGGTTACTTTATAAATATTATCCATCATCGCGGGCACATCCCTGAAGATATTCTTATTCTTCCGCTGGAGGATATAGTCGGGATTATTTCCCTGCGTTTCAACGAAAAACGTATCATTTATCAGCCCTTCACCCAAAGGGCGTATCTGCAGTATGGGATGGGCGAATAAAAAATGGGGGACTATTTTTTCTAAATTCGTGTTCATCGGTATAGTTATTTTTGGTCTTATTTTTGTTTTTTCGATATTTTTACCTGCCAGTTCCACGCCGACATCAGCGTGTCTTCTATCGATTCCTTTGCTTTCCATCCCAGCTCATTATTCGCTAGTTGCGGATCGGCCCATACTTTTACGATATCCCCGGCACGGCGTTCCGTTACGCGATAATTCAGCTTTACACCCGTTACCTTTTCGAAGGTATTTATCAGTTCCAAGACAGATAAGCCGCGTCCTGTCCCGATATTGAATACTTCGACGGGCGATTTTTGCCCTGATTGTAAAATCCGTTCGATAGCCGCGACATGAGCCTTGGCCAAATCCACTACGTTGATAAAATCCCGGATGCAGGACCCGTCCGGCGTATCGTAATCGGCCCCGAACACGCTTAACTGTTCGCGGATTCCGATAGCTGTCTGCGTAATATATGGGACGAGGTTTTGAGGCACACCGTTCGGCAGTTCGCCTATTTCTGTGGAAGGATGGGCGCCTATGGGATTGAAGTAGCGGAGGATAACGCTCCGGATATTCGTTCCCGAGGCAACTGTATCCTGTATAATCTCTTCATTGACCTGCTTTGTGTTCCCGTATGGGGATTCTGCCGGCTTTACCGGCGCGGATTCGCTTACAGGCAGCTGGTCAGGCTGTCCGTACACCGTACAGGAGGAGGAAAAGACAAATCCCCCGATACCGAACTGCGGCATCAGTTCCAGCAGGTTGATTAGCGAGACCAGGTTGTTCCGGTAATACATCAGTGGCTTTTCAAC
>NZ_JADCLQ010000004.1:21410-95537 GCF_015234155.1 Dysgonomonas sp. GY75
TAATTCAGGCAATCCACATATTTTACGCCCAGTCTTTCCAGCAGTATGGGGATGATGATTCCCCCGACGGAGTTGATGCAATCGACTGCTATACGGAAATTAGCTTTCCGTATAGCCTCAGTATCCACGAGTTCCAGCTTGAGGATTTGGTCTATATGTATGTGGTTATATGTATCATTTAAACTGCATGAGCCGGTATGGTCAATATCCGCGTAAGTAAAAGCCTCGTCTGCTGCTGTTTTCAGCACGGCTTCCCCTTGTGCGGCATTGAGGAACTCTCCGTGTTCGTTCAGCAGCTTCAGGGCATTCCACTGCCTGGGGTTATGGCTGGCTGTGATAATGATTCCGCCGTCTGCCTGCTGGTCTGTGACAGCTATCTCCGTTGTCGGGGTGGTTGCCAGCCCCAGGTCGATCACATCGAAACCCATTCCCATCAGGGTGCCTTTTACGATATTACCGACCATTTCACCCGAAATGCGGGCGTCGCGCCCGATTACGATCTTATTGCTTTTTTGCGAGCTTATCCGGCGGATCTGCACAGCGTAAGCCGATGTGAACCTGACAATGTCCAATGGGGACAGGCCTTCCCCGATACGCCCGCCTATCGTACCGCGGATGCCCGAAATTGTTTTGATTAAGGTCATGGGTGATTAAAATCTGTTTGTTTAATATTATAATTTAGATAACTTCTTATTCATTTGGTAAACCATCAAAATTCACAACAGGTTGACTGCCCGCAGTTCTCTGAAACGGAGTATCCGGATTCACAAAATCATCAAAGAAACCGCAATTTTGAAGGAAAAAGCCATTTCCATTCGTTCCGCCCTTGAAGTCTTTGCGCCAACCGGGTCTTCCGGTCGCATCTACCGTGAACCTTCCGTCGGGCAACTCCACCCATTGTCCTGATGATGTATATATCCACTGGTTCCTGTAGTATGCCTTACGCGTAAGGTAGCCCATATCTTTGTTAAAATTTTCTACGAATGAATATGCACCCGTGTAGTAGGTTTGTATTTTCGGTCGTTTCCATTGGGCGATCAATTTCCATGTATCTGTTTCGGGCGCAAAGAAATATGCCGTATATTCTGAATAGTTACCGGTAATTGGGCGGACGCGGTTCAGGAATTTATAGGTAGTTCCGGCAGTCCAGTTGTAAATCAGATAGCTTTGCCCCCCTGAACCTTCGTTACCGAAACTGCCGGTAGAGACGCCTATACCTTTCTTTATCAGTAATACCTGGTCTTCCGGCGCAATCTGGTTGGGATCGTCTGTATTAGCAGGACTCCACACGGAAAACAGGATGCGCCGTTCACTTGCCGAATTGACCTGCATACCGAAATATCCTTGTCCGAAACCGTTTGCCATAAAGTAAGAGCCTACAGGATCGAAACCTACGGGCACAGTTACCTCATTATAGAACCATTCTGCCGTTGTACCCCCCGGGATCGGATAGTTCATATGAACCGAAGGCCCTCTGCGTCCCCAGTAGTAGTCAAAATCACCGACAAAGTTCATGCTTTGGGTAGCCGTTCCGCTCACTAGCAAAGAGGCAGGCGTCGCAAATGCCGCTCCTTTGAGTGGTGCTACGCCTTTGAAATCAACCCGGATATAACCCGGATCAACATTCTCAATATGTCCGAGGAATGCCGTCGTTTGTTGTTTCGGCAGGGTTACGTCAAAAGTATGCCCTTGACACGACACGTTAATAACATTGCCATCGGTGTCGGCATTATATTTCAGGTATAATTTGAGATTGCCATTCTGGTTCACCCTGAACCAGGTGCTGAAAACTGTTTCGGCGCTATTCCATGCATAGAAACCCGCGTCCGTAACCTGTCCCGATGTACCGCTTGTTACATACGAGTTACCACCCAGAGGTATTTCCTTAGTCGTCAACTGTAAATTGACAGGATTTTGAGTAACGGATACGGTTGTTGTTTCACTGTCCGAACGGATTGTCACAACAGCTTTGCGTTGCAACAATGTTTCGTTTTCTGTAACTGTCACAGACAATACCGTACCGTTTATTTCGACTGAACACCAGTCCTTTCCTGATTCGCTGACCGTGATATCTGCTGCATTTATACTTGCTGAAAGCGTAACTGTTTTCGTACCACGGTTATAGCTGTAAACAAGCTCTGCAGGATTTGCTGTAAGCGGCGTGTCCTGTTCTTTTTCTCCGCAAGAAAAAAAGATTAGGAATAATAAAGTATAGAACATTTTATTTATTGTCATTTTAAATAGTATTAGGTGAAAAATATATAACAGATGTTTATTCTTTGAATCCCTGGCCTTGATATATATTATATTTTCAAGATCGGAAAAGAAGCTATCTGTCTGTTTTTAAGCAGATGGAACATCCGGTATCGGATATCCCACCTGTTTTCTAGAAAACCTCCGCTTATATCTATATTTTTTCGAATGCTTTAAAATAAGCGACCTGACAGACGCCAGTAGTATTGTTGGTTTCTGTGATTATGAGTTTCACGTACCTGGCTGTCACAGGAACATTGAATATCACATCTTCATATGGGGGAACTTTAGGGCTGTTCCCGTTAACAATGGTTCCGTCAGGAGCTGTCCACGGTAATGCAAAGGTAAATCCGCCTACAAGGGTAAGATCATCTTTGTTTATTCCTGCATAAACTTCCATCGTTTTCACTGTCGGGTAATTATTACCATTTGCTGCGTAATACCGTCTGGCAATCCTGACCATCGATACGGGCAATTCCTTTTGCATATCTATAAGCAGCCAATGGGGATTAGGGGTAGCCGGCGAGTATTGGCTATGCCAGAAATTCGTACGGTCTTCCTTAAACAAACTGGGATAACCACCGCCGTCACCCGCTTGTACGTCGCTTCCAGTTGCTGAAAATTTACTCCAGTCGAACTCAAGATACTCTTGTCCTATATGTTTCTGCAATACGGTAAACGTAGTAACACGGGTTCCGCACCTTACATTAACAGTTGCCGTCCTGAACTCTTCGGAACTGGGATTCGCTTCCGTCGCTGTGACTGTGATTTGTTTACCGTTGACAGACACTGAACACCACTCTGCCCCGAACTGGTCCACTTCCAGCTGTATAGGGTCTGAAAGGTCTGTTTGGGCTGTCATGGTCGCGGAACCGCCTGCCGCTTCTACAACCGCGCGGTCAATAACGATATAGCCCACGTACGGATGGTCTTCTTCCTTACAGCTGTATAAAACTATCAGCAGTAATGCAAATATATATGATAATGATTTCATATCTAAATCTGGTTTTAAATTATTAATCCGGTCTGATCAGGGATTTTGTCCCAATGGATACGGGTAAGCATCATATTGAGCCTGCGGGATAAACTCGCATGCAGCAGGAGAGTTGTAGGGAATATCAAGGAATGCATTCATAACAGTGGTTCCGATATTCAACGTATGTCCTCCCGGATAACGCCTGTCCAGCGTGCCCTTGTGCCGGAATACGTCAAAGCGGCGGTGTCCTTCCCATGCAAGCTCCAGCATGCGTTCCTCTTCGATAATTTTACGGATATCTTTCGGACTGCCTGCTTCAGCCGTTGCCATATTGGACGTTGTCCATTCAGGAATACCAGCTCTTCTTCTCAACTCATTCACATCGTTCAGCGCTAGTTGTGCATTGCCTTTTTCAGCATTCGCTTCGGCCCGGATAAGGTACATCTCGGACAGGCGGGAAATTACCGGCGACCACAAATGCCTGCGCTGTTCCTGATATGAGAACTTATTAATGGCATATACCAGAAAACGGGCGTCTTTTCCCCTCTTTGTCGCAGCGTCGTAAACTTCCGGCTCAATGCGTCCGGTATATTTGGTACCGTCTGTTCCGGTTACATAGTAGCGTGTTCCGAGGTTATACGGCTCCGACTGTATGGTAGCGCTTTGAAACTGTGCAGCGTCTGTAGGCGAAGTTATGGTATATGTGCCATCCGCTTGCTTTGTTATTTTTACTTTACCGTATTCGTAATGGGGGTTATCGCCCGGTTGTTTGCGAGCATAGGCGAAATGCCAGTTTTGATAAACTTTGTCAGGATATCCGCTTACTGAGTAATCCGATGCGCCGTCTTCCACATACCTTTTAACGATAAACCGGCTACGCAGGTCGCGGGGCATCCCATTGCTATTGAGATGCAGTTCCAAAAGTTCCAGATACCGGGACGAAGGAAAGATTTCTTCCCATCCGTTATTGTCAATCCGTATATATAATCCGCCCGGTCTGCTATAACTGTCGTCATCCTTGTCTAAAGTACGGCGTACGGCAAATATGGTCTCACTATTGGTTTCGGGAGTATGTTGCGGATAGATAGCATAATCATTTCCTTGCAATAGATGGAAACGTCCTGATCGAATCACGTTGTCTGCCATCGTGTAGGCATCGTCCCAGCGTTCCATATAGAGGTATACTCTTGCCAATAATGCTTCTGCCGCTTCTTTTGTAGCATAGATATTCGTTTTAGGTTCAATACCGCCGGGAAGGGTCATATAATCGATTGCCTTAAGCAAGTCGCTTTCTACCTGCGCATAGATATCCGCAACTGAAGAACGGCTTTGCGGAAGGTCGTCCGGATCGCTTGTCAGCTTCAGCGGTAAGCCCGGATTTTGAGCCGGGTTGTTTGAATACGGCTGGGCAAATTCATTGACCAGTAAAAAGTAAGATAAGGCCCGCAGGTAATAATTTTCTCCCATTAGTATTGTTTGCTCATCGGTACGGGCATTGCCGAATCCTTCTGCCAATTCAATAACCAGATTGCAATTGCCTATCGTACGATAACCGAGTTCCCATGCATATTCGGTTATAGTGCTGGCAATGTTCCTGTTGTAATTGTACAACCGGAATGAGCCACCTGTAGAGGTTCCACACCAGGACAGGTCGTCACCGCCGTAAGCCCAGAAGTAATATCCGTTGTCGATAAGCCCGCCGTCATTTTTTAGCAGGCGGTAGCTGCCCTGCGACAACTCTCCGATATTCCGGGGATCAAAATCCTCCGATACAATCCCGTCATACATTTTTACGTCCAGGTTGCAACCTGTTGTAATGAAAAGCAAGCACAAGACGCTTAATATATATTTCATTATATTCTTCATAATCTATAATTTTTTGATGGATAACAATTGATTAGAACTTAAGATTCAACCCCATCGTGAAGCGCCTTGTTGTCGGATATAGCTGTCCGCTGCTTGGGCTGGTGGTTCCGTTATATCTTGACGAAAGTAGGATTTCCGGATCGTCCCCCGAAAACTTAGTGATCGTAAACAGGTTTTCACCGCCTATACTGATGCTCAGGTCTCTGATGCCTAGTGAAGTCAGCCACCTTTTCGGTAAGCTGTATGCGAGCGATATGGTCTTCATTTTGAAATAGTCGCCATTTTCCAGATATCTGGTCGATTCGCTTGCCGCATTGTTGTTACCTCCTGCAATCAGTTTGGGATGGGTGGCAATGTCGCCCGGTTTTTCCCACCTGCTCCATCCGTCCGCCAGTTTCATAGCGGGTTGCGAAGGACGTTCCGCATCACGGTCAAGCGCTCCTGCACGTTTTCCGTTGTAAATTTTTGCTCCTGCACTGAAGGTAAAGCTTGCATTCAGTGACAAACCCTTCCATACAAAGCTGGTACTGATGCCTCCGTTATATTTAGGAGAAGGTGAGGCGTTTAATAAAACCCGGGTTGCAGCGTTGTAATCGTCGGTAGTGGTTTTTTGCCCTGTTTCTTCATCGACAATGAACCATAACGGGCTTCCGGTCATAGCATCCACACCGGCCCATTCGCGCATATACCAGTTACGGTATGGGTATCCCACCGCCACAGCTTGCTGGGCAAGTTCATCTCCATCAGGAAGGTAGGTTATCTTATTTTTGTTGTATCCGATATTAAAGCTTACATCCCAAAAGAAATCGCGTGTCTTGATAATTTCCGGTGTAATCGTGATTTCGTATCCGTTATTCTCCAACTTTCCATCATTAGCTGTCTGCCTGTTATATCCGGTAACGGCGGTGAGGTGGCGCAGGTATATCAGGTTTTTCACTTTTTTGGAATAGGCGTCAAATACAATATTTACCCTGTTGAACAGCCTGATGTCGAGTCCGAAGTCTAACGATCCGGTTTGTTCCCATGACAGGTTTTTATTTCCCGCATAATTGGACATAAATGCTACTTCGCTGCCATATTCTGCATCAGTTGACAATTTTGTAGTCCACTCGTAAGCGCCGCTCGGCAGGTTACCGGTGATACCATACGATATACGGGGTTTTAATTCGTCGACAAAGGCCAACTGTTTGATAAATTCTTCCTGATGCATATTCCATCCGCCGCCTACCGACCAGAAGGACGCCCAGCGCTTGTTGGCGCCAAAGCGCGACGAACCATCGCTACGAGTCGATATCTGAAACAGATATTTCCCGTCGTAAGCATAGTTGCCGTTAAAAAAGTACGCTGCGTTCTTTTCCTCTGATTTACCGCCTTTAGCTACAGGATTAGCTGCTCCTCCGCTCAAAACTTCGGTACCCGGGAAAATATTGGAGGCTTCACCCTCTGTATTCCAGTTGCGTACTTCATCATAGTCATAACCCAGAAAGGCATTGATTTCATGCTTATCGGCAAAAGTTTTAAGGAATCGCAATATCTGGCTGGTATAGATGACGCGTTTGTTACTATTATCACTTGTCACCGTTCCTTTTTTTGCTGCTCCTCCTCTACTGTTAGGATCAGTATAGGAATTGGTATAACTGTTGTTGAACCCAAACTTATTGTTCGACTCATAGGTTAGGAAGTCAAAAATCTTAAAGTCGAAGCCTAATCCCAGATCCATGGCATTGTGGCGGCCTTTGCTCCAGTTCAGGTGACGGTCGTACAGGTAGTTTGTACCGCCATCGGAGTACCAGTAGTCACGCGGATCTGCGTCAGGAGCCATATCGGGAGTAGGTAGTCCCTGGCTTCCGTCTTTAAGGTTTCCGTGAGAGTCCCACGGAGAATCCCACGGAGAATAGCTGGTATAACTTAGGGAATGTTCCTGATTATCGGTTTCACGGTAACTGGTTGCTAACTTTGCTTTGAGGGTTAGCCGCTTATTGACTATATAGTCAGTGTTGACTCTCAGGGTAAAGCGGTCATACTTGTAACCTTTGATAGCACCTTCCTCATTATAGTAGTCACCAGAGATGTAAGACCTTATTTTTTCGTTGCCATACCTGTACCCCAGGTTATAGTTCTGAGTCAGGGCATTCTGAGTAGCAAGATCCCACCAGTCGGTGTTTTGCTCTCTCAGATAGGGTTGCAGCCAGTGTTGTTGCTCCAGTATCCCTGCATTTTCATATGCTGTTGTTAGGTAATCGTAATATTCAGCGCCGTTCATCATCCGCATGTTACCTTTTTGCAGTGTGGATATACCCAGTTTCGCCGATGCGTCGAATTGTGATACTCCTTGTGCTCCCCGCTTGGTAGTGACCAGAATTACACCGTTTGCCCCGCGCGAACCATAAAGCGCCGTAGCCGAACCGTCTTTAAGGATTGAAATAGCTTCCACATCATTGGGATTAAGGTCGGCGACAGCATCGCCTACCACGCCGTCGATCACCCAGAGCGGATCCTGCATTCCCCTTATGGAACCTGTACCACGCACCCGTACGGTAACTCCGGCTCCCGGTTGCCCGGAAACAGGCGATACTGCGACACCCGCTACCTTTCCCTGAAGCATATTCGCTACACTGGGAGTGGTAATATCTTTCATGCTTTGAACATTTACCGAAGAAATAGCCCCTGTAATGGAACTCTTACGCTGTGTGCCGTAACCGACAACGACAATTTCGTCCAGGCTTGTATCTTCACCTTCCCTTAGCTGCACATCAATCACGATTTTATTTCCTATCGGTATTTCCTGAGCGAGATATCCTAAGAACGAGAATACGAGTACACCTTGTGCTTCGCCCGTCTGTATGGAAAATTTCCCATCTGCATCGGTAAAGGTTCCTGTCGTTGAATCTTTGATCCAGACGCTGGCCCCGATAACCGGTTGCCCTGTAACGGCATCGGTTACTACCCCCGTTATGGTTTTCTTTTGCTGAACAACAGCCTGTGTAATTGAGGGTATTTTTTCTTCGGAGTTTCTGTAAACGGCAATCTGGCGACCGACCACTTTATAAGCCAGTTCCGTGCTGGATAAGATTACGTCCATTACTTCGCTTACAGCCTTACTGCCGGACTTGAAGCTGATTTTCTTGGTTAACTCCGGATTCGCATCTTCGGTAACTAAAAAAACATAATCGCTCTTTTTCTCTATTTCAGAAAATATCTGCTTCAATGTTGCATTCTTCATCTCCATAGGAGGAAGCAGCTGCTGGGAATAATTATCCCTTGCATACAAGGAAAAGACACTGACGAAAAACAGGAATACTGATAGTTTCATACTTTTTACAATAAAATTGTTTTTTCTTTGTATTAAAAGACTTCGGTTTCTCTTATGTTTCATACATTTGAATTAAATTTAATTTACAATGATTTGATTCTGTGGATTAAATTCCCTGAACCGGATAGTGTGCCATCACTATCCGGTTCTTTTTTCTAAAATTGTTTTTTCATAGGCTGTTGAATTTTCAGGTTAATGAATTAATATTAAAATATTTATATCTATTATAAAAACGCTGTCGTTTATTTCGTTTTATCGTTGATATATATTTTGCTTCCATCCCGTGTATATGTTGTGTTAGAAATTGTACACAGGATGTCCAGCACCTGCTCTATATCCTCGGAAAGGAAGAGTTTTCCTGTACAGGCCCTTTTCATAAGAGCCGACTGGTTCTCATTAAAGCCCACATTATAATACCGTCCTACTTTTTTCAGGATTTCGGATACAGGGGTTTGTTTCAGGATAAAGAAACCGTCTTTCCAACTGGTATATTCATCTGTATCGACTTTTTCATGCCGGAGATTTCCTTCTTCAACAGCCAGTAGCTCGCCGGGATTTAACAGCCGGGAAGTGCCGCCTGTCTGTACTTCAACCTTTCCTTCGACCAATACTACTGAATTTGTAAAGCTGTCCTGATAAGAAGATACATTAAATTTGGTACCATATACACGCACGTCAAACCGGGAGGTATGTACAATAAAAGGTTGTTCTTTACGTTCGGTAACATCAATATAGATTTCTCCTATTACGCTGATCTTTCGCTCTTTTCCGTTAAAATGAGAAGGAAATTCAATCTCGGTACCTGAATTCAACCAAACTTTCGATCCGTCTGCCAATACAAGTACCGACCTCTTCCCATAGGGTACGATCAGCTTATTTATGTTTTCCTTTGAGATATCCAGTCCGGATGTTTTTCCGCTTCCACCTTCTTCACCCTCGGTTATGGAAATTTGCCCGTCAGGAGATAACTGGAGCTCTGCATCCTGTTTTATTTCGACAACATTGCTTCCGGATATAAGCTGTATATCTTTTGAAGGTAAGGTTATACCTACTATCGTACTTTGGTTTTCATCGTTCTGTTTATTATCTTTGTTAATGTATTTTATACAAAACGCGGATGCAATGATCAATATGGCACATGCTGCGGCTGACCGGCAATACCAGAGTTTTCTTTTTCTTCTCATTTTGGATACGGAACCTTGGATGCGGTTATACAATTCGTCGCTTCGTTCTGTAGATAGCTTGCAATCGTTTATACGGACACATCTGAATTTATCGATAGCTGTTTGTAGCGTTTCTTCGGTATCCGGGTTTTTCTCAATGAAGTTTTTCCAATAATCATCAAGTTCCTGTGTAGGATATAACTGCCATTTTATAAAGTCCTCGTCTGTAAGGAAATCAATGTACTTTTTATATTCTTTTATATTTTCATTCATATACCGGAAAGTTAAAATATTGTACCAGTATATATAAGACAATGAAATATTTTTTTATGGACAGTTTTTGAAGAAAAAATTATTCCAATGAAATAAAATTGTATTCTTTGAGGTATATAAGCAGGATGAAGAATATATCCAAGCGGGATTTTCGCAACTCGCACATCCCCCGGTACACTAATTTACGCACTGATTCGACATTTATATCCAGTAAGAGGGCTATTTCATTATATTCCATATTCTGCATATAACGCAGGTAGATGGCTTCCCGCTGATTATTGGTCAAAGATTCCATAAGCCGGCGGACGGTGTTTTCTGTTTGAAGCTGTTCTTCTTCATTCATTATGGTATCTATCGCAGATATGTTTATCGCAAAGTCACAATGATCCATATTGTCGAAAGTAAGTCTTTGTTCTTGTTTTCGGATATTTATAAGTTTGTTCTTAAGGCTACGGAAAAGGTAATATTTAATGTTATCTGTATCATGGAATTTTACCCCATTAAAAAATATTGAGACAAAAATATCATGTATGGAATCCATACAGTTATTTTCGGTAAATCCGAGGCTAATAGCATAACTATATAATTCGTTTACATACTTCTTGTAAAAATCGGCATAGGAAGTATTATCTTCTTTTGTTTTCTGATCAAGTGTATCTTGATTCATATTTAAGGTTTAATCAACATGATAATGACATATTTTCAGAAGATTTACTTCGTTGAAAATATAATAAAATATCAATGTTTTTAATGTTGCAAATCTAGATAAATTATTTTGTAAAATGACCTCAAAGTATTCGAAATTATTTATGTTAGCATTATCTTTTTTTATTTCTTTCGAATACTTTGAGGTCATTTCTTATTTCTTCATAGCGTGATATGAATATTTTTCCCGGACAATTTTTCATTTTATTAAATTTTATTATAATTTAGTCCTCCATATTTACATGGATATACATGAATAATTCAACTGTGTAAAATTTGTAATTTGAATAACATATAACCTAAACTTTAAACTTTATAATTATGAAAGGGAAAAAAGGTGCTCAACCGGTAGAAATAGCCGCATTCCTGGGAAAAGTATTTTCTTTTAACAACAGTTTGAAACTCCATCACTGGCATGTTACCGGAAAGGGAAGCTATTCGCAGCACATTGCGCTGGACCAGGCTATCGAAGATCTTCTCGATATTACCGACCGCCTTGTGGAAACATCCTATGCCTTGTACGGGGATTTGGATATTATAATTCCTGAAACGAAGAACCCTTCCGATATCATCAGGCACAGCGAAGATTTCTTCAAATACTGCGAAGGCAAAAGGGAATTGTTTGACGAGTCTTTGACCCAGGCCATTATAGATGATTACCAGGAAGCGATACAGCAAATGTTGTACCGCCTGAAACGTCTACAGTAATTCTCTCCACTGGGTAAGAATAATAAAAGGCAGGATATAACATTTGAAGTGCACCCCGAAAGTTGGACAACAAACTTTTGGGGTGTATTATTTATGTCACGACACACATTTGAAGAGAAACTCAAGATAGTTTTTCAGGTAAAAAACGGTAAACCTATTCTGCAAATATCACGAGAATGTCATATTCGTCAAGGGATGATATTAGAGTGGGTTCGCAAATATGATGGTTATGGTCGGCAAGGTTTACATAAACAGCCTAATATTAGAGCTACGCCTGAATTTAAAGAAGAAGTTGTCCGGTTCATACTAGAAAAACATATACCTTTGGCTCAGGTTGTTTTGCAATATGGTGTAAGTTGTAGTGCTTTAGAAAGTTGGGTAAGAATTGTAAGACTCAATGGTTATGAGGCACTTCATCAACAGAAAAAGTGCGGACGACCGACTAAAGTTATGGGACCTCCAAAGAAACAAGAACCAAAAACAGAGTTAGAGAAACTTCAAGCCGAGAATGCTCGTTTGAGAGCTGAAAATGCTTTATTAAAAAAAGTCAAAGCCTTAGTCGAGGAACGAGAAGCCCACGAACGTATGATTGGGCGAAAGCCATCGAGGAGCTAAGGCTTAAACATAATGTTTCAATCCTTTTGGATTGTAAACAGATGGCTCGCTCTGTATTTTATTATCACCGTAAAAGGTTGAATACTGAGGATAAATACAAGCGTGAAAAAGAAGATATTATACATATATATCACTTGCATAAGGGCAGGTATGGTTATCGACGAATAACAGCTGAGCTACAGAATTTAGGCTATAAAATAAATCACAAAACTGTTCAAAAGTTAATGGGAGTATTAGATCTAAAATGTAAGATGAGAAAAGTACGTTATCGCTCATACAGAGGTGAAATTGGCAAGATTGCCCCCAATGTACTTGAGAGAAACTTTAAGGCAAATTCACCTAATGAGAAATGGACTACGGATGTCACCCAAATAAATATCAAAGATGAGAAGATATACTTCTCCCCAATCCTTGATATGTTTAATGGAGAAATCATTGCTTATAGCATCTCGAAAAGTCCAAATATGCAAATGATACATGAAATGTTAGATAAAGCTTTTGATAAAGTACAGGATACCAGTAGACTTATCTTTCATTCTGATCAGGGCTGGCAATATCAGCACTATGGATATAGAAAAGCTTTAGAAAAACATGGGATTATCCAAAGTATGTCCCGAAAAGGTAATTGTCTGGATAATGCAGTGGCTGAAAGTTTCTTCGGGATCATGAAATCAGAACTTTTGTATGCTGAAAAATTTGAAACAGCAGATGATTTTGTGAAATCTCTGGAACAATATATTGATTATTATAATAAGCAAAGAATAAAATCTAGATTAAACGGAAAGAGCCCGGTACAATACCGAACTCAATATAAATATAGTTAGTACTAATCTGTCTAACTTTTGGGGTGCACTTCACATTGTATCCTGCCTTTTTGTGCTCCGTTTTTAAAACAAATAAGTTTCACAAAGTCCTAAGTCGCCGAAAAACACATCTCAATTGTTTCCGCCGAAAGCAGGCTGGTTGTACTGCGGTTGCATCATTCCGTCACTGGCAGTGCCTCCGCCTCCCATCCCCCATCATAATTCATAGCCATTAAGTCGCCGATAAGGCTACCGTTATCGTTACCAAAACTATCCACTGCATTATTGGCTGTGTTAAACATCTATTCCTATTGTCAGGTATGTCCTATAATCGACATCGAGTTTTGTTGTGCAATTGCATCTGCTCCCTTTTTACTGCTGTAAAAGCTTTCTATCAGCGAAAGCCCATCCGGTTCGCTAAGGGCCACACCCCGTACATAATCTTTCGGTTCTATATACTTGTTTTATCACAAAGGTAAGCCCGATTAACTTCCTAAACAAAACACACTTATCCGAAATATTACTTTTTGGTAAGGACAATTTTACTCTCCATTCGTAAAAACGATCCAGGTGTATCCCTTCATTTGCACAGAAAGCTTTTGGCGGTAAACCGCTCTCCAGATAACGATTGTAAAGCGCTTCAAAAACTTCTATTGTCCACTTTTTGCTTCGCATATAATTCTTTTGATAGCAAAGATACTAGGTAGTAAAGATATAGATAGAGAGGGTTCACCGAATACTTACCATAATATATGCAGAACTTAAACAATAAGCTAGGTAAATAAATAAGTAACTGTTCAAAATTAAGCAGCATTCTGAGCATAATCGATTTTCAAATTATAGCTATTTGATAAAGGCACTGGCGATGGCCCTGGTCCCTTTTTCTCGGCTGTTGCAGCCGGATTAATTGTCTCAATTTTTGCATACTGATTAATTTGTTCGACATGACGTATGTTCTTCTGTTAATTTTTGTTTGAAGAACATCATTGTATCTCTAAATCAATCAATACTTTTTACCCTTTTTAGGGGGCACTTTCATCTGGATTTGTAAGCGTCTCCGGGTTGACGTATACCACATAAAAAATAAGCATGGTTATGTTTCCCTGCTATTGTTTACTCCACTTATCCGGAAGTAAGTTTCGGTATTTTTCGAGTGATGTATTAGGCGGAAGTGATGCAGCCTTGTTGATTACATCGCTAAGGTATTCGAAGAAGTTGATATCATGAAGCCTGCATGAACAAGCCAGAGCCTCTTTCTGCTCCTTTATGGCTGCCAAAAAAACAGCGAGTTCCTTCTGGAAAGAGAGACGTAACGGTTTAACCTCTCAATAGTATTTGTATCGAGCTTATATAGTCCACATGTGAAGATATTTTCCAATCCTTCCCAATCACCCAGCATATAGTTTGCCGCTGCCTGCATCTGACTCTTCGGAGGATATTCCGGCGTAGATATTATTCTTTTGAGCGCAACCTTCAAGTCTTTCATGATGCCTTTGGAGTATTTTCTTCTCCATTTCAAGTTATCATCCCGGGTCCACCCATCTTCTCCAATACGGTGCTTATGCTCTTCTTTATAAAGCTGGTTGATCAGCCCGGTTATCTTATCTGCAGCCGGATCACCCTGGATATCCAAAAACTTGCGTTTGCAATGCTGGAAGCATGACAGCCTGATGATTCCGCCCCCTAAAGATTTATAAGGTGCGTACCCATCGCTCTGAACTGTCCCTTTGTATTTTTCCAGTTTTTTATGTATAACGCCTTTCTCCCTTGAGCCATTCTCATAGAAGTAGTATGCCAGCTTAAGATTCATTGCGGCCATGGCCCAGATATATTCTTTGCTGATGTTCGGCGTATCCGGATTTTCAGCCTTGGCCATTACTTTATAGTATGTTTCATCACAACTTATATAATCATCTTCCAATACAGCCCGGCCAAGGGCTTTATAAAGGTTTTCGAACATATCCGCTGTTTTTGACAACAGCCCGTTTGCCGTTGCTTTACTTATGTGAAAGCCGTTGGCATTGAAGTACTTTACGATACGTTCGACAGGCATTGAGTAGATATACCTGAGCTGTGCCATGCCGGCTATAAAAGAGCCGTCAAAGCTTGAGTTCTGGAGCGGAGCCTGGCTTGCCTTACAGGAGAAGACCCGTTCATCCTGCCTGTATGTGTGAAGCCTGTAGACGATCTTTTGGAACTTCATCGGGATCATTTGATACCTGACAGATTCACGGATGCCTATTTCTACTGCTGCCCGTATATCAAAATCCATATCATCCGGGTAGACATCTTTAACCACTTCTTCCAGTTCATAATGCATATCCCGTTTTGCCCCGTTATTCTTACGGGCTTTCAGGTCAGCTTTTGGCTTTACTTCCCCGGACGTAACTTCTTGATTGTGCCGGGACTGTTTTTCAGATTTATTGGATATAAGCTTGGATATGCCCCTGATTTTATTTTCTGACTTAGAGAGGGTTTCATCTTTCCGGAGCAGGGCTTCCTGTAATGAGTCTATGGTTACCTCCATAGACTTAACCGTTGCTGATAGGGTTTCTACCTGGGCTAATAGCTGTTTATTGAAAGCATTCGCTGCTTTCAACTGCGCCGACAATATATCATCCATCCTGCTTCTTGCCATGCCTCTAAGATATGAAGAAATTTTGGGAGATACAAGTATTTGTGTAATTTATATTATTGATTATCAAGTAATTATATCGACACAAAGCGCACGCTGTAACGTTTGCGGAAGCGCACGCTGTCAAGCGACACCCCTGACATGATGAAGTTAAAAGTCTCCCACGATAGCTCATAATAGCCTGTAGCCGGATCAATTTTAGGCAGTTCAAAGCTACCCCGTTCAAGGCGCTTGTGGTATAACAGGAAGCCATCGGTATCCCACTTTAATATCTTTACGTTTTGCCTGTTCCGGCCAAAGAAGATATAAATATCACCGTTCATTGGTGAAAGCGGGGATTCCGACTTGATGAGATTGAACAAAGCATCGATTCCCTTATTCATACGCACAGGATGTTGGCACATAAAGTACCTCGTGTTATCGTTAAGACCAAACATAGGGCACTATTTTTCCGGATGATATAATGATAGTAACGAAATTAAACTATCTGCCGTACATTCCTGCAAGGTCAGGTTGGTATTATTGGGGAAGGTAATACTGACGCCTTTGAGTACGCGATCACTATTGAACATAACAGGACGAACCGGTGGCCTGAATTGGATAAAAGTTTGCGGATCATCATTGATAGTATCTTCTCCCCTTGCCTCGGCTTGGAGCCGTCTCATAAAGATTCTACGACGTTGTGCCCAGTCTAAGATTTTTTCATATTTAATGTTATTATCCCGGCAATAAGATTTGAAGGATAAACACGGATCCGTCTTCAGACATTCCTTATAACCTTCTATACTTCTCATCTGTATTGATGATTTATTCCTTTTCACAGAAGTATTTTCCATGCCTTTTTATTTGCAAAAATAAAGCATTACAGGAAGCATATCAAGACATCAACCCGGAGACGCTTACCTGGATTTAGGGGATCACTTTCCGTTGGAATGACGGATCGGTTTACTTTGGATTTAAGGGGACAGTTTCAAAAGGATTTTCCATTGCATGGCATTTCACGAATAATCTTTATCGCCAAGCCGTTGTACAGTGGTTGTCCACCCATTTTCCAACCGGCACGGTACTCATTGAATGAAACTCCAAGCCTGTTTTCATCCACGCTGTCGTGTGGTCTATAGATGTGGCATCTTTTTTATAGCTGTCTATACACTGCGGATTGTAAAAGCTATTATCCCCGGCATCAAATTTGAAACCATCGATACCGTACTCCTGTTGCATCCTCTTGAGAATACCGACATAATAGTTGAAGGCATCCGGATTCGTTAGGTCATAGCAGGCGCTTTGTCCGTTCCACCATGAGATAATGGCTGGGACTGTGAATCCTTTTTCTTTATCAGGTATCCCTTGGCAGCTAACTCCCTGTATTCGGGACTATCGGCACTAACAAATGGGCATATCCACAGCATACTTTGAAACCCATTTCATGCAATTTCTTAATCATCCCTTTAGGATTGGCAAATTTTTCAGGTCGGAAATCAAAGTTGCCGTAATACTTCTGCCAATTGTCATCGATCATCAGAACCCCTTTCGGAAAGCCGTTATCGACAACAGAACGGGCATAATTCATTATATCCTCTTGATTCTGATTGTACATCAGCTCTATCCATGTATTATATTGCGGCATGGAGAAAAATAGTTCATCGGGTAATATCCCGGAAGGAGGAAAATATTGCTTAACCGCCGCAAGATAAGCGTCCCGTAGTGTGGAACCCGCTTGCTGAACACTTGTTTGCTCACTATCAGATCTTATATCCAGTACATTATAGCCGATTTCAAAACGAAACGGGTTTTCATTCCAGATATATCTTCCTTTATTAGAAAGGAAAAAGGGAACGACCTGATTGTTACTATTCTGAAGGGCCAGGTCAAATTCTTTTACAGGTTGGAGGTAAGGCATCTGTGGCCCATAGGCAACAACTCCTCCCCACCAATATTCTCCCTGCTCGAACGGTATCTTGGTTTCGTAAACTTTCTGACCGAAAAGATCCGTGATAAATATCGATATAATAAGTAATAATATAATTTTTCTCATTGCCTGTTAATCAATATCCTGTTATCAACCAGTCTATAAACTTACTGCCCGGTATTAAGCTTTGTCAGTATCGGTACTTTTACAGTCCTCACTTCCGAATGTACCTTATCGTTTTGCTGTTCGAAAATAACGATCTCATTTTCTCCTTTTTTAAGCCATACGCCTGGTATGTATAAAGTCTGTTGCGGGCCTATATGCCAGTAACGGCCGATATTTATACCGTTGATAAAGACAATGCCTTTTCCCCAGTCTTCCATATCAAGGAATGTATCACCTGTTTCTTCCAGATTAAATGCGCCTGAGTAAATAGCGGGCCTGCCTTTTATCTTTCCGGCGACACTCGAATCATACACATTTTCTTTTTTCATTTTCTGAGGCTCCGGAGTTTTATCCATAGGTACCCGGAACATCTCCCATTCGCCTTCTATAATATTTTCGTTTATCTTGACAGGGCTGATTATACCCTTCTTGTTGTGTATAATTCCGGAACCATAGTTGATCCGGCCCATATTTTCGACAAATATTTCCAGATTAGAATTGAATGGAATATCTATCTCCATGCTGTAAGCATTGAAATAGCGGTTCAACTCTCCAACCTTTTCTCCGTTCACATATACCAGTGCATAGTCCCTCAGGCCTTCTATTTCCAATTTACCGCTTATCGGCTGGTTAAAATGCCTTTTGTACAGGATATAACCATAACCCTGGTTCAATTGCTCGAAAGTCATTGGTTTATCGCTTTGTACCGGTTCCTGCGTACTAATTGTTTCCAGCATATCCGCAGCCTTCATCAGTTTGATGGAGGATATTTCAATCAAAGGCATTGCGGCAGGTGCCGTAGGAACAGGATACTTCACATATTTCTTTATGACATTCCGGATAGAATCAAACTTCGGGGTTACCCACCCTGCCTCACTAATGGGAGCATCGTAATCATAACTGGTCAAATCCGGCTGTATGTCGTGCTTTTTGTCGTAGTTAGCTCCGCTGGTGAATCCGAAATTTGTTCCGCCATGCACCATGTAGTAATTGATGGATACTCCATTCTGTAAATATTTTTCTGTTTGGCGGGCAATGTTTGTGGCACTCACTTGCGGGTGCGGTTCTGCCCAGTGTGCCAGCCATCCGGGATAAAACTCGGCAACCATGTAAGGCCCCTGTCCTCCATTATATTGGTCCACCACCTTTTTCAGATTTTCAATATTGCTTTCTCCATTTGCAGTAGGCAAAGCCCCGGGAGTAGCCCCCCCCCTCAAAAAGCCAACTGCCGTCGGAAGTGAACATCGGAATATTGAATCCTGCGTCTTTTAGTTGCTGTACAATCTTTGCATTATATACGCGGTGTTCTTCCAGTGGAATATCCTTTCGTTGCGATACATAAGAGCCGAACTCATTTTCGGCTTGGACCATAATTATCGGGCCTCCTTTTGTTATTTGAAGACCGCCTATTTCCTTGTACAATCTGTTTATATATAATTGTGTATATTTCAGAAACTGTTCGTTGTCACGTCTTAGTTCCAGACCTTCAACGTTCTGAAGCCACCATGGATATCCCCCGAATTCCCATTCGGCACACACGTATGGACCAGGCCGAAGGATAACCATCAGGCCTTCTTCGCCTGCAATCTTAATATACTCAGCAAGGTTTTTATCTCCTGTAAAATCCCATTTACCCGGTTCGGGTTCATGGGCATTCCAAAACACATAGGTAGCCACGGCGTTCAGGCCCATCGCCTTTAGCATTTGCATACGGTGACGCCAGTATTGATGAGGGATACGCGGATAGTGCATTTCTCCCGAAAGGATGCGGAGAGGTGTATTGTCATACATAAATTCACCTCCTTTTATCTCGAAGGTGTGTGTCTGAGCCTGTACTGCTAAAGGTGAAAAAAGAAACAAAAGCAGTGGCAGTAAAAAAACTTTCTTTATCATGGCCTGTAAGTTATAAATTAAAATCGATAGTTGAGAATATTTAATTAACATTTTTTATTTTCCTGTATCTATTTAATGCCTCTAAAAAATAATAGTCAGCGTAAACCAGAGGTTTGTCTATTTCGGACTCATGAGGAAGGCTTCCTACGCTATGCATTAATATAAAATCGGCATTTCTGCCGAGTTGTGCCCTGTATGCCGGCGATGCCAGGCTATGAAGCATCTTTATAGCGGTGTTTGTATAAGTTTTATTGTTTGCCAATTCTCCCAGTTCAAATAAGGCTGAACAGACAATTGCTGCTGCGGATGCATCTTTCAGTCCTTTACCCGGGAATTGTACGGCATATGACTTTCCGGTAGGAGTATAGCCCTCCTGTCCAACGTTGAAATCCCAAACAGGTACCAGGTCATCCGGTAAATTTTTAAGATATAGGTCTGTTGCTTTTATTGCGGCATTAAGAAATTTCGGTTCGTGTGTTTCCCTATAAACCATTGTAAATCCATAAATAGCCCAGGCCTGCCCGCGGGCCCAGGTGGAATTGTCGCTGTATCCCTGACAGGTGGCCTGATTCAGGACCTTTCCGGTAATTGTATCATAATTAACCACATGATATGTTGAAAAATCTTCCCTGAAATGATTTTTCAGTGTAGATTCCGAATGCTTTACTGCAATATCATAATATTTCTTATTTTCTGAAATTTTGGATGCATAGAATAACATTTCGAGGTTCATCATATTATCTATAATTACCGGATAATACCATTCTGTCGTATCATTCCAGTTTTTACGGTAATTCCAGGACTTTATGGTCTGAGTTTTTTCGTTGAAACGGGAGGATAATGATTCGGCACTTTCGAGAAGGATATCTTTATAACCGGGCTTCGGCGACAGACGTTCTGCGTTTCCATAGCTGCAATACATCATAAAGCCCAGATCGTGATGTCCGGTAAACGTTTTTAATGGTTCTAGCGATGCTGTCCATTTTTCTGCTGCGATTTTCCACTTTTCATTACTGGTCAGTTCATATAGGTACCAAAGTGAACCGGGAAAGAAACCGGGTGTCCAGTCATACATTCCGGTAACAACTAACGACCCGTCATTCTTCATTGTACGGGGATAATTTTTACCTGTGGGTTCACCTGTTATATGTAACATACTATCTGTCTGTGCCTCAGCGAATCCAATATTTTCTGTAATAAATAAATCTTTTTGATTTTTTTGTCCGCTTTTACAGGAGCAGGTCAAAAATAGAATGGCAAATATCAGAAATAAATTAGTGGAAAGTTTCAAATTCATCTTTTTAAATTTTAATTTTAATTCTATATAATCCGTTATTTTTTATTTTTCGGGCATTTAATGATATCCTGTAAATCTCATTTCCCCATACATCTGAAAGCCTTTTGTCATCAAGTTTTATTACTTCAATGTCAATATCAAAATCAGCTTTGTTATATTCTAGTTGATAAGTTTCATTGTTTATTATAACTGTAATAATACCGGCTTTTGTCAGATCTGCTTTACCCCAGGTAAGAAAATTAAGCCGATTGGCGGTTTTAGCTTGTTTCAGATCGAATTTATCTTCGATAATGAGAGCGTCCTTTTTTAATCTGTACTCCCTTATCCATGAGTTAACACCCGCTTCGGCTGGATATGACCGGGATATATCCAGGGAGAAAGTTTTGCTCTTTTCATCTGCTTTTACATTGCAGGCTGCATATTGTTTTCCATATGCCTGTGAATAGCCGTTTATCCGGGGAAGATTATGGTAATCGCTCTGCATGGTCCATATGGAATACCTGTCCTTGCTGAATGTCTTTGCGGTATATGTCCCTACTCCCGCGTCAATAAACACAGGTGTTCCATCCACATATAAAGAAAACGTCCCGGTATCGTTATGATTGTGACTTTCGTCATTGTAACCGCCTTTACAGGAAAAAAAAGCCTTACCATTGCTTATATAACAAAATTCCGTCTCCGGATACCAGACAAATGGTTTAAACACATGTAACGGTGCCATGCTGACAATTTCGTTTTCAAACGATAAATCTTCTAATATCCTGTACATATCGCGGTTAAAAGGTATATCCTTTGGTAACTCTTTTTTCAAATAAGCGGCAAAATGCATTAAATCCGTACTATGAGCCATTTTCCCATACCGGTAGGTCAAACGGTAATCAATGTCACTTTTGGCCAATGCGTCCGCAAAGTTTACGACCCAACCGTTACCTGCATACGAATGTAAGATGTACTCGCCCATATCTTTTATTATAGGATTCTGAAATATAGATATTTCGCCACCTGTGGCATCATATAATATCTGCAGGTAGTCATACATTTTTCCTGCGGCATGTCCCCAATAAGAAGGCCCTTCTTCACAGGCTCCGTCTTCATTATTATAATTAATAAACTTATCAACAGAAACCATTGTTTTATATATTCCTTTCAAACGTCTATCCGGGTCTTTCTCAACCAGAAGAAAGCACTGTAATACGTTGGCATTGCACCAGGGATTCCAATTATTTACAAATCCGCCTTGGCTGCCGACATCCGTAGCCATCCACCAAAAACGGTCTTCTTTCAGATATGGAGTCAGAATGCGTGTGTCTATCTCATGATATAACCGTTCGGATATCAGAGGATTTATTTTATCAAATTCCTTTCCTAAAAAATAATATATCCAGGAGAAATTTGCTCCTACATCACCTGAAACAAGATCTATTACAGGGTCCCTGTAGTCCGGGAAGGAACCTTTGACTTTTTGCAATGGTAGATGTGCAGAATTACACCAGGTGGTCATTTCACAAATATGAAATATCCCGTTGATCAGCTGATCTATAAATCGTCCTTTGCCCTCTGCTATTTCGGCTATGAAAAGTGTAGATACAGCATTCAGGTTAGCGTTATGTGTGCGCTCCATAATGCTTCTGTTTCCGGATCTGCTGTATTCCAGATAATCGGTAGCCTTTACGACTTTCCATTCGTAATCCAGGAATTTTTCACCTTGTCCTATTATCTGTATTTTATTTTCTTGTAATAGTTTATCCCAACCCGCCCTGTCTGTGTATGCCGGATAATGCACCCATTTCTGGCCGGATATAAGAACCGTTTTTAAACGATTGGTATCCGCAATATTCTGTAACAGATTTCTTTCTTTATATGCCTGGACATTCAGCCATATAAGAGATAACAATACTAAAAGTATTTTTTTCACCATAGCAGAATATTATTTGCGGACAGATTCATGGTAATCTTTTAGGAATGGTTTACCACTCCAGGCCTTACGTGATGTCCAGTCTTCCGGAGTATCTGTCCAGAAAGGGTGATCTGCCGGCAGGCCAAGGGGCAGAAACACAAGAGAAGTCATGTACAGACTTCCGTTGTTCGTATAATAATCCGCCAGTTCCGGCTGATGTCCCACAAATCCTAATTGAAGAAATCCTTCCTGTCCAAAATTCCCTTCCACAGAGAACATATTTTTCATAACAGCAGTCAGGGCATTTCTCACCTGCCCGTTTGTCATCGTTTCAGGTAAGCCGTATTTCCATGCGGACAATGCCAGGGTTTGGAAAGCTCCCAGCCGGTATGTCATTGATCTGCCTACCGCCGGAAAGGTGCCTTCGGGGGATATAAGCCTTTCCAATAACTGGTTGTAGCGTTGCATACGCCTTAATGCCAGGTTAAAACCGAGGGGTGTATAAATTTTCTTTTGTTCCATGGCTTCCGTTATTTCCACAAGCATGGGATGCATCACATATCCGTTATAATAATCGAGGGAATAATCCGCTCCATCCGAATACCAGCCATCTCCGAGATACCATTCGTCCAGTTTACGGATAGCCAGATCCAGAGCGAAGCCGTCATATTCTTCTCCGGTGGATAAAAGGAAGGCTTCTATGATGGCTCTGAATAACAGCCAGTTATTATATGCCGGACGAACAGAGCGTAAATTCCTGAACTCTTTAATATATCGCTCCTTTGTGACCTTGTCCAGTGGATTCCATAATGCTTCCGGCGCACGCATAAAACTATTGGCAATATAGGCTGCATCGACCAGAGCCTGCTGATGCCCCCTCCACAGCAAATAATCCGGACTATCCGGGTTCACGGCATTGGTATAGCTTTTTAACGCCCATTCTTTTAATTGTTTTCTTTTTATCCCTTCATCGGTAGCATCATCTTCCGGTAAGCCCAACCATGGGGCTATACCTGCCATCAAACGTCCAAAAGCTTCTGTGTAAGCTACATCTTTATTTCGTCCGTCCCAGGTGGGACTTAGTTCGAGAACCATATTCTTTTTCAGTTCGCCTTTGCTCATATTCATAAGCACGGGTTCGGATATCTCATACAGCAAACTAACCCAATAAGTCCTGTCAGATACTCTGGGTTGATGAGATCTTCCTTTCTGAGAAAAGGCACTTGTGGATATAACAAATAACAAGCATAACAAGATAGTATGCTTAAAACGAAATGCTTTCATAGATTTCATATGCTTTTCATAAATATTTTTAATAGATAGTATCCATATACAAAAGTAGAGAGGATAATACTCCGCAAGTAGTAAAAATGTTCATATTATGGTATAAAATTGTACGCGCGGAATATTCTGGCCCTTTATTCGTACAATAATAGAATCTAAAATACATATATATATAAATATTTGTGAAAAATATTTTTTATTCTTTAATACCTTAAAAAAAATCTATGGACAATAAAATCCGGTTTTATACGCCGATACCTATATTTATATTAGGCGTATGTTTATTCTTAGGAGTTATTCCTGTAAATTCATTTGCCGCGGTAAACGAAACATATCAGCAGGCAAAAATTGTTAAAGGAGTGGTGAAAGATGGTAATGGAGAGCCTCTTCCCGGTGTAAGTATTTCGATAAAAGGAACGACCAACGGAACCATGACGGATGTTGACGGGAATTATTCTTTAAACGTTCCTGATGGTAATTCTACTCTGGTTGTTTCATATGTTGGATTCAAAACTCAGGAAATAAAGGTCAGTAATCAGACTACAATTGACATTACGCTTGAAGAGTTAAGTAAAGAACTGGATGAGGTCGTTGTTGTCGGTTATGGCGTACAAAAGAAGATAAACCTGACTGGCTCGGTTGCGGCAGTACAGGCTGACAAAATCGAGAACCGTGCCGCTCCGAACTTATCCACGATGCTCACAGGGTTGGCTTCGGGCGTCTCAGTACGGCAAAGTTCAGGAAACCCGGGTAGTGACGGGGCGAATATCCGCATCCGCGGTATCGGAACTTTCGATGGAAGTTATCGTTCACCCCTGGTAATTATTGACGGTGCAGTTGCCGATATGAATTCTGTAAATCCTGAAGATGTAGAAAGCGTCAGCTTACTTAAGGATGCCGCCTCTGCATCTATCTACGGATCGCGTGGAGCTAATGGTGTGATATTGGTCACTACCAAAAAAGGTGCAAAAAATGCTGCGCCAAAAGTTACTTATACCGGTATTTTCTCGCAGACTAAAGCCAGCAGGGTATTTGATTTTATTTCGGATTATGCCGATTATATGGAATTATACAATATGGCTGAATTTTCCAATAATCCGAAGGCTACCAGTACCTATGACAGTGAAGAAATTGCTGCATGGAGGGCGGCTAAGGCAAACCCGAACGGAATATACACCGATCCCGACAACGGGAACCAAGTACCTAACTATCTCGCATATCCGAATACTAATTGGAGTGATATCCTGTTTGCTCCTACTTATTCCCAGAAACATAATCTGTCTGTATCGGGAGGGAGCGAGAACAGTAACTATCTGTTGTCTCTGGGTTACTATGACAATCCCGGTACTTTGGAGAATACGGGAATAGACCGTTTTAACGCGCGTGTAAATGTTGAAAGCCGGATTACAAAATTCCTGAAAATAGGGACGCAAACTTATGCTATGCGGCAACGTAAAGATCCCGGGAATCTCGATCAGGTGAATACATACCGTTTTCAGACAGTCGGAGGTATCGTCCCTTATTATGACGGCAAATACGGCGCGCCTGAAAGCCCGAAAGAGAAAAACGATGTAAGAAATCCTCTCCGGGATGTAAATGCAATAGGAGGAGTTAATACGACTACACGTATCAATACCACGTGGTATGCAGAAGCGGAAATCTACAAAGGTCTGACCGGACGGGCTAGCATAAACTATCAGAATTATTTCTATGATAGTAAAACATACTCCCGTCATCTGGACAGTTATACATTCCGAAAAGGCACTATATTACAACCGGGTACGACTCTGAAAGACGCTACTACTACACGGTCCTACGCCAAACAGGAGCAATACACGGCGAACGTCACACTGAATTACAATACAAAATTCGCAGAAGCTCATGATTTAGGTGTTATGCTTGGCTATGAACAGTTCTACTTTAACAAGTCGGGTGTAAAGGCTACCAAAAAAGGATTGCTTAGTTTTGATGTTACTGATATTACCACAGGGTCGGATATGTATGAAATAAGTGGTAACCCCAACGAGAGTGAGGATAAGAACAAGCCTGAAATGGATTACGCAATGATTTCCTATTTTGGCCGTTTAAACTATGCTTATAAAGGTCGTTACCTATTCGAGGCCAATTTTCGCCGCGACGGTTCATCCCTTTTCTCACCCGATAACCGTTGGGGTACGTTCCCTTCGTTTTCTGCCGGATGGCGTGTGAGTGAAGAAAGTTTTTTCGAACCATTCAATGACAAGATTAGTAACTTAAAACTTCGTGCTTCGTGGGGACGGCTGGGTAATGCAACTTCCGGATATTACGACTGGCAGGCTGTGTATGCTAAGGCGCGGTATGTATTCAATAATGTCATTTCCGACGGTGTGGCAATATCAAAAATAGCAAATCCGCTGTTGAAATGGGAAAGTGTGACATCCAAAGGGATTGGTCTGGATGCTTCATTCCTGAATTCCCGCCTGACTGCTGAATTCGATATTTATGACCGGCTGACTGAAGGTATCCTTACCTCTCCGGCTATTTACCTGACCATGGGAACTGCAAGTGCACCTACAAAAAACACATCGGACATGCGTAACAATGGTCTGGAGGTCACACTCGGATGGAATGATAAAATAGGCAATGTTCGTTACGCTGTAAGCGGTAATTTCTCTTACAACCAGAACAAGGTAGTGAAATATCTCGGTAAGCTTGAAGAAGGCTGGGTAGATAAGGACGGTAAGCGTGTATATCAAAGCAATATCGGTGAAGTGACAAGTGCTGGTTCTGAAACAGGGACGCTTCGTGTGGAAGGCCATATTTTCGATGAATATTATCTCCGGACACGGTATCATGGAACCGGAACTTATTATAATAATGATGGTAGCGTAAATCCTCAAGGGGGGCCTAAAGACGGTATGATTCGCTCCGAGGCCGACCTGAAATGGGTACAGGATATGATTGCTGCAGGAAATTCTTTTAATGGAGCATCAGTAAAACAGGGCGAAGGTTTATGGTACGGTGAGTATATATATGCCGACCTGAACGGAGATGGCAATTATGGAAATAATTATGACCGCCAGTTTACCGGAAAATCGTCATCTCCCAAGTATAACTTCGGCTTAAACCTGTCTGCTGAGTGGAATGGTTTTGATATAAGTATGACATGGGCTGGGGCAGGCGGCTTTTGGTATTATTTGCGTGAAAGAGGCGCTAACCAAAACAATCTGGCCTCTAAAACAGATATTCTGCCTCTCGATACCCAGAGTAAATTTTATTATCTCGCGTATAATAAAGAGACTAGCGCTCCTATCTGGGATGATCCCCGCAATAACCTGACGGCTGAATATGCCCGTCTGCGTACGGGTGGAAATGGGCCCTATGCAGCAAATGACCAGTACTTATATGACGCCACTTACCTGAAACTCAAAATGCTGCAAATAGGCTATACTTTCCCAAAAGCGTGGACACGGAAAGCGTATGTCAATAATCTCAGAATATTCGTGTCAGGTGAAAACCTGTTGACAATTACCAAGTATCCGGGTGTCGATCCTGAAATCGGAGGTGGACTGAATATATACCCTATTTCCCGCTTACTTTCTCTGGGTGTAAATGTTAGTTTTTAACCTGAAAAAATAAAATTATGAAAAAGAATATATTTTATATATTGACAGTTATTATAATATCCGGATATTATAGCTGTACAGATATTTTAGATACGACACCTTATAATGCTCTGGCATCAAGTAGTATGTGGCAATCGGAAGAGTCAGTGGATCAGAGTGTGGCCGGTATATACTCCGCCTTGTACGATTGGGCTCCGGGTGCTTATGATGCTGATTTTGATAAAGGGTTCGGCAGTACTTTCGGATTTGAACGTTGGGGTGTGGCCGGACAATTGCACGGAGCAGAATCTCTTACCAGCGGATCTATTAATCCGGGGAGCGACTATTTTAAAAAAACATGGCAAAAACTATATGAAGGAGTCCATCGTGCCAATGATGCAATAGCAAATATTCCGGCAAAATCGCCCGCTTCGGCAGAAAAAAATGCTCGTTTAATAGCGGAAGCTAAGTTCTTACGCGCCTATTTTTATTTCCGTTTGAATGAATTATTCGGACGGGACGGGCTTGGCGTACCGGTTTACACGGAACCGGTAGCTATCGAAGACTGTACGAAAGGGCAATCTCCCGAAGCTGATGTATGGGCTCTTATTGTTAATGATCTCACTGATGCTATTAATGAACGAAATCTGCCTGATAAAGATAATACGGGACGTGTCAGTAAAGGTGCTGCCTATGCTTTGCGTGGTAAAGCCTATTTGTATCAGGGAGCAAAATATGCTGAGGATGGAACTGTTTCCAAAGATGAAACTTTGTTGAACAAAGCAGTTGCCGATTTTGAAGAAGTGGGAAAGTGTGGCTACGGATTGTTTCAGGGCGGCTATAAAGAACTGTTCACCGAAGCCAATGAACATTGTGCAGAAATGATTTTCAGTATACAACATACTGGAGATACGGATTACGGTACTATTTCTCAAAAATTTGTAGGTAGTCGTTTCGCTTATTCGGGAACAGCAAACGGTTGGGGAAATCAGACTCCTGCTCCTGCCGGTACCGATTTGTACGAAAATTTGGATAGCGCACCATTTAATTGGGATGATGTGATTCCCGGATATAGCGCTCTTACAGAACCTGCCGACCGTGCAGTTTATTTCTTACGCGATACTTTGGATGCATCCGGAAATATACTTAAGCAGGAGGGGGACGGAAAACCACTGGACCAAACAGTCCGGAAAAAGGTAAGGGATATTGTAAATAAAGCCGTGAATACAAAAAATGATTATCTTCCTTATGGAAACGAGGCGCGTATAAGAAAGGTGTACACAAACCGGGACCCAAGACTTGAAGCTAATTTTATCACGCCTTATGCAGGCTTTATAGGGGGGTATAGCTTTGCCGGAGCCGGTAATGCGATGGAAGTTTACTCCAGATGGCCGTTGGGTTCGAATAGTGCGGCGCCTGCTGCCAGTCAAAGGGCTGACATGGCAACGGATGATGGTAGTAATTTTACTTATTTCCACCGGAAATTCGTTTATGAAGGTACAGGACTTGCCAGGCGGGAAGACGGGCCTCTTGATGAGCCACTTATCCGTTATGCGAATGTTTTGCTTTGGCAGGCGGAAGCATATGTAGAATTGAATCAGCCAGACAAAGCCAAAGCAATGGTCAAGCTTGTACGTGACCGGGTGGACATGCCAACTTTAGATGCCGGTTTTGCTAATCAGACGATTGCCCGCAATTATGTTCGTGACGAAAGACGCCGTGAATTCGTAAATGAAGGCGTCGATTTCTTTGACGAAATGCGATGGCGTACCTGGAAAGATATGAAATTTAACCGGGGAAAGGGCTCTCAAGGCGTTTGGGGTAATAATTTCCGTGCATATACCTGGCCTGTTGATAATGATTTATATATCTGGCCTGTTCCTCAAACAGAGATTGAGAAAAATCCAAATCTCCAAAAGACTCCGGGTTGGAAATATTGATGGGGTGTAATATCTTATAATAAATTATATATATGTATAGTGCCACAAGGGTGTTTTTGTTACTTTTGTGGCATTATTCTTTGGGTATCTTAAAGATTTTATATAATGAAGGCAAATATCCTTTTTTTACTGTTGTTCATTTCTTGTTCTTCAATCCTTTTTCCCCAAAAGAAAGTATCCACAAGACAAATCGACTGGCCATCTTTCCTGTCCCGGCACGACTTGGTATGGGATAAGATAGTTCCCGATTACTATACGGGTGCTATCATGGGAAACGGGCTTCTGGGCAATAATGTCTATAAGGAAGGTGACGCGTATAAATTCCATATCGGGAGGGTTGACGTTACCGAAGGGAGAATGCCTGTGGATAAATCGCAATACAGGAATTTATATCACGGCGCAAGGCTTCCCATCGGTTACTTTCTGATGAAGCCCGCAGGAAAAACACTTTCCGAACACATGAGGCTTAATCTGTGGGACGCAACCACAATAGGAACCGTGACGACAGACATGGGAAGAATCGCATTTAAAAGTTATGTGCATGCAACCAGGGATGTCATTGTGCTGGAAACAGAGACGGAAGGTAGCGAATGTGACTTCGAATGGGAATGGAGACCGTTAAAAGCTATCAGCCCCCGTTATACGGCAGGAGGAGAAGATTACCCGCAGGAATATATTGATAATCCAAATCCGGATGTGAAAATATACAGGGATGGCAACTATAATCTATCTGTACAGGATTTATTAAGCGGGAAGACTTATTGTGTGGCATGGTGTGAGATAAGAAAACAAGGAAACTCCCGCCGGTTCCTTATAACTGTCGCGCAGGAAGCAAACGAAGAATCGGCTGTAAAAAAGGCTAAAGTAACGATCGGTGATGCATCGAAAGAAACGGCCCTGTCTATAGAAGACAGCCACAGGCAATGGTGGCACAGCTATTATCCATTGAGCTTTGCCACTTTTGGCAATGCTAAAATGGAAAGTTTTTACTGGATACAGCAGTATAAATTAGGATGCCTGACCCGTCCGGATAAGTATATCATAGACTTGCAGGGACCCTGGGCGATGGAGAAAACACCATGGCCGGCCATCTGGATGAACCTGAATGTTCAGTTGACATATTCCCCCTTGTTTACTGCAAACAGGGCTGAACTGTCCGAACCCTTATGGAGCTCATTAAACGACAACCTGCAAAACCTGATCGACAACGTAACGGTTGACGGATGGAAAGCCGATGCCGCTGTTATAGGCAGGAGCACCAGCTACCATTTGTTCTCACCTTTGAACCCGGATATAGACAATAAAATGCTCTACGAGACCGGCAATCTGACATGGATATTATACTATTACTATCAGTATTGCACATATTTGCAGGATGAGGATGAACTGTTGAATAAGTTCTATCCCCTCTTAAAGAAGAGCATCGCCTATTATGAGCATATAAGGGAAAAGCGTTCGGACGGCAAATATCATCTTCCCGAAACGGCCTCGCCCGAATACAAAACGGCGAAGAATTGTAATTATGATCTGTCCCTGCTTCAATGGGGACTCAAAATATTGCTGGAAATAAATGAAACTTACAAGTTAGATGATAAAAAAGCTCCCGACTGGAAAGATTTCAGGGACAACCTGACTCCTTACCCCGTCGATCCGGCAAAAGGCTTTATGATCGGAGAAAATGTAAACCTGACCGGTTCGCACCGCCATTATTCCCATTTACTGATGATATACCCGTTATATCTGGTCAATTGGGAACAACCTGAAAACAGGGAGCTTATCTCCAGGAGTATCTCATATTGGCAAAGCATGCCGGATTATTTGCAGGGATATTCCTTTACAGGCTCATCATCCATGTATGCCATGACAGGAGACGGGCAAAAGGCTGTTGTCCAATTACAGCGACTGCTCGACAGGTATATACAGCCCAATACACTGTATAAGGAAACAGGGCCGGTGATAGAGACCCCATTGGCCGGGGCAGCTTCCCTGCAAGAGCTTTACCTGCAATCGTGGGGAGGCAAAATAAGGGTTTTTCCTGCTGTGCCGGATAGCTGGCCACAGGCATCCTTTATTAATTTCAGGACGGAGGGGGCTTTTCTGGTAAGCGCAGCCCGTGATAAGGGAGAAACAGTGTTTATACAGGTGGAGAGTGAAAGGGGCGGATTGTGCCATTTACAGACAAACATGGATGCGGATAACCTCAATATTGAGGATACAGGTGGTAAAAGAATCGCTTTTTCTGTTATCGATAAGGCTCAGGGCCTGATTGAAATAAATACCCGGAAAGGGGATGTGATACGGATAACTGATAGAACCCGGGAAACGATAATGCCGGAGCCTGTGAAACATCCGGAGAAGGAATGGAATGTTTATGGGATAAAAGCCAAGCCGGAATGATATATTATGATTTTCTTTCAAAGCCGGTACTTTACATATTATTTAATTTTCCTCCGGCTTGTCTTTTTTACGTCTCCAGTCTTGCGGATTAATACCGTAAAAAGTTTTGAAACATTTACTGAAATATTTGGTTGAAGAAAATCCTAAACAAATAGCTATATCTGAAATATTCATCTGCGGACGGTTCTCAAGTAATCTTACAGCTTCTTTTAATTTGAGATTCAGTGTGAATTCATTTGGAGTAAGACCGGTTTCCTGTTTTATGACCATGTATAATTTTGTTCGTCCCAATCCCAGTTCTGTCGCTAACCTGTTCATGTCAAATTCGGTGTTTTCAAAATTAGACTTTATTATTTCTATTGCTTTATTGAGCAATAAATTGTCATTATCACCTGTTATTTGTGCTTCGTTATTGTCAGTTACAAACTCTTTGTTTCTGAATTTTTTATATAATAAATTTCTGTTATTCAGCAGGTTATTGCATTGAGATAACAGTATGCTCATACTGAACGGTTTTGTGATATATGCATCGGCATTGAACAACAATCCGTCCAGTATCTGCTGTTCGGAATCCTGTGCTGTCAGTAATACCACAGGGATATGAGACGTGTAAATATTATTTTTTATCTTATAACACAATTCCTTACCTGTCATGTTCGGCATCATTATATCACTCACCACAATGTCTGGCAGGTATTTTAGGATAATATCCCAGCCTGTTTTTCCATCAGTGGCCTTATATACATTATACTGTATTGAAAATGCTTCCGTCAATATTTTCAATAGTTCCTCATTATCTTCGACAAATAATACAGAAGGTGCATCCGGATTTGGTCTTGGACTGTCCGGTTCTGTTTCGTCCTCTGTCAGATCGTTAAGTTGAATTTTATCATTCATCACAGGCAGGAAGCTCTGGCTGCTTGTGTCTTTTTGTTCCAGTTCCTGCTTGGAGAAATGCGATATTCCTAAATTTAACACGATGACAAACGTACTTCCTTCATTTAATGTGCTTTTGACATATATTTCACCCTTATGCGCCAAAACTATTCCTTTTGTTAAAGCCAGCCCTATTCCTGTACCTGATGTAATCCCGGATGCCGGGTATTCTACCTGATAAAACCTGTCGAAAACTTTGGATAATGATTCCTGTGGGATACCTATACCGTTGTCTATTACTTTTATATAGACCTGTTGTCCTTTAATTGCTATGTCCAACTTGATATTGCCTCCTTCCTGCGTATATTTAAATGCGTTTGATAAAAGATTATAGACTGCTTTCTGAAATTGTACAGGGTCTATATATATCGTGATGTCCGGTTCGGAATACTGAAAGGTGAATTTTATCCGCTTTTTCAATGCATATTCCTGAAATATGGAGAATACACTTTTCATATAGGCTATAAGCTCAACCTGTTTTAGATTTAACCTGTTATAACCCTGTTCCTGTTTTCGGAAATCAAGCAGCTCTGTTACCAGATTCAATAAATGGTTTGTATTTTTTTGAATTCGCAGAAGTTTGTGTATGACTTTATTTGTCAGGTCTTTTTGGGTTAACAGAAGTTCAATCTGTCCTGAAATTAAAGTCAGGGGTGTCCTGAATTCATGGGACACATTCATGAAAAAACGAAGTTTGTTCTGATTTAAGGCTTCTATTTGTATCTTTTCCTTTTGGGTGGCTTTCAGTTTAATACGCTGTGAATAAAATCTGAAAACCGCGCCGGTAATTAAAACTATTAATATAAAATATAATATATAAGCATATATGCTCAGATAGAACGGAGGGCTGATATGAATGGCAAGCATATAAATCTGGCTGGATTTTTCTCCGTCTTGTTCCTCCCGTATCAATAACTTGTATGAGCCAGCATTCAGATTGGTATAGGTTATTACCGGATTGTCCGTATGTATCCATTCATTGTCGTATCCTTCCAGTTTGTATTCATAACTATGGGTTGTATTTAAATAATTGGAAGAGGCAAATTCTATGATAATATTGTTTTGTTCGGAACCTAGTTTTATTTCATCGCATAAAAATAACGATTTATCTAATATACCGGATTTGTCTTCCGGCACAACAAGTTGATGGTTAACATATAGTTTGTCAAAATATAACGTGTATTTATTGTCCTTTTTATTCAGGTCTTCTTCGTAAAATGAAACCAGCCCGTTCACCCCGCCGATGAATATCTCTTTATTTTTGGTGACGTATACGCTACTTCCGTAATTGAATCCTGTCAATGGGAATTTAGGTGTTGTCATTAATAAGGGCTTGCTTATTTGTTCCGGACTCAGGATTGAGATGCCTTTATTGTGAAGCAATAGCAATTTTCCCGAAGGCAGTTCGGATATACAATAACAATAATCGCTTTTCAAACCATCCTTTTTTGTATAAGTTTCTATTTTATCCGATTCTTGAGTATATCTGAAAATTCCATGTCCTACAGTTGAAAAGTAAATATCACCGGAACTGCTTTCATAAATATCCGTTATATTGGAACTTATAATGTCTTTTCCATTTTGATCCTGTTTAAAGTTTCTTACTTCTTTGGTCTTTAAATTTATACTTGTAATTCCTCCCTTTTGTATCCACAGCCTGTCATTGCTGTCGATAAGAAATGTATATAAGCCAATACCGGATAGCTGACGGATTATGTCCGGATTGGTGCTGAGAGGGTGTAGCTCTTCTTTTTCCATATCCATTTTCGCAAATCCGGATTGCGTTAACAGTACCAGGCATCCATCATAATATTGCATTTTGTTAATTGTATTGTTGGGAAGGGAATAAGGATTTGCTGTACCGGACAGAATCCTTCTGAAATTTTGCTTATTTATGTCATATATAACCAGACCTCCGTTGTATGTACCTATATAAAGCTGTTCTGTGCCTTGCCTGTACCAGATACATTTCTGGTTATTATATTCGGTCGTTTCAAGATTGTTGTTCTTAAACATGAATCGGGAAAATTGCCTGCTTTCTAAATTTAGGCAATTTAGGGCTCCGCCTTCAGTACATATCCAAAGATTACCTTTTCCATCTTCTGTCATTTTTCCGACAAAGGGAAAACTCAAAAAATCTATGTTTGTAGAACTGGCCCCATAATACCGGAACATATCTATTTCTGTATTGAAATAATTGACCCCTCCGAAATAAGTTCCAACCCAGACTGTTCCCTGAATATCTTTCAATAAGGCAAAGACTGAATTATGGCTGAGGGCATACGGTATGTTGTCATTGCTGATATATTTTTTCCATAATCCGGATTCCGGATCATATCGGTTTAATCCGAAAAAAGTCCCGATCCATATTGCACCCGTATTATCTTCTATTATTGTACGCACCTGGTTGTTTGAGATGGAATTCTTACCGGGGCTATGCTTATAGTTTGTTATATCCCGGGAAGGAGAGATTACATACATGCCGCTCGAATAAGTTCCTATATACATACATTCCCTGCTGTCTTCGAACAGACATGTGACATCTTCATTTTTTAGTATATGTTCCTGTTTTTCTCCAGTATTGCCAGAAATGATAGCCAAACCTTTTGTTCCGCCCACCCATGATTGCTTGTCGTTGATGTAGAAGCATTTTATATTTCCTATGTCGGCTGTTATTTGGGCATATTTTATAAACGTGTCGGATTTTTTATCATATTGTAAAATTTCATTACCTGTCACGACCCACAAGGAATTTTTCCGTGAAAATACCGCTTTTATATTCTTTACAGGTAATATCCTAAACTTTTGTGAGGCTATATCATATCTTATCAGGTTATTATCGGCATGTATATAGATAGAACCGGCTTTGTCCCCCTGTATCGAATAGATCATATTTTGGGTAATCCTGTCTATTTCTTCCGATGGCCTGAATATCTGCATCGTTTGTCCATTATACCGGTTCAAGCCTTCTGTCGTTCCAAACCACATGGTACCCATTTCATCCTGATAAATCGACATGACATTGATCTGGGCTAAACCATCCTGTATCCCTATATGATAAAAATAAATATCATTATTACTTGCAGCTGATCCATAGTAAGATACACTTACTATAATAAATAGTACTATACTTAATAAAAGTTTCATCAATCCGTATATACAATTGTTCAAATATTTACAAACCATTCAATTTTCTATCTTAATCTCCTAATGAAGCAAAACTTATTCAAATGCAATGCTTCGTTTATAAGCAATACAGGAATACATTTATATTATCAATAAGAAAATTAATAAGCCTATAAAGTATGCAGTCTTACGATTTTACTCTTTATTCATCCAATGCCAATTTATATTTTCTTTTTTTATTGATTAAATCTAAGGTTCTTTTATTAATTCTACTCTATTTTCTCTTTAAGCTGAATGTTGCCAATACAGCTTTGTGATCGGATGGCCAGTTATTTCCGGATATGTGAAAGGCATCCAGGGTATGCTCTTTAATACGTTCGCTCCGACAGATAGAACCATCAGAACCCCATATTACGACATTCTTTAACTCCAATCCCTTGTATGGCAAATAATAAATAAAATCAATACGCTCCCGCTCATCGGCTTCCGGTGCCCATGTCAATTTCTTTACCTCAACCAGCGGGTTATCCATTGGATAGGTAAAGCCAGGATGTGTTACCGGATCGGGATATAATTCCCTGTACGCATCCACATAGCCATTCGCATATAGCATTGTGCTTACGGTCCATGGAACAACTAATCCGTTATGGTCAAATAAATCCATTGTCTCTTTCGTCCAATCTAAAAAAGAAGGTTCATTAAAATCTCCTCCAAGCAGTATAATACGTCCTTTAGATTTGTCCTGATTCGCATATTCAAGAAAAGCCTGGATACCATTATCCCGTTTCGACTCCACATTATTCATCATTATGGAATCCATATCCGTCAGAGGTTTCCTTGGTTTCCATGAAGAGCCGCTATAACCCCTGATATCGTAATAAGTACAATTTAAATAATCAAGGTGAGCGGTATAGAGGGCGACCTCCTGCCCGTCCATATCTATTAAAGCCCTGTATACACTACCATGGTCGTCTATACAGGGAAATACTGTTGTTGAATCGATTATGGGGTATCTGGATAATAATCCTGTGTCATAGCTGAGGAAAGAATAAAAAGTATGGCCTTTTTCTTTTAACGACTGAACTATACGGTCACAGAACCGGGTATCCTTGTAATTGCGGACTTCGCTGAGTGTAATAAAATCCGCCCCGGACTCGCATATTTGATCCACAATCGCATTATACCCATCAGGGACTATTGTTCCTTCCTGCCAGATATTGAACTGGAGTATTTTCAACTGTAGTTTTTGTGCGCTGCATGAAGCTCCGACCAAAATAAAAATGATAATATATAAAATTCTATTCTTAAGATACATAATTAATTAGTTTGTGTTAAAATTAGCAAAATGTTTTTTCTTATTACAATAAATTATCAATAAAATACTTTTGGAACTATTTTATCATGTTTTCATGTAAGGTTACTTCAAACCGGATGGCTGCCGGAAAGATAGCAATCAATTCATTTAATCTATGAACATTATCAAATAAATGTCGCCTTTTTCCCCGTTTATTCCGGAGGGATTCTTTATCTTCATCATGGTTGTTTGTCCCGGGATAAGGAAAGGCAGCCCACTTTTATATAAAAACAGAGAAAAAGCAGCCCTCGGATAATTATGCAATGGTATTTTATCATAGAGACCATTTAACAAATACAGGATAATAAAATGGTCGCTGAATAGAATTTTATGATAATGTTAATTAAAATAAATATTCGATAAAATATTCATTTTAACAAACTGTATTTAAATAAAAAATCCCGTAAATTTGATTGTTCGCAATTACACAACTTATAAACTAATGGTTGTACCACAATTTCTTATAGAATTATCAAACCGGATAAAGGGTTCAAAACTTTATCATAATAACTATATGGGTTGTCGCGTATATATCCCTTACAAGCTGGATTATTCCCCGTTCAGGGTAAGGATAAAAGCCTACTTCGAGATTGTAAACGACAGATTGAGGCTCAATGTGGCTATTTCTTCGAATGATTATACCCCTTCATGGTGCAGACAGGAAGCTGCACGGATTAAACAGATACTTGAAGAGCAATTCCATGAGATCATATTCGATTGTGAATTGATATACCGGAATATACCCCTGGCTACCCGCCTGCGGGATAAACTCATCCCTGCCATAGAAAACCTTATCCCTTATTATGAGAATGCCCTTCGTTTCCTATGCGGCATGAAGGTATCCATTTTACTGTCGGGGAGGTGGCGGGATAAATGGTTCCTGTCGCTATCCCTTGCCTGGATACGTTACCGGAATAACCGGATCGACAAATTATACTTGTTCTTACCGAATGTACAGGTTCCCCTTTTGAAAAAAGAGATGGAGAGGCAGTGGCCGGGGATAAGCCTTCCGGTATCCCTTATCCCGGTCGAAAGTTTAAGTTTTAACATACAGGCTTATGAAAGCTTATTAAAATCCGTAGATAGCCGGACTATGCTTGTAATCGATGACTGCCATCTGTTCAAATCTCCTGACGCCATACGCTCACGGCGCATGATGGATATTGCCGACCGGTGCAACTATAAACTGTTGATGACCGAATCATTGATTGTGAATAACATCCATGATATTTATATGCAGTACCGGATACTGAATAAGGATATACTCGGATATTACCGGTGGGACGATTTTTCCCGGAAGCATATTATTTACGGAGGAGTCGATGGCAAGCAGATATTAGGATATAAAAACCTGTCGTATCTGGTTGGACTGGCAGAACCCTATACTTACCCGGTCGATGAGAAAGGAGCCCCGGAAGCCGAGCCGGATGTCAGGACCTACATCTGTGAGCTGACTCCTACTCAAAAAGAATCTTACAGCAGGAAAAAGAATGAACTGCTCTTACTCATTGAAAAATATGAAATACAGGTATATGATATTTTCAGGATCATGGGAGAGATGGAACGGATCGCGTGCGGTTATATTTCCACAGGCCATAAAAAGGATCATTATTACAATACCAATAAATTGCTTTTGCTGAAAAAACATGCATGCAGGGAATGCAGGTATGTTATCTTTTGCAAGTACCTCTTTGAAGTGGACCTGCTGACAAGCTTCTGGGGACGGAAATCCTGCGCTGTTTTCTGTGGCAGGAACAGAAGCGACAGGAGAACCGAGAGGACACAGTTTATGCGGAATAATAAGAAATACCTTATTTCCACATTGGGCATACAGGAGACATGCCTGGAAGGAGTCGGGGCGCAATGCGAAATCATTTTCTTCAGCCTCTCTTTCAGGTACAGGAATTACAGGAGGGAACTCGCTTATATCAGGGAAAATGACACGGACCGGGATACCCCGGTAAAACGCTTTATAACCAATAGCGGGATCGACAGGAAGATCGTGGAGGCCCTGTCCCGCAAGGAAAAACTGGCGAACCAGGTCAACCGGCTGTTTACAGACCGGCAGAAACTGAGAGAATTTGCAGAAAGCTTATAAACTATACATATGACACACAACAACGATGAAATAAGGATAGAAAAGGTTTGGGGTACGGATGGCCGCCTGTATGAACTGATCGCCCCTTTTGTGATGAACCCGGAAGTTATCCGCCTGAACGGAGGCTACCCTTTCAAAAACACAGAAGACCACCTTTGGTATATTTCCGTCAAAGGGAAGAATATGGTTACCGGATTCATTTCCATTGTGAACGACCATTTGTGCAATGACTTTACCTGGCAGGATAAGGACTTGTTACGGATATTGATAGAACGCGCCCTGATGGATGTAGAGAAAGGGACGCCCGTTACTTTCGTTGCCGACAATTCGGACCGGCCTCTCCTTGAAGAAATGGGCTTCTCTGTAGAAAAGGAATGGACGAAGTATTTTAAAATGGCAAAGATCATATGAACGGCTGCGCAAAGAATGTTTATGAGGTTACCCTGGAGCGTACCGGATATATATTCTCGGAATTTGAGAATATATACGTTGCTTTCTCGGGAGGCAAAGACAGCGGCGTGATGCTCAATATTGTCCTCGACTATATGCGCCGGCACGGGATAAAGCGTAAAATCGGTGTGCTGTATATGGATGTGGAAGCTTCCTATAAAAGAACCGTCGATTTTATAGAGCGGATGTACTTCAACAACCTTGACCTTATCGAGCCCTATTGGGTATGCCTTCCGATGACAACTACCAATGCGGTTTCCATGTACGAGCCATTCTGGATTTTCTGGGACCCTGCCAAAAAAGATAAATGGGTGCGTCCGATGCCCGAACATGACTTCATTATCAATAAGGATAATCATCCCTTTGATTTTTACAGGGAGAATATGACTTTCGAAGAGTTCACTCCTCTGTTCGGCGATTGGTATGCCCGGCGGCACGGGGGTAAAAAGACTGCCTGCCTGATAGGTATCCGGGCGGACGAAAGCCTGAACCGTTATCATGCCGTATCCCGGAAGGATAAGCTTTCCTATAAGGATAAAAGCTACTCAACCCGGATATCGGACAAGACCTATAATTTTTACCCCATCTGCGACTGGCGCACAGAGGATATCTGGACATACAACGGTAAGTACCGCAAGCCCTACAATAGTATCTATGACCTGTTTTATATGGCGGGAGTCCCTTTGTCCAGGATGCGGATATGCGAGCCTTACGGGGATGAGCAAAAGGCCGGGCTAAACCTTTTCAAAGTATTGGAGCCCGAAACATGGGTAAGAGTAGTAGACCGTGTCAGCGGAGCCAACTTCGGGAATATCTATTGCGGGACCAAAGCGACGGGAGCCGGGAGGATAAGCCTCCCCGGGGGACATACATGGAAAAGCTACTGCAAATTCCTGCTGAGAACACTTCCCGGAGAAACCCGCAGGATATATACGGCCAAATTCATCAAGTTTATCCGTTACTGGAACAGGACCGGTTCTCCCGTCAGCGAAGAAGACATCCTCGAACTGGACCCGGATATGATCGTCAATACCCGGCAGTATAGCAAACGGGGAAAGGGTGACAAATATGTCGTGCGTTTCAAGACCATACCGGATGCATTGCCCGGCCTGGATAACAAAACGGATTTCCTCTCGTGGAAACGTATGTGCATGGCTATTCTTAAAAATGATATTACGTGCAGGACACTGTCCTTCTCGATGACAAAGAAGCAGATATTAAGGCAACAGGAATTGATCCGGAAATACGAAGAAATGCTATGAAAAATCAAAATGAAGAAAATTACGTTTTTCAACAAATGACTGCATCTATATGCCGGTATATAAAAGACATTAAAGATACGGATGAAAAAATAGACACCCTGAATTATGTCCGCTCAATGTTGCATGAAGTGAGCCCGATGAAACACCATCCGGTAGACTTCGTCGCATGGGAAAGATCGGAAAACATAGAAGGCAACGACTATAACCCGAACAGTGTTGCCCCGCCGGAAATGGCCCTGCTGGTTACATCTATTGAGGAAGACGGCTATACCATGCCTGTTGTCGGCAGTCCGGAAGAGGATATCATCCGGATCGTGGACGGGTTTCACCGCAGGAAGGCTGAGCGCAAGTCCCGGAAGATATCCCAAAGTACATATGGCAGGCTTCCTGTGACTTATATACGTGAGTCCAGGCGGGAATTAAGTGAAAGGATGGCTTCAACCATACGCCATAACCGGGCCAGGGGCACCCATGACATAACCCTGATGTCGGAAATAGTAAGGGAGCTGATCTCCATAGGAAAATCCGGTACATGGATATCAAAACATATCGGGATGGACATGGATGAAATCCTGAGGTTAAAGCAATTGACCGGTATTGCAGAACTGTTTAAGTATCGCGAGTTTTCGGTAAGGACAATAGACGGAAAACCGGATAGAGAATGAATGACCAGATAATTTAAAGATATTAAATATACTATAAGATATAAGTAAGCAGATTGCAATAATCGAGGTTGCAACCTGCAATTGTTTTATTTACTAAATCTTATAGTTTATGACGAATTTTATGTATCTGTTGAAGCAGGAAGTAGAAGTCCAGCTTCATGTCTTGGAAAAAGAAGAAGCTCTTTTAAGCATGACACAACGAGCTATCCTTTTGTTGAGAAATGTATTTAAACGACTTAAAAAATTTACCGGGTCATATGTATTTAAAGACGAGAGGGAAGAAATCTGTTTCTTTAAAGAGGCAAGTCCAGCATTTCTCCAGATTCGGATGATCTTTATTTCGAGCGGGATGCGCGGTTCTCTCCGCCTTGTGATTTTAAGATGGAATCCTTGCAAAGGATAAGATTGAAGTATATCTGACCGAACAATTAGATAAACTGGATCATAAGATGCCGGTTTCAGACCGCTCGCGCATGTTATGGACAGCATCGAAAGTTGACCTTGCGGAACTAATATACAGCAATTATTCATTACAGAGTATCAACGGAGGTAAGGTTATCCTGAAAGAGATGCAGCGAAAAGCGGAATCTTTATTCAACATTGATCCATAATTCGTTAAAATCAAGATTCAACTTATTCTTCTCTTCATTTTGGTCAAGTATAGTATAAAGAAATAGAAAAAAAGAAGCAACAAAAGAGAAACAGCAAAAGCTGGAAGAAAGAAAAAATAATCCGGCCGATTCTTTTGAGGATATGATTGCTTATGTGGATGAAAACGGAGTTATAACCAGTACTCCCCCGGATCTCACTAATAAACGAAAAATCAAGATCGAAAATATAGCTGTTTCTACACCGAAAAAAGAAGATATGGAAGATCCTATATTGAATGGGCGTGTAGAATACTTTAACCCCGATAAGGGATATGGTTTTATAAAGCATACAGGAAGTACGGATAAATATTTTTTCCATGTAAGTAGTGCTCCGGCTTCCATTACAGAAGGAAATATGGTAACATTCGAATTGGAACGTGGTCAAAAAGGCATGAATGCCGTAAGGATTACTCTTGCCAATAAGGACGGCCAGTAATCAATAATAATTAATTAATTTAAGTTGCTATTTATAAAGTATTGTAATAAAAAAGACCAATCCTATAATTTTGCGGTGCCAACACACAAAAAAGGACTGACCATGGTTAATAAAACCGTTGCAATATATGTATTTTTTGACGATATATTGAAATCTATGAATCATAAAGAGCCGGAAAGACGTAAAACGACCGATGCAGAAGTAATCACAGTCATCTTGTTGGCTGCCCAGTACTTTGCGGGCAATATTGAAAAGTCCCTTTGCTTTGTCCGATGTACCAGCCTGATGCCTGCTATTCTTGGTAAAAGCCGCTTCAACCGGCGGATGCATCAAATCGGGGAACTCCTTAGCGAACTGTTCTTTTACACGGGACAAGCCGTAAAAGAGTTGAATCTTCAAACCGTTTATAGCATCGACAGTTTTCCTGTAAGTGTTTGTCAGAATATCCGTATCGCGAACTCCCGGATTGTCAGAGGAAAAGAGTACAGGGGACGTTGTGTATCCAAGCGTTGTTGGTTCTATGGGTTCAAAGTCCATATGATAGTTACTTCGGGTGGCAGTCCCGTGGAATTTACTTTCACTGCCGGAAGCAAACATGATCTGGATGGACTCAGGCAACTGCCTGTAAATCTGCCTGAAGGAAGTGAGATTCTGGCAGATTCCGCATATACCGATTATCTGATGGAAGAGATGCTCTTGGAGAATGGAATAACATTGCTTGCCAACCGTAAAAGCAATACCAGACATCCGCATAATCCCTGTACCGAGTATCTTATATCCATCGGCAGAAAGCAGGTGGAAACCGCGTTCTCCGATATCGCCAAACATTTGCCTAAAAAGATTCATGTAGTCACTAAATCAGGGTTTTTGATTAAAATCATTATGTTCATTTGGGCTTATACGTTTGATAAATTGTACAAAATATAAATAGCAACTTAAATTAATTAAGAAAAAGAATGAACATTTATGTATCAAATCTAAACTTTAGCACAACAAGCGAGAGTTTACAGGAATTATTTGCAGCGTATGGTGAAGTTGAATCTACAAAGATTATAACAGACCGAGAAAGCGGAAGGTCTCGTGGATTCGGTTTTGTAGAAATGCCAAATGATACCGAAGGGCAAAATGCCATATCGGAATTACACGACACCGATTTTGAAGGAAAGACTATTGGCGTAAGCGTAGCACGCCCAAAAACCGAAAGAAGCAGCGGCGGATACAATAACCGGGGCGGAAACGATGGATATAATAGAAATCGCTATTAATCAAATACTATAGTTAACGGGTAGGAGATTTTCTTACCCGTTTTCTGTTTTTGTAATCGGTACCCCGATTATTTTTTGTATATTTACAATCCGGAATCATTTATACAAACGCAATAGCATTCTTTTAGCTATACCTGTGTTTGTTCCGGATATGATAGTCAATATATCGTTGTGACATATTTTATTGCAGGTAAGATCAACTTTTTTATAACCCTTATCTGATATGGCTTGAATTCTATTCAGGTTTGCTTTCTTGTCTCTTAACTGATTATGAATATTCAGCAGATGCCTTCTGTACGCTCGAAAATAACATAAAACAAATTCAATATACCTGCACTTGGAATATAAGTGAGTGTAGCTTAATGATTTAACTGTAAATATGAATAAGTCCCGTAATCAATTAAAAACGTACACATTACACAACTATCAATCTATACCTCAGATGGCTGGTATCCCCAAAGAGTTTGTCAGGGATATTGAAATCGTAGGAAAAGTATTACCCTTCAAAACCAATAATTATGTAATGGATGAACTGATAGATTGGGATAATATCGAAACTGATCCAGAGGGATGCTTGATAAAAAGCATTATGCGATAGTCGAAAAATTATTGGATGGAAATGCAGAAATAGTGTAATATTTCGGCAGACTGTGCAAAAACTGTCTAAAAAAATGGATTATATTAGAGCGTATAATAATTGGCATATTCCAAAATGAACTTTTTCTTCCGTTCTTTCGTAACAAACGGACATAACATAATAATAAGTGAACAAAACACACAACTTATTTTTGAAAAAGGCTCCATAAGGCCTTTCAACCTATTTCTTAAGCCCTCTATCCCCAATATAGACAGGCATCTCCTTAGGTTATATACTATCATCATTATATTCACTTCGCTTAATACATTTACTCTACCTTTCATTAAAGTATAAGTAAAGCCCCATTGACGTTTAAGAACACCAAAGGGATGTTCTATTATCTGTTGGCGAAGCTTATAGTAATCATGGTTTAGTATAACCCTGCCGTTATTCTCATCGATAATATCCTGATACTCACTCCGCTCTATTACCCGTCCAATCTTATTCTTAGTACATTTCTCCCGCAGGGAGCAGTCTATGCAGGCTTTTGTTTTATAAACTCTTGACCTGTAATTAGGGCGGTGCGACCAGCCGGCATGAGTAATCATTTTCTCACCGGAAGGACATATATAATAATTTCCTTCTTTATGGTATATAAAACGGGACAACAGATAACAGTCAACATAAGGCGATGTGCTTGGCATAGGAGAAGAGTATGTAACAATACCGGCCTGCTTGCACATGTATAGTTGGTCGCCGGTGGTATATCCGGCGTCACTTAGTGTTTTAAGGTGTGTTAAACCAAGCAGGGATTGTACAGATAATGCCGTCCTGGCCGGTTCTCGTTTGTCGGTACTTTCGCCAATGTGGTTATGTACCAAAAGTTTATACTTGGCGTCGGCCGCAGCCTGAATATTATAGCCTACTCCCGATATATTTTTGGATGATAGAAGATTTCGTGCATCCGGGTCAATAAGACTGATTTGTTTTTCGCCGCTTTGCTTCAGTTTTTCAGCAAGTTGTTTATATTTTTTGCGGCTGGACAACTTTTCTGCAATCTTCTTTTTTAACAATACGTTCCGTTCTTCTGCATCAGATTCATTCAACTGTGCTTCATATTCTTCCACTTTACTGTCGATATACTCAATATGACGATCTATCTTTTTCTGATTGAAATTATTCTTCAAATTGTTTTGAGCAAATATCTTGAATGAATCAATAGCTATCGTCTCCCCCTGAATCAATTCCAGTTCCTTCAGCATGAGTACAAACATTCTGAAAGTTGCCTTGAATGCTTGAGCATTTTCTTTCCGAAAATAGGCTATTGCGCGAAAAGAAGGTTTTAATCCGTGTAACAGCCACCATAACTCTACATTTATGGTACAGCAATGCGCAAGTTTTCTGGAAGATCTGATAGCGTGCTTGTAACCGTATAAGTAAAGTTTTAACAACATAGAAGGATTGTAAGATGGCCGTCCTTCCTTTCCTGTACCGGGATTCTTAAACCCCAACTTTTTCATAGGTAATATGTCTACAAACAAGTCAATTACCCGAGCCCAAGAGTCTTCGGAAACCATTTGTTCCAATGAGACAAACTGGAGTTGATTGCGATCTGCACCTGTGATATGATCCATTGTTCGGATGATTTGAATATCTATAAATTTACGAAAAAAACAGATGATTACCTAATTATCCAGGGATAAACATGGGGGATGTTTTGGGTTTTTGCACAGTCTGCCGAATACTTACTATGAATTAAATATGAAATACAGAACTAATACATAAGACCGGGCGGCAACGCGATATCCGGACTGGAGGAGTATAGAGGCCATACCGTGCCATGACCCCTAAAAGCACCGTTTTGTCAGGCCTGCTGACCCGGCGTGTTTATACTTTTATGGGGATACGGGTACTTTAATAACGCCCACCGAGTAAATACGAGAAATATGTACGGTTGCAAAATAGATAAGAAATAGATAAAAATAGGTAACGGTATTTTGAACGTTGACAGCTACCTTTATTGTTACTTTATACTGATATGTATTAGGTACCTGAAAATGCCGGAATCCTTTAGAATATGATGGTGCTTTCTTTGTAACGGTTACACTTATCAGACAGGAAGGCTTCCTTTTCGTACGGGTGGGCCTTTGTATTTTTTTTAATGAAATTCTATGAATAGAACAGACAGGTTTAGAGGATTATCCATCGTTTTTTCTATGATATACACTTTCATTTTCCCCCCTGAAAATTTGAAAGTTAGTTTTCTTTTGTTAGAGAGACTAACCTTACCCATAATTACAGGTAGGTACATGTTACGCGCGCCTGACCTGAAATATATCTATATATTTGTAAACACCAAATTAAGCATGCTGTTGCCGGCATCTTTAATTTGGCGTTTTTCTGTGCCTGTATCCACCGTTTTACATACGCTTCAGCCGGATTTCTGTGACTGCAGGTTTCCCAACAGCCCAACCGGCATAAATTTTGTCCCGGTTAACCATTTAACAGGAACATCCGCCTGTCGGTTATCATTTTGGCGCGTCCCGGTTTTTACACCTGTTTCTGACGTGGTGGAGTCCCGATATAAAGTGGAAATTAAAATCAATTTGACAATGCCATCGATTTGCCGGAGCCAATTTATTAATTGCAAAATTAATACACGGCGCCTGACAGGGATAACGCGATATAACATACTACATAAAATATGAAAAAGAGAACAGACATAAGCCCGGGTAGCCTGCGGCATCCATTGCTGATGATCGCCGTTTTGCTGTCCGCCCTGTCGCCGGCGTTAACGTGTGCGCAGGAGTTCCCTGCCGTTACCGTCGACCCCTATGGGCCGAAAGTGTATTATTTTCCATTCGACCGTTCCGACCTGCTTCGCGACTATGCCGGCAATCGCGAAATGTTCGATAGGCTGGATTCCCTGTTGCGTATAGAGCAGGTGGTTGCAGGCATCGATACGATCCAGATCATCGCCGGTTGTTCGCCGGTGGGTAGTGAAGAGTATAATCAAGGGCTGGCGCAGCGTCGCTCCCGGTCGATGATCACCTACCTGCGCTGGCAGCACCGTGCAGTAGCCGAACGCTATCCGGTGGAAATACAGCCTGTGGGTATCGACTGGCAGGGCTATGAGGCTTTGCGGCAGAGCGGCCGCAATTTTACTGAAAAACAGATGTGGGACTTGCTGCAATACGCGTCGGTGCGTCTGAAAATGAAAGACGGCAGTTATATCCCCAGGGGAAACGGTAGCCCGCTTAAAAGCCTGGCAGAAGACAGCCTGACAACCTTGCCGTCACTGCCCGAAAACGTTTACCGCAACACGATTTATATCTATAAGGATACGTTGGTAAGTGATACAGTATATATGGAAAAAGAGACAGTGCATGTTGTACCCGTAGATGAACTACAGGCTGTAACCGGCAAAGCCCCGCTCCGTCTGGCGCTAAAGACCAACCTGCTCTACGACCTGGCATTGCTGCCCAACCTCTCGGTAGAGTTGCCTTTTGCCGGGGACTGGTCGGTTACCCTGAACGGGGCTTTCAGCAAATGGGACACCAAGAGCCCGAAGTATTGGAGCCACCAGGTGAATTACGCAGGCCTGGAAGTAAGGCGGTGGTGGAGTGGTAAACAAGGCAATCCTTTGAACGGCCATTTCGCGGGACTGTACTTCACAGGCGGGGTTTACGACTTGCGGCTGTTTACCAAAAGCCTCGACGCTTACGGCTACCTGAGCCACTGGAGTTGGTCGGCCGGTGCGGTATATGGTTATTCCTTACCCCTGTCCGCAAAGCTGAACATGGAGTTCAGTATAAACGCAGGTTATTTAACCGGGGAGTACCATACATACAACCGCAGCCGCTGTACGGATTGCTATCCGGAACGCAAAACCGGGCAAAGGCACTACTGGGGGCCTACGGGAGTAGGAATATCGCTGGTATATAAATTCGGAATGGGACAATTTGAAAATTAGCAAATTAGCAGATTAGCAAATGAAAACCAATGAGCTAATATACTAATGTGCCATGTGCCAATGAATGAAGTGAAAAGTGGGAATCAGCTAATGTGAAGGTTAGCAGATAATAAAATGGGCAGATTAGCAAATGAAGAAAATTAAGAATGCAGGGAAAGAAGATGAAAACAGGGGCTATAATAAGCAGGTGGTTTTTTTTAACGTGTATCCCGTGCTGATTTATTATGGCGTTGGTGATAAGAGGTATTGGCTTTAAGCCTAAGGAAATGTGTAGTTTTTATAATGTTTGGGGGGCTATGCCAGCTGCGATAGCCCGTATAGCTCTTTTTTTAGTAAAAATGAAATGTGAAATATTTAGTCAATATGAAAATGAGCAGAGTTGAAAATGAAAAGGCCGCTTTGTGCAGGGAACGATTAGCAAATTCGAAGATTCGCAAATTCGCAAATGATTTCGTCGCTTCGCGCCATTTGCCAATCTTCAAATATGCTAATTTGTTGATTATATTCTGCCTGCTGCTCACCGGTTGCCTGCGCGAACTCAGCGAGGACGACCCTTGTGAAACTGAAACCGGAAACCTGTTTATCAGGGTCGACATACACTGGGACGGTATCCCCCCACAGGATAAGCCCCCGCAAGGAATGGCTGTACATCTGTTTCCGTGGGAAGGTGTAGGCCAACCCGTACGAAGCCTCCTGCCTGCGGATGGCGGCGGGATGTTACTGCCCCGGGGTGTTGACTATTATACAATGAGCTATGACTATTACGGCAATGAGAACATCTATATACGTAACGATAGCGACCGTGGCCTCATCGAAGCCTACAGTGTTCCGGCCGGTGGATTGACCAGCAGCGGTGAACCCGCTGTAGCCGAGCCTTACCCTTATACTTTCTATGTGGCGCGCAATGATGATAAATTCAGTGTTGTCCAACCGCCTGCCGGTGATACGCTTGTCCTGCATTTTTACCCCCATAACGTGCTCAGGGAATTTACATTCCTTGTTTACGATGTACAGGGAGCAGCCTATATATCGTCAGTCCGGGGCGCGGTCACAGGCATGGCGGGCGCTTACAGGATGGCCGCCGGAGAACCGGTCAGCACTCCGTCCACCGTCATATTCGGGCAAAGGACGGGACGCGTGCAATGGCGTGCCGATGCACAAAAAATAAATTGGACGCAATCCCTGCTGAACAGTATTTTTCCCGGAAACGCCAATCTGCAGGATTGGCCCGAGGGCTGGGACGATGCGGCCAGCGGCTGGACTGGCGGCTGGGTTATGGGAACCTTCTGCACCTTTGGTCCCGCAGACATCGATAATATAAGGAATATACTTTATATACAGGCATCTAATACACAGAAGAAGTCCTATACCGGTTATTGGGGCGGAGAATGGGAAGACGGCGTGCGCGAACAGATCGCCGGGGCCCTCGGGCAGTATGGCACGCGTGAGGAGCAACTCGCATGGCGGCGCAAAAACGGAGGGTTCGATATTATCCTCTATAACGACGGGCGGCTCGTGGTTGGCCCGGACCAGCCGCAACCCGGCGAAGGCGGGGGATTTGATACCTCGGTCGACGATTTCGATAATGTGGATGTGCCGATAGGAGAATGAAAAAGTGAAAAACTAAAAGTGAAAAGTGACGGATAATGTGTCAATTAGCGGATTAGCAGATTTGAATATGGTTAAATGAAAGAATACCTGCTTATTTATCACTTCGTATAATTTGCTGATTTTCAAAATTATTCGTATTCGAATTGAGTTCAAGCTTCTAATTAAAATATTAAAACAGGCGTGAAACGATAAAAAAGCTAACCTCTGAAACCTGACAACAAATTGCAGTGTGACAACTGATTCATATAGATAACAGATCAGTTTTTTATTAATTAATTTTTTGACATTATGAAAAGTATTAGAAAATTATTTTACCTTCCGGCGTTGATGCTCGCCTTATTGAGCAGCTGCACCGATGACGGCTCTGACGATTCTAAATTCACCAATGGCCGTGAAATCAGCTTTGCCACCTGGACAGACAGGCAGGTCAAAGCCAGTGTCACCACACAAAGCACCCTGACCTCGTTCACTGTGGCGGCATGGGGGCATCCTGTTTCAGCAGACTATGACTCCTATGTACTGAACGGTGTTACCGTAACACGCGGGGAGGGGGGCTCTACCTCTACATGGGAATATTTCCCCAAGGCAAGCTGGCCTGCCGAAGGACAGGTGGACTTCTTCGCCTATGCTCCGGCTTCGAGCGTGAATATCACAACCGGGCTGAAAGCGGGCGACGTATCCGGGACACCTGCCACGGGCGGCCCCGTAATCTCATACACCGTTCCCGGCTTCGTGGGCGATTCCAAAACAGCCGCCCAGCAGGAAGACTTGCTTGTTGCTAAAAGTACAAATCTGGCAAATTCTGCCGACCCGGTGCAACTGAACTTCAAGCATGCCCTGTCACGGGTTGTGTTTAAGGCGAAAAATCAAAATCTGGATAAAACCTACGTCATTAAGGAACTGGCCCTGACAAACCTGTATAGTAAAGGTACGCTCGATCTGAAGGGTACGTTGCCGGACGGCTCCGATCCTATCGTGTACCAGCCGGTCGGGACAGGCGGCTACCAAACTTTATGGAGCGGACAGGCAGAATCCCATGATTACAAGGTTGATCTGGGCAGTACGCAGGTGCATGTGCCATATAGCGCGGACGCCAATACCTTTACCGACATCACCAATGCTTCCAACGGCTTGATGGTGCTGCCGCAGCAAACGACTTTGGGTGAGTTCTCCGGAGCATCAACAGAGCTGGGTCTAGAAACGGATATAGTCACAACTGATGCTTCTTACCTGAAGGCGACTATAGCGGTAGTTAATTCAGATAATGTAGTAACAGATGAGAAGACTTTCTATTTCAGGTTGCATGACCCTTATAATTACGATGACGGTATCGTCTTCGAGGCCGGCAGGCAATACACGTTCCAACTCAAACTAGGTGTACCGGGAATGGCCGGGTATGGAATTGACTTTAGCTTACCGACTGTGTCTGACTTTGATAATGAAATTACGCAGACTTTACCGACGCCACAACCGGCAACTACAGAATATTCGGTTGGTGCCCCTTATACGGTTGATGGCTTGAATGGCGTGGTCTACGCTACTACTCCCGAGGGGACCAGCCCGAGCCGCCATGGCTACGCTATTGTCCGCCTGGATGGAGCGTTCTCTACCTCTTCTAGTTACTCGTTCGATTCATGGGCTACCGACCCATATGCAGCAATGGCGGATGCGCTATCTAATGCGGCCACTGAGTACCCTTTTTACAATAATATAAAAACCCTGGATGCGGGGAGTAAATCATCTTTGTATACCATATCTCCTGCCTTCTCATCTTTTGTGGGTAAGGACGGGCTGGCCACCGGTTGGCTCCGGGGATTTCCAATAATACCACCGGACAACGCTCTGCTGACGTGGTTCAAGGCAAACGGAGTGGAATCTCTATCTACCGACGGCACGGAAAACTATTATGCCGTACCTTATGAACCCATGTTTTGGGATGGTGGCCTGCGGGTGCGTTGCATGATTTTAACTGAGCTTGTGGGTAGCGCAGGTACCGCTGGCGGAATTATATTTGGCACCGTCGATGGACCAGGCAACCCGATTTATGACCAGGGATTCGCGATAGCCGTCGTGGCTTTCTAGAACTTAGAAATTAAATCCATGAGGAATCTTGCTGCTTCCATAGTCGCTGGTTGAAATCCGTCGGCTACCTTACATAGGGTCATCCCGCGACCTCTCAGCCGATGGTAAAACAAGTCGTAACTATACCAATATGCGGAATCCCGCCCTGACGTTATGCAGGGCGGGATTATGTCTAATAATTGTTACCGGATAAAATGTTTTTCTATATAAGTGAGTATATGAAAAGTAGTAAGTCGCTTATGTGCTGCTGGCACATAGGGCGTAAATCTTATTTTTAGTAATATTTTAACTGAAAAATAAATTGCTTAAAAAAACGGAGTTTGAAACAGAGATAAAAAATGATTCATAATTAACTATTCGACGTAATACTTATTGACAGGGATTTGGATAAGACTAAATGGAAACCTGGGATATTCATCCTGTATCACCGGATTCTAAACAGGAAACTTTTAAATAAACAGTATGGTAAAAGAATTTATTATTGAAAATAACGTAGACTCTAAAATAATAAATGAGTTTGTCAATTTTTACAGGGAGGTTACTCCAATTGTCTATAATAAGATTAATATAAATATCACTGGCAAGAAAGAAAAATCCGGTGATATTACCGGAGAGATGGATCCTGTCTTTTTATCTTATATCATATTGTTTTTGAGTGAGTTTCCCAATATCAAGGTAGAATTTGTCATCAAAGATTATACGATAGCAGACCGGGCGTTCAGCCTTAGGGAACAATTACAACAAATAATCTCTATCTCAGGCAGGTTCTCGAATCAAATATACCTTAAGGGCAGTTATTTAAACAAAGAAACCGGTGAGATCAAAGAAACCCGGTATGACTTAAATAAGGAACCAAACAGGTCTCAAAAATTCATACCTCCGTTTTTTATTGAAAACAAGGCAGATATAGACAAATATTTTAATAAAAAATTCTCCGCATCGAATAACAAAAATACATTATTAAACGAATACTATAACAGATTAATAAATGACATTGTTGAACGGACAAAATCCGGAGATGAGCCTATTAACTCCTTTTTTAATGAATTCAATCCGGATGACCTTAGTGCTTTTGAGATCTGCGTCTTTAATTTACTCCTTTCCCCTGAAATTTATGAAGACAGGAGAAAAAATCGTGCTGAAAAGGCAGGAATAATACAAAATGACCGGAAGCGGATAAAGGAATATAAAGAGTTTGTAAAGGATATCTCGGTGGGAGTAAAAGAATTGGCAATGAATGTTGTTGAACACTCTTCCGGGAAGAAGGGAGTTATCACCTGCCGTTTTTTTGATAAGCAGAGATTGTCTTTACTCAAAGGGGATTCAGAGAAAAGGTATTTGCAACAAATCGACGATAACTTCTTTCTGGATTTGAATGTCATCGATCTGGGAAAATATTCAATCCGGGAAACGTATATTTCAAATCTGGAAAGCCAGGGGGAATCCCAGGCTACAAAAGAGGAAGCGGCCGGAGATAAAAATATTATACAGGAAAAATATAACTATGAAGATTTCTTTGTGATAAATTTCGAAAAGTTTATACATGTCTCTCATCAGCAAAATAAGATAATAAGCAGGTACGGGCTCCATTATTTTACATATATTGTTAAAGAGAACTATTCGGGGTTTATAAAGACATCTTCTTCCCGTGAAGGAGTTTATATTTATAAAAAAGCAGCAAACAATGAAGATATTATTATTAAATGCCCAGATATCGTAGGATACGGCACGGCATATAATTGCATCATACCTGTAAATAAAACCAGGCAAAATTCCAACCACATCATTTCCGTACCCTCGACTCTTGCCAATGAAGAAATAAATACTTTTATAGAACTAGATAAATATAAAATTATAGATGTCTCTGATAAGGACAATGATATTATCGAAGATAACCGGTATGAATATATTTATAATATTTCAAGTTTTAGTCCTTCGCCTTCTTCTGATAATAAATATGATCATCTCCTGAAAATTTATGAAAAGATAAAGGCTGTATCCCAACGGGCAAGAGAGAATATAATATTGATTAATGGCTGTAAGTTAAAACATCTTGAATCCGATAGCCAATGGGTCAGGTTGCTTGCCGGATTAAGCCTGTTGATACCTGATTTAATAATCTATAATCTGGAAAACGAAACAGTAAGGCAAATTATCAGAATCAGGCAAAGTGTAATAGATTTACCCGGCTTAAAATTCTGGAATCAGGACAGCAGGGTGCTTTTTTACTCTTACAAAGAGAAGCCGGATATATATGGGGATATCTATCGCCGGTATGGTGCGACTCTATTGACCGGACAGGATATCGGGACCTTTTATTTTATCAACAAAAATATATGGCGACATCATTATAGCTTCAGAAACGATTTCTTTTCTGAAATAGAAAAGGAGCATAGGGCTGAAATAGAAAAAGTTGAACAAGCTGGTATAAAACCTGACTATTCCAAATCAAAGCTTTTTTCTAACGGGAACCTGTCGTTTTTTGAATTGTTAATAGCGAATGAATATAAGGGTGGCAGTTCTATGACTTTGTTTGAACAATCTGTCCAATACTCATTGAATAAAGAATATGATATCAAAAATGACAAAACAAATAATAGAGGCTATAAAATTTCCCGAACTCATTTTAAGCTGGGATCGAAAGTCCATATTCAGGATTTTTATTATGCAAAAAGGCTATTCCAGAATAGTTTCTTTACGATGCCGTTATCCTATCTGATATCTGATTATATATACGGGATAGTACATGATGCATTTGACGAAATCACCTTAATGGGGTATGAAGATTATTCCGCCCAATTGATTGGTAATATACGGAATATCCTCGAAAAAAAATTGCAACAGCATAATCCGGAATATAAATTAAACCATAATACAATAAAAGACGGGAAATTATCCATGGACCTGACAACGTTAAAAAAAAATATTATAATTATAGTCCCTATCGCTACTACATTTTCAACTCCATTAAAGATACATAACAGGTTAGAAGAAATATTCAGGATAAATAACCATACAAGTAAATATAACATTATAGATGAAAATATAAATATTTTGCTTGTCGGCCATAGCCATAAAGATGAGAATGAGAATAAGATAAGCTTTGAAGATATTGCAGGAAGGCCGGATGAGACAGAACCTGTTTTTTTTCTGTATGAAGACAACCTTTTACGCACTTGTTATAAATGGCATTCCATAAACAAAAAGAAAAAAGTAATAAAGGTTATGGATAACTCCGTACAAGAAAATAAAATAGAGCAAAAATATTTTATACCCGTTTATACCCGGTGGCACAACACTGATGATTGCGAGTTGTGTTATCCTGCAAAAATTACAGAAGAAGAATGTTTAATCGAAACAAGTAAAGCCTCGATAACCCCCAATTTAATTTTTGATTGCCCTAAGACCAATACTTCCAATAAATACGGGGGGAATATACTGTCTTTAGAAAATTTCCTGTTCTATGGAAATTTGAAAAGAGGCAGGAATCATTATTTGTATTTTACCCCGACAGGCAGGATCGTTAATGCGAATGAAAAACCTATAAGGGACTGGCTGAAAGGTTTACGGGATAAAGTATTCAATTCCGTTTTATCAGAATATAAAAAGGTTGTATTGGTAACTCCTGCCACAGGGCATAAATCCAAATTCATAGATTTAGTAAATGAGCATGTATTCAAATATACGGCAAGCATCCTTTCGATCCCCTTATCTGAAGATTATATTGAAAATGTGGAATCACTATATGCCGACGGATTACATGAATCAGATTTAATTATTTATGTGGATGATGTCATTGCCTCATCGGCGTCTTTTACCGGCACCAACCATATCGTCCAAATAACAAAAAATAAAATAGAGACGGGTAAAGGTATCGATTATTGTATAGCTCTTATCAACAGAATGACATATGACAAAGAAAACAGCCTGTTGATCAGCCTAAAAAATGACAATTCCGATTTGAACGATATCCCTAATGAAACTATTCGTTTTTTGTATTATGCAAAGTTCAACTGCCCTCCGATAGAAGAACTGAATAATGAGTTTCCCCTCATAAAAGAGAGAACCAGATACGGCTACTTAGCTGAGACTTCATCCGTAGATGCAGTTAAGGAATTATTTCATAAAAAAATAAAAAAATTAGATACTGTCGATATCAGTAATGCTATACCTGATATAGCTATACCTGATATAGCTATACCTGCCAAAAAAGATTATCATAACAGGAAACTCTTCCAATTTCTAGTCTTAAACCAATTCTATACCTTATTTGAAGAAAGCAGCCGGGATAATACCATAAATGAATGCTTTACTAAAGATATTAGCGGTCTGGCCGTGTTGGAAAACAAGCTTTTAAGTAAGTTGGAATCAGACACAAAAAACACAGAGATAATTAAAACATATAGAGATAATCTAAGATATGTTCTCCTGAAAATACTATGCGGGACACCCCAGATATATTATAAGGACATAAGGATGTCAACATTTGATTGGATAATCAGCCAATTAGAAGAATTAGTATCGGAAATCAACCGGATATATAACCTTACAGGCCCGGATAAAGAATTAGAATCTTTTTTCAGTCTACCATCCGGTTATTCTAAATTTCAAGAGCTTAAATTCCTGTTAAAAAGAAGTGTCCAGTTAAAGAGCAATTATATAATCCATCCTGGATGTTTCAAGGCAATGGATAAACTAATCACATTGGTTTATGAACACGACAAACGTAGAATAACGGATGCCTGTGACCAGTTGTTGGATTTATTTAATACCACTGCCTATTTACCCGGGAAACTGGAAATATATAATTATTTAATGGAGAACATAATTTTATTTGAAGAGTATCGAGATGTTAAATCTTTTTTGAAAAATATTGATACCAGCTCAATAGAATGTCAGATAAAAGATAACAATTTGAGCGATGATAATTCACCATTCTCTGCAAAAATATTTTCCGAATCAAATCGTTTTAAGGAAGAATTCGAACAATATAAAACTGTAAAAAAGAGTGATATATCATCAAAAAAAATAATATATCATCTTATAACATATATACAGGAATTAATTAACGGGCATGAAACCAAGTCCATTAAATTGGAAAAGAATATTCAAAGTCTCAGAAATAGCGGATCTGGAACGAATAATAAAAATGGGGATTTCAATCATTATTTAAGATTATTGAGATTGGAGAACACAGCCGCAATAGAAAGATTCTGGGAATATTTCATGAGTAAAGAAATTGCTAATCGGGAAGAAATAATAGATACTGAAAACTTTGATACTATAATTGCTAAATATAAACCGGATAACAGATATGTCTCCATAACGAATGTACTTCAAGATTCTGATTCTTTTGACCGGTTCCTAAATATAAGGAGCCTGTTGTATAACTGGAACAGGAAAATAAATGAGAATGGAGTAAAAGAAAGTGTCGACACTATTTTGCATTATATTTCCTGTATAATTGGCGAGGAGGATGTCACAGATTCTTTCTTAACCGTAAACTATAATAATTCAGAGATTCCCGAAGCAAAGGATCTATATGTTTTTTCATCTCCTGCTAACAGACCTCTATCGTATAAAACATACGGGCTTGATGCGGTAACATTGAAATCCTCCATTACTTTTGAAATGATAAAAGGGATTAAAGATGCCGAGAGCTATACGTTATCTAATTTAGAAATATTAAAACAGAATGAGCCGGTTTACCGGAAAGGTTTCTTGAAAAAAGATATAAAGGGGTGTCCCGGGATTAAAGCATTGCCTGAAAATTCTTCGGTGCTGCTTGTTCGAATATCAGATAAAGCAAATAAATCGGATAAATTATATTCACAGGCCGTTTTAACTGTAATCCGAAAAAAAGGTGAGAGGATTCCCGAAGATAAGCTGAGGCTGATCTTATTATTAAGAAAACCTATAGGAGATTTTCTACGGATAGTTACCTCGAAGAATACTTTCCTGGAACTCCTGAAAAATAAAGAGAGGGAAGATTATCAACGTAGTTTAAAACATGGTTTGGGCGATTATTTTAATTATCAAGATAAAATAATCGATATAATTAATAAAAATGGAGATGAATATGTTCAACAGCTTAAATATTTAAATAAAGCGGTTAAAAATCAGATTTTAGCTTATGATCCCAGTAATAGCATAAAAACAATATACACCAGGGAAGAAATTTTTAATAAAGTAAAGTGTATCTTAGAATCGGTTTATATTCAAAAAATTGTTAGGGAAAATGATTATACTATTGAAATAGGTTTTGACAGTATTGTGCTGGAAAGTGTAATATATGAAGCCGTTCTTTTGGAATTATTGATAAATGCTAAAAAACATAGTCCTCGCATTCAGCCGGATATAAAATGTAAATTTACAAATGATTATTTCTCTATATCTAATAATTATGAGGAACCATCAACGACCAGTAAATCCCCCAGAAAAAGACAAGGTCAGGAAATGTGTCGTGAAATATGTAAAAAACATGAAATAGAATTTAAAAATGGAGAAAATAATGGGAATCATCATTATGAGATAATTTTAAACTTTAATAAAAATGAAGAACGTATTAATAATTGAGGATGAGCAATCGAATTTTCAAAGTATAAAAGAAGGATTTGAAAAGTATCCCCAGTTTTTTTCAGTCTTTCCTCAGGAAGATAATGCTTTTCAGAAAGAGTATAAAAATATAGGATATTTAATAGACCGGATTGTCAGGAATAAGACCGAAAACTCATTTCAGGAGATTATAGAATATTATCCGGATATCGATTTATTCGTTATAGACCCAACCTTAGATCATACTTATGAGGATCATACAGGTATTGAATTTTTAAATTTTGTATTCTCTGTAAATTACAGATTAGGGAACTTTAAGTATATTATTGTAAGTCAACATGCTCCGGTTAATCTTATTCAAATGGATTTCCCTTTTGATACCAATACGGACTATGTTTCCAAATCCATATTAGGTATGCATTATCCGGCAGAAATAGTTTCTAAAAGTGGAAAACTGCTGGATTTAGATATTTCTCAGGCAAGAATGAATGGTCCTAAAAATAAATTTTACAATGAGGTATGGTGGTTGAAACTCACAGATAAGATAGAAAGGCATATTATTGACCGGTTTGTCCTTTTCGTCCTGTATGTTACGATGATTATATCGGGACTATATGCCATTGTATGTATAATCAAGGAAACAATTAATGTATGCTTTTTAGAAAAGCATACAGAGGTAGTTTATTTAGAATACATTGAAAAAATATTCTTATTCTTACTTCCTGTGTTTATCGTATTCAGTTTTTTCAGCTATTATAAATCTACCGTGCAAATCAGGTTGACGGGAGGAAACACGAAGGATATTGACCATAAAGGGTCTATGCTAGCCTTGAATAATTCAAAAATAATACTGGTAACATCCTTTATATCATTTACAATAATAAAAATTATTGAGAAAATATTTATATCCGGAAGTTATAGCCTTTTATCATTACTGGCATATTTCACATTTCTTGTTGTATTAATGGCTTATGCAATAATTCTACATCGGAGCAATCATGAATGATTATATTGTATGTAAAGCAAAAAACATGCTGCAATTATACGCACGCAAAACAGATTTATTATTCTATCATCCGGCTGATCGAAAATTTCAGGTAAAATATACCTGCAATCTATTGGAAATAATTATATTAGCTAGACAAAAGAGGGGTATATGAAAAAGCACACAGATATAACTCACCGATCCGCTTCTACATTCCTCCGCAAGCGTGGACAAGGAATCGCTTCGGTCTCTTTCGCCGAATTGCTGTTCGACCTGATCTATGTATTCGCCGTCACACAGATCTCACATTATTTGCTGCACCACCTCGACTGGCAAGGGTTTGTGCAAAGCACGGTACTATGGTTCGCCGTATGGTTGGGTTGGCAGCATACGACGTGGATGACCAACTGGTTCGATCCGGACTTGCGGAGTATCCGTATCCTGTTGTTTGCGCTGATGCTGGCCGGTCTGGTTGTTGCGTCAGCTATACCCGGCGCCTTTGTGGACAGGGGGCTGGTCTTTGCCCTGAGCTATGTGACTATACAGCTCGAACGCACAGCCTTTATCCTGCTCATGTTGGGCCGCCGGCACGAACTGACCCCCAACTATACCCGGATATTCGGCTGGTTTGTGATTTTCGCTGTTTTCTGGCTTGGATAATCTTGAGTATGCCCACCCATAGAATGGGTAAAAATAGTATCGGATTGTGAGTATTTTTAAGCGTAAAAAAGCGACAATCTGGCAGATGGCCACCCAAAAAGAGGTTATGAACAGCTAAAAAGAGTAAAAAAAGGCGGTTCGATTACCGGAATCTTGACCATATGCACCCAGTGTGTAACAGTCTGGTCAAAAACGCCAGTAATCTTGACTATATGCACCCATTATTGACTGCATAAATATCAGATCTTGTGCTCTATACGGGATAACTTTCATCCGGGATCAGCAGTTCATATAATCTTGACTATACGCACCCATCAGGAGAGGCTTTCCCATAGTTTTATATTATGTAAAAAAACATAATCACTGATACTATGGCAGGAAAACCAACGCGTATGAGCAAAATAAAACAATTATTGAGATTACACCAACAAGGAGTATCCAATCGTGGGATAGGCAGGGAATTGGGCCTTTATAAAGCCACCGTCAACTCGTACATCGACAAGTTAAAGCTTCACGGGTACGATATCGATCAGCTGCTGGAGCTGGAAGATCCGGTATTGGAAACAAAATTTATAGCAGGCACAGCCGCCTATACACAGGATAAGTTCACCGTGTTCCGGGAGCAGATCCCATATTTTGAGAAGGAACTAGGTCGCGCCCATGTCACCCGTAAACTGTTATGGGACGAGTATAAGCTTAACCATCCGGACGGCTATTCCTATCCGCAGTTCTGCTACCACCTGAAGCAACTGAAAGTGGCACGGCACCCGGTAGCCATACTTGATCACCATGCAGCCGAGAAGTTGTATGTGGACTTTGCCGGGGATACGATGTCCTATATTGACCGGGAAACAGGCGAGGTTCTGAAGGCGCATATCTTCGTGGCCTGCCTGCCTTACTCTGACTATACCTTTACAATGGCTGTATCCTCACAAACCACGGAGGACTTCCTGTACGCCCTCTCATCAGCCTTGCGGCACCTGGGAGGGTCAGCCAAGATACTGACTCCCGACAACCTGAAAGCGGCGGTTATAAAGAGCGACCGCTATGAACCGGACCTGAACCGCCTGATGGAAGACTTCGCCAATCATTACGGGTTTGTAGTGATTCCTGCCCGTTCGCGGCACCCCCGTGACAAGGCGGCTGTCGAGAACCAGGTAAAAATTATTTACCGCCGTGTCTATGCTAAGTTGCGTGATACCGTGTTCCTCTCCCTGGCGGAACTGAACCATGCCCTGCTTGAAAAAACGATGGAACACAACCAGACAAGGATGCAGCAAAAGCCATACACACGGCAGGAGAAATTCCTAGCCGAAGAAAAAAATATGCTGATAGCTTTGCCCAAGGCAGACTTTGAAGTTAAGTACTACACCCAGCTGCGGGTGGCCAATAACAACTGTATTTACCTGGGCAGGGACAAGCATTATTACTCTGTACCCTATTGCCATATAGGAAAAAAGGTTCAGGTGATTTATACCCGCACCCTGGTACAGATATTTTGTGAAGGCGCATGTGTGGCTACCCATCGCAGGGCTGCCGGTTATGGTTACACGACTCTCAGGGAGCACCTTTGCTCCACCCACCGCCACTATAAAGACCGTTCTCCCGATTATTACATAACCAAGGCAAAGGAGCGTTCCCATATGCTGGGCTTACTGGTAGAGAAGAATTTTGAACAGAACCTGATCCCGGAGATGATTTACAGGCGCTGTGACGGGTTACTGAGCCTCCAGCGCAAGACAGACCCGGTAATCTTTGATAAGGCCTGCCGGTTTGCCCTGGATAACAATATGCTATCCTGCAAGTCACTTATCAGGATCATAGACAATAAAACCTATATACAGCATGAGTTGGAGTTTAAAGAGCTTCCGCGGCATCTGAATATAAGAGGGAAAAATTATTACTACTAATATCAAAATGTATCATTAAAACAAAGTAAAAATGGAAAAAATCAAAACTGATCTGGAGGGCTTAAAATTACCGGGCATGGCATCATGCCTGAAAGCCCTTGAAGAAACCCGCAGGGTACATGAACTAAGCTTTACCGACGGACTTAAACTATTGTTGCAAGCCGAGCAGGATTATCGGGAGGAAAAGCGGTATGCCCGTTTACTAAAGAACGCCACCTTCCGTTACAGGGCTTCGATTGAAGAACTCAGCTTTGACCGGGCCAGGGGATTGGAACAATCCGCTGTGATGGGCCTTGCCTCAGGAAGTTTTATCCGCAATGGAGACTCTGTACTGATTACCGGTCAAACAGGATGTGGTAAAAGCTTCCTGGCCTCCTCCCTGGGAACACAGGCGTGTAGGTTGGGCTTCTCAGTGGCCTACCATAATACGCAAAAGCTAATGGTCAAGATAAAATACGCAAGGCTGGATGGTAGTATAATCCGTTTCTTTGAAAAACTGGCTAAAACGGAGTTGCTCATACTCGATGACTTCGGACTGGCCGCCATGGATAACCAGCAACAGCTGGACCTGCTGGAAATTATTGAGGACAGGCATACAGCAAAAGCTACGATTATCGTCAGCCAGCTACCTGTGGATAAATGGTTTGATATATTCCCCGAAGAGACCATTGCGGACTCGATACTCGACAGGATAGTACACTCTTCGTACCGTTTTGAACTGAAAGGTGAAAGTTTAAGAAAAAAAAAGTAATTTTGTCATGAATAATTAGTCTCTCCTTTGGGTGCATATCACCAGATTCATTGGGTGCACTTCAGCAGATTCTCCAAAATATTCAAGAAGGTCATGACGCGACGCCTGCCCATGCATTCCATGACACCCTGGACGCATTCAACGGTCATCGACTTTATTTCCAGGCACAAGAATGAATATCCCTATGCCCTGCGTGGGGATATCGAGAAATATTACCCGAATGTCGATCCCTTTAAAATGATCGGGCAGGTACAACTGGCGCATCGCGACCTGTACGCGCTGTCATGCGTATCCAAATCCTTCAGGGAGACCTTCTTTCCCCGGATGCATTTATGGGCGGAATCGTTACCCCCGGGCCATGGGATCCCGATGGGCAGCGCGATGAGCTGTATCCTGGCAACAATGGCCCTTGTGCCCATATGGCTCGGGATCAAACGTAAGTTTAACGTAAAGCTGCTGGTATTCGCCGATGATATACTGGTGCTCTGCAAAGACGACCATACGGCAAGGCTGGTATGGGACTATATCACCGGGAAGCTATTGGTGGATTTAGGTGTCAGGCTGAATGCCCAGAAGACATACGGAGGCCGTTTTGCAAACAGGGAAATAGATTTCTGCGGATGGTCATTTTCCGGAGGCTATGCACGTATCAGGAAGTACAAGGTGGATTCATTTAAGAACCGGTTCGAGAAATTCGTCAAAAGCCGCAGGAGAGAAAATACCCGGGCTTTTATTAATGCTGTAAATCGCAAGATAGACGGGTTCGGCAACTACTACAAGCACGGGAATGTACTCAAACAGTTCGAGGATCTGGACTGTTTTATCAGGATACAGGTGCGCGGATGGCTATGCCGCGATACCCGTAACAAGGCATATAATAACAGGGCTTTGGAAGACATCGGCTTGCACAGTATGGTTTTATGCTACCGTAAAGCGCACAGGAAGAAGGATGCCAAAAACCAGCCGAAACTCAGACCCGTCGAGAAATACTATGTGGAAAAGAAGCCAGCGGCCCTGGATTTCGGGACAATCAACCAGATCGCGCAGTCCCTGGAAACACTGGTCAGCCAACAGCAGCAGATTATAGGGCTGTTACGCAAGCAGAAAAAACTGCTGGAAGAAATTTTTGATCTGGATAAGAATTCGTATGTCCGGTAAAGTACCGCTACATATTTCCTCCTGAGTTTTGTACTAAATCGGAATATGTTTTGTGGAAATAAAAATTATGGATGCGTGGGTTGCAAAAAATCACTTATATGTGGCTAATACAGTAATTAATAAAAAAGAAGGCGAGAATTACTTCCCGCCTTAAATGTTTTCACAACGGAATAATCCTTATTGTGATAAGCTTTCAATTTATTCTACAAAAATATATTTTTTCTTCGGAAAATCCATAAAATTGTTAGAAATAATTACCTTTAAACATTCATTTTTATGTTTGAAAATTTTGATAGAAAAATTGTGTGAGTTCAAATGACCTTAAAACACAGATTATTATCGTATGAAAAAGATATTAGGACTAGATTTAGGTACAAATAGTATTGGATGGGCATTGGTTGATAAAGATGCTCAAAAAATATTAGGTATGGGTAGTAGGATTATTCCGATGAGTCAGGATATTCTGGGAAACTTTGATAAAGGAAATTCCATTTCGCAAACAGCAGAAAGAACCGGATTTAGAGGAACAAGACGATTGCGGGAAAGGCATCTGCTTCGCCGGGAACGATTGCACCGTATTCTGCATATACTTGGTTTTCTTCCCGAACATTATGAGAAACACATTGATTTTGAAAAGCGTTTGGGGCAATTTGTAAATGAGACCGAACCCAAGTTGGCTTACAATGCTCGCGATTTTTTCTTCAGTAAATCTTTTGAAGAGATGGTTATTGATTTTAAACAACAAAACCCTTCCTTATTTTATATAAAAGCGAATGGAAAAGAGACAAAGATTCCATACGATTGGACAATATATTATTTGCGTAAAAAGGCATTAACTCAAAAGATAGCAAAAGAAGAACTCGCCTGGATTATTCTGAACTTTAACCAAAAGCGTGGATATTACCAATTGAGAGGCGAAGAGGAGGAAGAAAACCCCAATAAGTCTGTAGCGTTTCACTCATTGAAAATCGTTGAAGTTGAGGCAGATGAAAAACCCAATAGCAAAGGCGACATATGGTATTCGCTACATCTGGAAAACGGATGGATTTATCGCAGATCAAGTAAGAATCCATTATTTGACTGGAAAGACAAAGTTCGAGATTTCATTGTCACCACAGACCTGAATGATGATGGTACGATAAAAATTGATAAGGAAGGGAATGAAAGACGTTCGTTTCGTGCACCCGGTGAGGATGATTGGACGTTACTAAAAAAGAAAACTGAATCGGAAATAGAATATTCTCAAAAAACGGTTGGAGCATACATCTACGAGAATCTCTTGTCAAATCCGAGTCAAAAAATTCGGGGGAAGTTAGTGCGTACTATCGAACGTAAGTATTATAAAGAAGAACTGATTGCTATATTGAAAAAACAGATAGAATTACAGCCCGAATTATTTACAGAAGACTTGTATAGTGATTGTGTTCGTGAATTGTATCGCAATAACGAAGCGCACCAATTTATCCTGAGCAAAAAAGGTTTTGACCATTTGTTTATAAATGATATTATCTTTTACCAACGCCCTCTCAGAAGCCAGAAATCGTCTATCTCAAACTGTACTTTGGAATTTAGGAAGTATAAAGATAAAGAAGGGAACGAAATTAAAGAATACCTGAAAGCCATACCGAAATCTCACCCGCTGTATCAGGAGTTCCGTCTTTGGCAATGGATGTATAATCTGAAAATTTATCGAAAAGAAAATGATACGGATGTTACCTCACAATTTGTTGCAAGTATTAATGATAAGGAAAATCTCTTTGATTTCCTGAATAACCGGAAAGAGGTCGACCAGAAAGCTCTGCTAAAGTATTTTAAATTGACAGAAAAAACGCATCGCTGGAACTTTGTGGAAGATAAGACCTATCCTTGCAACGAGACCGGGACACAGATAAGAACACGGTTGGCAAAAGTCGAATATCTTCCGGCTGATTTCTTAACATCCGGAATAGAACAGAATTTATGGCATATAATCTATTCGGTAACAGACAAAAAAGAGTATGAGCAAGCTTTGTCTTCTTTTGCAAAGAAATACAAAATAGATGAAATTTCTTTTGTGGAAAACTTCAAAAAATTTCCGCCATTCAAAAACGAATATGGAACATTTTCCGAAAAAGCGATTAAAAAATTATTGCCATTAATGCGCTTGGGCAAATATTGGAATTGGGATGCTATAGATGCAAAGACCAAAGCCAGAATTGATAAAATCCTCACCGGAGAATACGATGCGGAAATAAAAGACCGTGTGCGCGAGAAAGCTATAAACCTAACTGGTGAAAACGATTTTCAGGGTTTGCAACTGTGGTTGGCACAGTATATTGTTTATGATCGGCATTCCGAAGCAAATGATATTATCCGTTGGAAAACGCCACAGGATATTGACGATTATTTAAAGGAGTTTAGGCAACATTCCTTGCGGAATCCTATCGTAGAGCAAGTGGTTACAGAAACGCTCAGGGTAGTTCGGGATATTTGGAAGAAATACGGGGATATTTTCGAAATCCATATCGAACTTGGACGTGAAATGAAAAAAACAGCGAAAGAACGGGAGCAGCTTACTTCGTATATTACAGAAAATGAAAACACCAATCTCCGTATCAAGGCTTTATTGATGGAATTGAAAGAGAATTCGGACGGAAAACTGAATGTTGATAATGTCCGGCCTTATTCGCCTATGCAACAGGAATTATTGAAGATTTATGAAGATGGTGTTATCAATTCCGATATTGAAGTTCCCGATGATATTCAGAAAATAAGTAAAACTGCACAACCGACAAGTTCGGAGCTCCAACGTTATAAATTGTGGTTGGAGCAAAAATATCGTTCACCTTATACCGGACAGTTCATTCCGTTAGGTAAATTATTCACCACTGAATACGAGATAGAGCATATTATTCCGCAAAGCCGCTATTTTGACGACAGTTTCAGCAATAAGGTGATATGCGAGGCCGCTGTGAATCGATTAAAGGATAACCAACTCGGATTAGAGTTTATAAAAGAACATCATGGAGAGAAAGTGCAATTAGGATTAGGACAGGTAGTTGAAATTTCCTCGGAAGAAGATTATCAAGCCTTTGTAAAAGATAATTATGCAAATAGTCGTTCTAAACGCAACAAACTCCTATTGGAAGAAATTCCCGAATCGTTTATTGACCGGCAAATGAACGATACACGATATATCAGTAAGACAGTGAAAGGGTTATTGTCAAATGTGGTTCGAGAAGAAGGTGAGCAGGAGGCCACCTCAAAAAATGTTGTGCCTTGCAGCGGTAGTGTAACTACCGTATTAAAACGTGACTGGGGCTTGGATGCTGTTTGGAACAGCCTGATTATCTCTCGTTTTGAACGAATGAACTTGTTGACTAATAGCACTGCATTTACAGCTTGGAACGAGCAATACCAAAAATTCCTGCCAACGGTTCCTTTGGAGTTGTCGAAAGGGTTTCAAAAGAAACGTATCGACCATCGTCATCATGCAATGGATGCTTTGGTTATTGCCTGTGCTACAAGAGATCATGTGAATCTCCTGAATAATCAGTCTGCTAAATCCGACGTGAGAAGATACGATTTACAGCGGAAATTAAGGTTGTTCGAACAAACTTCATATTTCGATAAGAAAGCTAATAAACAAGTGGAACGGGAAATACCAAAAGAGTTTATAAAGCCATGGGATAGTTTCACTACTGACGCCCGAAATGAGTTGGAGAAAATAGTTGTTAGCTTCAAACAAAACCTGCGGGTAATAAATAAAACCACCAACAAGTATCAGGCTTACGAAAACGGGAAAAAGGTATTGAAATCGCAAACGAAAGGCGACAGTTGGGCAATACGGAAGCCTTTGCACAAGGATACGGTGTTTGCCAAAGTTTCGTTGCAGAGAATAAAGAGAGTAAAACTGAGCGAAGCATTGAAAAACTTGGAAAATATTGTCGATAAAGGATTTAGGAATGAGATAAGGAGAATCAGCGCGACATACGGAAAATTTGATCCGGATAAAATCAATAAATACTTTAAAGACCGGAAATATCTTTATGGAAAAATAGATATTTCCAAAGTGGATATTTATTATTTTGAGACGGAGAATGCCGCGGTGCGAAAATCGTTGGATACTTCTTTTACAGAAAAAGTCATAAAAGAATCTGTAACAGATAGCGGGATACAAAAGATTCTTCTGAATTATTTAGCGACAAAGGATAATAAACCGGAACTGGCTTTCTCACCGGAAAGTATCGAGGAAATGAACCAAAATATTACTGCCTTCAATAATGGTAAAGCTCATCAGCCAATCCGTAAAGTACGCGTATATGAAACAATTGGAAATAAATTTCAAGTTGGATATACAGGAAATAAGAAAGTAAAATATGTCGAGGCAGCTAAAGGAACGAACTTGTTCTTTGCTATTTATGTGGATGATAAGGGTAGTCGTTCGTATGAAACAATTCCGTTAAATGTTGTGGTCGAACGATTGAAACAAGGCTTGAATGCTGTCCCTGAAAGGAATGAAAAGGGATGTGAATTGCTGTTTCATTTGTCTCCAAACGATTTGGTTTATGTGCCAACGGAAGAGGAATTAGTTAGTGGAACCAAATGCCGTATTGAGGATTTTAAGGTAAGTAGGATTTATAAAATGGTAAGTTGTACGGGTTCAGAATGTCATTTTATCCGTCAGGATGTTGCAAATCCTATAGTAAATAAAGTCGAATTTTCGCCTTTAAATAAGATGGGCAGAAGCCTTTCCGGAGAAATGATAAAAGATGTGTGTATAAAGATAAACGTTGATAGGCTAGGAAATATTTTGTAAAACAAAAAGACAGGCTTTATAATTTAGTAAAGCCTGTCTTTAATTTAGTTTAGTTTAGCTTTTTTCTAGCTTTTTTTTCACCCAAAAATGAAAAAACTTACTATCTTTGGGATAGATTTTTTTGCCATTCTTTATAATGTAGCGGCAAAAAATCTCAATCTTATTATTTTCTTCATTCATAGTGATAAAATAATAATGTAAAACAATTGAGGTGCCAAAGCCTCTTGGAAACCTAATCAAACTGCCATTTGATTAGGTTTTTATCTTCAAAAAGGCATAAGATAAAATCGAAAGCTTATCCACAACGCTCTCATATATTATGTAATATGAAATATTTATTTTACTTATGCCTTTATTTTTCTTTCTGCTCTTCATATATTAGTAATATGAAAATCGCATTCTTATAAAAAATCCCTTTTATTAGGATTAGAAATAAACAAACTCTATTGCTTTTTGCAAATATATATAAAAATCTAATAAAAAAATTATACCGAGGAAATTATTTTTATTTTTGCAATAAATATTAACAATATCATAATACCATGATCAAAAACGCTCGATTTCAACAACCCTACATATCTGAGTATGTGAAAGCCAACCGGAGGCGAAACCGTTCTTTATTACAGGCATAAATGACTAGTATATAACAATTTAAAAAGCAAATCCAATGGAACAAGATCCTAAATCGGAAGGTAAATGTCTTTTTTGTAGTAAAACATTTTCCAAAGCAGGTATTAACCGCCATTTAAAAACGCATTTGGATGGCAAAATATTGGAAAATGCCAAAGGGGATTCATATTTAGTGAAAATAGAAACCGACCCTTATTATGGTAGCAGTCCATATTCCCTGTCATTATGGATTGATGGCGAAACCACAATGAAGAATATAGATAAATTCCTCAGGGAAATCTGGCTTGAATGTTGCGGACATTTAAGCGCTTTTAATTTTGCAAGTACAAGAGGCAGAGTTTCGATGAGCAAAAAAGCCAGTGAAGTTTTTGAAAAATCATTAAAACTGGAATACGAATACGATTTTGGAAGCAGTACTAATTTACTGCTGACAGTAATGGAGAAATATCCTGTAAAAGCCGATAAAAAAATTGTCCTACTCTCACGCAACGAACCCTTGAAGTGGCTTTGTGAAACGTGTAAAAAAGCTCAGGCCATTTATATCTGTACAGTTCATGGATGGGATGAAGACTCCATGTTCTGTGATAAATGCGCTAAAAAGCATGCAAAACAATGCGATGATTTTGAAGACTACGCTGCTTTGCCTGTGGTAAATTCTCCACGAATGGGTGTATGCGGTTATGAGGGAGGAAAAATTGATACAGAGAGGGATGGTGCAATGAATTAAAGAAATCTTAAATACTGAATCATGGTCAAGAAAACACTCTATTTCGGCAACCCAACATACTTGAGTATGAGAAACAGCCAGTTGGTAGTGAAACTTCCTGAGGTTGAAAAAAACGATGCTTTACCCGAAAAATTCAAAAAGGATAGCGAGGTGACTTTTCCTATTGAGGATTTGGGCGTTATTGTCCTTGATCACAAGCAAATCACCCTGACACATGGACTGATAGAGATGCTACTGGAAAATAATACCGCTCTTATCACCTGTAATAGCAACCGTATGCCGGTCGGGCTAATGCTTTCGTTATGTGGAAATAAAACTCAAACGGAAAAATTCAACGCGCAGATTCAGGCTACCGACCCTTTGAAAAAGAACCTTTGGCAGCAAACCATCAAAGCTAAAATAAAGAATCAGACGGCTGTTTTGCAGAAATTCCGTTCTTGCAATGTTCGCAACATGGAGTATTGGGCAAGTGATGTAAAAAGCGGTGATCCTGATAATTACGAAGCCAGAGCCGCAGCCTATTACTGGAAAGAAGCTTTTCCCAAAACAGATAGTTTTGTCAGAGGCAGGGAGGAATCTCCTCCCAACAACCTTTTGAATTACGGATATGCCATTCTCCGGGCTATTGTGGCGCGTTCATTGGTTTCAAGCGGCTTGCTGCCGACTTTGGGCATACATCACCACAATCGCTACAACGCTTATTGTCTGGCAGACGATATTATGGAACCTTATCGCCCTTTCGTTGATGCGATTGTATTTTCCATTGTAGATAGTGGCGAAAACTTTGAAGAATTATCTCAGTCCATAAAAACACAATTATTGCAAATACCAACTATCGATGTAGTGGTGAATGATAAAAAAAGTCCATTAATGGTCGCGGTCAGCCAGACTACATCTTCATTAACACAATGTTTTGAAGGTAAATTGCGAAAAATAAAATATCCTGAATTTGTATTGTGACATTATGTTATGCAACAGGACAGGTTAAATCAATACCGGGTTATGTGGGTTTTAGTACTGTTCGATCTTCCTACCGAAACAAAAAAAGACCGGAAGGTATATGCTGATTTTCGTAAAAATCTGCAAAAGGATGGATTTACGATGTTTCAGTTTTCAATTTATCTCCGTCATTGCATGAGTATGGAAAACGCGAATGTTCATATCAAGCGGGTTAAGAGATTTTTACCGGAAAAAGGACATGTGGGAATCATCTGTATAACGGATAAACAATTTGGAATGATGGAGTTATTTTATGGTAAAAGTGTAGAAGCCAAGAAAACGGAAGGGCAACAGTTGGAGCTTTTTTAAAAATAAAAATCCCGATTTTGGTCGGGATTTTTATTTGAAATACATCATTTTTTGAAATCCTAATGAGCTGTGATAGTTATTGAATTACAGGGTGTTATATATACCTATACTGTATTTCAAGGAACTAAGATACAAAAATGAAAGCTTATCACAACATACATTGTTATTGAATCGCTTTTGCATACACTGTATTTCAAGGAACTAAGATACAAAAATGAAAGCTTATCACAACCGATAACCACTACAGGCATCATGCCGTTTTACTGTATTTCAAGGAACTAAGATACAAAAATGAAAGCTTATCACAACAGAAAAATAGATTTAAAATGTAGACCTCATACTGTATTTCAAGGAACTAAGATACAAAAATGAAAGCTTATCACAACGAATCTAACAGTAACTTAATTCATGTAGGTTTACATTCCGGTATCCGTACGTTTTTATATCCCTGCAGAATTGGTCAGCATGTTAATCGGATAGCCTGCATTTCATTAATTGTTTCTGTATACGACCCGGCATTCTATCCGCCATTGTTGATGGAATAAATTATCCCGCATATATCTGTAAGGATTACCTTGAGCCAGCTGCATAAGTTTCAACTCACGGCCTGTAAAAACGCCTGTATTGTTTATGATATCCAGCACTTCCTGCCGATACGGCATATTTGTATGTTTGACAAGCTCTGTTAATCCCGGCCAATCCTCTCCTTTCCATTCTGTAAAGAACAGAGCCTCGGGAAAGTTATTTTCGGCTTGCAATATCCTCTTAAAAGCCAAAGCCTGTTCTTTTGTCAGTTCGAGGTTATCCATATAAATCCCGTCAACAGATGTATAAGCGGTGATATAGACACCTGTAAGCGAAACATTCGGATTAGTCATTGCCCAGTCTATCAACGTCCTGATTTTATTAATTTCCTCCAGATTAGCTGTCACAAATGATTTCTTAGCCGAAAGGCGTAAATCAAAGGCTATACTTTTCCTGGCAGGGCCTGCCGGATTGGAAAAGATATCTTCGGTCTGTGGATGTGGATCGGCATTGTATTCCGTTTTAGCAGAAATCAAAGGCATCTGCATATCAGGTGCTTTTGCACGAATACTATTTTTCAGAACTTGCGCATAACTGTGTAACGGGAATCCTCCTATCCGGTTCAAATCAACTTTTAGGTCTAACCTTGAATTATCCATCCACGGCTTGTATGGCACTGTTACCTGGTATAAATCATTTATTCGGCTGGAAACCTGCGGATGGCTATACGGGCTGATATTCGCATGGCTCGGGTTATGCAAATAAAAGCCTTGCTGCCCTTGTCCTATCAGAACTACTTTAGGAAGTTCCAGGGTATTTGTATGTGCCCTTATCAGGGGTATCAATGTCAGGGAATCGCCCGATTCAACATAGTAGCCCTGCGAATTAAAATAAATACTTACATAGACATTTTCCTTATCATGCGAAAATTCAATATATTGATAACTGGCATTATAACCGGATTGTGCGCAAACCGCCTGGTGAAAACAAACAAATAATACCATCAAAAAAACGATAAAAACCTTCTTCATATTTATATTTTCAGTTCATATATGCTCAATTACAAATCAAATTCTTCCCGGAAAGACCGTTTGTGAAAATAAACGAAAAGGAAAGACCCTCCGGGGATAGCTTTAAAGTACCCGTAGCCCCATAAAATTATAAAGACGCCCGATTCAGCAGGCCTGATAAAGCGGAGCTTTCAGGGGTCATGGCACGGTATAGCCTCTATACTCCTCCATCCCGGATACTGCGGTGCGGCCCTGCGGCAGGTGCCGCCTGAATGATTAGCAGGCAGCAGGCGCCTCCGTGTTTTCTATTTTCACCCCTTTATCCATATCCATCCATTTCCTGTTCTTTCTTTCCTGCTGAAACCATCTTCCCATACGGTTCCGGTAGCCTGCCGTATTATGTTCCCCCTTCTCCTTCCGGTACGGCAGATTTGTATATCAATGCCTGTTACATCCATTGGTTTTCTTTTCAGGTGATACGGCCGGGATTAAATCCTGGTATCGGCAAAGCCGGCCCAGGTTCCCAGGCCGGTCCTGCATCTTTCAGGGAGTGTCCGGCTCTACATAACGTACAATCAACCTCTCTTCGTAAGTTTGCTCTCCATTCGAGACAATAAATACAATACTGGTAGCATTGCCGACATCCTGGTTTCCTGTAACAAGCAGCGTATAGCCCATCATTCCGTTCCTGGAATTGGCGGGAATATATTGTAATGATCCGTCAGGGGAGTTAATTGAAACATTCAGGTGTGGTATATTTGCAACCGGAGCTTCATAGGCTATCAGCCCGGATCCTGCAGGCGTCCATTTTACAATGAACCGGTATGTTTCGGAAAACATTTCGTTACGATATATTAAGATTTCATTATTCTCTATCCTGCCGCCTTCCAGATAATTTGCGTCTGCATGATAAAAAGTGATCACCGGCCTTTGTCTTGTATTTTGTGTG
>NZ_JADCLQ010000040.1:0-55750 GCF_015234155.1 Dysgonomonas sp. GY75
TGTGATAACTATTTATTATCCTACCTCAATCTACATGAATAAATATGCTAATAGAGATAAAGAGTATTATAAATTCACCTCTTCAATAGAAAAGAATAACATCATTATGATCAAGGCTAATAAAGCTTGTGGCATAACATCTTTTCTCAAAGAGAAAATAAAATTTCACAACTTAAATCTTGTTATTTATGTGGATGCTTCTTCTAGTGAATCATTGACTCAAAGAGTATTGTCTGTTCTAATGAAAAATGATTTATTTAAAGAGCAATTGCAAGATATTACAAATGATAAACTATGTGTAATAAATAAGAGCCCCCTAATACAGAGTGCAATAAAGGCAATTCCTTTTGCTGGAGAACTTGCTTCCGCACTTTGGTCTAAATTTGTAAGTAGCTTCAAAAAAAAGAATCGTTTAAAAAAAATTCTTATAAAATATTCTAAAGAAGGGACTTCAGGCATATATTCAGGCGATTACATCTCTGTGCAAATAGAGATATTAAGCCTATTTTTTGAAAAGTTTACCCTGCCTAATAATGGAAAGTTAGTTTTGGTAATTGATAATGCGCAAGATGCAAACGAAGAGACTTTGGATTTTTTTAGTATAAATAGTAAGAATAGCAACAACATCTGCTCTGTGTTCGTTATCACGGATAATGATATCAATAAATATTCAAAATTAAAGAATTCAATTAGCTTACATAATCAATTAGAATTAGATGAAATTGAGTTTTCTATTCCTGATATAAATCTAGTTATTGAGATAGGAAATATATTTGATAAAAAAATAGAAGAAAATAAAGCAAACATCATATTAAACCAATCACAATATAATATTCACCGAATAATCGAATTTATAAGAAATGAGAATTGTATAACTCTTGAGTCTTTATCTCTAGTCGAAAAACAAATATTATTTACTCTCCTCATTTATAATGACCAAGTTTCAAAGAATCAAATTTACAATATATTTCTACGAGGAAATATATACTCGGAGGATCTCAATAAAGAAATAATAGAGAAACTGAAAATTTTAGAAGAAAAATCCTTGATTCATAAGATTGATAACGTAAGTGGCGAATTAGTTTTTTATCAAATTATAGCAAGAAACAATCCTATTATTCAATCCTTGAAAGAACAGGTTGCAGAATTATTAATTATTGAAACTATCATCCTAAACTACCTTTCAGACAAGGATATCGATTGCCTGAATGAATCAGAGATCTTATTGGCATATAATCTGACAGTAAAGCACCATAATAGCAGCAAAGAAAAATATGCCCGAAAATTGTTGAAGATATATTTGAAGAATAAAGCTACAATAGAAAGTGATATTGTATCAAATGCTACATTACAGAAAACAAATATTAAAGATTGTCTGATAGCAGCGATTTACCATTGTAAATTAGGGGAGTATAGTATCGCTCTAATGTGGATTGAATATATCCCCAAATCCAAAAGAAATTTTAATATCAATAAATTACATTCGGTTTTACTAGATAGAACAAGAAAACTGAAAGATGCTTACAGCTTGTTAAGCAATTGTATAGATAAGGAAAAAGATAATAAATACAAGTCTATACTTTTATCATTCCTTGCTGCTAATTTGCTTCATTCTAACAGAATTGATGAGGTAAAAGAATTATATAATAAATGGGATAAACATTTATCCGGATGCAAAAACTATGGATATTTTCTACGCACAATTACTTCTGCTTATCGAAATACAGATGAATTATATGAAAAAGCATTATCCAATTTCTCATTAAACAATGATAACTTCGGTTATTACACTTCCCTATGTAATTATGGATACTACCTCATTCTAAGAGACAGATTAGATGAAGCTTTCGAGAAATTATATGAAGCAAAAATAGGAATGGAGAAATTTGGAATCCATAATTGCCATATAGTTTATAATGATATAGGTATATATCATCTCATGCGGGGTAATAAAGATGATATCCTAAGAGCAGTTCAATATTTTAATTTATCTATCAGTATCAGTAAAAACAGTATGCCCAGAATTTTTTCACAGATAAATCGAGCCTGTTGTTATACCTTTTTGGATGAACACGAAAAAGCTTTATCCGCGATTAGAGACCTTGAAAAAGATGTAACAACACACACTTTAGATCGGGTTAGGGAACAATATTATGCAAACAGGATATTTATCGAATATAGCTGGGGAAATAAAAATCTTATCGAACTAATAGAAAAAAACAAATGTTTTAAAAACAGGTATAATCCCAAGCTGACAGAAGAAAGATGCAAGTTTTATGAACGGGCAATTAGTACTGAGTTTTCATATACATCTGGTCAAAAGCGATTCCTTTATTCACCTTGTGGTCTTGTATATTGGTTTGTTGATCCTCTAAAATTGCTTCCCGAAAGTATTTTGAATTAAACCTCCTCGGAAAAGACTAGAATAAGTTATATTTAGCAATAGATTTTCATAACTTATTCCTACACTTTCAGCTGATTGTGATATAGTAGAATGCTCTCCTAGATTGCAACATACATTAAATTCAAGAAAAAAGATTTCATTTGTATTAGAGTCAACAATATAGTCGAATCGAGTATAATCCAATGGTTGAATTAACTTAAACATTATTTTAGAGTTGTCGTGTAGCTTTTTCTCAATATATAGATCTTCATTTATAGAACGAGTAAGTCCTCCTATGATTTTCCGTTTTTGTTCATATGTCACTACATTTCCTTGTAATATAGATAATTCTTTGATACATGGTAGAAAAAGAGGATTTCCAAAATTATTTAAAACAGGAGATGTATAGTATATTCCATCTATCTGTTTCTCTAAAATAACATCTAATTGTTTTGAATGAAGATACTTTATTCGTCTCAGAGCTTTCTCCCAGTCGATGCAAATTGATTTTTCGTCAATAAATTTAGATGCAGCCCCAAATCTAGGTTTGACAAAATAAGGACCCTCAAATTCTGGAGGATATATTTTATTTTTAACATTATAGACAATCCATTCAGGAGTATTTATACCACAACTCTTAGCCATCATTTTGGCTAAATGTTTATCTTCGGCTAATGCTCTTATATTAGGTGTTGCTCCTAAGTATGGGATTTTATGGTATTCAGCCACAGAAGAAATAAATATTTCTGAATTATTGAATGGCATACGATTATATAGCGAAAATATATAATCGATTTTACTTGATAAACTATCATCAAACATGATCTTTGGATCATTGGTCGATATTACATTTTGGAAATTATTATATAAAAACTTATAAATTCTATGGTGATACACTGCATATACCTTATCTGGGATATCAACAGGCAAAGGTTTGCAAATATCCGGAGGAGCATAGTGTCCTAAAAATAGTATATTTAAGTTGACTTTTATATCTTCCATAATAAATAGTTATCAATTGTTCATTGCGAGTTGCAGTGTTTCTCTAATATGGTTTTTATATAACTGATAATTTTATCCAATGATGGTGGATTAAAATTCATACAAGGTAATAGTATTAATAGTATATTTACTAATCAAAAGGTTTAATGATTTATATTATAAATAAAATTGCTATTTTTGTATAAAATATAGTACATTATGAAAGGAACAAAGACAGTGCTATTGCCCAGACTAACTAAAATACTGGAAGAAATTGGTGGAAATATAAGGTTGGCTCGTTTAAGAAGGAAGCTCACAACCGAGCAGATAGCGGAACGTGCCGGAATATCGCGTTCTACATTATGGCAAATAGAAAAAGGACTGCCGAGTGTTTCTTTAGGAACTTATGCTCAAGTTCTGTTTATATTGGGCTTGGAAAAGGATTTACAACTAATAGCAAAAGATGACGTATTAGGCCGGAAGTTGCAGGATGCAGATTTATCAATAGGTAAACGGGCTTCGAAAAAGTAATAGGATATGAAGATCGAAAAGAAAAAAATATATGTTTATGCTGATTGGATTGAACTCAAAAACCCAACCTTAATGGGTATTCTTTCAATAGAATTTTTAAGAGGAAAAGAAATCTTTTCATTTAACTATGTGGATGATTGGTTAAGTTCTGATAATACACAAATATTAGATCCTGATTTAGGGTTCTATTCAGGAATTCAATATTTAAGGGATGAAAAAACAAATTTTGGTTTATTCTTAGACTCCTCGCCTGACCGTTGGGGACGGGTATTGATGAAACGCAGGGAGGCTGTTCTTGCCAAATCGGAGAAGAGAATAACCAAAACTCTTTATGAATCGGATTTTTTATTAGGGGTTTATGATCTGCATCGCATGGGGGCATTACGATTTAAACTTGATCCTGATGGCAGTTTTTTAGATAATAACAAAGATTATTCTGCTCCCCCTTGGACTTCCATACGGGAATTAGAACATGCAAGCCTTGAACTGGAAAAGAATATCGGACAGGATAATCCTAACTTGTTGAAATGGTTGAATATTTTAATGGCTCCCGGGTCTTCTTTGGGAGGTGCCAGACCTAAAGCAAGCGTACAGCATACGGATGGGTCTCTTTGGATTGCCAAATTTCCCAGCAATAATGATGATACGGATATAGGAGCATGGGAGATGGTTGTAACCGAGTTGGCACAAAGATCAGAAATAACCACAGCTGAGTCAATCATAAAGAGATATAATAATAAGCATCATACTTATTTGACAAAACGTTTTGACCGTACTGTGGATGGAAAACGTATTCATTTTTCTTCGGCCATGACTTTACTGGGATATACAGACGGAGTTGGAGCAGAAGATGGCGTCAGCTATCTGGAACTGGTTGAATTTATTATTCAAAATGGATCAAATGTCAAAAAAGATCTGACCGAATTATTCCGACGAATCGTGTTCTCAATTGCAGTCAGCAATACGGACGATCATTTAAGAAACCATGGGTTCATCTTAACAAAATACGGGTGGACTTTATCTCCTGCTTATGATGTAAATCCTAATCCATATGGGACAGGGTTAAAACTAAATATATCCGAAAACGACAATTCATTAGATTTTGATTTGGCATTAAGCGTCGCTCCTTATTTCAGATTAACCGAGAAAGAAGTTATTACTATAGTCGGGAATATCAAATCGACTGTCTCTGATTGGGAAGAAATTGCAGCTAAATATCAAATCTCTAAATCGGAGCGCGATATGATGAGTACTGCTTTCAGATATTAATTATGGTTTAAAGAATCCTCATAATTTGATCGAATAAGAATGAAAAAAAGTAAATTCCCAATGAAATACCTCCACATCAAGACAGACAATCAATCATTTCCCGTCAGTTGTAGCTTTCTTCTCGGATGTTTGGTCGATAATATTTTCTTTTGCTTGCTGATATTCACATGAGTGTATATTTGTGTTATAGCGATAGAACTATGTCCCAGCATATTTTGGATATATTTTATATCTACATCCTCTTCCAAAAGCAAAGTTGCGAAAGTATGCCTGAATGTGTGTGGCGTAATATGCTTAGTTAATCCGGCTTTGCTAACATAGGATTTCACCATCAGTCTGACAGACTGTGTCGATAATAGAAGTCCTAAACGATTTATAAAGAAATTTCCATTCTTGATCTGAGTTTTATGTAATTGATAATAGTTTTTTATTATAGAGATCGTTTCAGACTGGCATATTTGTATCATCCGCTCTTTGCTCCCTTTACCGAAGACTTTGATAACTCCAGTTTTCAGATTTATGTCTTGTAATTGCAAACTACAAACTTCCGAAACTCTCATTCCAGTAGAAAACAAGATTTCAACAATTGCTATATTACGAACCAGAGCCTTATAGGTACATTGATTAACGTTGTTGCTATTTTCAAGTTCTTTATACATGATGCTTAATATTTTTTTTACTTCATGTAGTGTCATAACTGATGGAATAAGGCTAGGTTCTTTTAAGCGAACTTTAATTTTTCTGAAAGGATTAATATATTCATCGTCTTCATACTCTAAATAGTTTAGCATAGCTTTTAATGAGGCTACTTTTCTTTTTATTGTTTTTGGTTTTAGATTTGAAATTTTCTGAAGATAGCTTTTCAGTGTATCTTTAGTCATACTCTTGAATCTTTTCTCATCTTCAGTGCCTTTTATATATATAGCGAATTGTTCCAAATCTGTTGTATAGGCCCGTAATGTTTTTGTACTTAGATTCTTTTCGAATTGGCAATGGAAAAGAAAACCTTTGATAACTTCCTTAATATTTATTTCTTGTGTGTTTTTACCTGGATTTTTTGAGTTCATATTTTATCTGTTTTAATGATTTAGATGCGAAGAAACAGATTTATGGTATAAACTGAGCAATATTCAAGTAAAATTTAGGCTACTTGAATAACTGATAACTTAATATTATGAGTGATACTGAAAGGGCTAAAAGAATAATCGATTTCTTCAAAAAAGAGGCTTCTGAGATTTCTGTATTCCTTGTGATAAATATGAAAACACAAGGGTTTTCATCAAATGATATATATGACTTGCAGACAGAATATTTTTCTGATGAAGAGTTAGGAGATTTTATTAATGTACTTGAAGAACTTGGTATCTACCATGAAATTTCATATGGAGAAAAAGAGTTTGCTCAAAAAGTAATCTTTGGTAAAATACCATCTCTCCGATTTAAATATAAAATAGTATATAACACTACTGGTGGAGGCAAAAGTCGCTCTAAATCGTCTATAGTTCCTGCTATCTGCGAATTATATGGATTAAGCTATGCATCTTCAGATATATTTTCTTCGTCATTACTCGAAAATAAAGTTCAAAGTTTTGCTTTATTGAAATTTTACCAATTACAAACTCCGCATTTTTGGATTTATGATAATGTGAATGGTTGGCTCAATGGGCAACCTAGTGACGAACTAAAACTGATATCCAAACCAGCTTACGGTTGTGCAAGTCTTGGAATTTCCTCCAGAAATGTTTCTTTTTTTACAGAGAATTATGAATTAATGATTAGTAAGCTGGCGAGAAAGCTAAATCAGCCTATTATAGTACAAGAATTTATATCTGGCTGGGAAGTTGAAATGCCTGTTTTTGATCTAGGATATCCCGTAACTTTCGTTCCAGTTGGTGTAAAAATAAATGAGACGGAACATTTAGGAGAGGATATTCTTACTTATGAATTAGTTTCAGAAGATAGGTATAGCTTTTATGATTTTGAAGCATACAATCTGCAACTTGCAAACAAAATCAGAGAGATTGCACGTCATTCTTTCAACATGCTATCATTAAAAGGAAGCGTAAGAGTAGATTTTAGAATTACTAGTGATGGACAATGCTATATAACAGATTATAATAATTCTCCACACCTAACACGCTTTCATTCATATGCTTGCTCTGCTAGTTATGCTGGATTCAGCTACTCGGAAATGTTTTGTCTTTGTCTGTATAAAGCAATTCAAAATATTGAATACTAAAACTCTGTCCATATTTGCAGATCCGAGAATAGATATCCCTTTTTAAATTTTGTCCAAATTGGACTTAGATAAACTGATTGTTTTTCTTCAAATTTCTGTTGAATTTCCTGAAGATTGATACAGTCTTCATTTTCCAAGATATAGAGCAGTAAGTTATAGTGTTTATTGTAATATTTTGTAATATTAGAGGATACTTGGTCGGTATATTTTCCTATTTCTATTAGTTGTTGCAGGGCTGCATCCTGTTGCTTATTAAGGTATAATATTATGGCATAATTGAGCTGGTAATAATAATGGTAATAAATATCAACTTCATTGTTACATTCATTTTTTTCAATTAATTGCAGTGCTTCTTCATGTTTTCCATTAGCAACTAATAAACCAGCAAGATTTGTAATAATCAGTATCTCATCTTCTTCTGATCGAACGTCAAATATAGCTTTATACTTATCAATAATCTGATCAACCTCATTCTCATTAAAAAAAAACAGTGCAAGGTAAAGATTATTATAACATACTTCACGATGCGAAAAATGAACTAATGAAAATTCATTAATCAGCCAAATTGCCTTATAAGACGATTTTACGGCAGTATCATATTCGCTTAGTATCAATGCATTACCTGAAAGATTTGTTTCTGCAATATATAGTTCAAGAATTGAATCATATTTTTCGTTATTTACTTCTTTTTCCAACTGATTTACAAGAGTAATGAGTTTTTTATGTGAGAGCTCAGGCGGATCTATAATATCAGAATATAAACAAATTCTATTGAGTAACTTTGCCGATTCTTTATCAAAAGGAATCCGTTTGGAAAGGGTGTTAATTAGCCTTGTCCGTGTTATTTTAGCTTCATTTACTAAACAAATTTCTGCTTCAAGTGCAAATTTCAGAAACATACACCGTGTCCAAATTTCAAGTTCTTCCTTTTCGAGAGAAGCTATAATCTCATTCATTTGGAGTAAAGCTTCTTTCCGATTTTCTATATTGTTACTTTTAAACTGTATGAGGCAAATTAAGTATTGTTTTTCAACCAAAAGGTAAAATGGTAGAGAATCGGGAATGACATAAAGTTCTAACAAAGCAACCGAATCCTGACCATCAAATACTAATCGGTAGCACTCTAATAGTTTTTTTAAATAATCTGTAATAATTGCTTTATTAGGTGAAATTAGTCTATCTTGAATGTTGGCAACTTCCCCAAACATTCCATTTCTAAATCTTTGTAATGCATAAAGAGCATAATAGATGTCAGCAGTAGAGTAATCATTTATTTTTTGTGATAATAATGCTCTTTTGGCATAATGTGAAGGTGAAATTTCTTTTATACAGTTGGAGTATTTAAGATAGAAAGCATTGGAAAATTCATTTGCGAAAAGATCGAAGCAACTCTTTACTATTTCATGGCTGAAATATATATAATCATCTTTAATGGTTAACAGATTGAGGGATATGGATTCATTTATAATATCACACAAATTGTTCGAGTTTCCCATCAAACAATGTATTTCGTTATTGGAAGCTTGTTCGCCGATTAGTGAAAGAGAACAAAACATCTCCCTCGCTTCGTCACGATTATCCCCAAAATCTTTTAATCTTGTTTCAATTATCTTAAATAAAAGATTCTTTTTATCAATTAGATGTGAGGAATACATAACTTCACCAGTAGAGAGATATTCTACAATACATTGGATCAAATAAAGATGTCCACCAGTAGATATATGTATAACCTCAAGCATTTCCTCCGAAAGCTCTTTCTGAAATTTCCATTGTTTTATTATTTCTCTAATTTGTTTTTTATCAGGTAGCTTTAGATGAATATCTGTTTCTTTATTGTTTAGGAAACTTATTCCTTTGTTAGGTGCTGATGTATTGATCGAATTAATCAAACTGATGTTAGCTGAAAAGTTGTATTGTAGTTTACGGAAAATATCATATAGGTAATTTGCCGTTTTCTGATCAAAATACTGGATATCATCGCAAAATATTACGACTTTCTTGTTTTGGTTTATAAGTGATAGAAGTTGTAATGAAAATTCCTTATGAATCTGAAAAGTATGAATATTAAATATATCTTTTTGCTCATTAAACTGATCATAATCAACGACTTCTTTTAATATTTCGTTTGTTGCTTTTCCAACCACTGGAATTTCAGAAATTAGATTCATTACAACATTGGTGCTTACTTTCTTTATTTTGTAAATCTTTTCTAGGTATTCGTCAAGAGGATAATAATCAATTTCTTTTTTTCCTATATCACCTTTTAGTAGGATACATTTATATCCACTATTATTCAAATCAGAATATAAATTTCTCAATAAATAGGTTTTTCCTGTACCAGATTCACCATATAAATTAACAATGGCAGAATAGTTTTTTGTAATTAAACACTTAACTCTGTCACTATAATCTTTTATGTAATGAATCATTTTATCACTCATAATATTAAGTTATCAGTTGTTCATCGAAAGTCAAATATACAGTTAATTTTTATTAATTTATATGATAGGGAATAAAAAAATGGGATTGATTTATTTCAATCTTTACAATTAAGGAGTAACATTCAGTTTTATTTGTTCACAGTTGAAAGTGAATATTTAATTTATGGTGGCATTTTAGTGTTTGGGTATATAGTTTGGAGAATCGGCTGAAGTATTTGCCAGTTTGTCGCTTTTTTACGCTTAAAAATACAAACAATCAGATACTATTTTTTCAGAGTTTATGGATGAGCTTCCTCAAGATTATCCATGAATACAAGAGTTAAGCTCTTCTAATAATTTATATTTGTAGGATAGCTTTGATATACTCATAAGATTTAGAATCATTTGTGTTTTACTGTTTTACCAAAGAATAATCCAATCACAGATTTAGCCCCTAACTTTACCAGTTTTCGTTTCATCTGAATAAAGCTGTCTCCGGTCGTAAATATATCATCTACCAAAAGAACGTCTTTGTCTGTTATATATCTGCTATTGAAGTCGAGATTGAATATTTTATCCTGACTGGTTTGCCCTTTCATCTGCTCCCGGTCTTCCTTTATCCATATTGCTTTAAAGCCATCTTCTGTTTTCAATCTTTTTGCCAGTAAGTAGTTGAACCGCGCAAACCGTTGTCTGTTCCGTTCTCTTGTTGCCGCGGGTATGGGGATCAGTACCGGATTTCCCATCTCTTTGAAAAAGGGCATACGCAAGATGGCTAAAGAGAAGAGTTTAGCAACTAAAGCTGATTGCTTCCCTTCCTTAAAGCGAAAGATAAGATTAGAAACTTTTTTTTGATGGATCGATATTTCTTTTTGATGCGAGACCGGATAATAATCGTGGATATAGAAGCACAGGGCATCATCTACCCGCAGTTTCCCTTTGAAATGGTTGGTATAAGGGAAAAACTGGCGAACGAAACTGCTCAGAAAAGTAAAGTGAAGAATATCCCGCCACAGAGACAGGGTCTGTTCATCCTTCAATTTATACACCTCGCCTTCAGCATGATCTTCTCCGGCTAAACCGGCCCCGATTAGCAGTGATCGGTTAAACCTGTCCTGGGATACAATATACCAGTCGAACGAAAGGCATATCTTTTCAATAGGGCAATTATCAGTACATAGGAAATAAAATTGACTGTCTTCCTGCTGAATTAACAGAAATTCTCCGGGCAGTTTTAAAAACTCGAAATAATTCCCGACATCATTTACTCCGGCTTCTTCTATCGGGATGGATATTCTAAGGTTGTCGATCATTGGGGGAACAGGTTTTTATAATTATGAGTCTTAGCTCTCGTTTGCATCCATCGTTGTATATTACAATTCTCTAAAATAGTAAAAAAAGGGATTAAATAGCCCAACATCCAACTTTTTTTATAAAGCCTTTGCCTTAATACCGAATATTACTTAGTGAGGCTTTCTAAATTATACATTTTAGAAAGCCTCATTACTATTTTTAGAGAAGATAAATAAAATAGATAACAATATTGTTCACCACTATATTAAGTAATGAACAATGTCTATTTTAATTATATATTAGTTTAGAGAGAAAGTCAGGATATTACAATTAAGATCGAATTTTTCGTTGTTTACTCTATTGTTATAAAGATTTACTTGTATATGCCGCCTTATGATTTTTGAGTACATGGAACATATCCTGTAGCACAAGGCTATGATTACCTCAAAACTATAATAAATGGTAATACGCTCAATACCTTGTTCCTTATACCGGTACTCCTTGACAACATCTTTTTCATCTAAGATCCCAGCCTTAAATATTACCCGTAAATTGTTACTTATGGTATTTTGATAGACCATCAGTAAGCGGGCTATCTCCGGTTTTGTCATCCAAACCTCTTCTCCGGCAGGAACTATTTCAATAGATGTTGCTGCTTCTGGGTTTTCTGTTATTTGAACTATACTTCTGTTCATAACAATCTTATTTTATTATTTAACTTAATTACTTATTTCTTAGGTTTTCGCTTTATAGTATGTTTGACCGAGAGTATCGCCAGATTAAGTTCTACGGTCGTCTCTGTGTCCGTTGTTTCAAAATCGCTGGAAATGACATCTGCAATTATCTCCCCGCTTTTCTGCAACATGGACTGACGAGTATTGTTATCCTCCTGCTGGTGTAATTCTGCAATATTTCTTGAAAGTTCCCTTACTTTAGCAAAGGTTTCGATGATAGATATTGTTGTTTCGGTCGCTTTGGGTGATTTTAAGATCGTTGCAATCATGTACAAAGCCTTTTCGGTAAATGCTTTGGGAGAGTATTTAAAATGCCCTCCACGCCCCGGATTCTTTAAGGTCGAAAATTTCGACCTTAAAGAATCTGCTTCGTCATCCGACAGGTAGATAATATACCTTTCAGGGAATTTATCAGGATTATTTTTTACAGCTTCATTGACACGCTTTGTTTCAACACCATATAGGCTTGCGACATCTGTATCCAAGATCACTTGTTGCCCTTGAATATGTATGATCTTATCTTTAATATTATTTATATCCATTGCTTTTATTTTAAAATTGAACTTGTATTGATTCGATTAAACAGCTAATGTCGAACTGTTTGAGTCAGGACCTTTTAGTCTTTTAGCCAATTGATCCATATCATCACTTAGTTTCTTATCAATTATCCTGGCATAGATTTGAGTCGTTTTTATTTTGGTGTGTCCTAATAATTTTGAAACGCTCTCAATAGACATACCCTCTGTAAGACAGAGGGTTGCAAACGAATGTCGGGCTACGTGACAGGTTATCTTTTTATTTATACAGCAAAGATTGGCGATTTCCAGCAAATATTCGTTCATCTTTTGATTACTTATCACAGGTAAAAGCTTACCATCTTCCTGCAAATAATCATATTTTTTCAGAATAGTTACAGGTATGTCCAATAGGCGTACTTTATAGGGGACTCCGGTTTTATTCCTCGTATCCATAATCCATAAGTTGCCATCAATGCCAGTTTTAATCTCTTCTTTTGTCAGATTATACAAATCTGAATACGATAAGCCGCTGTAACAGCAAAAGAGAAAAACATCCCTGACTCTTTCAAGCCGTTCCGAACCGAATTTCTTATTGTACAATACTTCCAGTTCTTCTTTTGTCAGGTAAGATCGTTCAATTTTTTCAAAGCTGATTTTAAAATTGGCAAATGGATCTGCAAAATGTTCTCCTGTATTTTTGATATAGAAGAATACAGCTCTCACATGCTGAATGGTTTTCATGGCATTATTATTCCCCGATTTATATTCATTGCGTAAGAATAAATAAAAGTCCTGAAGAAAGACCGTAGTTATTTCCCGATATGGCATGTCTTTTACCTTACGCGTTTCTTCCATAAACTCACCCAAGCGTTTTTGAGCCAATTCATATCTCAAATAAGTGGTTCGTGTTACAACTGCTCCTACTTTCGACTTGTACTGTTCATTAAATTTATTGAAGTAGTACATGATCGTTTTACTCTTTTCTTCCAAACCAAACAGGGCATTTTTAATCTTTTCGGGGTGGGCATATCCATTTATATCCATCAGTTTATTGTAATGCATGGTGGCTTTGCCCCGAAAATTCTCTAACGCATTATTAATGCTTACAGCTTTTGCGTTATTGCCTTTTACTTTACCGGATTTGTTATCCCAGACCGTAGGGTTGATTTCTAACTTGGTGCTGAATTGGGAACGCTCACCATCGATAGTGATTCGTCCCATGATAACGACATTCCCATTTTTCTTTGGGTTACCTCTTTTGATATAGAAGAGGATTCTAAAAGTGCTTCGTCTCATACTCATTAATTTAAAATTGCAAAAATAGTTTTAACTTGTCCTGAAAGAAGGACAGATTGACGGACATTATGCGACAAATCAATGACTTAAGTAGGCGAATAGGTACCAATTTTAGATGAATTTGAATAGGTACCCAGCTAGTACCGATTCGGTGTTTGTTAGTGGCTTTTCTTAGTCTGTTAACTGGAATAGATATTAAAAAAAATAGCTTCCAATCTATTGATTCGGAAGCTATTATCTTCAATTTTCTCTCTGATGTCTCTCAGAGTCTGAGCGAAAGACGGGATTCGAACCCGCGACCCCGACCTTGGCAAGGTCGTGCTCTACCAACTGAGCTACTTTCGCAATTGCGAGTGCAAATATATAGGCTATTTTTAATTTTTCAAAATTTTTGCTTATTATTTTCAACCAAAAGATGTTTTTTTGCACAATAAATCTGGTATCTATCCTTATTTAGCAATTATAGACCACACTGTACAGCTTGCTTCTGATATCGATTAAATTCTTCTCTACATCCAAACTTCCGTATGTCATCAACTTCATAGGAATGGCAATACCGTCTTTATGATAAGCCGGTTGCTGATATTGTACATTTTCCCACAATCTGAATCCTATACGTTGATAAAATCCAATACGGCGCTCCGACAGTATAGTGGTAGGCAATTCCACCTCTAGTATAATAGGCTTGATGACATCTTTTATAAATAGATCCATCACTTTACGCCCATATCCCCCATTGCGAAACTCGGGCGAAATAGCAAAATGCTCGGCAAATATAAATTCATCCAGATCCCAGTAAGTTAGGAAGCCCACTATATTATCGTCCTCGAGGGTTATGGCAATTACAAAAGGTGAATTCCCTTTATATAAATCGAGCATTGTTTCCACCGGGCGGCGCTCGCTCAACGGAAAAGATTCTATATAAAGGTTTTCAATAAATGAAACCTCATTACTCTTTGTTAAATCTAATTTTCTTATTTCCATAATTCCCTCTGCTATATTTTTACTTAGTGATTCTGTGATTGGATCTGATTTCCCATCTTCACATCTTTCAGATGACCATCCTCACATTTTATGATTCTTCCCGGATATTTCTGGACAACGGCATAATTGTGAGTTGACATTATAACGGCTGTATTTCCTTCCGATATCGTATGCAAGAGTTGTACAATCTGATTTCCTGTTTCAGGATCCAAATTCCCCGTCGGCTCGTCGGCTAGTATAATTTCAGGTGAATTAAGAAGCGCACGCGCTATAACGATACGTTGCTGTTCTCCTCCCGATAGCTCATGAGGCATTTTATAGCCTTTATTCTGCATGCCAACCTGTGTAAGCACTTCCCCGATTCGTATATCTATCAGATCTTTATTCTTCCATCCGGTAGCACGAAGGACAAATTCAAGGTTCTTAGCCGCAGTACGGTCGATAAGCAATTGAAAATCCTGAAATACAATCCCCACCTTTCGTCTCAAAAATGGAATTTGTTTTTTCTTTATACTTTCCAGTTCATAATCGAAGATACGTCCATGACCTTTCTCTATAGGTATCTCATAATAAAGACTTTTCAGGAATGTACTTTTTCCCGAACCAACCTTCCCTATAAGATATATAAATTCACCTTCATTTATTGAGATGTTGATATCACTAAGGATGTTATTACCATCCCTGTCCAAATCAACTCCTTCATATTTTATAATTACATCCTTATCCATAACTATGTCAGTATAAAGTGAAAAGTGAAGAACGAAAAGTGAAAAATTAAAAATGGAGATTGATAAACATTTTTCACTCTTCACTTTTAGTTTTTAGTTTTTCTTATGACGCTTTTGAAGCTCCCTAGCGAGGTCTTCGAGACTTAGGCCTTTCGATGTTAATAATACAATCAGGTGATAAAGCATATCCGCCGATTCATATATCAAACGGTCGTCGGTACCATTACAGGCCTCTATTACCGATTCCAGTGCCTCTTCGCCCACTTTTTGGGCCATGCGGTTTATACCAGATTCGAAGAGTGATGTCGTATAAGAGCCTTCCGGCATCTCTTTGTAACGTTTTTCAATAAAATGCTGAAGATATTTCAAAAACAGGATATCTTCTTTATTCTCTTCTTCGAAGCAAGTATCTGCTCCTGTATGGCAAACCGGGCCAACCGGATTTACCTTAATGAGGAGTGTATCCTTATCGCAATCTTCCTTTATACTGATTACGTTCAGAAAGTTCCCGCTTTCTTCACCTTTTGTCCAAAGCCGCTGTTTTGTACGGCTAAAGAATGTCACCTTTCCTGTTTCCTGTGTTTTCTGCAACGCCTCAGTATTCATATAGCCAAGCATCAACACTTTGTTTGTCTCATTATCCTGTATAATGGCAGGTATTAACCCACCTACTTTGTCGAAATCGAGATTCATATTTTTAATTTTAGTCGTGTTTAATTTTCACATTCACTAACAATATATAGTTAAAAAGTAACAGAAGTAACAGTTTTTTAGCTATTAGCTGATAGCTTTTTGAGGACCTTCACATTCTGTCATGTTGAGCGGAACGAAGCATCTCTTCCTTAAAAAGTTTCTCTCGCAAAGATGCAAAGTCTAACTCATCACTTATCACCTCATTCACGTTTATTAACTACATTTAGTTAAAACCTGACACTTCTGACAGAATTTTCATTGTTTTCATTTCAAAATTTTCACATTAATTAACTATATATAATTAAAAGGTAATAAAGGTAACAGTCTTTACAGTAAACAGTAATACGATTTTCTCAACTTAGTACTTATCACTCAAAACTCATTACTTGTTAAAGAGTAACAACCAACGGTCACAGGAGCGAAGCGTATGTAAAAGTTACACTTATCACTCCTTCGCTAATATGCTAATTTAAAAATCTGCTATTTTTTTTTTCAAAGAACTATAAGCTGACAGCTAAAGGCTATCATCTCCACTACATAGATAAAGTTCTCAAATACTGATTCACGTAAACTACCTTACGTTTATATTTTCTTTTTTCAAATAATCCTTCAAATCTTTTATCGCTATCTCGCCAAAATGAAAAACGCTGGCTGCCAAGGCTGCGTCTGCTTTACCATTAACAAACACATCGCGAAAATGTTTCATATTCCCGGCCCCGCCGGAGGCAATAACAGGGATATTTAATATTTCGGATAATCGGCACAATGCCGCATTCGCATACCCGGTTTTGACTCCGTCATGGTTCATACTGGTAAAAAGGATTTCGCCCGCACCGAGGTTTTCAGCTTCCTTAGCCCAGGAGAAAAGTTCTTTATCTGTTTTGTTACGTCCACCGCTGGTGTAACATGACCATATCCCGTCTTCAAAGTTAGCATCTATTGCGCAAACACAAACCTGTGAACCGAAGTTTTTGGCTATCTCCTCAATTATCTTCGGATTTCTTATGGCTGTAGAATTTACAGAAACCTTATCTGCTCCGGCATTCAACAAGCGGTCTACATCCGATAATTCATTGATACCTCCACCGATGGTAAAAGGTATATTTATATTTGCGGCAATACGTTTTACCAATTCGGTAAATGTCTTACGCTCCTCGTGTGATGCCGTAATATCAAGAAATACCAGTTCGTCGGCTCCCTGTTCACTGTAACGCACACCAAGTTCCACCGGATCTCCGGCTTCCCGGAGGTTTACAAAATTGGTACCTTTCACAGTCATCCCATCTTTTACATCAAGACAAGGTATTATTCTTTTCGCTAACACGTGTTTTAATTAAAAATTATATGTTTATAAGTTATGTGAATCAATCATTGAAAATCTTAGACATGAGTTACACTCCTCTTCTGCGAAGGAAGAATTGCGCAAACTGGATTTATGATAGGCAAATATTGATATTATACATTACGTTCAACTACAGATTCGTATATTTTGTAAAAACAATAAAATTTATATTTTCTTCCGTTTTTTTACTCTGTTGAGGGTCTATATATGAATCAAGTTTTGATTTAACTTTTCTTGTATAATTGCTAATGATCGGATAATCTTTTTCATCATATCTGTCTATTTTTATCAACGATGTATCTGTACTATATATGTTCTGGATTTTTATTCTTTTTACCATATCCAATTCTTGAAGTGTAGATTCCCAAATATAAGATGTTAGTTGATTAGCCGAATGTTTTGCTGCGAATAACTCTAGGTTGTGGTTTACTATTAGAACTGATTCGTCAGGATTGGTCTGGTAACTTAAATGTGTTGTGTCGTATTCGCATTTTATAGTTCCGGTTATTGTGGTTCTAACATCATTTACTACTATTAAGGTTTTCATATTGGCCGACACCATATTCCCATCGCGGTATTTATATTCTACAATATCTTCATAACTTCCATTCGCTAACTCCCCATCATAATAGCGTATTTTTCTTTTGATGCAATTACCCTCCCATTCAAATTCATCTATAATGGGTAGCACATATCCTTCGGGTTGCTCTATACGTTTAACAATCTTGCCCGAACCATTGCATTTTAGTATCACTTTTATGTCCTTATTATGAGAATCACCAGTATTTATATCTATTATTTTTTCTACACCGTCAATATTAATAGTTCGTCCTAAATGTGTATAATTACTGGTTCTGATATATTGCTCTTTAATGTTCCCAACACTGTCTTTCCCGTAAGAGATAATAACAGAACTTATAAGTATTCCCTTATCGTCATAAACATATTTGGTAAAAGGTCTCTTAACCGAGTCACTGAACTCAACTTCTCCAGATTCTATCACTCGTTCATTATTTATCTGCACGTTAGTACTACAACTACAATATATTGCGAATGGTAGCATTATCGATATTATGCTTCTTATCATAGTTTTGTTTTCTTGGATATAATGATCTTATTGTTTCCTAAATTAATAATTAAATCTTGAGTTGCCAAAATGAAGGATACTTCTGTACGTAAAAAGTAACTGACGCATAAGATTATTCAACGACTACTCATAACTCGTAACTTACTTACGACTCAATTCGTCCAACGTCACCCGTTCTTCATAAATCGCTTTTCCTAAAATAACAGCAGGTACACCCACGCGCTCCAAATCGAGTATATCCTGAAAACTACTGACTCCGCCACTTGCAATTAAATAGAGATCCGGAAAAGATTTCAGGATTTCCTTATACAAGTCAATAGACGGACCTTGGAGCATGCCATCCTTGCTGATATCCGTACAGACAACTTTATTTATACCCTTCGCTTTATAATCTCCTATAAAAGGAATAATATCAACCGATGTAGATTCCTGCCAACCGGAAACAGCGATCTTACCATCCTTACAATCAGCCCCCAAAATTATCTTTTCGCTGCCATATTTCTCTATCCAGGAAATAAATAAATCTCTATCCCTCACCGCAATACTCCCTCCGGTAACCATAGAAGCTCCCGAATCGAAAACAATATCCAGATCGGAATCGCTCTGTACCCCTCCGCCAAAATCAATAACGAGGGATGTATTCGACGCAATCTTTTTCAGAACAGCCTGATTGACTACTCTTTTTGCCTTCGCCCCATCGAGGTCGACGAGATGAAGACGGCGGATACCCGCGCCTTCAAACATTTTCGCTACCTCCAGCGGATCTTCGTTATATACTTTCTTTGCATTATAATCGCCTTGTGACAGACGAACACACTTACCGTCAATAATATCTATAGCAGGGATAATCTCTATCATGCTCTGTTATTTAAGAAAAAAAAGTGATTGATAACGGATACTTCCAATATTCTCCGTTGCTGGCTTTTATAGCTGCAATGATTATGAATACGATTTCGAGTATTGCTATTATGATAAGCATCGGAAGACCTATTACAATTCCTATTATCGTGATGCAGAAAATACCGGCTATTGTCGCATAAATAAGCATACTTATCATGAAATTCGCGATATTCTTTCCATGCCTGTCTACCTCAGGATATTCTTTTGCATTTACCAGCCATAACACTATGGGAAGAATAAAGCCTAATCCCGGAATCAGGAATCCTGCAAACTGAGACAGATGCATCAGTACGATATATGTATCTTTCTGTATGCCGCCCAATCCTCTTCTATCGTTACCATAGCTGCCGGGATTCAATATTCTATGCTTTTCCTGCTGAAATTCTTCTTCCGAAATTGCTCCCTGAGCCCTAAGCTCTTCCAGCTTTCTTAATTCATCGTACTTATCCATGATAAATTATTATTTAGTGTTCGACAAAAAATTCTTTAATATCTTTTCACCCGCTCCTCCACTCTTTTCGGGGTGGAACTGGGTTGCATAAAAATTATCTTTATGGATTGCCGCACTAAATGGAAGGATATAGTTTGTTGTTGCTGCTGTATGCTTGCAACCGGATACATAATAACTATGTACAAAATATACAAATTCCCCCTCCAGTGAATCGTCAAAAATCTCACTCTTTAGATTGGTTATCGTATTCCATCCCATATGAGGCACTTTATCTTCATGTCTTTCAGAAACAAACCGTTTTACTTTTGCATCAAATATATTCAAACAGTTCACATCGCCTTCTTCGGAATGGGCGCACATCAGCTGCATGCCCAGACATATGCCCAAGACCGGTTGCCTTAGATCGGGAATAAGCTTATCCAATCCTGTTTGACGCAAATGGTGCATCGTGGAACTGGCCTCTCCCACCCCCGGAAAAATCACTTTGTCAGCAGTCCTTATCAATTCTTTGTCAGCAGTCACAATAGCTTCTACACCCAGACGTTTAAAAGCATGCTCTACCGAAAAGATATTCCCTGCATTATACTTTATAATAACGATACTCATCTGTATTATTTTTTCTCTACTAAAGAATCAATCAAGGCAACCATTTCGTTAAACTCCTCCATCTTGAAAAGCCGGGTAAGCATTACTATCTTTCCATTTTTATCAATAATGATATTCCTTGTGATCCCCGCTTCTTTTTCCGCGTATGTACCAAATATATCTGCTTTCGGGTCTAAACCTATAGGATAAGTCACTCCTGTGGCTTTGGCAAATTTCAAGACTGTTTCGGCCGGTTCTTCGCGGTCTATACCATATAACGCAAAATTAGGATTATTCTTATGCTTCTGCCATATCTCTTTCTCTATATGGGGCATCTCTTTGCGGCAAACGCCACACCAGCTGGCAGTGAACTGTAACATAACAACCTTACCCCGCAGAGAGGATAATTTCACCTTTTGCCCCGAAGGCAGACTCATTTCAAAATCGGGAGCAATGTCTCCCACTTTTACTTTATATTGATAATTCTCTTCCTGAGAAAATATACTCATTGAGAAAAATAACGCGAACAAAATAATGATTGATTTTTTCATATGTCTTCTTCCTGTAATTGTCTGTTTAACATAAAACGTCTAAACCATAGGGAAATAGGCAGGGATGCCAGTACACCCAGCGCATCAGCCAGAAAATCGTACCAATCTCCACTCCTTCCCGGGAAATATTCCGCTTGTATTATCTCTATCACTCCCCCGTAAATTATTGGGACCAGTATGGCGAAAACAACAAGCTTCAATATAATAATATGCCCTTTTTTGTAAAAGATATAATTGAAAGATGCCACTCCGGCCAGACCGAAATACATCAGGAAATGCACAATCTTATCGGCGGGGATAAAGAATTGAAACCCGACATCAGGTATATCATCTGTAGGGATAAGACAACATAAATAAAAAATGATAACAGCAATGACCGCAGGGGGCCAGGTATATCTTACAATTCTTTTCAGCATAGGATGAATAAGGTCGCTGACCTATTTATTACAATGATAAGTAAAACAGCAATAGCAGGTTAAGACTTGAGAATATCCCATTGAACTGCATGCATTACTCATATCAGGTATTTCCAATATAGGTTCAAAGATACAGAAAATATCAATATGTATATTATTCTGCGTACGAATCGTTAAATACTTTCATCTCACAATTCCGGCAATCGAACGAAAGACGCAATTTTGTATTGTTATATATCAAAAAGAAAGGCTCTTTGTAAGGATGTTTTTCAGTTCCTTCTTTCGGACACCAACCTAATGACTGTTTGATACAATGGCGTGTAAACATCAGAGGTACATCTTTTTGTCCCTGTTTTTCAAACGCAGGCTGCATCACCGACGATTGATGTTGCGTATAAAATCGCCTGCCCTTTTCGTTCATCACATTCCCCAGATATGTAATATCTTTAACAGGAAAAGCATGCGAGGTCTGTTTATGCAGGACAACTTCCTGTTGATATCTGATTTTTCTCACGGATAAAAGTTCCTCTGTCAGTTGTCGTCTCCATTCCGACAACAGCGACACCGGGACGAACCAACTATCGCTCCAATTTATATTGACCTGCTCTACTCTAAATATCGTATTGCCCGTCTTACTCAGGTTATTCCGGATATTTTCAGTTTGGTCTTTCAGGGCTGTTTGCTTCTCCGTTTCAAAATTGAGAATGGCGTAATTGTCGTCTTCATCGGCAATCTTTAAAGAAAAGCCGAACGGAATTTCATTCAGGTCAATGGTCGCGCTTATACGGCGCTCCGCCGATTTTTTCGACAACAACTTTTCAAACTCATGATCATAGTTGCGGTAAACAAAAGCACCACGCTTTACATCGGGAATCGTTGCCGGGAAGATAAGGTCTCCTTCTACACGGTTAACATGGATACCCTCCAGCTCTTTTTTATTATTGAAATAGCAAAGACCATCGCCGTTGTGTATCTTTACAGCGCTATTGACTTTTATATACTTTGTTGTGATCTCTGTTATTTTCCCAATTGGTTCACCTATCGATTTGGGTGAGTCTACCGACCACATATTACTACTGCGCTCGTGCAGAAAGTATTTGGTAAAGCCACGATTAAAGCTTTTTTCTGGATTAGGCTCGAATGTATAAACTGAAGTACCCGATGAAGCCCTTATATACTGAGGATTTCTCTTCAAAATCGCATCCAATTTCAATCGATAATAAGCTACCACATTCTTCACATAGGAAACATCTTTCAACCGCCCTTCTATCTTGAGAGAACTGACGCCAGCCTCCAGTAATTCTTCCAAATTATCCGATAGATTGAGATCCTTCATCGACAGAAAATGCTTCTTCTGTATTATCTCTTCCCCGTCTGCGTCAACCAGCGTGTATGGTAAACGGCAATACTGAGCGCATGCCCCTTTGTTCGCACTTCGTCCCGACAAGGCCTGACTGAGATAACACTGCCCGCTGTAGCATACGCATAATGCGCCATGAACAAAGACTTCGAGAGGAGTTTTTACCTGGGCGGCAATTTCGCCTATTTCATCTATTGTCAATTCCCGGGGTAATACGATTTGCTTAAATCCTGCATTTTCAAGAAACTTCGCCTTCTCCGCACTCCGGTTATCCATTTGTGTGCTTGCATGCAATGCAACCGGTGGCAGATTGAGCATAGTGATACCCATATCCTGAATTATGAGTGCGTCTACTTTGGCATCGGCGTATAACTGCCATATGAGTTTTTCCGCGTCATGCAATTCACTATCCGTCAGTATGGTATTCAGGGCAACATATACTTTTGCACCGAACTGATGTGCGTGCTCCGCCAGCGACTTAATATCATCAAGTGTATTTCCGGCGGCTGCACGCGCACTGAATTTCGGTGCGCCGATGTACACTGCGTCCGCCCCGTGATTGATAGCCTCAATACCACATTCCAGATTCTTAGCAGGGGCAAGTAGTTCTATTTTGCGTGCTTTAAGCAAAGATTACCTTGTTATAATGTTACTTAGATATGGTACATATATCCCTCATTCATAGGATCTATATTACCCAGATCTTTGATCTTCGTTTTATCATACGGAGTTTCCTGATAGACAAAGTAGTTGAGCCAATTATTAAATAAGAGATTACCATGACCCGACCAGCGCACCACCGGCCCGTTCTCAGGATTGTCATTTTTATAATAATTGAGCGGAATCTTTATAGGTAAGCCTTTTTCCGCATCCCGTATATATTCGTTATGAAGTGTATATGGTGCATATTCGGAATGTCCTGTCAGGTAAAATTCACGTCCTCCACGGGATGCAACTATCCCGACACCGGAATCATCCGACTCCGACAGTATTTTCAACTCATGATGCCGAAGTACATCTTCCCTCCTCACTGTTGTATGGCGGCTATGAGGAATATAAAACTCATCGTCGAATCCCCTGAACAACGGGAACTTCTTATCATGGGCAATATGCTTGAATACACCGAACATTTTCTCCGGTAACGGATATTTCTTCACCCCGTAGAAATGATACATGGCAGCCTGTGCAGCCCAGCATATATACAATGTGGAAGTCACATGAGTACGTGCCCAATGAAATATAGAAGATATTTCGGGCCAGTAAGTCACTTCTTCAAATTCATACAGTTCGACTGGTGCGCCTGTTATTATCATACCATCATAGAAATCATCTTTTACCTGACTGAAGTTCTTGTAAAACATTTCAAGGTGCTCTTCCGAAGTGTTTTTAGATGTATGGGTTTCCAGTTTCAGAAACTCAACTTCTACCTGCAACGGATTGTTTGATAATAACCTTATCAAATCAGTTTCCGTCATTATCTTTATAGGCATCAGATTGAGAATAAGCACACGAAGAGGACGTATATCCTGTTCGTTAGCTCTGAGTTGGTTCATTACAAAGATGTTCTCTTTCTTCAGAATCTCAATCGCCGGAAGATTGTTAGGTATATTAACTGGCATGGTCTATAGCTTTTACAAATCAAGTATGCAAAGTTATGATTTAGTTATGAGTTATAGGTTATGAGTTATGATTTTTTTAAGTTAACAGTCCCCCAGGGCCCGGAAGGGGGATACTGTTAACAGTAATCGGTTATCAGACACTTAATACTTACTACTGATTACTCTAAAATCAACAAACACTTTTTAAATACTGCACTGAGTATACCTGAATCTATTATATAGATAAACTTTTATATCTTCAAAAATGCCAGTTAAAACCGAATGTATAAGTCAGTTCAGCAAACCAGAAAGCCTGATGCGCTTGATCGTCCGGCGATTCGGTCGTCCTTATACTTGGCATATTGATATATCCTTCTTTCACTTCGGAACGGACGAAAAACAAGTTCCACAAGTTTACATCCAATCCGCCTTTTGCATTCAGTCCGAATCCCGCGAGATGAAAAGCATCGTGCCGTTCATTTCCCATCATCATAACATTACTACGGGGCATAAGGAATCCGGCTCCACCACCAATCAGGCCGTTCACTTTGAGAATACCTTTATGGTAAAAATTCTTATAATATTCTACTTCGGCATTGATATAGTTCAAACCGTCGGTATGCTCAAATGTAAGGAAATCATCTGTTAGTTTTATAGAGCCATCGTCTCTTACATGAGACTGATAATCAGGTTTTACATATCCATCTATATCTACCGTCTGATTCTGGTCCATCACATATTTCATATGATCCACACCTAAAGTTATAGCCAGATTATCCTTTATAAAATAACCCACTCGTAAATTAGTCTGGGGAATAGTTATGCGATCGAGACGAAGATAATTGAAGTAACTGATCTTATTCTGCTTATCGGAAGCCTTCACTTTATGGAGTGTAAAGTTATAATCATTACCTTTGAAATGAATATCCGAGTTTGTATATGCATCTCTGTTCCAACCCCACAGGGCAAAGAATGTTCCTTTTTTGTAAGCTGGTTCAGATTGAGCGAATATCAGTGATGAGTAGACAATTGCCAATAGGGCCAGTAATAGTTTCCTTTGCATGTTAGTGTTTTTTATTCGTGATTTTAAACACTAAGAACAAAAACAGACGACATTTGTTCAATCTATAAAATCAAACAGCATATAGAACAAACTAATAACAATATAAAATAATGTCATTAAAGAGAATTACATCGCATCAGGCCAAAGAAAAGTTATCCAAACCCGGCACAATACTGGTAGATATAAGAGATAAAGAAAGCTTCCGCAACGGGCATGTAGAGGGAGCAACACATCTTACCCAAGAAAGCCTTCCTCTCTTTCTAAACTCAGTGAATAAAACCGCCCCGATATTGGTCATGTGCTATCATGGAAATAGCAGCCAGATAGTAGCCAGCTTCCTTACAGAACAAGGATTCGAAGATGTATACAGTATAGACGGCGGATATGAAGGATGGGTATAATTCCTATTCCATTTCACTCTGACCGCCAGACAATATAAGATATATTCCAGAGTTCTTCCGATTGGGTTATTCCGTATTCAGTTTTCTTATGTTCTTTATCGTAGTACCATCCAAATGCAGTATTGCTGCCTACCAGATATATCGCATCGGTTACCCCGATATCGACCAGTGCCTGAGCAAAATCATGGAATGACTCGGCGCTACGGCTTTCTACCATTATCACCTTCCCTGAGCGTGTAGCTAATGCCCTGCGAACAGACTTGTTCTTCGGATTATTTTCCACTAGTACCCCATCATCTACCAATGGATATTGCCGGAAGAAATAACCTTTGGACTCAATTGCTTTTTGCAACAATGGTGTATTATCAGAAACCCCGATAATAACTTCGCCGTCAATGACCGCACAAAATCCGGTTTTGGCAACTCCTCTCGATAATTTTTCACCGGCAAGGACAAAATCGCCTACTATCTCATAATTATCACCCCTGATATCGGCAGCCTGTGTGATGAATACAATCGTTGAATCGGATTTATCCGGCATGCCTACAGATAATGACAGTGTTGCATGATGTGGTACGTAAACAAACATAGGCACGTCATTAACCGTCTCTTCCAATATCTCTACATAGCCCTTTATTGTATCGCCGGGGATAGCCTTTATCGTATCGGAAGTTACACCAGCCGTATACACAGCCTCTTCAATTTCAGGCTCGAAGTAATAGTCAGCAGTCGGTTTCCGCAATAGCAATATCAACAATATCGCTATAATAGCCACCACTATACAAGCCACAGCTATCAGCCACCACCTATTTTTGGAAGCGGACTTTTTATCCCTACTTTCTTTTGAGCCAAGAAAGTAGACTTCATTTTCCGTTTTTATATCTTTCTTGCTCATTATTCTATCCTCCTGTCCTTTAGACTTTCTTCCAATACTGTCTTCAACGCTTTCAATGCTTCTTTTGATGCAGAGAGGGCAAATTTATGGGGAAAACTGATATCCGAAAGGACAATCTGCTGTTTGGATACATTCACATAATAGATATATTGCGCATTTATAATCAAGCTTTTACCCAGACGAATAAAAGTACCGGCATCATTATCCAGCTGTTGCTCAATAACCTTTTCGAAAGTACCCAGATTGAACGAAAACAGATGTTCTTCCTTATTGACCAACACCATAGTGGAATAATTCCCGTCGGAGGATATATAGACAATCCTCTCGGGAGAAACCCTCACCAAGTCGTTACTGTTTGCCAATACAAGATATCTCAACATTACCTCATTAATTTAATACAAAAATAGATTATTCTTTATACAATCCGCTATCCCAAGGTATTTTATGTATTAAACAGGCTTTCTATTGTATGAAATATGTATGTCAAAGAACGAAATAGAACCGATCATCTTTAATAAAGATTTATTTATGTTCATTTTGGCATTGTCCAAAACGAACCAAAAGGCTAGCGCTTCATTCCTCGGCGACCCAAAACCGCCTCGATGGCTGAATCAAATAAATGGGCTATCGCCCCATTTGATTCTCCGCCATCTTTACCGGATTGGGTACCCCGCCTGCGGAACTAATGCACAGATGCTGACGCACTAATAGTGCAAAGCCCTTAAAAATTTTCAACTCTCAATTCTCAACTGTCAACTAATTCACTTTACTATCACTTCTATCCTTCCCGCCTGCAAACCTTTCGCCTTTGCTTCAAAGATCATCTTTCCGGCTTTTTCACCCGATTGTACTATCGAAGTCAACTGTCCGTTAAAGGCCTGCATCCGAGGCAAATAAAAGAGTTCGAGGGAAGTAGGATCTCCGTTTGCTGATGCTTTGTAGCTACCATTGCCCGTTACGGAGAAAGTTATCTGACGCTGATCATCAGGGCATAGATTACCGTCTTTATCTACTATTCTCACATTTATATATGCCAGATCTTTACCGTCAGAAGCTAACTGCATTCTGTCGGCTACAAGTTCTATATGATGAGGCTTACCTGCCGTACGCACAATCTTTTCTTCTGCGATTTTACCCTGCGCATCATATGCAACTACTTTCACTTCACCCGGTTCGTATATGGCATCCATCCACATCAGGCGGTAGCGGTTCTGCACCGTAGTATTATTTTTACTTTGTTTTCCATAGCTTTTACCATTGATAAAAAGTTCGGCTGACGGATAGCTCGTATAAACGAATACAGGAGTTTTCTCTCCTTCACGCCCTTTCCAGTTCCAGTGAGGCAGGATATGCAACGTGCTCTCATTCTTATTCCACAGGCTACGATACAGGTAATACCTGTCCTTAGGAATACTTGCCAGATCTATGATACCAAACATAGAACTATGATTCGGCCATGCATCCGTATCATAAGGAGAAGGTTCACCCAGATAATCGAATCCTGTCCATACGAATTGTCCCATAGTCCATTCATAATCGTCTGCCAATGCAAAATCATCATCGGGCAGATTTGACCATGCGCAATATTCGAAATCGTAAGATGAAGACTGGTGATCATCATATACGGCATCCGCTTTTTTCTCAACAGGGAATTTATATACTCCCCGCGAACTTACTGTTGATGATGTCTCAGCTCCAAGCACCAGATTTTGAGGCAGTTTTTCGTAACCTTCCAGATAACGATGAGCACGGTAATTGAATCCCGGAACATCCAGCATAGCTGCAAAACCGTTATTCAACACGCAACTAATCTGGTCCATTCCACAAGTAACAGGACGGGTAGGATCTTCACGATGGCAGATATCCTGCAAGAAAGAAGCCACCTTGTATCCCTGGTCACTGCACTGGGTAGGCACCTCATTACCAATACTCCACATTACCACACTGGCATTGTTGCGGTAATTGCGCAGCATATTTACCATATCCTTCTCTGCCCATTCGTCAAAAAAACGGTGATAGCCATTCTTGCACTTGGCGATGTCCCATTCGTCGAATGGTTCTATCATCATCATAAAGCCCATCTCATCACACAGGGCAACCAGTTCCGGCGCAGGCATATTATGTGCCGTGCGTATAGCATCACACCCCATATCTTTCAGCATAGTCAGCTGGCGACGCAATGCCGCTACATTAATAGCTGCTCCCAGAGGGCCGAGGTCGTGATGATTACAAACCCCTTGAAACTTACGTCTTTTACCATTCAGAAAAAATCCTTTGTCGGCAATCAGCTTTATATCCCTTATACCGAAACGTGTGGTATATTCGTCAATCTGTGTATCTTTTACATATACTTTCGATACTGCATTATATAGATATGGCGTCTCTGGTGACCACAGTTGTGGTTTATCCACAATAAGATTCTGCTCGAAAGGCTGGCCATGGTTTATCCTGAGGGTATTATCTTTTTTAGCAACGACATTTCCCAATGCATCTTTTATTTCGGTAACTATCCGTACATCCGCGTTATCCGAATTGCTGATTTCGGTTTTCAGCTTTACCGAAGCATATTCTTCCGAGACAAAAGGTGTAGTAATATAAGTACCCCATACAGGTACATGTATTTCTTCGGTCACTACTACATGTACATTTCGGTAAAGGCCTGCACCCGGATACCAACGCGACGACTGCGGTTTGTTTTCGAGCCGGACTGCCAGTATATTATTTTCACCGTTAGTATTCAGCAAATCCGTTACATCGCAATGAAAAGAGTTGTAACCAAAAGGCCAGAAACAGGCTTCTTTTCCGTTTACATACACACGCGCTTCACTCATAGCTCCATCGAAAAGCAGGCTGACACGCTTTTTTCCTTTCTCGAAACCGTTTACATTAAAAGAATTTCGGTACCAACCAATACCGACATAGGGTAATCCTCCGGTACGTCCGGTTTTTACAGTCGCTACTTTTTCCCCGTTCTGGGTAACCGCCACTTCCTGTAAATCGTGTTCGCGGTCGAAAGGTCCGAATATAGCCCAATCGTGGGGAACAGTTACCGACTCCCAGTTTTTATCATCAAAACCTGTTTTGACAGCATCCGGATAATCGCCTTTGCTGAATTTCCAATTCTTTTCTAATAAGAACTCTACTCTTTTTGTCTGCGACTGAATGGTGGCATTGCAACAAAACAGTATGGCTAAAATAAAAGTTATAAATTTTCTTTTCATTATAAAATTTAATCAGTTTCATTTTTAATTTTCAAAAGGTAACAAAAGTAACACGAAAAGCAATTAAGAATTAAGAATGAATAATTAGCTTTTATCAATCAACAGATCCAATGACTTATTACTTAAAACTTACGACTTGTTAAAAGGTAACAATTGTAACACCTTTTGTATCTTTATTCACCTGTCACTTTTATAGGTACAAGACCTGCCCCTAAATAAAATCCCAAAAGGTAATAAAAGTAACACATTTTACATATTTCTATCCTGTTACTTTTTTGTCCTCCCTCATTCCTATTCTCATTTTCAATTTCTTGCTTTTTATTCTCTTTGTAAGTCGGGGATTGAGGGGGCTCGTTCACCTTTTCAAAGAGCAATAAGCTGACAGTCTTTAGCTGTCAGCTTATAGTATAGATAAATATTATCTGAATGCATCCAAAGCAACCGTAGGTTTTCCCGAATCGTCAAAAGCACCGAGTGTATACGCATTCCAACTACCATACGCCTGCGGTTCCCAATAGAATACACCTAAGCCTTTGCCGTCTGGTAATGATTTTGTTTTTTCTATCAAATCGGTCAGAAAGGCTTTTGATGCTTCCGCTTCATCCCAGCTCATTCCTACTTCACAAAGCATTATTTCCGAACCATAACGCTCTATCATATCTTTCATATTGGCAAGGCAATCGTTGTTCATGGTCTTCCAATCATCGGCAGACGGATATAAGGACATGCCTATTACATCCCATTTTCCATTGTTACTTTTCAATCCGTCGAACAACCAACGGAACAATCCGTTATCCTGCCCGTTTTGCAGATGAACAATCACTTTCGCATCAGGAAAAACTGCCTTGACCGCATCATAGCCTGCATTATTAAGATCAGCATAGTTTTTCATATTGTCTTCTGCTTTTCCATCATCCCATAACATCCCGTTGCCTGTCTCATTACCCACCTGTACCCATTCAGGAGTGATACCATTTGTTTTCAACACATTCAACACTTCTTTCGTATGATTCGCTACGGCATTTTTCAACTCTGTAAAACTCAGGTTAGTCCATGCCGCCGGCTTCACTTGTTTCGATGGATCTGCCCAGGTATCGCTGTAATGGAAATCTACCATAATACGCATACCAAGATTTTTAGCCCGATATGCTTTCACCAACAAATCTTCGGTATTGCACCATCCGTCTACAGGGTCTACCCATATACGCAGGCGGACAGAGTTCGTCCCAAGACTTCTCAACAGCCTTATACCTTCCATTTCAGCCCCTGCTGCATTGTAGAATTTCTTTCCCGATGCTTCCATCTGGGTTATCCAACTCACATCAGCCCCTTTGGCAAAAGTTCCGGATGATAAGTCAGGATTGGTTGCACTGTTATCATCATCCTCGCTACAGGAAATAAACCCGAGGGAAACAATGAATGAAAGCGCTATAATCAAATGTTTTATATATAATTTCATACTATAATTTTGTTTTTAATGGATTAATCATTCGATTGTATACGTATACTTCTCAGGATTGCTCAGATTCATTGTAATGGTATAAGTACCCGGCGTGGCAATTTCTATATTCGCTCCGCCCAGAGTAATCTCTCCGTTACTGCCTCCGTATTTCGAATTCCAGTCGTTATTGGCAATTATCTGAATACCATACAATGTGTTCGAGATATTACAAGTCACTTTCCATACTTGATTTACAGCATCGTAAGTCATCACATCAGTAGCAAGGCTCCATGCATTGAACTCTCCGGTAACGGCAAAGGCAGTAATTTTCGTCTTACTCCATTTCATCGTATTGGTATTCGCTTTCAGAAGGAAATATCCGTCCTCTTCGAACCATATGTTCCACTGGTCGCTGCTATCATCCAATGTGTATAAATCATTCGGATTGGAACCATAAGTTACACCCGAAGTACTGCTCATTTCGGTCGTAAATTTAAAGTTATTCCATGCCTTAGCATTTACAAATCCTTCATATTCGCCATTTCCATTGCGTGAGCATAAGCGTGTTGTGTATTTATCCCATCCGCCGCTCAGGTCGCCCGGCATATATAAGAATGCTATTTCTTCGTAAGGGGTCACAGTCACTTCCACCACATTACTGTAAAGAGGATCCACATTAGCCGCAATAGTAGACTTCAGGCGTACATAAAGTTTTGCAGCCTGCGCTGTTTCCAAGCCCATACTCAGGGCCAGCGAATTCAAAGCCTTGCCTGTATAGGATTTCGCACTGGCAGTTTCCACCACATCTTTTGCACTGGCAAATGAACTCTGTGTATCGAACTGGAGTGTTGTCTTCAATGCATCGGCAGGAAGCCCGTACTTTTGCGAATATGTATTTGCTAACTCCCCTGCATTCCACATAAAGGATAAAACCAGTTTCCCGCTGTTATCATTCGTCAATACGACTTCCGATGCAGTCGCCCTCAATTCTCCTTCCTGAAAACCCGAAAGCACCACTTCATCTCCGTCACTATTACATGACACGGCCAGTATAGCCAGAAGGAACAGGAATATATATTTATTTATTGTTTTCATACTATTCTATATCTTAAAGATTAATACCCTTCGTTTTGTTTCAGATTAGGATTAGCTGCCAGATCGGCCGGAGGAAGCGGATACAAATTGAATTTGCTATCTGTCCCCGTACCATCCATTGTTCCACCTTTCCATTGCCACACATAAGACGAGCCTGTGAATTTTCCGAAACGGATAAGGTCGGTACGGCGGGTGCCTTCCCAATATAATTCACGTCCTCTTTCGGCCAGAATAAAATCGAGAGTCAGTTCATCTTCACTAACCTTTCCCGTCTCATTACCGTAAGCTCTTTTGCGTATCAGATTTATGTATTCAGCAGCAAGGCTCTTACTTCCACCCGTACCACCTCTTACTACAGCTTCGGCATACATCAGATACACATCAGCAAGACGTATTATCGGGAAATCGGTATCGACCAATCCTTCTGAAAAGTTTGAGCCGTTCTGTCCTGTCGATGTCTTATTAATGTATTTCACAATAGAATAGCCTTGAGTACCGATAGTAGGGTCTTCAATATCGAGACTCTGCCCATCAGTATAGAATGCTGCGCGTTTATCTGTCGCCCCTGTAATATCTTTGAAAAGTTTCACAAATTCCTTTCTGGTACGGATACTGCCCCAACCGGATTGCACTCCGTAATCGGTAGCTACCATAGAGCCTACTATAGGTCCGCAAACCAGATAGGTACTGCCACCCCATGTAGTGGTATGCTGTCCGTCGGCTTCTATAGGGAAGATAATTTCATTTGTGCGTAAATCGTTATCAGCATTGAACAGATTGGCATATGTATTTTCCAACGCATAACCTCCGTCTATTACTTTCTTGCTGTAAGTAATACATTCCGTATTCTTTTCGGTGCCTGTGTATACTTTAGCATTCAGATATAGTTTTGCTAATAACGACCAGGCTGCCGCACGGCTTACCCGCCCGTATTCGTTCTGCAATGGCAGAGGTAATTCTTCTTCTATGCCTTTCAACTCCGATTCCACATAACTGAACAGGTCTGCCCGTGTAATACGTGGAGGGAAGAATGCTCCCACAGGGTCCGACTCGGTTACAAAAGGTACATTTCCGTAAAAATCCAACGCATGATAATAAACCAAAGCTCTCAGGAAACGGGCTTCACTGCGGTAAACCTTTATCTGTTCCCTGTCGCTGTCGTTGAAACCTGATAGTTTATCATCGGTCGCATTGCGTAAAAATTCATTACAGATGGCCACAGTATAATAGATACGGTAATACATCGCCGAAGTCCATTCGTCCGAAGAATTCCATGTCATAAACTGGATACCGTTCAAAGCATCACCCCCACCCCATGTGTAAATGGCCTCATCGGTAGGTAGTTCCTGCAAATTGTAGAAAATACGCAGGTAGCCCCAATATGTTTTACCTCCGAGGTCGGTGTTCCCGTCCCCTTTTTCCTGTCCGGCAATAGCAAGGGATGCATATAGTTTTGCCAAAACGGATTTATAGCCTTCGGGTGTATTGTAAACCGTTTCGGGTGTAGCTTCTATTTTGGGTATCTGGTCGAGGTCGCCCAGACATGAGGTAAACAAACCTAGGGTCATCGACACCAAAAGAATGTATATATATTTTATCTTTTTCATTTTCGTAATTTTTAAGGTCGCAGACCTATTTATTATTTTTGTATGTATAGTAACAACAGTTAATTAAGACTGAAAAATATTTCATTATTTTTTTCGGTTACTTATAATTTATTAGAAATCAAGATTCAGACTTAAAGAGAATATTCTCGGACGAGGATAGAAGGAACTATCGAAACCATTTGTTATTTCAGGATCTACTCCATCGTATTTGGTAATAGTAAATACATTCTGGACCAAAGCACCTATTCTGAGGTTAGGGCCATTGAATACTTTCCCTACATTGTACCCTACCGAAATATTGTCCATTTTGAGGAATGATGCGTTTTGCACGTAATAATCGGAACGGAACTGGCGTGACTGGAATCCTGTATTCAGGAAGTCTCTCGACATATTATTGATTGCATACGGAATGTATTGCATCGTTTCCCATGCTCCTGCATTGGCTGCCATATTATTGTAAACATAGTTACCGAAACTCGCTCTCAAAGCAAAACCCAGCGACCAGTTCTTATATCTGAATTGTGAGTTGAATCCCAACAGGTAATCAGGCATCGGTGAATGGTAACGGTACAGGTCTTTTTCATTGATAACTCCATCATCGTTCAGGTCGGCATACATTCCTTCAATTGGTTTGCCTGCGTCATCATACACCTGTTTGTAGACATAGAACATATAAGGAGTATATCCTTCTGTCAGAATTTGTAGACCTTGCCCACCGACTTCAGGACCTGTATAAGATCCCGGAGAATTTTCGTTCTTAACCAATGACAGGTTTGTAATCTTCACTTTTTGGTATGTCGCATTAAAGCCGAGTGTCCAGGTTATATCTTTTGTGTCTATAGGAGTCGCGTTAATTGCAAACTCAAGACCGTTGCTTTCGATATTACCCACATTAGTGGTTGCTTTCTCGGCGAAGTTTGTACCTGCCGGAACTGATACTGTCGCCAGCAAATCCTTCGTTTTACGGTTATAGTAATCGAATGTACCATTGATGCGGTTATTGAGGAATCCGAAATCGAAGCCTGCATTATACGAATCTGTTGTTTCCCATTTCAAGTCAGCAACATAGGTCGACGGACGATAGAGGTGGTAATACTTATCCCCAAAACGGTATTGTGCATATTCGTTACTCAATGTATAAACAGGCAGGAATGAGTAGTTCCCGATACCATCCTGTTGGCCTGTCACCCCATAGCTTAAACGAAGTTTCAAATCGCTGATTACATTATTATCTCTCAGGAATGATTCCTGCGATATCCTCCACGCTAGTGCTACCGACGGGAAAGTTCCCCAACGGTTATCCGGATTGAAGCGGGACGATCCGTCGCGACGAACAGTTGCCGTCAGCATGTACCTGGAATCATAAGAATAATTCACACGCCCGTAGAACGATAATAAAACGTGAGTCTGATCCTGTGCAGGAGAGGTGCTTACCGTTTCGCCTGCAATGTTCTTATCTATAAATACGGGAGTTTTAGCTCTCCAGTGCTGGTAATCATAACCGGCAGTAGCGTCCAGATTGCTTTTTATGTTCTTAAAGAATTTCGAGTAATTCAGATAACTTGTAAACAGCTTGTTTGTTTTTTCCTGCGAATATTCATTATCCGTACCACCAATCTGATATACATTGGCAGCCTCAGCAGGAATATAGTTTGTACCTTCACCTTTGGCATAATCATAACCTAATGTCAGATGCGCTTTCAGTTCAGGCAGAAAATGAAATTTATAATCCACATCCATATTCCCGATACTGCGTTTCACTGTACTCTCATGTTGTTCCTGTTTCAATAAACCGACAGGATTGAGCAATGCTCCTGTTGCGGGAACACCTGCATTGTCGAGGCTTTCGTAATATCCTCCGAAATTTGAATTACCGGAATAAACAGGCTGGGTAGGATTAAAAACCGTCGCATTCCAGATAGCATCGGTATTGGCAAAGCTGTTTTTATTTATCGAGCCTTTCAGGTTGAAGTCAAATTTTAAGTGATTGTCGAAAAAAGTAGGACTTACAACGATACTTCCGGTATAACGTTTTGCATTATCGGTTTTCAAAATACCTTCCTGGTTATAGTAACCTGCCGACACCCTGAACGGAACTGTTTTGGAGAAGTTTCCGGCTACGCTCAGGTTATTATCCGTACCAACTGCCGTTTGATATATCTCATCATTCCAATTTGTATTGGACTCACCTAATAAGGCCTTCTGCTGGTCATTGCCTTTGCTGGTTATCAGATCACGGAACTCCTGAGCAGAAAGGGTTTCTGCTACTTTTGTCTTATTCTGCAAAGAGAATGTAGTATTAAAACTAATTTTCAATTTGTCGGAACTTCCTTTTTTAGTAGTGATAATGATTACCCCGTTCGAAGCCCTTGAGCCATAAATGGCTGTGGAAGAAGCATCCTTCAACACTGTCATACTCTCTATATCATTCGGATTGATAAGACTCAAGAAGTTATTGCTGTTACCGCTGATACCTCCGCTTTCCAAAGGCACACCGTCAAGAACGATTAACGGATCGTTACTCGCATTTAGTGATGCTCCCCCACGGATACGGATAGTGCTTCCCGATGTAGGCGAACCATTATTCGACATAATCTGCACTCCGGCGACCTTTCCGTTTATCAGTTGTTCGGGAGAACCGATAAGCCCCTGGTTAAAGTCTTTACTACTCACACTGGATACTGTTCCAGTCAGGTCTTTTTTCAGCTGCGTACCATAGCCTATTACAACGACTTCGGTCATTAGCTGCGCTTTGGGTTCCAGCTTTATGTTTACAACCCGGTTGTCAGTAACCATAACTATTTGTGTTTCATATCCGAGAAAAGAGAATTCCAGTTGGTTGCGCCCTTCCGGCAGATCAATCGAGTATTTACCATCTATATCGGTGGTAGTACCTAATGTGGTTTCCGAAACTTTCACAACGGCTCCGATAACCGGCTCGTTTGTTTCGTCTACTACTGTTCCCGTAATCGTCTTTGACTGTGCCGCAGCCATCAGGGGCGCGAGCAACAATAAAGCCAAAGCCATTACGAAGCGGAAATAAGTAAATTTCTTACAACTATCGTATTTTTTCATGGTTTTAAATATTTAATAAGGTGATTATTTCGTTTGTTCATATTCTAATTTATTTTTCATTCCAGCCATACACTGCCTAAATCTAAGGTCGCATCATTTATTATATCATCTACGGTTGACATTTCTAACATCTCTATTTTTTCTGTAGCGAATGGTATCTGTATGTCAGGCTCGAAATATCTCTCGAGAAAAGTCGGATACGGGGATGGCAACAGAGCCGTCTTCACCTGTCGCAAGTCTGATAAGGAAACTTTGTAAAGTCCGTCTTTATCGAGATTTACTACCGCAGTATAAGTAAATCCGTCGGAGGTAACAAAACCCACATTCAACTTATTGATCCCTTTTGTATTTTTCAGATTGACACATAGGTATTTTGATTTTTCCAGCCTATCTTTCCTTTTACTGACATAATCCCTGATATATTTTCTCCAAAAGAAGCGGGCATCTGCATCCGTTACCTTAAATCTGAATTTCAAAGAGTTCGCGCTTGTTAAATCTGTTACAAAGTTTCGTAATACATAAGACGTTTCCGGAATGCCATATGCCTCTACATCGCTGTATTCGTCCGTTATCTTTAGCAATACCAAAGGGTCTTCAGCTCTTACAACCGCACTCTCCCAGTATTCAGAACAGGTATAGTCCCAATCCAAGGGATTGCCTTCCGTTTTAGCAGGGTAAGTATAATTCTTATTATCCTTGCATACTATTATATTATACCTGAAAAGCCCTTCATTTATCATATCGGCAGGTATTTCCGCTCCGTAAGTATACCCATGTATACGTTTCATTTTCACAGACGGGTTCTTATCCGACCAGAAAGAAACTTTGTCTGTATAAATAATGACCGAATCGGGAAACGACGGTCCTACGATCTGTGCTTCTACCGGTAAAGGCTTGCCGCTTTCAATTACCTTTGCAGGCTGATGTACTACTGAAAATGTTTTTGCATGAGCCTCCGGCGCAACAAACTCCCCCAGCAGGATATCATTCCATCTGGTGTTTTTACCCCATTCGGCACTTGGGGTATAGCTTGCATTTTTCAGAAGATAGACGCCCGGTTTTACAGAAATGCCCGCACCCTTTGATAAACCATTATAAGCATTCCCATCATTGATAGCTGTGACAGTGAAATTCTCACCTAAACCGGGCAACCTAACTTCCATAGCCCATGTATTCCATGCGATAGTAACCACCTCTTTTTTCAGAGACGGCTTACTGAACGGATCTTCTATCTGCACGGCATCGGGCATAACCTCCAATCTCCATAACCCATTTTCCAGCTTGTCCAGAAAATAAGCGCCTGTACCTTCATATTTTACTATTGGTGAACTTCCGCAACCTGCTACCGACTGTAACTGTTCTGGCATAACAGGTGAAGATGCCGTATTATTCGAATAAAAGAACTTGTCCGTACTGTTCAACTCACTTAGATCCTGTGCATAGCTGACATGAAAATCGGTGAATACCGTATCATTCGGATATTTTGCATATTTCTGATACATCGGCACCTTATACGCCACTTCCGCTGCAATCTTCATACTGATTGCCTTATTCGGGGTATATGCCAGATTAAGGAAATGAGTCTGATATTCGGTATTTGCCCATGCTATATCGATAGGATCATAAGCAAACTGGGTAATCCACTGGAATCCCTGCGTGCGGAATGCGCGGGTCATTGCCGGGTACATATAAGAATAAGTGATGTCGGCAGGATCGTATTCATAGACGGCTTTCGCTTTTGTATCGAAGCCTTTCACATTAAAGAACGGTATGCCATAATCATCCACATACGGCAGAAAATTACCTTTGCGCGTATGTCCTGCAACCAGCCCGATAGGATACCACTGGTAGGTAGTACCCTGGATAGCTGTATTGAAATAGGCCTGTACATGCCCCAGATTGTGGCTCACATTATAAAACACAGGCTTATTGTTGCCTGCCTTTTTAATAGCAGACAGCATCCTGTTAATGTAGCTTTCGGTCTGCTGCGGAGTATCTGCATGGCAAGGTTCGTTATTTATTTCAAAGCCTACAATATACGGGTCGTCTTTATAAGATAGGCGTGTATAAGGATTTACATGTTTTACAAAACTATTTATATAATTTTCTTGAGCAACAATAGCTTCTTCAGTACTATGTATCTTACATTTATCATACAGATAAGAAAATGCCCCTGTATTCTGATTCCTTTCGGGATAACCATTTCCGAAATTTGTCATTGTTGTAATCAATACGCGTATATTGCGTTCCCTCAGCTTTGCTATCAGATAGTCCAGCAGGTCGAGATGATCGTTCTCTATCAGATTGCCTTTTGCATCGGATATTTCCACATCCCATACATGGATACGGTAAGCATTGAAACCTAGTCGCGCGAAATGGTATACATCCCTGTCGATGGCTTCTTTATGATTCTTCCCTATATAATTGACTGCACGGTAAGCATGGGCAAAAGGCATTGTATAATTTACCCCGTAGAAAGAAGCTTCCTGACGGGTATCCGACCAGCGCATCACACCGCTTTTGTCTATATAAATTGTAGGAATATCTGCTTTCTTCTGAGCGAAAACAGATAAAGAGAACAGCAAGCTGCATAGTGTTGTGAAAAGTAATCTCATGGTATTTATATTTAACTGTTTTTCCTTTTAAGGACAACAGCAAATTTATACCCAATGAATGATTTACACTATGCACAAATTAGACAGATGAGAACACAAACAGGACAATGGAAGAGTTTAACTTATTCCGAACAAATCAGTAAACACCTACAAATAAACACGTTAACTTTCACTCTCCATAAACTCGCGCGGGGTTTTTCCAAATTCAGCCTGAAAGCTTTTCGAAAAATACGAACGGTTAGAGAATCCGACCATATACATCACCTCAGCAATGGAAAACTTATTTTGGGAAAGGAGCATCGCTGCTTTTTTCAAACGTACCGAGCGTATAAACTCAACAGGCGAGAGTCCGGTCAATTGTTTTATTTTGCGATAAATCTGTTTGGATCCGACACCCGAAATATCACTGAGCGCATTTACGTTCAGATCGGGGTCAGCAATCTTATCTTCTATAATCGTTGTTATCTCGGAGAGGAACTTCTCATCGGGAGATGTAGCTTCTATTGCTTTCGGGGCAGCTATAGTTTCTATCCGCAGTTTGTCTTCCAGCTGTTGCTTACTCTTCAACAATTGTTCGATACGGGACAAAAGGATTTCAGGATCGAATGGCTTGGATATGAATGCATCTACATTCAGATTTATACTTTCCAGCTCGGTGGTCTTATCATCTTTAGCTGTAAGCAAGATAATAGGTATCGTAGAAGTCGGTATATTCCTGCGTATACGGCGGCTCATTTCCAATCCGTCCATCACAGGCATCATGATGTCGGCTACTATCAGAGAGGGATTAAGATTTAAAGCCATTTCCAGTCCCATTTTACCATTATGAGCCACTTCATACCTGTATTTGGACACGAGTGTCTGACATATGAAATCCGCTATTTCGGGATTATCATCGACAACCAATACAAGCGGCTTATTCCCATTATTATTTGCATCTCTTCTTTGAGATACAATATCTGCTTCAGCCTCATTGTCGTCCAGAGGCAGAGTAATAACAATCCGGGTTCCCTTATCTTCTTCAGACGAAACAGTAACCGCGCCTCCGTGCTGTTCGCTGTATGTCTTTGCCAGATAAAGGCCGATGCCTGTCCCCTCCTTCTCTTTCGAAGTTTTTGATGACTGGTAAAAACGTTCGAATATATAAGGAATATCCCGCTGAGGTATACCTATACCTGTATCCGAAACAGTTATTTCCAATATTTTGTCCGTATCGTTTGCTACGAGATTAAAGTTTACGTCTCCATTTTCTCTGGTATATTTGCAGGCATTGACTATAAGGTTATTCAGTACCGATTCTATTTTCAATACATCTATATTTATATGGATTTTCTCTCTATTGGTATGAAATGAGAACTTCAGATTCTTCTCTTTATACCCTTCTTCATAAACCGAGTACAGGCTCCGGGCAAATTCCACGAACTCGACTCTCGATAATATCAGGTTTGCATTCGTATTACTATCTATCCTGTTAAAATCAAGGACCTGACGGATGAGAGAGTTCAATTTTAAAGCATTTCGCTGTACCGCTTCAAGTTGTTTTTTCTTATACGGATCTTTTGTTTCCAACAAAAGACGGCTTACCGGAGCTATAATCAAGCTCAGCGGCGTCTTGAACTCATGCGATACATTCGTAAAAAAATCTATCTTGAGGTTAGATAATTCCAACGTCTTTTCCTTTTCTATCCGCTCTATTTTCAAATTGTTCCTCACCCTGAAAAAATTCATTATCCAAAGTAACAGGCATAATAATAAAAAAGCATAAATACATTTCGCCCAGACCGTATAATACCACGGCGGATTGATCTGAATGAAAAATGTATATATTTTATCTGATGGTTTGCCTGACGAGTCGAGCTTACTTATAATAAGGCTGTATTTTCCATACTCCAGGTTGGGATAAGTTATACGACCCGAATTTTGTTTCAGTATATTCCAGTCCTTGTCTATTCCTTCAAGCCTGTATACAAATTTACTCCCTTCCTCTTGCGAATACATCAAATCCGAAAACTCAAACCCCAGATTATTCTGCTTATAATTCAATTCTATTTTGTCCAGATAGCGGATACTATAACCTTTGTAGTCTATGCCGGACTGATATAACTTATCATTTACATACAAGGCCGTAAGTACAACTGGCAGATCGGGGCGTACTTCCTGTAACATGGCCGGTGAAAAAACAGCTAATTCATCGCTTCCGCCTAAATAAATCTTATCTGAGGATCTGTCGAAGAAGCCGCTGGTATAGGCTTTATTTGTTATATTCAAACGCTGCACATTATAGTTCTGCTTATTCAGTACCCATGCACCATCGCTTGTGGATATCCATATATGTTGTCCTTCTTCTACCAATGATAGTATTTCACTATTACTGAAAGCATCGAACTTAATGAAACGGGATTCATCGTTTTCGGGATTTATACGTACCAGCCCGCCCCGGAATCCTGCCCAGATAAAGCCTTCATGGTCGCATATTATATAGTTCGGATTTTCATTATTGGTTCCCGATTCTATCGGGATCTTTGTCACGCTATTCAGTTTTGTATCTATCTTATTGATTCCATTGTTATAAAGCAATACCCAAACATTGCCTTTGTGGTCAGGCACAATCTGATTAATGAAATTACCTGACAATCCATTACGTGTAGAATAATTATAGTCCGCTACATAATTAGCGGATGGCGAAGACTGAATCAGTTTTTGTTTATCCACAACGAATATTCCACCCAGACAAGTTGCTATCCAAAGGTGGTCTTTATCATCTTCGAAGATATGATATGCCCAGTTGGAATTGAGCGTATGCGTACTGTCGACAATGCTGTAATGTATAAATTGCTTTTTGTCATAATCATACCGGTTGATGCTCCCATCTGTTGCCACCCAAAGGTTTTGCTCTTTATCTTCATAGATATGTCTGATACGATTGTGCGAAATAGGATAACGTCGGTCTCCCATCCTGTACCAGACAGAGTTTTCAGGGTTATTTGTAAAAGACAGGGATAAGATAAGGCCGTTGGTTCCCCCGAACCAGAAGTTATTACGCGAATCTCTAAATATGGCATGGAATCTGTTACCGTCGCCGATCCCTGTTATTTGAGAAATAGGAACAATCTGAAACACTTTGTTATAGCGCGATAAGGATATCCCATAATCGGTACCTAACCATATATTTTTCTCCCGATCTGCAAATATCCCCCACACGATATTATTGGATAAAGATTTTTCATTGCGGGAGTCATGAACCACATGTTGTATATCTTTTGTAGATTCACTGTATACATAAAGACCGTTATCTGTTCCCAAAAGCAGATTATTATTAGAATCTGTCTCAAGGGATTTAATAGAATTATCATGGAAAAAGCTGATCTCTTCTACTGTATTATACCCCGGCGTATATTTTAGTAATGCTCCTTCAGTGCCAATCCATATACATCCACGGGCGGTATCTTCTAATAATGAATTTACAAACTGATTATTTCGTTTTATATTGGCGGGCAAATTGATAATAATGAATTTATCTGTTGCCGGAATGTATTTACATAGTCCATTATAAGTACCGATATATAAATCGTTATCTTTTGTATTTATAATGGAATAGACTGTTCTGTGGGGAAGGCCGCTATTTTCTTTTTCGCTAAGGTTCTCGATCTGCTTTGTCTTAATATTGTATCTGTAAAGTCCATCAAGAGAACCAATCCATAAAATACCATTCTTTAATACCATAGCCCTTACATCAGGTGGAAACTTCAGATCGGTATTTTTATAACTATCGGTCTTGTAATTATAAAATAGTATGCCGTTATCAGTCCCCAGACATAAGTATGTATCATCGAGTACCAGAATACAATATATCTGCGTATTAGTCTTGCTGTCGAATGAAAAGTGTTGCTGGGCTGTGTATCCGTCATAACTGAAAAGCCCTTTATTAGAGCCTATCCATATCAGGCCTTGAGCATCCTGTGCAAAACAATTGATACTCGAGGCTTCCGAATTAAGATTGATATTGCTGAAAGTCTGATAGTTCACCTTTTGTCCCGTCACTAAAAGAGTGGACAGAAGGAATAGAAAAGTATATAGAAATCTAATATGTATCATCGTAATTTTCATACTATCCAGATACAAATATAAGATTTTAATAGCTTCTACAGTAAGTTTACAAATTTCTTATGCGTGTCCGGCAGGATATGCTACAAGTATTTTTTCTGAAATAGGATTAACAATTTCTATATTAAAAAACCGGAATTGGTAATCAGGGACAGCCGCTTTCAGCACAGGAGGTATTTCAAAAAAATCCTTTCCGGTATGATAGAGTGATATGAGCAGCACAGGCTTATCTCTTTTTATAGTTTCCAGTGCACCCTGAATAGATGAGTATTCGGCTCCTTCTATATCCATTTTTATCAGTCCCACATTACGGTCTCTGCATTCCTTATCAATAGTAGTAATATGTATAATCTCTTTTATAGCTGAAGCGCCGGCGATATAATCATTTGTTGTACAACTAGATAGCTGTTCCGGGTTTATATAAATATCAACTTTCTCTTCTTTATCTCCCAGACCTTTATTTACAACTATAATTTTATCTGCATTATTTTTCCGGACAGTTTCTTTTAGCTGCTCTGCATTCTTTCCGACAGGCTCATATGCAAAGATCCTTTCCGGATTATATTTTTTCAAAAGTAAGATAGAAGTATCCCCTAGGTATGCACCCACATCGAGAAAATCTTTCCCCTTAATATATTCATGCACATATCCGGGAAGATATTTCAAACCATAATCATGAATATACGTATGCTCCTGAAAAGAATCGCTTGGTAGAAAATAACTCAGCCCATCCAGATCTAAAGAATATCCGTCGCTCAGTTTTTTTGTTTTAGCTTGTATCAATTTTCTTTTCTCTATTATATCCTTCTGTCTTTCTGTCATATTCAAACAGCTGTATCCGGCAATGACCGATTTTAGTCTATTATCGATAAAAGATATTATTTCAACTTCATCTTCATGAGGATAATATATATTTGAATCAAAATTGACTTTCTGTGAGAAGCAATATCTGGCAAATTCTACTGCTAACGGATGCAAGGATTCTAAAGGAATATAATTCTCTTTTGACTTTCTTATACTCGCTTTTCTTTGGAGGTAAATCGAATACACAGGATTAAAAGGATGAAAAATTATACCTCTAAGCCATTGCGGAAAACGAAGCTTTATCTGATACAACCGATTACTCTCTTTTTGTTCGATACGACTGCTTTGCTGCTTCTCTTTTATCAGCGTTTCAATGCGCTGAACCAGATAGTTATTATCTATTATCATAAATACGTTTTTTCTAGAACAAAAGTAAGAAAAAAAGCATGCAACATCTGTATTTATTATAAAATATGGTAAACGCTCGAAAAATTGTAAGTTATAGCTATTTGCTTATTTTGCATTCATTGACTATATTTAGTTAAAAACTGACACATCTGACAGTTTTTTCATTGTTTTTATCTTGTGCATTTCATATTCATTAACTATATTTTGTTAAAAGGTAATAATCTTTTTATGTTACACTGAGAAGACACTGAATTTCACTGAAGCTTTTGTTAAAAGGTTACAAAGGTAACAACCCTTTCAGTCTTTTGTAGGGGCGGAATATTTTCCGCCCGAAATGACCTACGGGCGGAAAATATTCCGCCCCTACAGTTTTCTCAAAAGGTAACAAAGGTTACACTTATCACTCATTTGCTAATATACTAATATACTAATTTACAAATCTGCTAATCAAAATTTCAAAGAATACTATAAGCTAACAGCTAAAGGCTATCGGCTCTAACTACATAGATAAATTTATTCAAAAAAATAAATTTCAGGTTTGCCCTAATTATAAAAAAGGCTCTCAGATTATTTCAAATCCCAATTTTGATTTCAGACCAAAAAAAACTATCTTTGAACGAGTTTTGAAATAGCCAGGATCGCAAACCTATTTATACTTTGCGAAGCAAAGAAACAAGAAACAAGGTGCAATCCGAAATGTATCATTAAATTCTATCTTTTACTTAAAAATCAGATATTACACATGTTCCCCGAAGATATTATCGACGAACCAGAGAATTTAGAGAACGAAGAGCCCGTTATGGATGAAGAATCGGAAAATGACAGCAGTCATTCCGATTATAAAGTACCAGTAAAAGACTCGGGAGACAATCAACTGCATCTGTCAGGCATGTTCCAGAATTGGTTTCTGGATTATGCTTCTTATGTCATACTCGAACGTGCCGTACCGCATATTACCGACGGTCTGAAACCGGTTCAACGCCGCATTATGCATTCAATGAAACGCATGGATGACGGGCGTTACAACAAGGTGGCAAACATTATAGGACACACCATGCAGTTCCACCCGCATGGAGATGCATCTATCGGTGACGCCCTGGTACAGCTGGGACAAAAAGATCTACTCGTCGACTGTCAGGGAAACTGGGGAAATGTCTTTACCGGAGACGGTGCTGCCGCACCCCGTTATATAGAAGCCCGCCTTTCCAAATTTGCGTTGGAGGTACTCTTCAATCCTAAAACAACCGAATGGAAACCATCATATGACGGGCGTAATAAAGAACCGATTACCCTGCCCGTAAAATTCCCTTTATTGCTGGCGCAAGGAGCTGAGGGTATTGCCGTAGGTCTTTCTTCTAAAATACTTCCTCATAACTTCAACGAATTATGTGATGCCGCCGTAGCGCATCTGCAAGGAGAAGAATTCACTTTATATCCAGATTTTCAGACAGGGGGTTATATAGACGTAAGCAAATATAATGATGGAGAACGTGGCGGTTCGGTAAAAGTACGCGCCAAAATATCGAAACTAGACAACAAAACTCTTGTCATAAGCGATATTCCTTATGGAAGAACCTCTTCTTCTGTCGTAGAGTCTATTCTGAAGGCAAATGACAAAGGCAAGATAAAAATCCGTAAGGTAGACGATATTACCGCCCAGAATGTCGAAATCCATGTACACTTAGCTGCCGGCGTTTCGTCTGATAAAACAATAGACGCGCTATATGCATTTACCGATTGTGAGATAAGTATCTCTCCAAACTGCTGTGTGATTGAAGATAACAAGCCGTATTTCCTTACTGTAAGCAGAATACTCAGAGATACAACCGAGAATACCCGAAGGCTCCTCAAACTTGAACTGGAGATACAAAAGAGCGAACTGGAAGAAACACTTCATTTCTCCTCTCTCGAAAAAATATTTATCGAAGAGCGTATCTATAAAGATAAAGAATTTGAGAATGCGGTGAATATGGATGCAGCTGTTGAGCATATAGACAAGCGTTTGGCCAAATTTGCCAAATTGTTTATCCGGGAGGTAACCCGTGAAGACATCATGAAACTGATGGAAATCAGGATGGGACGCATCCTCAAGTTCAATTCCGACAAGGCGGATGAACTGATAGCCCGATACAAAGAAGAAATAGAAGAAATAAAGCACAATATCGAAAATATCACAGATTACACTATTTCATGGTATGTGATGTTGAAGGAAAAATACGGTAAGAATTATCCCCGTAAAACCGAAATACGGAGTTTCGATACCATTGAGGCCACAAAGGTTGTGGAAGCCAACGAAAAACTTTACATCAACCGCGAGGAAGGATTTATCGGTACGGCACTCAAGAAAGATGAATATGTATGCAATTGCTCCGACATCGACGACATCATTATTTTCTATAAAGACGGAAAGTATAAGATTGTAAAAGTCAGTGACAAAATGTTCGTCGGCAAAAACGTACTGTATCTTTATGTCTTCCGCCGTAACGACAATCGTACAATTTACAATGTGGTATACCGTCATGGAAAACATGGGCCCGATTATATCAAACGCTTTGCAGTAACCGGTATCACCCGTGATAAGGAGTACGATGTAACACAGGGAAAGGAAGGTTCACGGATTGTATATTTCAGCGCAAATCCTAATGGAGAGGCAGAAACAATACGTGTAATACTGAAACCGAAACCACGCCAGAAGATACTTGTTTTCGAAAAAGACTTCAGCGATATAGCCATCAAAGGACGCCAGTCGATGGGTAATATTCTGACAAAAGCCGAAGTACATAAAATATCATTAAAACAAAAAGGCGGCTCTACCCTCGGAGGACGTAAAGTATGGTTCGACCAAGACGTGCTGCGCCTTAATTATGACGGACGGGGCAAATTCCTCGGAGAGTTCCAAAGCGACGACCAGATACTCATTGTAAACCAAAATGGTGAATTTTACACTTCAAATTTCGATGTGACCAATCACTACGAAGCAGGTATTATCCGTATAGAAAAATTCGACGCGAATAAGATCTGGACAGCCGTACTGTTTGATGCTGATCAGCAGTTTATGTATCTGAAACGTTTTGTATTCGAGGCCTCAGCAAAGAAACAGAATTTCCTTGGAGAAAATCATGAATCGAAATTACATATACTGACCGACATTGTTTATCCTCGGATACAGGTTACATTCGGCGGTCGTGACAGTTATCGTGAAGCATTGGAAATAGATGCCGATGAATTCATTGCAGTAAAAGGCTTTAAAGCAAAAGGGAAACGCCTGTCGACATTCGAAATCGGAGAAATCAGGGAACTGGAACCGATCCGCTTCCCCGAAGTGGTAGAGGAAGAAGAAAAGAAATTTGAAGTACAAATAGATGACGACGATGACGAAATCGACAACCGACCTATATCAGATATCATAGATGAAATAACAGGGCAACAATCATTGTTTAAAGATGGAGATAAGGAGGGTGAAGAGTAAAATTATATGGATATTATCTTATTTACTTTTTTGCAGCAGTATATCTGCCCAAATAAAGGAAGACTCTCTAAAAGCTGTAGTGATTGAAGGTTATGCTCCACAGAAGAGAACGATAATTATCGATGACTCTAGTCTAAGTATACCAAAACCTCTTATCACCAACAACACCATCACTACATCCATTGGCTCTGCCAATATGTATGATACATACTTGTCTCCATTAGAATACAAAGGATTTTCCATACATCTGATGTATGAGCAAATGCGACACACCACATGGTTCAATTATAAATTCTATAAACAGCAGGTCTTTCAACTGGATTTTTCCAAAGGGGACAATCCGGCAAAGAACGCCACTGAATACTGGGCTTTGGCAAATTACCGTATCGGCGGGCATTACAGTCTGTATAATACCGATGCATTCCGCTTCGGTGTCGGCGGACTGTGGGACATCAATGCAGGCGTGCTTTATAATGAACGCAACGGGAATAATCCAGCCACAGCACGCGGATACACCAATCTGAACCTGTCGCTTACAGCATCCTATAAATTCAAATGGTTTGCAGTACGCTGGCAAATGGATACGCCCTTTATGGGCATGCTGTTCTCTCCCAGATACGGACAATCTTATTATGAGATTTCATTAGGAAACTCTGTCGGGGTAGTCAATTTCGCTTCATTACATAATCAGCGGGCATTGCGCAATTACCTGACAGTAGATGTACCAATACATAAATATACTATCCGCATAGGTTATCTTGGTTCGTGGTATCAGACGAAAGTACATGATATACAAACTCACCACTATACCAATAGTTTCGTAATCGGGTTTCCTATCGAGAGTGTGAAAAGACCAAGAGAGAAAGCTAAGAATAATTATTGGAACGGAGACTAAGCCCCCTCCCAACCTTCCGAAAGGGTGGTGAACAGAGTGGGTAATTTATAAATATAAACCAAAGGCCCCTCCTTTGGAGGGGTTGGGGAGGCCAAATGTTTAGAGAAATAAGACGACAAAACAGAATACTGGAAGACGAGGTTCGCATAACCGAACTACTGCAAACTTCCGAATACGGATTCCTCAGTTTAGGAACAACCGAGAATGGTTATGCTTATGGCATACCTATCAGCTACGCATTTGATAAGGAGGGTAACAACATCTATTTCCATTGTGCGCCGGAGGGGCAGAAACTCGATATATTAAGAGGAAATAATAAAGTTTCATTCTGCGTGGTTGGCATTACTAAACCCATCGCCGAACAATTCACAACTCTCTTCGAAAGTGTTATCGTATTCGGCAAAGCCAATATGGATTTGTCTGATGATGAAAAACGAAAAGCCTTGCGATTGCTGGTACGAAAATATTCCCCGGAGTATGAAGAGCTCGGTGAAAAGTACATGGATAAATCATGGAGCCGGACAGCCACATTCAAAATAGAAATAGAACACATTACTGCAAAAGCAAAATATTAACGGGACTATTTCACCACTAGAAATCTAAATTTCATACAGTAAACGCCGTATTTGGTACAAACGTACTAAAACAATTACAAAATATAAAAGATAGAATATACTTTTGTCTCAGTAAACAACCATTGTTTTATGTGATTGTTGGGACTGAATACGTTGACATAAAAGTAAAATATCACTAAAATATATTCTCTCATAATATATTTTAGCGAAAAGTAAGTAGCTTTGCACAACTTTAGAAAAATAGTTTCAGAATCAAATAAAACATTAGATTAAATTGTTGATTGTGAGTACATCTAATAATTCGTATTTTGGTAAGGCGATCTTATTCGTAGCCTTATCTATAGCAGCCTTTTTAGTTTTCAAGGAAGTTTTGCCGGAACGCTTGTTTTCGGAACACGTGGAAGCAAACGAAAATATCCTGATGGATAGCATGGCGCTTATGGCTCAGAGTGATACGACAGAAATACATGACACCCCTGCTATAGTAGAATCGGACAGTGCAAAAGCCCAGGCCTACGAGGAAGTAGATGCCAATTTCAACCCCGCATTAGCAGCCGACGGATATCAAAACCTCAATCGTTTCTATACTAAACTACGCGAACTGCAAGAAACGAAAACAGGCAAAGTAAGAATTGCTTATTTCGGAGACTCTATGAATGACGGAGACTACATAGTACAAGATGTACGCAGCGAGTTTCAGGAAAATTATGGAGGAGAAGGTGTCGGCTATGTAGCAGTATCTTCACTTTCGGCAGGAGCCAGAGGATCCATATCGCACCAGTATTCTAAAAACTGGTTCTCCCAATCATTTATAAAGGTGAAAAAACCGATGAAGCCATTCGGTATAGACGGGCAGGTTTTCTTTGCAAAAGACCCTGCGCAAGCATATTGGGTCAGGTATAAAGCTCAGTCGCAGAAGCATTCTACACAACTGAATAATCCTGTATTATTATACGGCAGGGGGAATAATAGCAAAGCCTACGTTACGGTCGCGGCAGATAAAGATTCGGTTTCCAGCAAGAGCCTGAATCCGGTAAATCTATTAAATACATTATCCCTTTCGTCCCACAATGCCAAATCGATACAGGTCAATTTCCATAATGCAGATTCCATACCTATCTACGGATTCAATTTCGATAACGGAGAAGGCGTGCATGTGGATAATTTTTCTACGCGTGGTAATTCGGGTCTGCCCCTATCCATTCTAAACCCGGCATTAATGAACGCTTTCGACAAGGTATTAAATTATGATTTAATAATCCTTCATTATGGAGCAAATGTATTAGGCTATGGTTCATTAAATTACAATTGGTACGAACGGAATATGACAACAGTAGTGAACAATCTGCATGAATGTTTCCCGAATGCCGACATATTAGTCATCTCCACAGCCGACAGAGCATTAAAGATAGATGGGACTATGCAAACCGATCCTGCTGTGGTACCTCTGGCCAATGCGCAACGGAATTATGCGCGTAAAACTAATTCCGGCTTTATATCCCTGTATGAAGTGATGGGTGGCAAAGGGTCGATGGTAACCTGGGTAGATAACAAACTGGCCAATAAGGATTATACTCACTTCAATGGCTCAGGCTCAAAGAAGGTGGCTAAACTGATATATACTGAAATAGATAAAGGATATACGAAATTTAAAGCGAAACAATAAAGAAAATAACCTGCTGATGAAGTTTGCAAAGAAAATACTACCCCTATTCTTCCTGTTTTTATTATTGCCTGCAATCATGCTATCTGCCAAGGGCAGATACAATAGCAAGGAAACAACGGATAGCGGTGATAATATTTTTGCTAATCAGGCATTACTGTCAGCCGTTTTTGAGAAATTATACAATTTAGAGAAAAACAAGCAAGGCAAAGTAAATATAGTGCATATAGGCGATTCACATATTCAAGCCGACTTTTTCACCAATGCAATCCGGGAAGCTTTGCAGTTTAAGTTCGGAAATGGAGGATTCGGATTTACATTCCCTTACAGCTTGGTAAGGACGAACGGTCCCCGTTATGTAAAATATGCATGTAATGCCACATGGCAGAGCCTTTTGAATGTATATCCTGTTGCCGATGTGGGTGTGGGACTGAGCGGGATAGCGTTGTATACCTCCGCCGAAGACTTCGTCCTGCAACTATCTACACAGGAAGGATATGAATTTAATAAAATAAAAATCATCTACCCTACGAAAGAGCCTCAATACAGAATGTCCGTAACAGCCGAGCCATTACAGGTTTCGTCATCGGGCACTGTCACCGCATCTACTATAGGGATGAGATACCACACTGTAAAAAGTGGGGAAAGCTTATCGGTAATAGGGCGTAAATATGGGGTTACCGTAGCGCAGATAAAGAAAGCCAATGGAATGAAGTCGAATATGATAAGACCAAAGCAGAGGCTTAAGATACCGGTAAAAGCAGGGGCTAGAAGCACCAAGCCAGTACAGGTTAAAGCCCAGATATCCAATATAGCGAAAGACAGTATAGACTATGTGAGTATGGTAACTAAACCCTATTACTCATCCTATACCAGCGATACATTGATGAGCCGTATTACTATTTTACCGGCCGAAAAACAACCAATGTATAATCTAAACGGATTCGTTATAGAAAATGACAAACCGGGTGTCATATACCACTCGATAGGTGTTAATGGAGCAAAACTATCGGATTATAATAAATATCCGTTGTTTTTCGAACAATTGCCTATCCTCCACCCCGATCTCGTAATCTTGTCTTTTGGTACAAACGAGTCGTTCGGAAAGCTATCGGATACGGAATATATTTATCAGATACAGGAATTTGTAGAGAATATAAAAAGACTTAATCCCTTCGCAATGGTATTGGTTATGACTCCACCTCCATCCATGTTTCGCCGGCGCCGGGTAAATACTTATATAACCGACTATAGTAATGCCCTCATGGGACTGAGCAACCTGCCTGTATGGGATTTATATACACGTATGGGTGGAGCATCCGGTATCGCGCCCAAAGGAGAGTATGCACGTCTGATTGCCCGCGACAAAGTCCATTACACCACCAGTGGATATGAGGCTCAAGGACAGCTATTTGCTTCCGACTTTATTGACGCATATAATAATTTTAAGAAGAAAAAGATAAATTGAAAGCACTGTTAAACATAACTGATATATATCTTCCCGATTATATCTCCAGGCTATTTGCGAAACTGGATATTCATTCATGGTTTGTATATAATCCCGAGCACCCATTACTATTCAATAGTCCGTTGTTTCTGGGGCTTTTCCTTGTATTCTATATTATATATGTACTCACAAAGTCTCAGAAGCTTGAGCTTTTCCGTAAGATATATATTATCGTTTTCTCGCTATTCTTCTATTATAAAGCAGGTGGAAATTATTATATACTATTGGTCATTTGCGCAGTCGTTACCCATCTGTTATCAAAAAAGATGTATGAGATAGAGAAACCTTCTTCCCGGAAACTGTTACTTGCACTCATCATCATAGCTAATCTGGGAATGCTATCGTATTATAAATATACAAACTTCCTTATTGATAATATTAACGCTATATTTCACGGCGATTTATCGTTCCAGAATATAATATTGCCTATCGGTATTTCATTCTTCGTATTCGAGGCCATTAGTTATGCCGTGGATCTTTACCGCAAACAGATGGAACCGGCCAGGTCTACCCTCGACTTCTGCTTCTACATCAGTTTTTTCCCTAAACTGGTAGCAGGGCCCATCATCAGGGCAAAAGATTTTCTTCCGCAGATGTACAAAAAACTGCATTTGACGAGGGAGGAGACCAGTACCGCCATATTCCTTATACTGATAGGTCTGATAAAAAAGGCTGTTATATCAGACTATATATCTACCAACTTTGTCGACCGGGTATTTGATTCTCCATTGAGTTATACGGCATTCGAAAACCTAATGGCTGTATATGGCTACACATTGCAGATATATTGTGACTTTTCGGGATATTCGGATATGGCAATCGGACTGGCCTTATTGATGGGATTCACCATTCCACCCAACTTCCTGACTCCGTATAAATCACAATCCATCACCGAGTTCTGGCGTCGCTGGCATATTTCATTGTCATCATGGCTACGCGACTATCTATACATTTCATTAGGAGGGAACCGTAAGGGGAAAATAAGAACCTATGTAAATCTTTTCCTCACAATGCTCATAGGAGGTCTTTGGCATGGGGCATCATGGAAATTCGTTATTTGGGGGGGACTGCATGGAGGAATATTGGTGGTAGAACGTTTCTTCAAACAATTTATAAAAATACCGGACAACCGTTTTACCCGTATTATCTGCATACTATTCACATTCCACTTCGTAGCCTTTTGCTGGATATTCTTCCGCGCAGGTAGTTTCGAACTGGCCGGTGACGTGATTATGAGTATCGGTAATCTGACATTCGCACCACACGACTGGCTGGTTGTACTCGAAGGATACAAGAATGTATTTATCCTCGTCGCCATAGGATATGTTATGCATTTCTTACCTGAAAAGTTTGTGAACAAAGTGAAAACCGGGTTCAACAATACTCCGTTGGTGTTCAAAGCAGGATTGGCAGGATTAGTCTTCTGGTTGGTGTATGCTACAATGTCGAGTGGTCCTCAGCCGTTTATCTATTTCCAATTTTAAACGGTATCACAAAAGTCTTAAAAAAAATGTGTATCCTATGCACCGGATCAAACAATACGCCTTCCACAAGACCAAATACGGCGAAGAGCTGTTGATTGATGTTGTCCGGCTGAAGGATATAAAGATATACCTGAAAGAGGATGCTGTCCATAGGTTAAGCTATCACGATATTACGCTGATTACTGATGGCCATGGAAAGTTTAGAATCGATGAAAAGGATTATTATGTCCGGGAAGGGGATATAATATTCTCCTCACCCAACCAGATACGCTGGTGGGACATAGACAATATTACCGATGGCTACGCACTGATATTTGAAAAAGAATTTCTACTCACGTTCTTCAATGATCCTGATTTTCTGCAACACTTATCATATTTCAGAGACTCGCATACTTTTAGTAAATTAAGTCTGGGTGAAGAATCCGGGCATACTCTCCGGCTGATAAATGAAATTAAACAGGAAATAGACTCTTATAAGGAAAAAGATAAGCATATATTAAGAGCCTTACTATATCAGACACTGAAATCACTCGACAGGATTTATATCCTCAAAAATTCATCTACCGATAATGCCGAAAAACTAAAAAACAGACATGCCGACTCTTTTATAAAACTTGTAGGCATAGAATACAATCAAAACCATTCTATCCGTCATTATGCAGATAAACTCTGTATTACTCCAAATTATCTGAATGAACTGATAAAATCATCAAAGGGAATTAGCGCTAAACAAGTTATTCAGAATAAGCTTATACAAGAAGCAAAGAAAATGCTCTTATATACATCCGATTCCATATCGGATATAGCTGCATCTCTCAATTACGAAACCCCCATGACGTAAAAAAGACGCCAAAGATAATGTAAAAGTTAGCAAAGGCCCTTAGCTTTGGTTATAACCAACTAAAGATTAAGACTATGGAACAGATTACATTTACCCAGGTCGTATCCAGGGGATGCGGCATAGACGTACACAAGAAAGTAGTAGTAGCCACCGTGGATGGCGAAGGCATAAAGAAAACCACACGAGAGTTCTCTACTTTCACGAGTTCTTTGACAGAATTGAGAGAAT
>NZ_JADCLQ010000041.1:0-749 GCF_015234155.1 Dysgonomonas sp. GY75
GACCTGGGCTTCAATTTCGACGGGAGGCCCGTGATCAGCGAACTGTATTTCATAGGCAACGGCACAGGCTCCGACAAGCAATATGATGCCGGTTCGGCTTCAGATTCCAGACCCGTTTGTAACCTGACTTTTCAGTGGACAATCAAAAACGGGACGCTGACATTGATTTACGACAGCCGCCCCCCGCTGGTGCTTGAGATAGGCGGGGTGTATATCAGGGGAAACCTCCTGAAAGGCACCCTGCATAGCGAAGGACAAGAAGATATTCCGGTAACGCTGACGCGAAGGAAATGAAACTGAAACCGCTGATTTAAGGCCTGCACTCAAGATGATGACATAAGTAAATAATGCAGTCACCTCCGGTTATACTGCCGGACCCTGTGTGCCGGCTGTAAGGAACCTGGAAGAGCTAATAGTGTAACAAACGCTGACAATACGGGATATAGGCGGGATAAATTGCCTTTTATAAAAAAGGCCCGGATAGGGAAAAAACGATGCAACGTAAATTAACTGTTGTCCGGCCCGGACATGTAAGCCATAACCGAAATATAAAAAAACGGAGAAACTAAATAAAACGATGGGATTATTTGAAAAAAAACAAAGACGGCAGAGCCCGCAAAGCGGACCGCAGGCCCAGGTTCCGAGCATAGTGGCTATCGGTACGGTTATCACCGGCCAGGTGAAGCTCAGTGAAGACCTGCGCGTGGACGGGGCCGTGGTTGGGGATATTTGTTGTGAGAAGACCGTGG
>NZ_JADCLQ010000042.1:0-740 GCF_015234155.1 Dysgonomonas sp. GY75
GGAAGGTAGTGTGGGATAAGCCGGTATTTAATCCCCTGCGGCAGGCAGGGGCTGTAAATTTCCGCTTAATGAGGATAATAGTTTAAAGACATTTTGACAATCCAATAATATCACTATCTTTGTGTAAGATTTATGGCGGTTTACCCCCTCTAAGAAATCAAGATAAAAAATGTATTTAAGACTGTTTTTTACTCAATTATTTAACAAAAAAGTATCCGTTTTTTCGCCTGAAAATTTGGATATTAGCCGTCTTTTGTTAGAGAGAGAGAGAGAGAGAGAGAGAGAGAGAGAGAGAGAGAGAGAGAGAGAGAGAGAGAGAGCATAACCATCCTTTTAATAAGCTTATGGGCGCACGCACATAACGCGCATAAATTATATTCAAATTTATTAATAAAACAAGTCTCCGTAAGTCCGGTTTGTGGCCTTATGGTTTTTTGTTTGGTTTGGCGCGGGAATAAACAGTATTCCTGCGCCTTTGCATTTAATTGTCATTGGGTTGTGCCGCTTGCGATAAGCGGTACAGTCCTTCTTTACCTGTTCAGGGAGGGACAATCGTTTTTTTATACGTTAGCTGTCAGGAAAACTAAATCTAAAATAGTCCGAGCAACTTTATCGAACCGGTATAACAACACCTTTACAAATTAAGCATTTTAATACATTATTTTTATGAAAACAAAAACAAAACTATTGTCCTGCCTGCTGTTGGTACTATGCTACCTGCCAATGCAGGGACAGGTGAC
>NZ_JADCLQ010000043.1:0-725 GCF_015234155.1 Dysgonomonas sp. GY75
AGCTTTATGGCATCGCTCCCGTCGGGATTCGCCCCGAAAAGGAAATCGCTGGTCCCGAAGCGCCGCGCATCCAGCAGCGTAGCCCCGTCGGACGAGAGCAGGTACAGGTCCAGGGTAACGATGTCCGTTACACCGGAATACTGCCCTGCGGCGTTATAGTCCGGGTCATCCGTCGCCTTGACGGACCGGTTCTGCACCAGCGACAGCATCAGGCCCATGTGGGTCGTACCGCCCGGGACGGTTCCTTCTTTTCCGGTTCCTTCATCCGTACTGCAGGCTGTAAATCCCGTAAGCAGGATCAGCCCCGTTAAAAAACTACATAGCTTTCGTTTCATAATTCTAAAGTTTAATTGTTCATATATGGTATCGGTTATAGTTCTGTTCTCTGCTTACTGATTACCGTAAAGCCGCTTCGCGCTATTTGCTAATCTGCTAATTGAATTTACTGCTTACTGTTTACTGCTTACTGCTTACTGTTTACTCTTAAGAAACGCTATCGATAGGCACTAATCTAAAACCATACTTAGCGGCCTGTTTATCAACGTATTTAATTCTTCGTTCCTTGAAATAGTGATTATACTCGTCAAGAGGTAAAGGCGAAAACTCTTTTTTATCCCTGAGCATCCGGTAAAAAATAATTGCCAGCTTGCGAGCAGTCGCTTTTATGGCTGTTGGTGCACCGCTTTTGGCCTTGATGCGCCTGTAAAATTCACCTAACCAGTTAT
>NZ_JADCLQ010000044.1:0-124572 GCF_015234155.1 Dysgonomonas sp. GY75
GTAGTCCCAGGCAGAGTTGAACTGCCGACCTCTACATTATCAGTGTAGCGCTCTAACCAACTGAGCTATAGGACTGGCAAATTGCCTGAAACTGATTATACAGCTTCTTGGTTTCTCTTGGTCAGTGAACAGTGAGCAGGTAACAGTTAACAGTATATTTCAACTCTAACCCTGTACGTACTCCCGTAAACTGAGTATATCTTAAAACAACAACATCATTTAAGAGTGTAGTACCTTTCTTAAAAAGGACTACCTTGCTCGAACAGCATCTCCAGAAAGGAGGTGTTCCAGCCGCACCTTCCGGTACGGCTACCTTGTTACGACTTAGCCCCAGTCACCGGTTTTACCCTAGGACGCTCCTTGCGGTTACGCACTTCAGATACCCCCAGCTTCCATGGCTTGACGGGCGGTGTGTACAAGGCCCGGGAACGTATTCACCGCGCCATGGCTGATGCGCGATTACTAGCGAATCCAGCTTCACGGAGTCGAGTTGCAGACTCCGATCCGAACTGGGAGTGGCTTTGGAGATTAGCATCTTGTCACCAAGTAGCTGCCCTTTGTACCACCCATTGTAACACGTGTGTCGCCCCGGACGTAAGGGCCGTGCTGATTTGACGTCATCCACACCTTCCTCGCATCTTACGACGGCAGTCTTGTTAGAGTCCTCAGCTTGACCTGTTAGTAACTAACAATGTGGGTTGCGCTCGTTATGGCACTTAAGCCGACACCTCACGGCACGAGCTGACGACAACCATGCAGCACCTACACAGAAGCCATTGCTGGCTAACATCTTTCAACGTTATTCTTCTGCATTTCAAGCCCGGGTAAGGTTCCTCGCGTATCATCGAATTAAACCACATGTTCCTCCGCTTGTGCGGGCCCCCGTCAATTCCTTTGAGTTTCACCGTTGCCGGCGTACTCCCCAGGTGGATTACTTATCGCTTTCGCTTAGTCACATACGGTATATCGCATACAACTAGTAATCATCGTTTACGGCGTGGACTACCAGGGTATCTAATCCTGTTTGATCCCCACGCTTTCGTGCTTGAGCGTCAGTTATAGCTTAGTAAGCTGCCTACGCAATCGGAGTTCCTCGTTATATCTAAGCATGTCACCGCTACACAACGAATTCCGCCTACTTCATCTATACTCAAGAAACCCAGTTTCAACGGCAGTTTCGACGTTAAGCGTCGAGATTTCACCGCTGACTTAAGTTCCCGCCTGCGCACCCTTTAAACCCAATAAATCCGGATAACGCTCGCATCCTCCGTATTACCGCGGCTGCTGGCACGGAGTTAGCCGATGCTTATTCATACAGTACATGCAATAAGTTACACGTAACTCTTTTTATTCCTGTATAAAAGAAGTTTACAACCCATAAGGCAGTCTTCCTTCACGCGATTTGGCTGGTTCAGGCTCTCGCCCATTGACCAATATTCCTCACTGCTGCCTCCCGTAGGAGTCTGGTCCGTGTCTCAGTTCCAGTGTGGGGGACAAACCTCTCAGTTCCCCTATCCATCGTTGCTTTGGTGAGCCGTTACCTCACCAACTGGCTAATGGAACGCATGCCCATCTATAACCGATAAATCTTTAACAAATATCTCCATGCGGAGCCCCTGTTTTATGCGGTATTAGTCCGAATTTCTCCGGGTTATTCCCCTGTTATAGGTAGGTTGCATACGCGTTACTCACCCGTGCGCCGGTCGCCATCAAAGTATTGCTACCCTATGCTGCCCCTCGACTTGCATGTGTTAGGCCTATCGCTAGCGTTCATCCTGAGCCAGGATCAAACTCTTCTTTGTATATTCTTTTTTTAAACCTTTTGATCCTGTTCAAGCTTTCTTTTTTACTATTGGGTAATAGTAATTGACGGTAGCACCTTTTTTAACTATCTCTAGCTTTTTTCCGGATCTCTAATTTAATAAAAACCCAAATTGTGTACTACACTCTATAATGTTGTTATTTCAGTTCCTTCAAAGATCGCTCTTCCGCCCTACGCAAACACCCTTCTTTAAACGTGCCCTTTAGTGGTAAAGCGGGTGCAAAGATATGTAAAGTTTTAGTATCATTCCAAATATTTTGGCAATAAATTTTTAATAAAAAACAAACAAAAACACAATATGCTATTAATTAATATGTTGCAAAACATATTTTTTTTCAATACATCGTAATAAAAGTCGGTTTAATAACAAATCCCAATCTTATGCGTTGCCTATGATGATTGTAATCCAACATAGATTCACCATAACCATTATAGTATTGAAGGAAGAGATATTGATTATCATCACTAAATAAACGTATCGAAAAATTCAGTTCTATATTCGCATTCAGATTTACTCCCCCTCTTTTTGTCACAACACATCCTATGTTGTATTTTTTCTTAGGGCTTGAATATTCCATGGCCATGAGTCCCCAGCCTGAGTACTTTACAATATCCTTATTATTCGTTCCATCAACAATCGGTATCCAGGCTTTTGTCTGTAAAGTTAAGTGGTCATCTAACGTAAAATAAGTTCCAAAGGATACTTTATTCCAACTACGGGAATCTTCTCCATCCTTCCCGTTCGATTCATGTTCGAACTGAAAAGTCAGCGTTCCTAAAAACCTATTATCGCGCACCAAGGCTTTCCCCACCCCCAATGTCGGATTATAATTCAGATCCCGAAAAGGAAACGAATCCTGAAAAACATCCCAAAAGGCTTTCTGAGTGTAGGTCAGAAAAGCATATGTTTTGAACGGCAAAGTACTATTGGTAATCCTATGCATAACACTTATTTGAAATTTTGCATCCGAATTGTATTTCGTTGGCTTACTAAGCATCTGAGTTCCCACTATAAAATAGTTGTCTTTGTATATTCCAAAAGATGGGTTTGCATCAAACCTATTTATTATACTATCTGCATTACTCAATTGTTTTGATGGCCCAAATACTGAACCTATAATGGCGTCTGTCTGGTGAGAAATAAATGTACCAACACTTGTTGTACTATCTTTCTTATGCTTTGCAACCTTAATAGTATCCTGTAATAAAGTTTCCTGGGAAAAAAGTGATGTCTGCGCCAAAAGCGAGAACATAAATAAGAGACACAAACTCTTCATAAAATGTATTTATTATTTATTAATAAGCCGGCACAGCACTTCATATGCTATCGGACAAGTAGCTGAATTTTTAACAGTTAGCTTGTATATTTGTTCAAATCTCTTCCTGTCTGTATGTGGATATTCTCTACAGGCCTTAGGACGAGCTTCGTATATTGAACAATAATTGTCCGACAAAAGAAATGGACAAGGCATAGACCGGAAGACATAATCTCCATCTTCATCCATTTTCAGGTACTTAGATACGACTTCGGCCGGTTTTATCCGCAAGGCTTTGGCCATACGTTCTATATCCTTATCATAGATAGCAGGCCCTAGAGTCCTGCAACAGTTGGCACATGACAGACAATCTATTTCAGCAGATACATCTTCATGCAATTGCTGAACAATTGTGTCCATCTTCATTAAACGTTTCTTATTCTTCTTATAATATAGTAGAAATGAGGATTCTGCCTTCTCTGCTAATAACTGCAGATTTTCATATTGTTTCATTCATTCTATCTTCAACACGCGTTATCTCTCCAATCAATGGTACCCTCATCCTGATCTGAATATCTTCTTTTACATATTTGTGTCCAACCAGAAACATGAGTTTTGCTATAGCGGTTTCGAATGTAGCATCAAATCCACTTACTACTCCGGCTTTAAGCAATTCTCGTCCTGTTTCGTAGCGATGCATATCAACCATACCTGTATTACATTGAGTGATGTTTACTATTACAACGCCTTTTTTTACAGTTTCGCGTACGAGACGGATAAACCACGGAGATAAAGGGGCATTTCCCGAACCGTAAGTTTCGAGAATAATGGCTTTAATATTTTTCAAACCCAATATTGTCTCTACTGTTTGCCTGTTAATCCCCGGAAACAACTTTAAGGTTGCAATACGAGTATCCAGCTGATAATGAAATATTGTCTTCTTATCATAATCAGGCTGATGGATAACCTTTTTGTCATACCGGATCTGTATTCCCGACTTTCCAAGATTCGGATAATTGTAGGATTTGAATGCATTGAAATTATCTGCATTTACCTTGGTAGTCCGGTTGCCTCTCAACAGATCATTTTGGAAAAAGATACACACTTCGGGAACGATAGGGTTACCCAGAACATCTTTGTCTGCCGCTATCTCAAGAGCTGTAATAAGATTTTCTTTAGCATCAGTCCTCAGCTTGCCAATTGGTAGCTGCGCGCCTGTGAGAACCACGGGCTTTTGCAGGTTTTCAATCATAAAACTCAACGCAGATGCTGTATAAGCCATAGTGTCGGTGCCATGCAAGATTACGAAACCATCATATTTATGATAATTATACTCAATCGTTCGCACTATTTTCTTCCAATGCTCCGGTGTGATTTCCGATGAATCGATAACCGGATCGAATACTATATGGTCTACATGAAAACGGAAACGCTGCAATTCGGGTAAATGACTATTTAAATGAGCAAAATCGAATGGTTCAAGAGAACCTGTAACCGGATTTTCGACCATCCCGATTGTTCCTCCGGTATAAATCAATAGAATATGAGCATTTACGTCTATCATCTCAATCTGTAATCTTTGAATCTGTAAAAATAATGAATTTAATAATACACAATATAATTTTGTCAATTATTTAGAGATAATACTCATATTATCCGCAACAATTTCAACAAATTGATTAAATAAAAGCCCCAAAACCAACGAAATACTCTCATACACCTTACAAATAGAAATTTCGGAAATATCCGTTTCACAAAAAAGAGAATCGATCGGAATATGTCGTATTGCATCTTCGTTAAAGAACTCTCCCACAGAGAATTTAAAACCAAATCGAACAAGCTGTTTCGTTTGATCTGCATTACCTCTATACCCATGAATTATCCAAGGAATATCTGACTTATATTCTTTGTGCAAAGCCATCAATAGATCCCAGGCTTTTACACAGTGAATTATCAATGGCTTATTTACGCTCATCGCTAGCTCGATTTGCTGCCTGAACACATTCTCCTGGATTTTCATATCAGGTCCTTTCAATTTATCCAGCCCAGCTTCTCCAATAGCAAGAATCGACTTATTCCGTACAACTTCATTTAATCGTGTCAATTGTCCCCCGGCATTCTCTGCATCCCAGGGATGTACACCGCATGAGAACCGGATATTATCAGGCGCCAAAATCCCATCTTCAAAATCTCCGGGTGAAGTGTTCAGTATATACTGTACCTTATATCCGTTCATCTCTTCCGGACCTGCTTTATGTGTATGAATATTGTATAGGTACATATCTTTATCTCTAAATTAAAAACGAGGTTACTCCTTTTACCGGAAAACCTCGTATTGATTTATCTTTTGTTCATCTGATTTTATCGGATAAGATTGATAAACTCTTCGCGGGTCTTTGCCTGATTAAATACTCCGGTGAAGTCGGAAGTTGTGGTTGTCGAATTCTGCTTCTCCACGCCCCGCATTTGCATACACATATGCTGAGCCTCTATCACCACCATGACCCCGAGCGGGTTAAGCGTTTTCTGAATACACTCCTTTATCTGGAGAGTCATGCGTTCCTGCACTTGCAAGCGTCGGGCAAAGACATCCACGACACGGGCAATTTTGCTCAGTCCCGTGATATAGCCATTCGGAATATAAGCTACATGCGCTTTTCCCCAAAAGGGCAACATATGATGTTCGCACATGGAATAAAAGTCTATATCTTTAACTATTACCATTTGCCTGTAGTCCTCTTTAAAGAAGGCTTTTCTCAAGATTTCTTCAGGGTCTTCGTGATAACCCTTAGTCAAAAACTGCATGGCCTTTGCAACTCTTACCGGGGTACTTAGCAGCCCCTCTCTATCGGCATTTTCACCCAACAGGCTTATGATTTCTTTGTAATGCTTTGCCAGCAGTTCTATATTTTGTTCTTCTTGCATTGTGAAGATTTTTATCGTCTGATTTAAATTTATAATTTATTGTACCGGCTTTTTCACAACATCGGGTACAACATACATCTCCCGCCCGAAGGCCGGGAATGTTTTTTTCATCTCTTTAAGCACACCATCAGCATCTGCCCTGCTTGTAAAATTACCGACGCGCAAACGCCAGAATGGAGACTGAAAGCTTACGACTGTCTCCAGCTCAGGGAAAGCAGATTTAACTTGTGCTTGTTTCGATTCGGCTTCTCTTTTCGAACGTTGTTGATTATTGCCCGAAAAAACCTGAATCTTAAAGCCCCTTACTTTTGTGAAATTGGCCGTAGGGTCGATGACACCCACTGTTTTTGTAGTATCTATAACAGCAATCTGGCGAACCCCCAGTATATTCTGTACAGCTTCGTCCTGCATCACTTTGATATTTCCTTGTCCCCATTTAGATGAATTCAGTTCATCTATAATCGTTTTATTATCATCCTGTGCTAACGCAAAACCTGAAAACAGGCACAGAACAAGAAAGATATAAATACTTTTTTTCATACTGATTTATTTGAGGTCATTGACCTGTTTACCGTTCGTCCAAGTATAATAATTATATTCGGCTACGGAAGTCCTTTTATTTAAAAGCAATTGCAGGAACTGTCTCCAGCCCTGCAATTTATAGTGCCGGATTAGAATCCTTCAATAACAGGGATAAATTTCTCTACATCGAGAGAAGCACCACCGATAAGTCCGCCGTCGATATCCGGACATGCAAATAATTCTTTTGCATTTCCTCCATTGGCACTACCTCCATAAAGGATAGAAGTGTTATCGGCTACTTCTTTACCATACTTATCTGCGATAATCTGACGGATGTAAGCATGCATTTCCTGAGCCTGAGCTGATGTAGCTGTAAGGCCTGTACCAATAGCCCAAACCGGTTCGTAAGCTATAACGATTTTAGAGAAATCTGCGGCTGAAAGTTCGAATAACGCATCTACAGTTTGTTTTTTAACTACATCGAAATGTACATTTTTCTCTCTTTCATCTTTAGTTTCACCTATACAGAAAATAGGGCTAAGTCCGTTTGCCAAAGCAAGTAGCACTTTTTCTTTCAGGATAGCATCTGTTTCTCCGTAATATGTACGACGTTCAGAGTGTCCAAGAATAACATATTTGGCACCTGTAGACGCTACCATGGCAGCCGATACTTCTCCGGTATAAGCACCTGAGGCCTTATCAGCACAGTTTTGTGCAGCAACTCCCAATTTAGTAGATGATGCAACACTAGCAAGATGAATAAACGGTGTTCCTATAATTACATCACATTTCAATGTCTTACCTGCCAACGCAGCTTCCAGGTCTTTAGCAAAAGCTACTCCTTCCTGTAGGTTCTTATTCATTTTCCAGTTTCCTGCAACAATGTTCTTTCTCATAATTAAAGCGTTTTATTTATATTATTATACTGAATTTATTCTTCGGGTTCCTCCTGAGCTTCCTCCTTTTTCTTTCTCCGCCTGAAAAACAGGAAATCCAGTCCTTTAAGACCAAGCAAAGGCAATGCGAAAGCTACACTTATGCAAAAAAGGTTTTTTTTATCCTGTCTTTCCGTATCTATCAACTGACCATAAGGCAATTCTTCCAGAGGCTTTACCAAATCCTCTTCTGCGGGGACTTCTACATTTGCCCATTTATTGATCACTACTCCGTCTTTCAATAATATCATTCCCGGATTGGAACGCACAATGGTTTTTATCGCCCGTTCGTCCATCGTACAGAATCTGAAGTTTATAACGTTTTCTTTCGACCAGCGCAGTATTTCATCAGTAGTGGACGATGTTACGCAATAGAACTTGTATCCTCCGTAATCTGCATAATTGTTCACATCCTCAAAATTGCTGAGATACCATGTACTCATATCTTCAAGAGACGGCGACAACATCAGGAATACATAGCCGCTGTCGGACAATATATCAGCCGTAATATCATTCTGGGCTATAACTTCAGACTTCTTTGCATCAAAGGAGAGTTCAGTTATCACGAAGTCCTTTATCTTCGATGTCACACCTTCTTTCAGCACTTTGGTTTCCATCCTAACAAAGACCCAGGTACTGTCTTCCCATGGATAATTCTCCTCTGTGAATTCTTTTTCCACTCCGTCTTTGGCATAGACCAGCATAGATACCTCTTCACGGCCCTTACCTTCTTCCACCCCCATCTGTCCGGGTATGGATGCCCCTATTTTGTATGGGCGGAAATCAAATAACGGCTCATATATATAATTACGGAATGTGAATAAACTAATAAAAATAAGTATATACAGAAATGCCAGCCAATAAGTTTTACCTGTAAAGAAATTACTAATCCGTTCACAATATCTGAATACAATAATGGAACATATCAGCAATACTATATTCTTATAAAACGTTTGCCAGTTGGTAATAACCAGTGCGTCTCCGAAACAACCGCAATCTTCCACAGGGTCGGCAATGGCCAGATAAAGCGTAAGGATGGTCATAAAAACCATAACCACTAATGTAAGCCGGGAGTTCCAACGGCGGTAAAGCCCAAACAACATACAAGCTCCCATTGCAAATTCGACTATACTCTGTAAGGCCGAAAGAGGAAAGGAAAAGAAAGTAAGAGAGGTAAGATTAAACGCTGCAAAATAGTCGTCTATCTTATATGCCGTTCCATAGGGATCTACAGCTTTTACAAATCCGGAAAAAATAAAGGTTACACCAAGAATAACTCTGGAAACCTCTGTTAATATCTTTATCCCAATATCCTTCTTACTCATTAGCAGTTAGTTTTCGTTATCGGGAAATTCAAGTTTAATAAGCCCGAACAACGAATAATTAATCATATCCATATAGTTGGCATCGACACCTTCCGATACAATTGTCTGACCTTTATTCTCTTCTATTTGCTTTGTCCTGTATATTTTAGTCAGAATAAGATCTGTGTAAGAACTGATGCGCATAGCCCGCCAGGCCTCGTCATAATCATGGTTCTTTGCATACATCAACTCTTTGGTCTGCGTCATATGCTTATCATATAACGCCAGAACCTGTTCTTCGTTCAAATCCACACTGTCTGAGAATCCGAGTTCGAGTTGAATAAGCCCTATAATACCATAGTTTACAATACCAATAAACTCAGGAGCGATACCTTCATCTATAAGGCTTACACCTTTTTCTTCAATGCTCCTTATACGTTTCGCCTTGATAAGAATCTGGTCTGTAACCGACTGAGGGCGAAGGATTCGCCACGATGCTCCATAATCTTTCAGCTTTTTAGCAAAAAGGTTGCGACATATCGCAATCACCTGCTCAAACTGCGCCTTGGTATCTGCCATGTTAATATCTCTATTTTTCAGGGGACAAAGGTATGAAAAAATGTTTAATCTATGCTTTGCTTCATTTGCCATTTAATTTTTATGAATATCTACGATATAAAAAGTAACATTTTTTCAGTTAATAGTCAACAAATATCAGTTAATAACTCGTATCTTGTGTCTTGTCTACTCGTATCTTATATAACTTTCAACTTAATACTTAAAACTTACTACTTATCCCAACACTTCAAAGAACTATCAGCTAAAGGCTATTGGCTCTAATTACATAGATAAATGTTTCCCAACATTATGGCATTCTATGGTGTTACCTTTTTCATATGATACAAGCGGATATCTGTAGCATGCAAACTGTCAATAACGGCATAACGATTATCTAACGATTGTCTGTATTGCCTGAAATCGTCCTGTATGGCTTCTCTATCCTGATGCACAAGAATAAATTCTTCTGTAACAAAGTCTTCCGGTCTTATTTTTTGAAAGCGGAATGGATGAAAATCCTCTTTCCCCTCACCTGTCAATAAGACAAAACATTCATTATCCGGAGCTATCATCTGCAATCGGGGCATAACATGATAGGAAAAATCATTAACAACAAGAGATTTTTTTTCCTGACCGCCATCCTTTACAAATTGTCGGATTTCCTGATACGCCGATTCGGTACGGTTATAATAATCCACACCGGAATAGAGCCTTACTCCCCCGGTAAAAAACAGAAGAAGTAGGAAAACAGATGAGAGTCGCTTGCATACAGGAAACTCCATAGCCTTTGCCAAGACAAAAGCAAGACTTAAAACGAAAAGGCCAAATGAACAGGTCATATAACGTGTCACCAATATGGGCAGGTATGCAACGGAGATAATAAATCCTATCGCTATAGGTATAAGAAATGTAATAAAGGAGAAGATAGTGAGCAATGACATTCTATCTTTCTTCGTATTACCGGACAGTAACACTTTGATTGTTAAGATCAACTGTATCGCCATCAGAATTATTAATCCGGTCATCATTTGCCCTTTTGTAAAATTAGTAAATGGCAGCCAGATTTCCTTTGGTGAATAGAAATAGTAAATATGCAGGAATATATCGTTCAGGGTCAGCGGCTTTATCCAGTAATCAGATGAAACATTATCAACTTGTTCCCACAACTGAATAAGCCAAGGAAGATAGGCTATAAAAAAGGCTACTCCACAAAGAATCAGATAAGTCAATTTCTTTTTTGTCCGTATCAGGAAGAAGAAAAACAGTATATATATGCCAAAAACGCTTAATAGTCCATAGTTGTGGAGATATGCTGCGCAAAGGCCTGTTACAAGAAACAGCGTCCAATACTTCTTCTCCCCTTTGTCGAAAGCGTGATAAGCAGATAATGCACAAGCCAAGACAAAAAACATTGTCCACGAATACATCCTTATTTCCGTTGCCAGATACTGGGTAACCGGAAATATAATAATCAGCAGCATAAAGAAAATAGCCGTTTTATCCCCGAATAAACGCCGTATAGGAAAACAGCCTAAGAGAAGAACCGCAATAATGCCTAGTGTAGAGAATACTCTGAAAGAGAAGAGAGAATCTCCGAAAAAAGAAGTGAAAAATTTTAAACACCAGTAATATAACGGAGGGTGTACATCTGATGCCGTTATATTTATAATATCAGTATATGATGCCTTCACCATGAAAATGGAATATACATCGTCGTACAAAAGGCTTGTATTCTCAATGTCGAGGTATATAAATAAAGAAACCCCGAGAGTAAGCAGACATGTATATATCAGCACTTGGGGAATCTTCATGGTGTTACTCTTGTGTTCTTCCATTCGAGAGATTCTATCAGGGCGACAATATCTTCCCGCAGAAATCCTACTACCGGAGCAATAGAGTCGGCATTGACCTGTTGATTGAAATATAATGAGCCTCTCAGAAAATTAGAGGCATTATCAGTCAGATAAAATTGGATCGGACTTGCTACCGAGCCTTTTACATCATAAATTATTCCCGATGTATGGTGCAATGAGTCTGTAAAGAGGGATTGTTGTATACCATTCGCCTTCAATGCCTGGCTATATGCCAACTGATAGCTATCCTCCAATGCACCGGAAAGTTTTCTCTTATCGACCGGAAAATATGTACAGTATAGAATCGCATCATATTCAGGATAAGAGATATTAAACCAAAAGCCGGATTCATCGTTTTTTCTCACTTCTTCTATACGGGCATTTGCCGGATACCGGAAAGAGAATGCAGCATGTTCGAATCTCACCACTCCGGACTCCACCTTATCTATTCGCGGATACCCCACAGGCTTCGGCGTATATTCGTTGCAAGAAATGAATATACAACAGATGATTAAGAATAACGTTGCTTGCTTCCCCATATATGCGCTATGTAAAAATAGTCTTTGCCCTAAAATAAAAACAGATTAAAGCAAACAGTCTCCTATTTGTATTAACCTGTCTAATATATTCGATAAATCTCATTCTATGAGATCATGATCTTCTCTAAAATGGCAAATCATCCTCCTCTGATATATTATTCGTAGAATTATATGAATTCGGTGATTGATAAGATTCGTTTGCAGGCTGGGAATACGGCATATTTTCAGTACCCTCTCCTCCTTCTCTCCTACGGCTGCCCAGTAGCTCGAGATTATCTGCATATATCTCATTTACATACCGTTTCATTCCATTGGCATCGTCATATGTGCGTGATCGTATTTTACCTTCAACATACACCTGAGTCCCTTTTTTCACAAACTGTTCTGCTACTTTAGCCAAACCTCTCCAACAAACTATATTATGCCATTCGGTACGGTCGGGGATCTGCGTCCCGTTAGCAGCAGTATATCCTCTCTCGGTAGTGGCCAATGTAAAATTAGCAACTACGCTCCCATTATCAAAATATTTCACATCAGGATCTTTCCCTACATTCCCTATCAATATTACTTTGTTCACTGACATATCCAACTATCTATTTCGTTTATAATATCACAAATATAGGAAAAAAATCCACTTAACATATTCTGCTACATTTTATCTTTCCATTTTTCCGACAGAAACTATTTTTTGCAAAAAGAGTGAGTTTGGTATGATTATAAGCTCATTATCTTTAGTCCTGAGGTGGGTATGAAATGTCAGAATATTCTCTATTATGGCATCTATAGGAGTATCTTTATCCAGAATATGGATCTCGTCCCCAATCTTGAATGGCGTAGTAAAAAATATTATAATTCCGGCTGTGATATTACTTAGGATAGACCATTGAGCAAACATGGCAACACCTATCACTGCAAATATAGAGGACAGGGCCACGAGCATATTCTGTGGCTGTACACCCCAGATAATAGCAAGAGTAACCAAACAAGTGAAGTTGATAAGTATATTTATTACTTGTATAATATGCAATGTCCGGGGTTCTGACTTCAAAGTAAGAGAACCGTATTTTCTTATTATTTTACCTACTATATATTTTGAAGAAGGAGTTAATAAAATTATAATCGCCGAAGCTATTATCTGCGGCAAATGATCTGTTATTATGGTTAAGATATCTTTTTCCAACATTTCTTTATACATAAAAGAGACGTAGTCCACGGGCTACGTCTCTTATTGCTATTCTTGATTATATATTATTTTTTGAACTGAATGTAGTATGCATTACTACCCGATAACTGCCAGTTACCAATATAAACCACTTCTGCCGGTTGCCCCGAAGAAGTATACTTCTGGTATCTGAATTTTACCGGTACATTTACATAGTCGGTAGTCACACCGCTAAAGTTTGGTGAAAAGCTACTTCTGAGGTAAGACAAATTCCCTATGGCAGAAAAAGAATCGGTTATATTATTATCACCTGTTCCTTTATCTGTTATACCGAATCTTACGTCAATAATAATTTTATTATCTTTAGTCGGATCAATTTCACCTTCCGAATCTTTCTGGTTAGTTGCATCATAATAAAAGAAAGCTTTAACTTCATCTCTTTCTTTCTTAGTCAGGCTGTAGCCGATCAGCCAGTTATCTCCAATGGTATTTGCCGGAGACCATGCTGCAATACTTACACTTGTAGGAACAATGGTATCGTTTCTGCTAACTAAGTTACTATTTTCATACGGTTTATTTAATCTCAAAGATTCCTGAGCTATAGCATTTCCATTATTCAGTATATTCACATACTCTGCATCATAATATCCTTGTGCCGAAGAAGATGATATCTTATAACCTATAAAATAGCATTTATTTACTTCAGTTAAATTAGTAATATTATCATGCATTATATATCCGTTTGATGTAACGGCAAATTTCCGTCCATAATCGTCCTTCGTAATATAAGCGAAATCCTTCTCAATAGTAAATGAACTGTCCCCATCTCCCAAGCATGATGACATCAGCAACACCACGGAGAACACACTACAAAAAATTTTCAGTAAAGATGTTTTTTTCATGTTTATTTTTTAATTGTATTATTTTTTTTAAAAATCAAATTTAATTCCCAGATTCAGGTCTAACTGGGTCTTTCTGTCAGAATATATAGTTCTGTACTTATTTCTGGCATCGAAGTAATATGCCCCTCCTATCGTCCCATAAAGATACATTTTTTTATACAAAGGGTAGGAAATACCCAGAGATGATCTTACCGAGAACTGAGGATTTGATTGTTTCACAGACTCTCTTATATAATATGGCTCAGAATAAAAGACATGTCCTGCTAGGTCTTTATCTTCAATATCCAGCATGGAGAAGCCCATATTGCTTACATATCTTCCATTTATATCTTTCTGTACCATTCCACCCAGTGCAAAATAGAATTTAGTCTTACCTAATTCAAAGAACGTATAATTCAGAGATAATGGTATACCCAGATAGTTAAAATACTGCGATTCACTTATATTGAACACGCTACTTGATTTTATCTTCGATGACAAGTGTGTATAAACCAACCCCGTTTCGAATGATAATTTTGGTGCTATCTGTTTGCTGATTGTTACTCCAAACGAAATAGGCTGCTTATGTTCAAGTTCAAACTCACTATTTTCCTTATTCAGAGCTGACCTGAAAGTCGAAGATCTTACCTTACGAGAGAACAGGATATCCCCGCCTCTTTCATTTACATTGTCAGCAAACAACCCTGCATCAACAGTAATTCCAAGAGAGAGTCCTTTCGACGGTGATTCCGCTTCCGGCAATATAACTCTCGTTTGTGCCAACATTGGCGCAGCTTTTACTTCTTTTTTCTCTTCCTTAACTTCTTCTTTCACTAAAGGTTCAGATACCACTTCTGGTTCTGGTTCAGGTTCCGTTGTTGCTACAGCTTCTACCGGTTCAACTATAGCCCGTGCCTTGGCCAGTAGTGGCGGCACAACTTTTGGAACCTCAATCACAGTATCCACATCCTGCGTTTCAACAGGAGTCTTAACTCCTTCTGTTACAACAACATTAGTATCTTCCATTATTGGTTTATCATCTGTTGGAATAGATAATATACCAATTGCAATTGCTGCTGCTACACCTACAGCAATAGCGACGGTCTTTATAGTAGATGCTTTTGAGGTCGAAGAAGCTGCATTGGCTGTCGAAGAATTTGCAGATGAAGATGAAGATGATGCATCAGGCGCTTGTACAGGCTGATTAGACAAAAGCTGATCCAGCCCACCCCAAATGGATGCAGGCACTTCCGGCTCAAAGTTTCCTAACTTTGAGGAGAATAGATCCTTTATTTTGTCTTTATCTTCTATCATCTTGTTATGATCTCTCTTTAATATATTGTTTCACCCTCTCCTGTAAGATATTTCGGGCTCTTACATATTGAGAACGTGAAGTACCTTCACTAATACCCATCATTTCTGCTATTTCCTTGTGTGAATAATCTTCTATCGCATACAAGTTGAAAACTGTAGAATAACCACGCGGCAGGTCTTGTACCATTTTCAGTAATTCACCCTCCGATATTTTATACATTTGCTCGTCTTCAGTAGAATCGTCCACTACATCGGGAAGATTCTGAACATCATCGGAAGTCTGAATTATTGATTTTTTCTTTCTTAAGTTTTCTAAAGCAAGGTTTATAAATATGCGCTTGAGCCAACCTTCGAAAGAGCCTCTATCTTGAAATGAATCAATATTGGCAAATACTTTCATGAATCCGTCCTGCAATAAATCCTGAGCAGCGTCTTGATCAGAACTATAGCGTAAGCAAATACTATACATCTTACGGGCATACACCTCGTATAGCATTTTTTGAGCTTCACGCTTTTGTTCCTTACAGCCTGCTATAATTTGCAGTTCATTCATATTGGTCAAGCTTCATTTTAGAGATGCATTTTTTGTAGAAATGTTGCATCATCTAGTATAAATTTCATCTATTATTATCTTTTTTTAGTAATAGTGAAACTTATGATTTTGTCTTTTTTTTAGAAATTAATTATTCAGGTTTTTGGGTAAACAGCACCATTTTCACTTGCAATTTATTCCCGATATCAATCACATCAACAACGTTCTGCAGACTCAATGACTTATCTGCTTGTAATAGAACATTTACTTCGACATTATTGTTCTTTTCTTTTTCCTTTGTAATAGCTGCCATCAAGGCCGGCTCAATCTCCTCTTTCGTAACTTCCTTATCATTAACATAATATCTCAAATCCTGAGTTATTATCAAGTTAATATTCTTCTTGGTTACAACCTGCTCCGAAGTTGCGGCATTCGGCAAAAGCACTCTGATAGCCGCCGGAGTAACCATAGTGGATATTATAAGAAAAAACAACAACAGGAAGAACATTATATCGTTCAACGAAGAGGTATAAACCTCCGCAGCCCTTGATTTTCTCCGTTCTATTTTCATGTTTTCTCTCTTTTTTAAGAATAAGCTTTATAAAATCAGGCCTCAACACTACCTCTTTTATAAGCTCTGATTGCCTTCAATACTTCGTTAGATTCTTTATCGATGTTGACTACCACTTTGTCGATACGTCCGTTCAGTACATAATAACCCGCATATGCTATAATCCCTACGAGCAACCCGGCTCCGGAACATATCATTTTCTGATAAAGTCCCGTAGAAATCGTATCTATAGCGAGATCGTTTGTCTTTGCTATATCATAGAAGATCTTTATAACCCCGAAAATTGTACCCAGAAACCCGAGCATAGGTGCAATAGAAGCTGTGATTCCAAGCCAGTTCATCTGGTTTTCCAATATACTTATTTGCTGGCGGGCTTCGACTTCCATCGACTCTTGTATTTCTTTATCATCACGATCAAAGTCTTTAAGTCCGGCGGCAATCACTTTAGCTGAAGCATAAGGACGTTCTACGCAAAATTTCAAAGCTTTATCGACTTTTCCTTCGTGTATCAACTCCACAACCCGGGATAGCCAGACCGAATCTTTTTTACCAAGACGATTTACTACCAGCCACTTATTTATAATGACATATATAGCTAAAAGCGACAAAAGAAAGATGGGCAATAGTATCCATCCACCTTTCATCACAAGGCTTAAATAACTCTCTTCGGGAGCAACCTGGGCTGTTTGCTCCGCCATTTCTACAACGGGGGTAGCCGCCTGAAGTAAAACAAATAAATTCATAAATGATATTTGTTGTAAGGTCTCAGACCTATTTATTATTTCGTTAACTTAAAATACGACAATCAGTTAGACTGAATATCATATCATTAAACACTCTCTTTCTTATATGTTTTTATTGTACAAAATTCGACAGAAGCCCAAAGATACAGTCTTCTGTCGAATTTTATTTATAAATTAATAATATTTAATATATGCCAAAACTAACTTTATCTATATATTGATAGAAACAGCTTACCATACCGATTACAAATATTCCGGCCATCGATACGACCAATGATATCTTTAAATATCCGTCTGTATTAACAGCCTCAATAGGAGAATTGTTCTTATTGATAAACATTGCTTTTACTACCAGTAAATAGTAATATAGCGATATAACTGTATTCAGGAATGCAAGGAAAACAAGTAACACATGTCCCTGCTGCATAGCTGTCATAAATACGAACAACTTACTGAAGAAACCGGCTGTCGGAGGAATACCTCCCAACGAGAACATGGCAATCATCATAGCCAACGCCAGTTTTGGATTGGTATAATATAATCCGTTGTAGTCATTCATACTCACTTTACCTGTCTTATCCTCTATCGCAGAAATAACTCCGAAAGCTGCCAGATTGGAGAATACATACACAAAGATGTAGAACATTGTTGCAGCCATACCTTCGGCTGTTCCCGTAAATACACTTAACATAATATAACCGGCCTGCGATATGGAAGAGAATGCAAGGAAGCGTTTCATATTCTTCTGACGAAGAGCAAACAGGTTACCAATTGTAATAGTAAGCAGGATTATGATCCATATTATGTTTTGCCAAACGTCTGCAAGTACTGGAAACACTTTGAACAGGATAGTCATCAGAGCAAACACTGCGGCCCCCTTCGATATGGTAGATAAATAAAGGGTCACATTGGTAGGCGCGCCCTGATATGTGTCCGGTGCCCAAAGATGGAACGGAACAAGAGATATTTTAAAGAATATTCCAGCCAGAATAAATACCATTGCCATTATTACCATCGGCGTAGAATATATATTTGTTGCGATATCTGCATAATATAGCGTTCCGCAGGCTCCATATAAGAATGATAACCCGAAAACCATCATACCTGATGAGAAGATAGCATTAAATATATATTTGGCTCCGGCTTCTGCCGATTCTTGTCTGTATTTATCAAACGCAACCAAAGCCGCGATAGGCAAGGATGCTGTTTCGAGGCCAATATAGAACAACAGGAAGTTTCCGGAAGAAATCATGAGATTCATACCGATCAGGGTAAGTATAGTCAGCATGAAGAATTCTCCACGCTTGATTATCGAATCAGGTCTGTTGAGCCATGAATTTGCTTGTAAGAAAATGAGGAATACACCTATATTCAGTATATTCTTTATTGTAAGATAAGCCGGACCGGTAACATACATGCCTGCAAAGGATGCTCCACTATCTTTAAAAAAGAAACATAGGACGGTATGTGCCAGAAACAAAGTACAGGCCACGGGGAAGAAATATTTCTTTGCGTTGTCCGAAGCAAACAAATCATAAATAATAAGTAAGAGAAATACCACAACAAGTGATAGCTCGTGCTTCATCAACAAATAATTACTCAAATCCATTTTTATATCTTATAATTTCAATGTTTACAATCTATTTCTTACTTATTTTATATATCCCAGACTTGAAGTAATCAAATCGGAAATCCATCCCGGGAACAATCCCATACCTGCAACACAGATTATCAATCCTACTGTTGCTATTTTTTCATGCCATACAGCATCAGTCAATTCTAAATGATGCGGATCCTGAACCGGACCATATAATATTTTACCAACCACTTTCAGAATATAAACAGCTGTTACCACAATTGAAGATATTGCTGCAATGGTAAAGATTCGATGGAACAAATCGTTGTGCTCAAATGCACCTACAAAAATTGTCATCTCAGCAACGAAACCACTCAATCCCGGTAGTCCCAAAGATGCCAAACCGGCAATCACATAACATACGCTCAGGAATGGCATAATCTTCATCAGCCCTCCCATCTGGCGTATATCGCGAGTATGTGTACGTCCGTATATCATACCAATCAGGGCAAAGAAAAGAGCTGTCATCAGACCATGTGAAAGCATCTGCATCACAGCACCCGTCATGGCGGTCTGGTTCATCATCAATATAGCAAACAATACCAATCCACAGTGGCTCACTGAAGAATAAGCATTGATATATTTCAAGTCTGTTTGAGCAATAGCTCCTAATGCTCCGTAGATAACACTGATACCTGTAAGTATAATGAATATCCAGGATAGTTCGTCAGCAGCTTCCGGCATCAGACGCATAGCGATACGGAAACAACCGTATCCTCCCAGCTTCATCAATACTCCTGCATGAAGCATAGATACAGCTGTCGGTGCAGATGCATGACCATCAGGCGACCACGTATGGAATGGAAACAAAGCTCCAAGAACTCCAAAACCTAAGAATGTAAGAGGGAATGCCCAGTATTGGACTGAAACAGGAATCGAATTATTTGCAGCTATTTCCAGTATATTGAATGTATAATCTCCTGTAACGGAAGAATGGAAGTATATACCAAGAATACCTACGAAGAGGAATGCCGAACCTCCCATCAACATGAGGGTAAGTTTCATTGCCGAATATTCTTTACGCCCCGTACCCCAAAGCCCGATCAACAAGTACATCGGTATCAGGGCTATCTCGTAAAAGAAGAACATGGTAAACATATCCAAAGAGATGAAGAAGCCATATACACCGATAGACAAGAGAGTCAGCCACATAAAGAAGTCTTTTGGCAACGGGTTCATATTCCATGAAGCAAAAGTCCCTGTAAATATAATGACAGCGGTAAGCAGTATCATCAGCACAGAAATACCATCAACCCCGATAGCGTAATGTATATTCATGCTTGCTGCCTGAAACCAAACTGCATCGAATGTGAACAGCATTTCCGCTGCATTTCCTGCTGCACGTTCCTGATAGAACATAAACAGGAGAACCAAAGCTAAAATAACTTCTATAACTGCACCTACTACTCCCACGGTGCGTACTTGTTTGATGTTGCGGCAAGGTATAAACGCAAGCAACATCACAACAGGAACCAGAACAAATAATGAAAGAATATTCATATTCTTATATTTTTAACTATATCTTATTTACAAATAAAAGCAATTAACCATCCGCCAAAACCGACTACAAGTATCAACGCTCCCAGCAGATACGCAAATGCATATTGTTGGATATATCCCGACTGGAAGTCTTTGATTGTGCTGGACGCTGCCTGTGTTACATAAGCCAGTGAATCCATAAAGCCGTCTACAAACTTCTTATCGAACCATGCTATCGTTGCAGAGATACGTTTGAAAATAATATTACGCGTTACATATAGCCACAATTCGTCGAAATAGAACTTATTGTACGCCCATTTGTAGAATGTGCTGATACTTGCTGTAATTCTATCAGGTATATCATTTTTCTTATAATACATCCGCACCGCAATACCCATTCCAATAAATGAGATAATGATACTTGTTATCGCTACCTGCCAATCGATATGAATATCATATGATGCACCGTCAGACGTAACAAAATGTCCGAATGGAATATACCCTGCACCAAATGCAAATATGGCTAATATAATAAGAGGTATAAACATCATAGGGCCTGCTTCGTGAGGCTTGTGATGATAGTGCTTATCACTTTCGTAGAAGAAGATGCGTAGGAAAAGACGTGTCATGTAGAATGCCGTCAATCCCGCAGCAAAACTCAATATAAAGTATATTGCTTTGTTATGTTCGAAAGCCGAAGCCAGTATTTCATCCTTACTATAGAATCCGGAGAAGAACGGTACGCCGGCAATTGCAAACAATGCGATTGCAAATGTAATACACGTAATCGGCATATATTTTTTCAGACCGCCCATATCTCCCATCTCATTACTGTGTACCGCATGGATAATAGCTCCTGCTCCAAGGAACAACAGAGCTTTGAAGAATGCATGAGTAAACAAATGGAACATACCAGCCATATAACCCAGTCCTTCATGTTCTCCAAATTTGGAAACCCCTAAAGAGGTAAGCATGAATGCAATCTGAGATATAGTTGAGAATGCCAGTACACGTTTAATATCGGTTTGGGTACATGCCACTACCGCAGCAAACAATGCCGTGATCGCTCCTACCCACGCTATAACAGTCAAAATTTCAGGCGCTCCGAAGTGATATATAGGGAATAAGCGCGCTACAAGGAATACTCCGGCTACCACCATCGTTGCCGCATGGATAAGCGCAGACGCAGGGGTCGGGCCTTCCATCGCATCGGGCAACCAAATGTGAAACGGCATCATCGCCGATTTTCCGGCACCTCCCATGAATATAAGAAGCATTGCCCACGATAGAACAGACATGCCAAGGAATGACATCCCGGCTGTAGACGACACACAGATATCTGCATTCGATGCTGTCAATGTAGCAAAGTCGAATGTACCTGTGAAATATGATAGTAACAGAATACCTACAAGGAAGAAGAAGTCGGCAAAACGAGTAACAATAAATGCTTTCTTTGAAGCAGCTACTGCCGACGGTTTTACATAATAGAAACTGATGAGCAGGAATGAAGATACCCCCACTAGTTCCCAGAAGATATACATCTGGAATATATTGGTTGCCACAACAAGCCCGAGCATTGCGAAACTAAACAGGGATAGAAAAGCGTAATAACGTTGAAATCCTTTTTCACCCTTCATATAGCCTAAGCTATAAACATGTACCATCAGAGATACGGTAGTAATCACTACGAGCATCATCACCGAAATAGGATCGAGGTACATTCCTAAGTCGATATGCAATGTATCCGTAAATCTTAACCACTGGAAGTGGAATACATTTATAGCCTGATAAACGCCATCGGCACCTTTTCCAACTTCGAAGAAATACTGATAGGCTGTAGTATAAGCCAACACTGCCATTACAGCAAGGGAAAGGCTCCCCAGTGTTCCGGCAATTACAGGCTTCATATATTTTCCGCCCAGCCCCAAAATGAGGAACATTACGACAGGAAGTACAAGTATCAGTATAGAATAATTAAATGCGTCCATATCTTATAAGTAAAAGAAAGTATTTAATGCAATATTATTTAATTGTAACCGACTATTGTTGTTATAGATATAAAAAGTTACAAATAGGTCTGAGACCTTATCTTTTCCTTGCTTAGTTTTTCATTTTAGTAATATTCTCATCTATATATATACTCTTCACATGGCGGTATATATTAATAATGATGGCGATGGCTATCGCTGTTTCGGCGGCGGCTATTCCTATTGCAAACAGGGTAAAGAAAAACCCTTCGAGCTGTCCCGGATACAGATAACGGTTGAATACCACAAAATTCAGGTCGGCGGCATTGAGCATCAACTCTACAGAAACCAGAACCATCAACATGTTTTTACGCGAAAGGAAACCATATACTCCGGCAAAGAACATAATCGTACTTACCGCCAGATATGCCTCGATAGGCACCGGTCCTGATAGAAAACTTGTTATAAAATCACCCATAATGTCTATTTATCTTTTTCTGGCAATCATTATACCACCAATAATACAAGCTAACAATAACACGCTTATAGCCTCGAACGGCAATAAGTATTGGTATTTATCCGTACCCATCATCGCCATACCTATATCCTGCATCTGCAATTCGCTCTGCGTAACATAAGTATAGAATTTATTCACATTGTAGAATATAATGTGACCACAAATACCAAGTCCGGCCAAAGCCGTAACAGCTGCGACAAACATCCTGCCCGGTTTTTCGAATTTTACATCCACACCCGGTTCATGGGTGAGCAGGATAGCAAAGATAAATAGTACCATCACCCCTCCTGCATAGACTGCAATCTGTACTGCCATCAGGAAATGGTAATCGAGAAGTAAATACAAACCTGCTGTTCCTAAAAGGACAAATAACAGGAATGTCGCCGAGCGGATAATCTTTTGTGTCGTAACCGCCATGATGGTGGAAAACACAATGATTGTCGCTATAATGTAAAATATAATCTGTTCTGCCATAATCTGTTGATTATCGTATATTATTTATTCTTTATCTTCTTTTGGCTCAATATCTCCATCTGTTTTCGATGCAGGTACTGTCTTGGTTGTCACATCCTTTTTCACATCCAGTTCGGGATGGCTTCCATCGGTCGTTTTTATATCCTGTGCAGGTATAGGCTCAAGCGGTGTTTGAGGAACATTTTCCGGTGCAGTACTCTTTCCATGCACAGCTTCTTCAGCTTTAGCTACAGGAGCTGAGACTACAGCAGGAGCCGGTTTTTCCTTTTTCTTTTCACGAAGCTTAGACCCCTCATGGTTTAATTGCTGTATAAGCTTGCTACGAGTGAAAAGCGAATTTTCAAACGTATTCGCAAAAACAATTGCATCCGACGGACAAGTTATCACGCACAGATTACAGAATGTACACATTCCTAAATCATAGATGTAACGATCTATGATTTTTTTCTTTTTCCCGTCTTCTGTTTCTATACTCTTCGATATAACCTGTATTGTTCCGTTCGGACAATTCATCTGACAGATACCACAAGCGGTACAGGCATGTTCGTTGTTTTCATCGTGCGGCATAATCAGCTCGCCACGGAAACGGTCAGGGATTACTAGGGTTGCACGGTTTTCAGGGTATTGCTCTGTGATCTTTTTTGTCCACAGCTCACCCCACGTCACTCTCATCCCCGTGAGCAATGACTTGATACCTCCAAATAAACCTGAAAAATATTCTGATACTGAACTCATTGTCGTATTTTCTATAAATTAAGGCCTCAGACCTTTTTATTATTTTTATATCTGCAACAGTATATAAATACTATCTTTTACTCATTTAAAAGTCCAACCCAATAAAACCATAGCTACCATCAATAATATGTTTACCATATTGATCGGTAATAAATATTTCCATTCCAGATTCAATAGCTGGTCGATACGCAAACGCGGGAATGTCCATCTTACCCACAAACTAAGGAAAACAAGGAATCCTGCTTTCATAAAGAACCACACGAATGAAGGAATATAGTTCATTATCTGGTTAAAGTCATCCCAACCTTCAATTTGTACAGGCATCCATCCTCCTAAGAATACTGTAGCGGCGATACCAGCAACGATAAACATATTCAGATACTCTGCCAGATAGAAAAACCCGAATTGCAATCCTGAATATTCCGTATGATAACCTGCCGTTAACTCCGATTCGGCTTCCGGTAAGTCGAAAGGTCCACGGTTAGTCTCGGCATGTCCTGAAATCAGATAGATAATAAATGCAATAAATGCGGGCACGTGTCCTGCTATTATATTCCATTGGTGAAGATATGTCTGTCCCTGTATTATCTGGGAAAAACTCATTGTACCCGAAAGTACAACCATTGTCATCAAAGCAAATCCTGCTGAAAGCTCGTAGCTAATAAATTGCGCACCGCTTCGCATGGCTCCAATCATCGAATATTTGTTGTTACTGGACCATCCTGCCAATAGTACACCGATGATACCCAATGATGAAACGGCAATTACATAGAATGCTCCGATATTGAAATCCACGATTTGAAGTCCCTGCCCAAATGGTAATGCACCGAATGTAAGCATGGAAGCCACAATCATAAAGAAAGGCGCTGTAAAAAACAGGAACCTGTCAGATTGCTTAACATGAATAATTTCTTTCAGCAATATCTTAACCATGTCGGCCACACTCTGAACGAGTCCGTACTTACCTACACGGTTGGGACCTAAACGAGCCTGAAAAAATGCCGTAATTTTACGTTCTACATAGATTAATATCAAGGCCAGTACTGCATAAAGAGTAAGTAAGACAACACCTATCAGTACAAATTCTATTGTCAGAGCTGCCCATGTAGGCAAATTGGCGTGTAGCCATGTATCAAGCCATGTGGTCAATTGAGAGGGCTCTAACGAAAATTTTAACAGCATATGTTTTTATATTGATAAAATGAATAAGCAAAAAAGCATTTAATGCAACATTATTTAATCGCAACCTACTATTGCTGTTGCAAATACAAAAGCAACAAATAGGCCTGAGACCTTAATCTGTATTAACGGTCGATATCAGGAATCACATAGTCCATAGAACCACCGATACCGATAAAGTCTGAAATTTTTTCATCTTCACAAATCAAAGGCATCACCGACACGGCAGCCATCGACGGAGAACGGAACTTCAGACGGTATGGAACCTTATCACCACGGCTTTCGATGAATACACCGAATTCTCCACGGCCGGCTTCCACTCTCTGGTAAAATTCTCCTTCAGGCAATTTGATGATAGCTTTTGTTTTAGCTAAGAATTCGCCATCAGGTATATTGTCTACCAATTGTTCTATAATTTTCAGAGACTCTTCTATTTCATCCAGACGGTTCAGGTATCTGGCGAAAGCGTCTCCTTCTTCGCGTATAATTTCTGTAAATTCTACTTTGTCGTAAAGCGCATAAGGTACATGCTTACGGATGTCAGAAGCAAAACCCGATCCACGTCCGGCAGGCCCTGTAACCGCATAAGAGATAGCATCTTCTTTGGAAAGAAGGCCAATTCCTTTCATACGTCCCAGTGCAATAACATTTCCTGTAAACAATCGGTCGTATTCTTTCAGGCGCTTACGCATAAGCGGAATAAACGCTTTTACATCTTTCTGGAATTCAGGGTATATATCGAACATAACACCACCGATAACGTTGTAATTGATAATCAAACGCCCACCTGATGTTTGTTCAAATATTTTAAGAATTTCCTCGCGTTCGCGCATACCATATATAAAGGCAGTGGTAGAACCTAAGTCCATACACATGGTCGCCCATGCTACAAGATGAGAATCTATACGATTCAACTCATCCATAATGGTACGGATATATTGCGCTCTTTCCGGAACTTCTATTCCTGCGGCTTTCTCCACGCACATACATAGGCCGTGACGGTTGATATTTGCGGAAAGATAGTCCAGACGGTCTGTCAGGTGCAGTATTTGCGGATAAGTCATGTTCTCACACATCTTTTCTATCCCGCGATGAATGTATCCGCTATGAACGTCTATCTTCTTCACCATCTCACCTTCCAATGCAACACGGAAGTGCATTACCCCATGAGTAGAAGGGTGTTGTGGTCCTATATTTATTATATAATCGGTCTCTTCGAATACCCTTACAGTTTCCTCCTTCAATCCATTCGGAGTTTCCATAATCCGGGGAGCGACATCAACGATATCTTTACTCTCTACCGAAACTGGATTCAATACTGGGTTTGCATCATAATCTTTTTTCAATGGAAAACCATTCCAATCGGAATTGAGAAAGAAACGGCGCATATCCGGATTATTGATAAAACGGATACCGAACATTGCATATACCTCACGTTCGTTATAATGGGCAGTTTCCCATATATCTGTAACAGTATAAAGCAAAGGATTTTCTCTATCGGCTGTACCTGTTTTCATTACAACCTCTTTGGATAAATCTTTTGATGAAGCCAAAAGATAGTTTACTCCGAGCTTTTCTCCCCAGTCCATTCCGGTCAGCATAGCCAGATAGTCGAAAGGATACTCTGCATGATAACGAAGAGCTTTTGCCAAATGGCGTAATTTGTCCGGTTCCACAGTAACCGTAAGCCTTCCGGCTTCTTCGATCACCGCTTCGGGTACGGCTTCCAATATTACTTTCCTGATGTTTTCCATCGATATATTATAGTTGCGAATTACATGTTCGTTTTATATGGGGAATAACCATCCCCTGGTGTAACCAGAAAGGGGTTACTTATTCTTTTTATCCACTTTGAACAAAAAGCGTTCTACCTTTATTTTACGTTGCAGCTGCATCAAGCCATAGAATAGCGCTTCCGGACGAGGAGGACATCCCGGCACATATACATCTACCGGCATTATTTCATCTATCCCTTTCACTACATGGTATGAATCTACAAACGGACCGCCGGAAATAGCACAACTACCCATGGCCACAACATATTTCGGTTCTGCCATCTGATCGTATACACGCTTCAGTAGCGGAGCCATTTTATGCACAATTGTGCCTGCTACTACCATCGTATCGGCCTGACGGGGACTATTACGTGTAACCTCCATCCCAAAACGGGCAAGGTCGTAACGGGCAGCAGCCGAAGCCATAAACTCAATACCACAACAACTGGTAGCAAATGCCAGAGGCCAGACAGAATTGGAGCGTCCCCAGTTAATAAGATCGTCCAACTTTCCAACAACAACGGGAACTCCGTTTTCATTCAGTTCCTTTATATAATCTTCAAGATACTCATTATCCTTAAACTCATCGTTAGGAATACCTTTTATATATATTTTCTTTATTTCCATTGCAATGCTCCTTTCCTCCATGCATAGGCCAGTCCAAGGCCTAAGATTAATACGAAAAACAATATGCTATATAATCCGGGCAGCCCTAAATTCCGTACAACAGTCGCCCACGGAAATAAGAAGATCGCCTCCACATCGAACATCAGATACAGGATCGCATAAAGGTAATACCCTACCTTAAACTGCATCCATGAAGTACCGTGAGTAGGAACCCCACATTCATATGGTTCTCCTTTTTGTGCGTTAAATGATTTCGGTGATAACAACAATGCCATGCCGAGCCCGGCACACACAAGCATAATTCCTGTTAAAAGAACAACTAAAAAAAGAGCAGAAGAACTCATATTTTCATTTTAAGATTAAAACTTTTCTATCAATTGTCAATCACTTCCGATGGTATTCGTGACACTTTGCTAAAAGCGCAAAAAGCGCACCAAATGAGAGTCTGCGGACAATCGGCGCAAAATTACAGTTTTATTTTTTAAACACAAAAATTTATATGCCAAATTATTCAAATTTGACAACCAAAGATTGCAAAATAACCTTTTATGCTTTTTCCTTTACTATGTAAATAGGTCGTTTTTTGGTTTCCAGATAAGTTTTGGAAAGATACTGCCCCAAAATTCCAAGGCAAAACAATTGAATACCTCCGATAAAGAAGATCACACACATAGTGGACGGGTAACCCTGCACATCATCCCCAAACACCAGCGTTTTGAAAATAATAACACAGATCATCACAAATGCGATGAGACAAAACAAGATACCAAAGAGGGAAGCGATAAGCAAAGGCCGGGTAGAGAAAGCAATTATCCCTTCCAGCGAATACAGAAACAACCCGATAAACGACCATTTGGTTTCACCGGCAACACGCTCTATGTTTTCAAAAGCTATCCATTTGGTTTTGAATCCGACCCAACCAAATATACCTTTCGAAAAACGGTTATACTCACTCATCTCCAGAATGGCGTCTACCATCTGCCGTGTCATCAGACGGAAATCACGCGCACCGTCAACAACTTCCGTATCTGAGATTTTATTTATCAGTTTGTAAAACTGTTTGGCAAAAAATGAGCGCATGACAGGCTCACCCTTTCTGTCGACACGCCTTGTCGCCACACAGTCGAATTCTTCCGTTTTAAGACTCTCATACATCTCCTTCAAAAGAGATGGCGGATCTTGCAAGTCAGCATCTATCAATGAAATATAGTTACCTGTAGCCGCTTTCAGTCCGGCATATATACCGGCCTCTTTTCCGAAGTTACGGGAGAAAGATACAAAATGTACCCTATCATCTGACTCCTTCAATTCTTTTACCAACTCCAATGTCTTGTCCCTAGAACCATCATTGATGAAAATAAATTCAAATTCCTGTTCCGGCATTTCGTCTGTCAGTTTCACTAATTCTTTATATAGGAAAGGGAGTGCTTGTTCTTCATTATAGCAAGGAACAATTAAAGATATCTTATCCATGTTTCGATATTTGTTTATGTTTCGTACAAAGTTAGAGCGTTTTGCGGCTTATGCAAATACCAGACCCGAATAGTTACATTTTTTCTAAATATTTATGAACCAGGCGAGACACAGGATATTCGTCCACATCACTAGCTCTCACCTCTATATATCCATCTACAGCTGACACCTTTCGAACCTCCACCTGATAAAATACTGCATGTATAGCCTGATGAGAAAGAATGTGCTTCATTTGCGTTATATATTTAATATGAAGCCCATCTCCATTTTCGAATATACGCCTGAAACTATCTGTCCTGTGCAACTCCTCTATAGACATAGCTTCTGCGGTTTCTATCAATGGCAATTCATACAAGCCCTGCCAGATATCTTTGGCCGTACGTTTATGCAAAAGCATATATCCATCGCCGTACCTGACATCAAAATAATTGAAAAAACGGGCGCGCACTTTTTGCTTCCCGGCTTTAACCGGATATACATTCACCTTGTCCTGAGCATAGGCAAGACACATTACCGAAGCCGGACAACTGTTACAATCAGGCGACACAGGCACACACTGCAATGCTCCAAATTCCATGATAGCCTGATTGTGCAAACCCGCCCTTTTATCATCTAGAAGTTCCTGAGCAAGCTGAGAAAACAACTTCTTACCCTTTGTGCTATCTATAGGCTCTTCTACTGCAAATATACGCGACAGCACCCTGAATACATTACCGTCAACTACAGCATGCGGCTGATCATAGGCAAAAGATACGATTGCGGCAGCCGTATACTCTCCCACCCCTTTCATACTCAAAACATCAGTATAGTCTTGTGGAAAAACTCCCTGATATTTCTCCAAAACTATTTTTGCGGCCGCATGAAGATTACGCGCACGGCTATAGTATCCCAAGCCCTGCCAAAGTTTCAAAACCTCATCCTCTTCGGCCTGTGCCAATAAATCTACAGAAGGAAATCTTTTTACAAACCGGGTGAAATACGCATACCCCTGATCTACACGAGTTTGCTGCAATATGATTTCTGAAATCCAAATAATATAAGGGTCTGTGGTATCACGCCAGGGCAGGTCTCGCTTATTCCGATTATACCACCTTATTAATATAGAACTCAATCTTAAATCTTTTTCTTTACTCATTTACAATTATTTACCATAAGCAAAAATCATCTGTCGCCGAAAGTTAATTTCTGCATTATTTAGAAAAAATGGTTATTATTTGTTTCAAAGGTAAATAAAAAGCTATATATTTGCAGTCCAAAAAATTAATTGTTTTGAATCTAAAAAAAAATAAGAAAATGACAAAAGCTGACATCGTTAACGAGATTGCGAAAAATACAGGCATAGACAAAGCGACTGTATTGAAAACAGTTGAATCATTCATGGACGTAGTCAAAGACTCCCTGAGCAAGAATGAAAATGTTTATTTAAGAGGTTTCGGTAGTTTCATCGTGAAGACAAGAGCTCAAAAAACAGCTCGTAACATTTCTAAAAACACGACTATCATTATACCAGCACATTCAATTCCGGCATTCAAACCGGCTAAAACTTTCGTAATCCAGGTAAGAAAGTAATTGAGACGCACATAATTATTAATTACTAAATATATAAATAACATGCCAAGCGGAAAGAAAAGAAAAAGACATAAAATGTCTACGCATAAGCGCAAAAAAAGACTGAGAAAGAATAGGCACAAAAAGAAAAAATAAGCCTTAGTTCTTTCTTTAACAGAAATATACAGGAACAAACTTACAAATTGTTGAATTTTAAGTTTGTTCTTTGTGTATTATATGAAACCCGCTTCTCGGATATAAAGAAGCAACCCTATTTTCAGGTTTAAATACTGAATATATTTAAATCTAATTTTCAACTTCTAAATTATAGTTATGAATAGCGAACTAGTAGTCGATGTTCAGCCCAATGAGGTCTCGATAGCAGTACTTGAAGACAAAAAGCTTGTCGAACTGCAAAAAGAAGGAAGAGACGCTTCATACGCGGTAGGGAACATCTATGCCGGCAAAGTGAAAAAGCTTATGCCCGGACTAAACGCTGCTTTTGTAGACATTGGATACAAAAAGGACGCTTTTCTTCACTATTTAGATCTTGGTGCTCAATTCAAATCTGTTGATAAGTTCTACAAACAGGCACTAGTTGATAAGAAAAAATTCCCGAACATCTCCAAAATGAAACTGGAGAATGATATCGACAAGGATGGCTCTATCAGCGACATACTGAAACCCGGACAGGAAATCCTGGTACAAATAGCCAAAGAACCTATATCGACAAAAGGCCCCCGCCTTACATCGGAATTGTCCCTGGCCGGACGTTTCCTTGTTGTTATACCTTTCAACGATAAAGTCTCCGTATCGCAAAAAATAAAGTCGAAGGAAGAACGAGCCCGACTACGCCAGCTGATACAGAGTATAAAGCCTAAAAACTTCGGCGTAATAGTAAGAACTGTAGCCGAAGGCAAAAAAGTAGCCGACCTGGATACTGAACTGAAAACACTGGTCAAGCGATGGGATGACAATCTTCCCAAAATACAAAAAAGCAAATTGCCGACCCTCGTCTTTGAAGAAACAGGACGTATCGTTGCACTTTTGCGCGACGTATTTAATTCGAGCTTTCAGGAAATTCATGTAAATGATCCCGACACATGTAATCAGATAAAAGATTATATTTCATTCATTGCGCCTGAGAAGAAGAACATTGTAAAACAGTACGATGGTGATCTCACCATATTCGATAACTTCGGCGTTACAAAACAAATAAAAGCTCTTTTCGGAAAAACAGTAACGTTCCGCAATGGAGCATATCTGATTATAGAACACACGGAAGCATTACACGTAATAGACGTAAACAGCGGTAACAGGTCTAAGAATCCGGAAGCCGGACAAGAAAATAACGCCTGGGAAGTGAATTCCGCGGCAGCAGAAGAAATAACCAGACAGCTAAGATTGCGAGACATGGGGGGCATAATCGTAATCGACTTTATAGATATGACTGAAGGCGAGCACCGCAGTCAACTGATAACAAGAATGCAGGAATTAATGGCAAACGACCGCGCCAAGCACAATATTTTGCCTTTGAGCAAATTTGGATTGATGCAAATCACAAGGCAGCGCGTTCGTCCTGAAATGGAAATCACCACAACCGAGATTTGTCCCAACTGTTTCGGAAAAGGAGAGATAAGGCCATCCATATTATTCACAGACACCTTGCGTATGAAAATCAGTTATCTTGTGAAAGATCTGAAAGTGAAGAAATTTACCTTGCACGTACATCCATACGTTGCAGCGTTTATCAATCAAGGTCTTGTTTCCCTCAAATGGCAGTGGAAATGGAGATACAGTAGGGGAATAAACATATTACCAAACCAGAATCTGGCTCTTCTCGAATATCATTTTTATGATGAAAACAAGGAAGAAATAGATATGAAACAAGAGTTTGAAGTAAAATAATTATTACCTAAAATACATAAGCCCCGCTTTGATACATCAAAGCAGGGGCTTTTTTATTATATAAGAACCTTAAGCCGGATTGAACGGTCTTATTATTAAGATCACCTTCACTTTTCAATTTATTGCTCCAACAGTTTCATAAGTAAAAGGATTATAACTAAATTTGCTCTGAACTAAATCTGTGTCACACAATAAATGAGCTCCGAAAAGAATATATATAAGCTGGGAATAGCTCTGAGTGGAGGAGGTGCAAAAGGTTTTGCCCATCTTGGTGTACTACAGGCACTCAATGAAAGAGGACTTTATCCTGAAATTATATCGGGTACCAGCGCAGGGGCTTTTGCCGGAGTACTATATGCTGACGGACATACACCCGAAGAGATAATATCTTTCTTTAAGAAAAAGGTTTTTCGCGAGTTTGCGGAATTTGCAATACCTCACGGAGGTTTTTTCAAAAGTCAGGGCTTCCAGTCTTTTCTGAAAAAACATTTAAAATCAAAAAACTTCGAAGATCTGAAAATCCCCTTGCATGTGGTGGCTACAGACATAGAGCATGGTGAAAGTATGGTGTTTACCTCCGGCCCGTTAATACCGGCAGTAATAGCCTCATGCTCCGTCCCTATTATATTCAGGCCCGTGGAGATCAACAAACATTATTATGTAGACGGAGGGCTATTCAAGAACTTCCCGGTTTCGACAATACGCCGCGAATGCACAAAGATAATAGGGGTAAATGTAAGTCCGATTACCAAGTCCGAATTCCGCAGCTCGATAAAGTACATTGCAGAGCGCTCGTTCCATTACATGTCCGGTTCGAATACGCTGCTCGATCGTAATCTATGCGATTATCTGATAGAATCGGTGGCACTCTCCCGCTATTCAATGTTCGACCTCGACCATGTGGAAGAAATATATCAGGCCGGTTATGAATTGACTATGGCATTCTTTAAAGATAATGAAGATGCACTACTAAAGGATTTTCCCTACCTTTCGGTACAACCGACAGAAAGATATCTATAATATTAAGATACTAAATACTTTTTTTGTAACAACCGTCTATCCATAAGACACAGGTACTTTAAGACACTATATTGACCTATAAATATTCTATCCCATGAAAAAAAATCTTTCATTATTTTTACTTTGTCTCGTGTTTATCAGTTGCGGACAGCAAAAAGTGACTGAACGGTCATCTTTCATAAAAACAGAAGTACCTACCCGTCCTGCCGGACAAAGCGATGTCCTGGAATTGAAAACTGATCCGTTACCGACTGTCCGCATCGCGTTCATCGGTCTGGGAATGCGCGGCCCGGGAGCTGTAGACCGTATGACACACATAAAGGGTGTGGAAATTATCGCTCTCTGCGATGTGGAACAAAAAAATACGGAAAAAGTGAATAAGATGCTCGTGGAAAAGGGATTACCGAAAGCGCAGGAATTCTACGGCGACACCTCCATCTGGCGCAAGGTTACAGCTTTGCCGAATGTAGATCTAATATATATCGCTACTGATTGGAAATCGCATGCGACCATAGGTGTACAGGGTATGAAAGATGGAAAACATGTGGCCATAGAAGTACCTGCAGCTATGACAATGGATGAAATATGGGCATTAATAAATACTTCGGAACAAACCCGGAAACATTGTATGCAACTTGAGAATTGTGTATACGACTTCTTCGAATTGACTACTCTCAACATGGTTCAGCAAGGACTACTAGGAGAGATTGTCCATGGCGAAGGAGCATATATACACGGGTTACAGCCATTCTGGGACCAATATTGGGAAAACTGGCGTATGGACTATAACAGAAAACACAGAGGCGACCTATACCCTACTCACGGGCTAGGTCCGGTATGTCAGGCGATGAATATACATCGTGGCGACAAGATGAATTATCTTGTGTCTGTAGATGCCAAACAAATATCGAGTATTAATTATATAAAAGAGAAAACCGGCGAAGATGTAAAAGATTTTCGCAACGGGGAGCATACTTCTACCCTTATCTCTACCGAAAAAGGTAAATCTATCCTTATCGAGCACAATGTGAATTCGCCACGTCCTTACAGCCGTATGTACCAGCTTACAGGGACAAAGGGTTTTGCCAATAAATATCCGGCACAAGGTTATGCACTCGACGGAGGAGCAATAGACCCTGCTGTGGCTGCCAACCATGAAAACCTCAATGCACACAGTTTTGTACCGGATGATGTACGTAAAGCTCTGATGGAGAGATACAAACATCCTATAGTTAAAGATATAGAAGCCAAAGCCAAAGAAGTAGGCGGACATGGAGGAATGGATTTCGTAATGGATTACCGCCTGATATATTGCCTGCAAAAGGGATTGCCTCTGGACATGGATGTGTATGACCTTGCCGAGTGGTGCAGTCTGATACCTTTGACCGAAATATCTCTTGATAATAGTTCGGCCCCGGTCGAAATACCAGACTTTACACGGGGAAGCTGGAATAAGTTGCAGGCACTTAAATTCGCGGAATAAGAAAGAGTATGATAGGCTGATATCATTTATCCTTTAGCAAAAAGGTTATTATCCTGTCCGACAGATCTTTTCTATCAAATAAAAAAACCACTTGCAGAACTGATTGCAAGTGGTTTTATTCTCTATTTTATCGAATGATTACGCCAGCTTGATCTGTAATTCCCGGCTGATTGCATCCAGAAAATCTTCTGTATTCAGATAATTTGAACGCTCCATTTTATCTCCATATACAAGCAAAGCCAGGTCTTTTGTCATTTTACCCTGTTCTACTACCTCTACACAGGTTTCTTCCAATTTATTGGAAAAGTCTATCAATGGTTGATTTCCATCCAGTTTACCGCGATGTGCCAAACCTCTTGTCCATGCAAAGATAGAAGCTATTGGATTCGTCGATGTCTCTTTACCTTGCTGATGCTGACGATAGTGGCGTGTTACCGTTCCATGAGCAGCTTCCGCTTCCATTATCTGCCCGTCAGGGGTAAGCAGCACTGAAGTCATCAGGCCAAGAGAACCGAAGCCCTGCGCCACTGTATCAGACTGTACATCACCATCATAGTTCTTACAAGCCCAGACAAAACCTCCGTTCCATTTCAGGGCAGAAGCCACCATATCGTCAATCAGGCGATGTTCGTAAGTAATACCGACTTTCACATATTCAGCCTTATATTCGTTATCATAGACTTCCTGAAATATATCTTTGAAGCGACCGTCATAAGCCTTCAATATTGTATTTTTTGTGGATAGGTACAACGGATATTTCTTCTGTAAAGCCAGCCTGAAACAAGAGTGGGCAAACCCGTATATAGACTCATCCGTATTGTACATACCCATAGCCACTCCATCACCACTGTAGTTATAGACAGTGTATGACTGGGGTTCACCCTCCTCAGGGGTAAAGGTAAGGGTTAATGTACCTTTTCCTTTTGTAACAAAATCGGTGGCTTTATATTGATCGGCATTTGCGTGACGTCCGATAATAATCGGTTGTGTCCATGTATTCACTAAACGCGGGATATTGCTGATAATAATCGGTTCGCGGAAAACTGTACCCCCTATTATATTGCGGATAGTACCATTGGGAGATTTCCACATTTTTTTCAGATCAAATTCTTCTACACGTGCCTCATCCGGAGTAATAGTGGCACATTTTACGGCCACTTTGTATTTTTTTGTGGCCTCGGCACTGTCTATTGTTACCTGATCGTCTGTTGCATCACGGTTCTGAATACTCAGGTCATAATATTTCAGGTCTATTTCTACATAAGGGAGAATTAGTTTATCCTTAATATATTGCCAGATGATACGGGTCATTTCATCGCCGTCCATCTCTACAATGGGATTCGCTACTTTTATTTTTTGCATCTTATTTATACTGGTTTTTATTAAATATTATTGTTTGTTTTGTATATCTTTCAGCCACATAGCCAACAAGTCGAGCATTTGTGTATGATATTTGAAATTCTCTCTCATACCCCAGCCATGCCCGCCTTCGGGGAATATATACATTGTTGCCGGCACATCATTATGTTTCAGAGCGTCGTAATATAATATGCTATTAGCCGGCGGGACCGCCTTGTCGTCATCACTCAATAACAATATTGCAGGCGGAGTGTTCACATTTACCTGCTTTTCGTTCGAAAAAGTATGCACATCGGTAACAGAAGGCTTATCTCCTAACAGATTTAACTTGGAACCTCCATGCGTAGCCACTTCCATTGTGATAACGGGATAGAAAAGGATTGAAAAGTCAGGCCTTGTGCTTGTACCCTCTATCGCATAATGGGTGGAGGCTGTCGCAGCCAGATGTCCGCCTGCAGAAAAACCCGCAATACCTATTTTATTGACACCGATACCAAGTTCACCAGCATGTTCACGCATATAACGGATTGCCTGTTGTGCATCATCCAGTGGTATTTCTTTATGTTTATTTGGCATTCGGTATTTTAATATAGCGGCAGTTATTCCCTGACCGCTCAACCATTGCGCAAACTGCACACCCTCATGCTCAATAGCCAGTCCGGCATATCCTCCTCCGGGACATATCACAACAGCTAATCCTGCGCTTTTTTCTTTGTCGGGCTGGTAGATCGAAAGTTCAGGAGAAGATACATTTATAACCCAGCCTCCATCTCTCTCATATTTCTCTGCTTCTGTTATTTCATTACTTGTCGGAGGATTTGCACTCCATAACTTAACGGTCTTTTGAGCATTCATATTTACACATGTAAATAGCAGCAAAGTACTTGCTACTAATAATCGACGGGTGTTTATCATTTTGATCAAATTTTAAAAATCAGATTTTTCAAAGATAGATATTTTAAGGTTTAAATCAAAAATGTAATAAGCAGAACGAATGATAATATCTCTTGAAAAATTTATCTATGTATGTAGCTGTTAGCCTTTAGCTGATAGCTTGTAGCTCTTTGAAGTATTGGTATAAGTAATAAGTTTTAAGTACTAAGTTGAAAGTTATATGAGATACGAGTAGACAAACACAAATTGTTTACTGCTATCTGTTTACTGTTTACTGAAAAAGGTGTAACCTTTGTTACCTTTTATTTTTAACCACAGAGTAAACGGAGTAGCACGGAGTCTTTAGAAGAAAAAGTGACAATAAAAATTGTGTAAAAAGTCGTCAGGTTTGTCAGGTTTTGTACATAAGCTATCGGCTAACAGCTATCAGCTAATAGCTAAAAATGCGTTACCTTTGTTACCTTTTAACAAGTAGTAAGTTGAAAGTTATATGAGATACGAGTAGACAAGAAACAAGTTGTTAACTGACGACTATTCACTGGTGAGAGTCTTCGCTCTGCTCAGCAAGCTAATTATTAATTATTCATTCTTAATTGTTTTCCGTGTTACCTTCGTTACTTTTCACCCATACACTGTTAACGAATATAAAAACGACAAGTAAAAAATAGAAAAAAACTGTCAGATGTGTCAGGTTTTAACGAAATATAGTTAATAAATATAAGTATTACAATGAATTATAAATTGGACTTTGCGACTTAGCGTCTTTGCATGAGAATACTGTTGACTGATGACTGTTCACTGATAACTGACAAGCCAATTATTAATTTTTCATTCTTAATTATTAATTATTTTCAGTGTTACCTTTGCCTCCTTTTTTACTATTGAACAATAAGCATAACTAATTGACTGCACAGAAGAACAATTGAACGTTTTAATTCAATATAAGATTTGCATTAATTGAAAATGGTTACTTTTATAATTCTAAAACTATGTGTTATGGAGATTTTATTAATAGAGGACAATCACCGCATCAGTGAATTTGTAGTGAAAGGTCTGGAAGAAACCGGATATTCTGTTGTTCTAGCCGAAAACGGAGTAGATGCACGCAGCCTGATCAGCGAGAAAGAGTGGAGCCTGATTTTGCTGGACATTATGTTACCGGATATAGATGGTATCGAATTATTACAATATACGCGTTATAAAAAGATCAACACCCCCATACTTGTCATCAGTGCCTTAGGTGACGCAGAGGACAAAATCAGGGCGCTGGACTGTGGAGCAGATGATTACCTGACCAAACCGTTTCTCCTCAGGGAACTGATAGCTCATATCAACGCATTGACCCGTAGGGCAGGATTAAAGTATGATGTTGCATCCGATGTACTGGAATGTGACGATCTTAAGCTATTTAAAGACAGGCACCGGGTAGAAAGAGGAGGTGAAGAGATTAAACTTACAATGCAGGAATTCAAATTATTGAAATTACTGATGGAAAATAAGGATAAAGTATTATCCCGCGCCCAATTGCTGGATACCGTATGGGGTGTAAACTACGATACGAATACGAATGTGGTGGATGTATACATTTCGTACCTGCGGAATAAGATAGATGCGAATGGACATGTAAAGCTTATCAAAACAGTAAAGGGACGGGGGTATATGATAGAAACTTATGATTAGAGGTATCACATGAAAGTAAAAAATCGCCTGAGCCTGTATTGTTCGCTTATCTTTGGTATAATCTTCGCTATTATATCCCTGCTTATATACGGTTTGTTCTACAACAACACAAAAAAGTCCATTTATAGTAATCTTGAAAAAACGGCTCATATATCGGCTTTGTTCTACCTTGAGGAGGACGAATTAAACGACAGAGAGTTTGCAAAGATTAAGGCACAGTTTGAAGAAATGGTAACCGACTCATATTATCAGGTATATGACATGCACAATAATATAGCATATGGCGTCGGTGTATCCGATATCCCTGTTTCTATTCTGGATAAGATACGGCTCAACAGGCATTTGTCTTTCACTATAGACGAATATCTTTGCTATGGCATATTCTATGAAGATAATCAGGGAGACTTTGTCGTTATCGCCAAAGTGCCCGAAAGCGGACTTACCGAACAGGTGAATCTATTGTTGTGGATATTGATCGCATCCTTTGTTATCGGACTTTTAGCTATTGTCCTCCTCAGCCGCTGGGTATCGCGCATCGCATACCGTCCGTTTAGTGATGTGATAAGCCAGGTGAAAAACATATCTACAAAAAACCTGAATGTCCGTATACAATCGCCTGATACGAAAGATGAATTGCAGAACCTCACAGAAACATTCAACGATTTACTGGCAAAGATATCCGAGACTGTTATCATCCAAAAAAATTTTGTAAGGTATGTCTCCCACGAATTTAAGACTCCATTAGCTTCCATGATGGGTAATGTCGATTTGTTTTCTATAAAAGACCGCAGCCCTGAAGAATACCGGCAACTGTCAGGAAAGCTTATCGAGCAGATAGTACAGATGGAAGAGATACTGGACACTCTCATTATCATCTCCGACCTGAAGAAGGATGAAAAGGAAGCCTCTTGTATGCGAATAGACGAACTGATCTGGGAGATTATAAGCAAGATGAAAAGCCTGTATCCCAGTTCTAAGATTCTGGTCAATATGGATATACAGCCGGAAGATGAGCAATTGATGTCTATTGATAAGGACAGGACCCAATTACTGATTGCTTTATTCAATCTGGTGGAGAACGCGGTGAAGTATTCTTCTAAAGAAAATGTCACCATACATATGTACAAGAAATCTGACAGACTATGCTTATCCATTGCCGACAAGGGTATTGGTATTCCATCGGACCAACTGGCAGATATCAGTAGACCTTTTTATCGGGCTGATAATACGAACGAGGTGCAAGGTAGCGGTATCGGACTGTCGATAGCCTTACGCATACTAGACAAAAACGGGATTGAATATAAGATAGAATCAGAGATCGATACAGGGACTACAGTCTCACTCTTATTCTAGTTTCAGTGCTTATCTATTTTTATATGGAATCAATGCTTCGATATAAGAAAAGAATGGTCGAGTTTCTATTACAGACAGTATTAAGGGATAAGACTATCAAATAAGAAATCGCTATATAAAGAAACGTCAGCCACTTATCCTGTATCGATAAGACAACTGACGTATATATATAAATGTTAACTTAGTCTCCTATCAGGAAAACTTCGGTTTGCGTCCACCTTTTCGATGTCCTTTGTCCGACGGTTTTGACGATTTGAAATCCGAGTTTCTTTTCGATCCCTTATCAGGACGCGAAGATCCACTGTTTCCTCGATAGCCGCCACCTCTTTCGAAACGGGAAGCCCCGGAATTCCCCCGGTCTCCACCTCCGCCACCTTGGGCAACTTCTACAGATATGCGACGACCGTTTTGTTCCTGACGGCTCATTGCGCTTATCACTTTCTGAGCATCCTTTTCCGGTACCTCAAAGAAAGAGAAATTTTGCATGATGTCGATACGTCCGATATTCACCTTCTCAGGAACGAAATCGTTTACCAATCCCATAAGTGTTGCCGGATTTACACTGTCTGTACGACCGATATTAATGAAAAGACGAGAGTATCCCTTTTCCGCACCGCGGCTACCTCCCGAAGAACGATCAGAACGTTCACGGTCTTTACGCCGAGGATATGACTTGTCGTCTCCTTTGGAGAAGCGGTCGGAAGGAGTCTCTATCTCATCCGCATCGCGATAATAGTCGATCAAGCGGTTAAATTCAAGAGCCACAACACGTTTTATAATATCTTCTTTTTCCAGCCAGTCGAGTTTCCTGTACACAGATGGGAGAAGGTTCGATATTTCATCTTCGTTCACCTTTACTTTCTCTATTCTGTCAACAAGACTGAACAATTGCTTTTCGCAAATGGCTTCTCCCGAAGGAATTACTCCCTGCTCGAATTTCTTATTGATGATTTTCTCAATTTCCCGGATTTTACCCTTCTCTTTTACATGGACAATAGAGATTGATGTCCCCGTTTTACCAGCACGGCCAGTACGTCCGCTACGGTGGGTATATGATTCTATATCGTCAGGCAATCCGTAATTGATAACATGCGTAAGACTGTCAACGTCCAGTCCGCGGGCAGCTACATCGGTCGCAACCAGTAACTGAATATTATGAATGCGGAATTTCTGCATCACATAGTCGCGCTGTGCCTGAGATAGATCACCATGCAGGGAGTCGGCATTGTATCCATCCTGTATCAGTTTGTCGGCAATCTCCTGTGTTTCGCGGCGGGTACGGCAGAAAATGATACCGTATATATTCGGATAATAGTCGGCTATACGTTTTAGCGCCAGATATTTATCCTTTGCATGTACCATATAATATACATGCTTTACGTTGTTCGAGCCTTCATTCTTACGGCCAATCGTAATCTCTTTAGGGCTTTGCATGTATTTTTTGGTAATCTTAGCAATCTCCTTTGGCATTGTTGCCGAGAAAAGGAGCATTACTCTTTCGTCAGGCACTTTAGATAGTATTTCATCGATACTTTCCGTAAAGCCCATATTCAGCATTTCATCTGCCTCATCTAGCACAACATATTTTATGTTCTTCAAATCTACCGTTTTACGGTTGATAAGATCTATCAGACGCCCCGGAGTAGCAACGATAATTTGTACTCCCCTTTTCAGAGATTTAATCTGGCTCTCGATGCTTGACCCTCCATATACAGGAAGTACTCTCAGATTATCAATATACTTTGAATAATCTGCCAGATCACCTGCTATCTGTAAGCACAGCTCACGGGTAGGACACAGTATCAATGCCTGAGGTACGTTTTCTTTTACTTCGATTTTTTGTAGGACAGGTAACCCAAAAGCCGCTGTTTTGCCGGTTCCTGTTTGCGCCAATGCAATTATGTCGCTTGTTTCGCCCAGCAGGTATGGAATCACTTCTTCTTGCACGGGCATGGGATTCTCGTAACCCATTTCTTCGATCGCTTTGCGGATATTCGCTGCAACCCCTAATTCTTCAAATGTTTTCATTAAAAATTATAAATATTCTTATGTGGTAATTAACCCTTCAACAGGCCTACTCCCACCCCAAAGAATATTCGACATAAGAGAGTCAGCCGTTAAGGACGCGCAAAGGTAGTGATTAGTTTTCAAGTTTTTACAAGATTTCACAATAAGTTTATTGAAGTTACGATATAGACGGATAAAAAATACTACTTTTGCATCTCGATATAATATACACATTCTCAGAAACTATAAACATAGAACATCAACAAATAAAATTAGTCATATGAAGAAATTATTACTATTCTCTTTGGTTGCATGCGCAGTATTAAGTCCGAAAGGTCTGCTTGCGCAGAAAAAAACAACCCCTAAGAAAATCGTGGCGGTAGAGCCTGTTCTCAGCACTCAGGCTGATACCATATCTTATGCCCTCGGTGTAAACATGGTACAAAGCGGGTTGAAACCTTATCTGTCACAAATGGGAGTTATAGCAGATACCGCTGCGGTGAGAGCTGACTATACATCCAAAATAGAAAAAGAGGCTGATGCCGCAAAGCAAAGTAAACTGAAGGCGGAAATGGCCTCCAAGTTAGATTCCCTGACGAAAGCCAATGCAGCCAATTTAGAAGAGTTTTTGGTCGGTTTTGCGCAAACGATAAAACAAGATAAAAGTAAATCGGCATTCAATTCAGGGGTGGCTATCGGCAGCCAGCTTTCGACTATGACCGATAATTTCTCGAAAGAAATACTAGGCGGACCCGGCAAACTGAATATCGACGCCTTTGTTTCAGCTTTTTCCAATAGCCTGAAAGATGAAAAACTACTCATAGAAGGATCAGAAGGTATTATACAGGATGCCGCTCAAAAAGCACAGGAGGTAAACGAAGCAAAGAAAGCGGAGGAAATGAAATCCGAATATGCCAGCCAGATTGCCGAAGGTGATAAATTTATGGCAGAAAATAAGACTGCGAGCGGAGTGGTGACATTGCCTAGCGGCTTACAGTATAAGATAATAACTGAAGGAACAGGAGCTAAACCAACAGCAGCAGATCGCGTGACAGTTCACTATAAAGGTACATTGCTCGACGGAACTGTATTCGACAGCAGTATTGAAAGAGGAGAACCTGCTACATTTGGCGTAGGACAAGTAATTAAGGGATGGACAGAAGCTTTGATGTTGATGCCTGTAGGCTCAAAATGGATGTTGTATATCCCTTACGATTTAGCTTATGGAGCGAGAGAACAAGGTTCTATAAAGCCTTTCTCCAACCTTATCTTCGAAGTGGAATTGATCGATATTCCTAAATAAGCTAGTAATAAGATGTACGATAGAAAATGGCGTCGGTAATTGAATTACCGACGCCATTTTTACTATAAACAGATTGATTATATATTGTCTTATTTAAGCCGGATTGTCTCTTCCACTGACTTCAGCCAAGGCGAGGTGAACTGGACTTTAATTTCTCCCTGCTCGCCTGTTGTCTGTATATAAGCGAGTATATGACCATGGAAGACACGGTGTCTGTTATCCGTATAATCACTCATATCTTCGTTATTGCTGGCTTCCAGTCCGAGCAGTTTCGCAGGGCCGATTATACGGCAGGTAACTTCATTATCAGACAACATCACAGGCACACCATTCTCGTCCACTACCTGTACAACGATCTGAGCAAGGCCTTTGTCTTTACAGATTTCTTTCTCCGATTGTACGATAGTCAATGCATACGGCTGTCCGGAAGATTGTATGGCATAACGTGCTGTTTCATTACCATTTTTATCCATTCCTATAACCTCCAGTTTACCTGCCTGATAAGGGATATCCCAGTAGATAATACCTGTATTATCGTCATAATCTTTTGTCTGGCCTACTTCTTTTCCATTCAGTTCCAGTCTGGCTTTCGCCGCATTGGTATAGCTTACTACACGGATAGATTGTCCTTCCTGATAGTTCCAGATAGGCCATGCATCCATCGATGGGGTTTTCTCTTCGTAGTTACCGTCATTTTCAGCATCCAGCTGAGACCATACATCTTTCATCTGGCTTTTGCTACCTTTGCCCGGTGTAGGATAAGTTCCCAGATAAGCCATCGGTTTATCCGACCAAAGCGATTGACGGAAATAGCCTCTTGGTTTAATAAAGCCTCCGAAATCAAGCAGTCCCGAATAAAAGCCTCTTGATGGCCAGCGTCCCGATTCTCCCAGATAATCTATACCCGTCCACAAGAATTGTCCGAAGATATATTCATTATCCCTTGCTGCTTTCCACGCACTTAGTTCATGCCGGTTTTCACTGCCGTAGATTACCCTCTCAGGATATGCCTGGTGATCTTTTGCATACATCCCTTCAGTATAGTTGTATCCTGCGATATCCAATGCTCCGGGATATGCAGTCTGATTAGACATGGCTACTCCGGCCAATCCGGCTGTTGTAGGACGTGATGTATCATATTTCTTAACTACTGCCACCAGTCGTTTGGCTATATCACCCAAGCGCATGGCATCAGGCGCGTCTTTCTTATATCCTCCAAACATTGCCTGAGTAAAGCCTGTTGCTGCTCCACCATCCAATACCGGATGAGAATAAGGATCGTTCGGATAATCTACTTCATTGCCGATACTCCATGCGAATACGGATATATGATTACGGTCGCGGAGGACAACATCGGCTAAGTCTTTTTCTCCCCATTCTCCAAAATAATCGAAATTACCTTGAAATCCGGGAGTTCCCACATTCCAGCCTTCGAGCCATTTGCGTTTAGGGAATTCCCATTCGTCATAGGCTTCATTGAGTACCAATAGTCCTAGTTCATCGCACAAGCTATATAGATCCGGTGCCTGAGGATTGTGGCTGGTACGGATAGCATTCACCCCTATCTCTTTCAGTGTAAGCAATCTGCGTTTCCACACATCTTTTGGCACAGCCGAGCCTAATACGCCCGCATCGTGGTGGATACATACGCCTTTTACCTTCATCCAGTCTCCATTCAGGGCAAATCCTTTATTCGGATCGAATGTATAGTTGCGGATACCTGTGGTAGTAGTGGTTTGGTCTATAACTTTACCATCTTTGAGTACCGTCGTCTTTAATTGGTATAGATTCGGGTTATTCAAGTCCCATAACTGAGGATTGTTTACTTTCAGGTCTGCCGACACCTTATTGTTTCCGGCTGTCATTTGCAGCTTCTTCGAATCTTTTGCAACAACCTTACCGTCTGCCGACAACAACTGGTTTGTGATAGTCAGATTCGCATCTTTCACTGTAGAATTATCTATTTCCACAGACACAGATACAACGGCTTGTTTCTTAGTCACTGATTTAGGATATGCAAATACACCCCATTGTGCAATATGCAGAGGATTGGCATATACCATCCATACATTACGATAGATACCCGAACCGGTGTACCAGCGTGAGTCTGCCGACTGGCTATGGTCTGCACGAACAGCTATTACATTATCTTCCCCATATTTAATGTAGGGAGTGGCATCGTACATAAAAGAGACATAACCATTCGGACGTTTGCCTAACGACTGTCCATTGATGAACACTTCGCTGCGATTGTACACTCCTTCGAAGTACAAGTATACTTTTTCCCCTTGTTTCGATTGGGGTACGTTGATTGTCTTGCGATACCAGCCTATACCTCCGGGCAAGTAACCCGTGGCACTGGCAAGTGTAGGACTGAGCTGACCTTTCACACTCCAGTCATGGGGTAAGTCGACAGTTTTCCATCTTTTGTCATCCAACGACGGAGTCTGGCCGTCTTTGACATCATTTAAAGTAAATTTCCAGTTGGAGTTAATCTTCTCCGGTTCACCGAAACTTACCTGACCAGCTAGCGATAACGTCAGCAGGCATAGAACGGCACTCGAAAGTAATCTTGATAATTTCATGATATATTAAATTTGTTAATTTCTGCGTTAACAAAAATACAATATATGACAGAATGCAATGGGGTATAGATAGGGCAAAATAGGATAGTAAATGAGTCATATATTATAAATCCGGTTGTTCGGATAAGAAATAGACGAAAAGCAAATACAGAAAACAATGAAAAATTAATAATTGGCTTTACAGTTAACAGTAAGCAGTCATCAGTTAACAACTTGTTTCTTGTCTACTCGTATCTCATATAACTTTCAACTTACTACTTGTTAAAAAGTAACAAAGGTAACGCATTTTTAGCTGATAGCCGATAGCTTATGTACAAAACCTGACAAACCTGACGACTTTTTACACAATTTTTATTGTCACTTTTTCTTCTAAAAACTCCGTGCTACTCCGTTTACTCTGTGGTTAAAAATAAAAGGTAACAAAGGTTACACCTTTTTCAGTAAACAGTAAACAGATAGCAGTAAACAATTTGTGTTTGTCTACTCGTATCTCATATAACTTTCAACTTAGTACTTAAAACTTATTACTTATACCAATACTTCAAAGAACAACAAGCTATCAGCTAAAGGCTAACAGCTACATACATAGATAAACTTTCCGCGAAAAGATAAAACTTTCTTTACCCCCGATTACTTTCTGTTCATTATCTGTTTTATATACTCGGAGGGTACCAATCCAAATTCTTCTTTAAAGCATTGACGGAAATAAGTAACACTATTCATCCCTACCATATAGGATATTTCGGAGATAGTATATTTCCCTGTGAGAAGAAGTTGTTCTGCATTTCGTATTCTTACTTTTCTTATAAATTCGTTCGCAGACATGCCCGTCAGGGCTTTTACTTTTCGGTATAGCGTGGAATGGCTCATGTTCATTTTGTCCGCTATAAACGCAACATCTACATTGTCCGAATCCAGATTCTGCTCAATAATGGACGTTACTTTTTCTATAAACTCATTATCTATTTTGCTTATAGAGTCTATTATGATGGCATTCTTGTTTGCTGTATTATTATTTATCAATTCTGCGACCTTTCGTCTGGCTTCCAACAGATTGGTTACACGGCTATGCAGCAGGCTGGCACTGAACGGTTTTGTTATATACGACTCTACTCCAATATTATATCCTTCCGTCCGGTCCTGAATAGAATCCTTGGCAGTAAGCAGTATGATTGGTATATGACTTGTACGCACATCTTCCTTTAATATTCTGCTTAGTTCGAATCCATCCATTTCAGGCATCATGATATCGCTGATAATAATATCCGGAATATGAGTATATGCCTCTTTTAAGCCTTTCTTCCCGTTCGACGCAGTATATACTTTGTATTGCTCTGATAAGGAGTTATGGATATAATCCCTGATATCGTCATTGTCTTCGATAACCAGAATCACCTGCTTGGTATCTGTCGGCTCTGATTTTACAATCTCTCCGTTTTCTTCTATGACATCTTTGGTCGTTTTGTCCATATGTAAAGCATCCGGATAAGTATTATCCGTTACTATCCTGAAACGGAAAGACGTCCCTTCACCGGGTTTGCTTTCGACAGATATTTCTCCCTGATGTATGAAAGCAAGATTATGCACAAGAGCCAAACCGATACCTGTACCCGATACTTGCTGTTCCCTTTCGGCCTGATAATACCTGTCAAATATTTTAGGGATTGATTCCGGAGGAATACCCCTGCCTGTGTCTCTGACCTCTATTTCGGTATAGTTTACACCACTATTCTCTACGGATCTCAATATAAGGGAGATGCTACCTTTTTGGGTATATTTGAATGCGTTGGACAACAGGTTCTCCAGGATAGTCGTTATCACATCGGAATCGAAGAAAACATCTACATTTAGCGTTTCTATACTGATATTGAAAGAGATCCGTTTGTTCGTATTGAGTTCTTTATACTTCAGCCCCACTTCATGTACCAATTGAGAAATATCGCTTTTGTAGACACTTAGCCTTTTATTTTGGGTTTCTGTTTTTCGGAATTCCAGTATCTGGTTTATAAGGCTCAACAGCCGTGTAGCACTTCTGTATATGGCTGATATTTTGGATGAGTGCTTTTCCGGCAAGCCCGGATCACCATGCAGGTCTTCCAGAGGACCTAGTATGAGAGTCAGAGGAGTACGCAGTTCATGAGTTATATTTGTAAAAAAACGAAGTCTTTCATTATTTAATTCCTGTTCTTGAAGATGGTTTTTCTTTTCCAGAGTGAGAGAATTTTCCAGATCAAGTTTACGTTTATAGAAACGGAGAATAAGAATTACTATACAAAATATCGTTATAATATACAGCGCTTTAGCCCACCATGTAAGCCACAATGGCGGATTGATATTAATTGTCAGAGAGGTAATATTCTCCGACCATTCCTGATTCTTAACCCGCGATTTGATTAACAGTTCGTATGTACCGGGAGGGATGTTGCGGAACGTTACGGAGTTTTCTCCCTGTGTATTATACCACAAATCCTCCAACCCTTTGAGCATATAAGTATAGTCTACCAGATGATTGAGAGAATAATCCAATACATTGAATGATATATTGAATGTATTTTGATTATAGTTTAATTCGATCTCGGATGTAACAGGTATATCCGTATCATTATCCGATATTTTCAACTGGTCGCTATATATCTTGAAACTGGTAATGGCTGTAGGAGGTAAATCTATTTGGGTAGGCACAGCCTCAGGTTTGAAATAACAAACTCCGTTTTGTGAACCGAAGAAAATTGTTCCTTTAGAATCTTTTGTTACCGAACCACTCATAAAATCACCGAGGGGAACCCCATTGTAATGATTGTAATTGTCAAATTTATTATTACTATGTATAAAACGGCTGATTCCGCCATTGGTACTAATCCATATGTTACCATCCTTGTCTTCGGTTATGGCGCGTATATGGCTGTTTATCAGCCCGTCCTTTTCGTCAAAAACGGTATATTCATCCATTTTATCGGGAGATTTAAAATAGACAAGTCCTTCTCCCGTTGCTACCCACATCTGCCCTTTTGCGTCTTTATATATATGATCTACAGTATTGGACGGAAAGCCCCGGTCAGTCTTCAGAGTTTTGATGACTTTCAGATTCTTGTCAAGAATAGCCAGCCCTTCACCGAAAAAGCCGATCCATATTTGCCCTTTGTTGTCTCTCGATATGGCACGTACGAGATTATTGGGCAGTTCGGAATTTTCGGTGGAGAACAATTGCCGTTTTTGTGTGACTATATTATATTGATACAATCCATACGTGCACCCGATCCACATATTCTTTTCATTGTCTTCATAAAAACACCTGACATCTGTATTCTTTCCATCTATCATAAATTCAGAAACAGCCTTGCTTTGCGAATCAAATATATTCACACCTCCCCGGAAGGTGCCGAACCATAAGTTATTTTTAGAATCCCTGATCGCGGCTAATATAGCATCATCAGTTATTTTATTAGTCTTTTTATCAAAAATATGGGTTCTTTCCCCGTTTTCGAAAACATTGATTCCCCCGCCATCGGTACCTATCCATACACGGTCTTTCTCGTCAGTGCATATCCCCCATGCTATCGGGTTATTTAAAGAATTATTCAGGGTTTGTATAGGTGAGTATGACCATGTATCGAAAAAAGGTGAATAATGGCTGATGAAGTTTATCCCTCCTCCATATGTGGCAAACCAGGAATTGTTGAAAGAGTCCTGATAAATACACCGGATCGTCGGATTCGAGAATCCTTTGCTATCGTCCCGGTAAGTTATATTGCTGAAAGAAACATGCTGAGGTGTCAGGAACATGCTTTGCCTTATATCGAGGATACTTACTCCTCCTTTTTCTGTTCCTACCCATAATTTTCCGTCGCTGAGCTGATTAATGGTATATATGTAATTCGAAATCAGGGATGCCTTATTCTGAGGGTCGTGGCTGAATACAATAAACGATTCTTTCTCCGTATTAAAAAGGGCCAGTCCATTGTTCGTCCCAATCCATACATTATCATTCTTATCTACATAGATAGTCTTTACTTCATCGCCGGGCAAACTTTCCTTATCATCCGGATTATGTCTGAAATTCCTTATCTTCTTGTCTTTCAATGATAGTATGCTCAGCCCGGACGATACATGTCCGATATATAAAAATCCTTTATTGTCTTCATTTACAGACCAGACATTATCATTGACCATCCCGGGAACCGTAGACTGATTATAGTGTTCGAACGTCTTATTCTTTTTGTTAAAATATTCGACACCTCTGTAATATGTCGACAACCATAGGTTCCCGTCTTTAGAATTTGTTATATCGGTAATATCGTTTGTTATAATTCCCGATGGATTGGCAGCGTCATGTCTATAATGTGTAAATATTTCAGTATTAGAATCAAACGCATTCAGTCCTTCCCGTTGTGTTGCGATCCAGACTATATCATCATATTTGTCGGCATACACTTTATTCAGTTCGTTCCCGCTTATACTGTTACTTCCTTCAATGTTATTTTTCTTATAAACTTTACATCTATTTCCATCAAACCTATTCAATCCGGATTCGGTTGCAAACCATAAAAACCCCCTCTTGTCCTGTGTAATGCTCACAATATAATTGCTTGAAACACCATGTTCTATCCCCAGCGTTTTTATCGTATAAAGCTGAGCATAAGATGATAAAAATGACGAAAGAATAAGAAATAGTAATAAAAACGATCTCATACGGTTTATCAGACTTTGACTATTGATATCCAAATGTAATAATAATCTGATAATATAGATACCCTAATTAAGCATTGACCGATTTAGCATTCATTAATGATTAGTTTGCGTTCACGTCTGTAGTCGATCAATATATACATTTGCTGCGGGAATGTGGTGCTGGTACAATTAGAACAACCACTAACTGCGGTTTTAATTGTATTCTTCAATAAATAAGCTATAGAAAATATTTAATACAACGTATTTTATTTGTAACTGACTATTGATATTGCAGATACAGAAATAACAAATAGGTCTGAGACCTTAAATTAAAAAATTTCATAAACTAAAATCTGATTTCATGAAAACAAAAAAGTGTATTAGCTTGCTGTTGATCCTTCTATTTCTATTGAATGGATGTAGCGATGATGATGGCTATTCCGATGTAGATGGGTTACCTCCTACAATTGTTATGGGCTCTTCGAATATAAAGACAGAACCCGGCAGAGAAATTACAATCAAAGCAAAAGTAGAAGATAAAGACGGGCTTCGCTCCATCAATCTGAAAAATACGGCATTCAATCTGGATAAAACTATAGACCTTACATTAGACAGTATTGTATATTCTTTCGACCTGAACTATAAATACAAGATAGTAAAAGGCCTGGAAGGAGACAATTTCCAATTGGATGTTACCGCTACCGACCGGGGCGGACGCACCACTACAGAAACTGTACTGGTTACCATGGACGGGGATTTCACAAATCCGGTATTTACTGTATCTCCGGATGCAGCCATAACTGTTCTATTGAAAACAGAAACACGATTGAACGTTAAGTTTACAGCAGAAGATGATAAGGCATTGGATCTGGTAACAATAAACATACCTGAAATCAATTATTCGAGAGAAATCACAACCTTCACAAATTCAGGCAAGACTCTTGAATTTAATGACCCTATAACATTACCTTCGGCTGTAGCCACATATAACCTGACATTAAAAGCTGTTGACAAAGCAGGGCTGGAAACCAGCAAGACCAGTGTGATCACTGTATCGGAAATGCCGGACTTCCCTAAGATGTACCTTGCGGATGTAGCAACCGTAGCCGAGTTGAACAGTGACGTTTTTGGCGTGCCTATGCGTATAGAGCGTACTGCTGCTTATGAATATAAAGCCAATTACTATTGCCAGAAAGCAGGTACTGAGATTTTCTTCTTACCACAAAAAAGCGATTTTACCCCGATTTGTTTCGGTATCGATCCTGCCGATAACACCAAATTGACTGATGACCCTGACATTGCAGAACCTATCGTGTTAACTCAGGCGAATGTATATTATGAAATTACATTTAATGTAAAAACCGCTATTTACAAAGTCAAGACATATGCAATTGCTGATGCGATTGATCCTGTTCCTCATAAATTCGGTTCTATCAGTCTGGATACTTGGGGTGATGGCGGAAGCTGGCTTCAGGAGTTCTATTTTGGCTATATGACTTCCAACCCGAGAGAAGTAAGCCGGTTTACGCAAGATGCAACCAATCCGCACCTCTATTACCTGGCTAATCCATTGTCTTTGGAAGCAGGACAGAAAATGAATTTTGTTTTCCACAACTGGCACTCTGATGGATGGTGGAACTATTGCTCATGGCGAGTGGATAATTCGGACGAACCGGAAATATTCAATTATTATGGCGACTATAAGAACCCTGCATGGACCAAGCCTAACGGTGCTGACAACTGGGCGAAACCGACAGTAAAACAAACAGGTTCTTATAAATTATACTTTGACGCTCATCTGGGAAGAGCTAAACTTGTCCGCGAGTAAACATAAACAGAAGTAAAAAATATAAATAAATACTTATGAAAAAATATCTGATAATTCTATTATTAACCTTGCCTCTGTGTCTTATGGCACAGACCAGAGTTACACTTACCGGAAAAGTTTCGGCTGCCGACAATGAGCCTCTTATTGGCGTCACTGTAATGGAAAAAGGCACAACCAATGGAACAATGACAGACATAGATGGTAATTATACGTTGTTGAATGTTCCGGAAAATGCTACGATTGTATACTCCATGATCGGCCTTATAACCAAGGAAGTAAAGATGGACAAAGGCGGAGTTATAAATGTTGTGATGGAAGATAATACTAAGATGCTCGACGATGTAGTGGTGATTGGTTATGGCGTGGTGAAGAAAAGCGACCTGACCAGCTCAATAACTACCGTAAAAGGAGAAGCATTAAAGAACATGACATCAGGAAATGCCCTATATTCCATGCAGGGTAAAGCCAATGGTGTGCAGATCACCGGTTCTGGAGGCCCGGGAGACAATCCGCGCGTGATAATCCGTGGTGTGACCACAATAAACGGTTCCGATCCGCTGTATGTAGTGGATGGAGTACCTATGGCAGACGGAACGAACATAAATTTCCTGAATCAGAACGATATAGAAAGTATAGAAGTATTAAAGGACGCATCAGCTGCTGCAATCTATGGTACAAGGGGTTCTAATGGGGTAATTTTGGTGACTACTAAGAAAGGATCGGAAGGCAAAGTAAAATTCCAGGTGAGCGCATCTTTAGGGATGCAAACCCTGAGCAAACCCGATATGGCAAATGCTGCTACTTACGAGAAGGTATTTAAAGAACGTTACGAAAACGACAAAGCTAAAGGCGGAGGTAATGCACCTTGGGATGTTGCCGGTATCGGATCATTCTCTGATACGGATTGGTGGGATCAGACTGTTAACGATGTAGCATATACTCAATCATACAACTTTAGCTTTCAGGGAGGAACAGATAAATTTGTTTACAGTGGTAGCTTTGGATACTTCCGTCAGAATTCTCAATTCGATGTTGGTTACTGGGAACGTATTACAGGTAGATTCAATACCGAGTATAAATTCAACAGCATTGTAAAAGCCGGAATAGATTTTGCTCCCCGTTACGAAAACTGGGATGACACTCCTAACCTGTTCGATGCCATTATGCGCATGGACCCTACAACACCTGTATATAGAGCTAAAGAAGACTGGACTGCAAACGAATACAATAACTATGCCCGTTCTTATCACAATCAGGTTTGGAATCCGGCAGGAAGCATTGCCCGTCAAAATAAACACAGTAATGAATACGGACTAATGATGAACCCATATCTGAGCATCGAACCGATAAAAGGGTTGGTAGCCCGTACACAATTCAGTGTAAATGCACGCTTCAGAATGACCGACAATTATACTCCTAAATTTTACATTGATAATCTTGAGCAGAGTGAACAGAGCAAAATTGAACGCAACTCAAATCATTGGGTAGATTGGACATGGACAAATACATTGAACTATATGCGTACATTCAATGAAAAACATAATCTGAACCTGATGGGCGGTTTCACTATGGAAAAATTTGCACAATATTGGTTGACCGGATCAAGAGAGGCAGTGCCAAGCAATCACCAAGATCTTCAATATGTAAATGCAGGAACATTAAATCCTCAAGCATCCGGAACCGATGTATATACCTCCTTTCTATCTTATTTAGGACGTGTAATGTATAACTACGATAACCGCTACTATCTCACAGCTTCGATTCGGTCCGACGGTTCTTCCTTATTTCCGAAAGGAAGCAAGTATGCTACATTCCCTGCCGCATCTGTTGCATGGAGAGTTTCGGAAGAAGGCTTTATGAAAAACCAGAATATAGTGTCAAATCTGAAAGTCCGTGCAGGATGGGGACAAGTGGGAAATACCAAAATAGATCCAAATTCTTACCTGAACCTGATTGGTACATCCGACTATGTTTTCAATTCGGACCGCTATGTAGGGACTAGTATTAGTTCTGTAGGTAATACGACTTTGAAGTGGGAAAAAGTAGAAGACTACAACCTGGGAATAGACGCAGGCTTTTTAGATAACCGTCTGGATATTACAGCTGATATTTTCCTCAAAAAATCCAAAGATATGTTGATTAAACAACAAAATCTGATGGTTACAGGTTTTCCTATGTGGAATGCAGAAATGTGGTCTAATATTGGTAGTATGGAAGCCAAAGGTTGGGAATTATCTGTGAATTGGAAAGACCAGATGAGAGACTTTAATTATGAAGTTGGAGTAAACCTTTCCAGTGTAAAAAATATCGCTAAAGGTTTCGGTCTTACTACAGAATACTTAAGGGGAGGGTTCTTTAATGAATACATTATAAAGAACGAAGTAGGAGGTGAGATCAGCCGCTTTTACGGCTATGTAGCAGATGGCATTTTCCAGAATTGGACAGAGATCAATAGCCATACCAGCAACACAGGAGAATTGCTTCAGCCGGATGCTGTTCCGGGAGACATCCGCTTCAAAGATTTGAATAACGACGGAGTATTCGACGAAAAAGATAAAACATATATAGGCAGCGCTTTCCCTGATCTGATGGTTGGTTTGAACATCCGTTTGGGATATAAAAACTTTGATCTGGTATCTAATTTCTACGGTACTATCGGGAACGATATATACAATAGTGCCAAGGGTGGTTTTTATGCCGGAACAGAAGGGCAGAATGTATTTGCAGACGCATACGATAAGGCATGGAGAGGTGAAGGTACAAGCAACTATTACCCACGTCTTTCCTATACTGACGCTAACCTGAATTACCGCAGGGTTTCTTCATTCTTCGTTGAAGATGGATCATATTTCCGTTGCAAATTATTGCAGATAGGTTATACCCTGCCAACAAAAATGACAAAAGGATTAGGTATACGCCTTTCAGCATCGGCCCAAAACCTGTTTACCATCACCAGCTACTCAGGAATGGACCCTGAGCGTGCGGCTTTGGGAAGCGCATTGGAAGCCGGTATTGACAATCTGGGTTATCCTAACCCTCGCACATTCCTATTCGGTCTTAATATTAACTTTTAATCAGTAGCAAACAATGAAAAATATATTAAAAATATTTATTGGCGGGGCTCTAATACTTTCATTGGGAAGTTGTTCCGACTTTCTCGACAGGCCTGTATTAGGACAGGAGAATCTTGATACTTACTTCCAAACTGAAGAAGAGTGTCTAAAGCAGGTGGCAGGATGCTACCAGGCTATATTCTTCGATGACTGGTGGCAGATTCAGGCTCCTTATGTAGGATTCGATATGTGTACCGACGACCTTTGGTTGGGTAATACAACCCAGTCGCAGAGTGACTGGCTTAGAATGGGTCATTACGGAAACCCTAAATTTGACGGGCCTATATCAAATTTCTGGCAATACCGCTATAAAGGTATATTAAGATGTAATATTGTAATAAACAGGGTTGCAGATGCTCCGATTAAAAATGAGACTCTCCGCACAAGAATGATAGCTGAAGCTAAATTTCTTCGCGCATTCTTCTATTTCGATTTAGTAAAGAATTATGGAGGAGTACCTGTAGTGCTGGATATGCTGATGCCTGAAGAGGTACACGGAATCCAGCGTAAAAGCATTGATGAAACATATGCTCAGATAGAGCAGGACCTGAAAGATGCTGTAGCCGGATTACCTAAGAGAAGCGAGTATAGTTCATCAGACCTTGGCAGGGCTACAAAAGGTGCTGCTATGGGATATCTGGGTAAAGCTTATCTATATCAGGGCAAATACAGTGAAGCCGAAAGCCTGTTGGGTGAATTGATAGATACACAGGAATATGATTTATGTACCAACTTTAAGGATGTATGGTCTATAGATCATAACAATAGCGTAGAATCACTTTTCGAAGTACAATTCAATTCCGACATCAGCTACAACTTAGGAGGCAGGCTGCCTGTGTTTACCGGCTCTCGTGACGATTCGGGATGGTCCTGGGGCTTACCGACCAGTAATCTGGAAAAAGCATTCTTAGATGCGGGAGATACAGAACGTCTTCGCTGGACTATTGTAAAGAATGGGGATGATGTTGCCGGAGACGATTCAGATGAAGGCAAAGACTATCTGATAACTCCGTCTAAACATAAATCGGCACGTATAAACAGGAAATATTATATTCCTCACGCTCAGCGTACTACCCCATATGATGCTAATCATAACAATCTGAATCACAGATTGCTTCGTTTTGCTGATGTATTATTGATGTATGCTGAAGCAGCAAATGAAGAAGGACATGATGAAAACGCGCGTAAAGCATTGAAAAGAGTACGCGACCGTGTAGAATTACCGGAAGTAACATCATCGGGTACTGCCCTTAGAGATGCGATAAGACTGGAAAGACGCCTGGAATTAGCCCTTGAAAACCATCGCTTATACGATCTTCGCCGTTGGACAGACGACAACGGTAAAAAGGCTATCTGCAATGTCTTCGGTCAAAACGGAACATTTGTCAGATACAACTTGTATGAATCCACTGATGAATATGAATTGTCAAATCAGACTGAAAATAGCAACAAAGGGATAACATTCCAGGAAAACAGGGATTTATTATTCCCTATTCCTAATACTGAAGTTCTTTTGTCGGAAGGAAGTATTGCGCAAAACCCTAATTTCTGATTTATATATCAGACAAAAATAGTGTGCTCTTAATTCTTTATAATTTCAAATAAAGAGCACACTATTATATCTTTAATTTATTAATTAATGACATCATGAAGATTATAAAGCTGTTTTTATTTATGTGTCTGTTTCTATCATGCATTTCATGTAATGATGATCCCACCCCAACCATTGCGCCGGATACCGGAGCAGGTGAAGAAACAGAAGAAGGCAATGAAAATGTCTCCATATCGCTCAGTACAACATATCAGACCATCGAAAGTTTTGCGGCCTCCGATTGCTGGGCACCTAACTATATCGGCACTTACTGGACTGAGACCGAGAAAGAGGATATTGCTAAGTTATTATTCTCTAATAATATTACAGGCGGCAAGCCGGATGGTATCGGACTGTCCGGATGGCGTTTCAATCTGGGAGGAGGTACTGCACAACAAGGTGCAGCCAGTGGAATAGAAGAAGTTACCAGACGGGCAGAATCTTTCATGAACCCGACTGATGGAACGTTAGACTGGACAAAGCAAGCCGGACAACAATACTTCCTCGAAAAAGCAAAGAGCTATGGTTGCGAACAGTTTGTAATGTTCAGTAATACTCCTCCGGTATATCTTACCCGTAATGGAAAAGGCTTTTCTGCATCGGGAGCATATTCCAATCTGAAAGATGATGCTTATGACGACTTTGCCAATTATATTGTTTCTGCAATAGATTATTTCAAGACCAATAAGGGAATCGACTTTGATTATATAAGTCCGGTAAACGAGCCTCAATACAACTGGGAAAGCGGACAGGAAGGTTCAGGCTGGCAAAACAGTGAAATTAAGAAACTTTCTGTAGAACTTAATAATGCCATAGAGAACAAAGGGCTTAATACAAAGATATTATTGGCAGAAGCTGCCGCCTGGAATTATTTATATGAAACCGATAATGATAACGGAAGAAAGAATGTGATATATAATTTGTTCGACAATGCATCATCAAGCTATGTAGGAGATTTGAAGCATGTAGCTCCTATTGTTGCCGGTCATAGCTATTGGACCGATGGTAACTGGGAAAACCTTGTAAATGTAAGAACCACCGTTGGAACGAAAGCCAGTGCCGCCGGACTGAAAGTTTACCAGACTGAATGGAGCATGCTTGGCGACGGATACAGCAGCAGTGAGTTTGTTGGTTTCGACAATGCTTCATATATGGATATAGCCTTGTATATGTCGAAGGTTATACATTGCGACCTTGTATATGCCAATGTTTCCTCATGGTCTTATTGGACAAGTATCGACCTGGAGCGCTGGAGCCATAAGAATAGATTCTTATTGATAAAGGTAACTCCTGCCGGAGGCGATTATGGCGATATTACCCAAAGCGGGACTCATGCTGCAACCAAAACATTATGGGTGCTTGGTAACTATAGCTTGTTTATACGTCCTGACTATAAACGTGTAGAGCTGGAAATGAAGAATACATCAAAAGAATTATTCGGAAGCGCATATGTTTCGCCGGATGGAAAGAAAGTGGTGGCAGTGTACACTAATTTATCTGCAAATCGGTATGACGTGAGAGCCAAGCTGGCTAATGCGGAAATAGAATCGATAAAAATATATACTACCAGTCAGACTCAGGATTTGGAGGAAGAAAGTGTTAAAGATACGGGTAATTCTATTTTTGTAACACCGAACTCTGTTCTAACAGTGGTTTATAACTTAAAGTAAATAATAACCAATATAATAAATCTGACTTCATTGGGAATGATTCTATATCAGAATATTATTTCCCCAATGAAGTCAGATTATTTTGATACAGACTTTTCCCTTCGATAGAATTATATATTAAAAACAAATTTTCGGATAAACTCGTCTCCTTCCCATTCTTCCTTACATTTTACATGTATACCTAATATTTGCAGCAGGCGTTTTAGTTCATTGCCCATAGAATCTATATAAATCAGGCTGATCTCCTTTATCTTTAACAGCTTCGAAAAGCTACCGGTGTCGCTACTCCTTAGCTTTATACTCTCATAACCGGATACTTTATCGTTTTCCAACCTGAATACATTTACTTGCATATTCTCTTTTATTTCCTTCCCGGGTGTCCCTTTATCTGTTATTATTGCAATAGTCTTAATCATATCCTGTGTAAATTATTAAATCGTGCTTATTATTACAGACGTTTTAGCGTCCGATAATATTTTAAAGTTGTTGCTTTTTTAATAATATTTTCTTTTATCAGGCTCTATTTCTAAATGAATCTAATAAAAGCATAACAATTACTGCTAGTTTTTTAGTGCAACGCAGGGATTTTGAAAGACGGTTAGCGAGAGATAATGAATTGTTTGATAGAGTCAGGAAAGGGTTTGTAGTATGGTTTACCTCGCCCCTTGAAAACCTAGTAAATTCAGCAAAATTCAGGCAATAAAAAAGACTTACATTTTACTGCAAGTCTTTCATTTTCTATGTGGTCCCACCTGGGCTTGAACCAGGGACCCCCTGATTATGAGTCAGATGCTCTAACCAACTGAGCTATAGGACCTGATTTTCGGCGGTTATCCCGAAATCGGTTGCAATATTACTGCTTTTTACTGAAACCAGCAAACTTTTGAGCAAAAAATGCGATGAAAAATACATCTAAAATAAATACCACAGCCTTATTCCGCTTGTTTCCGGCTGTTAATGATTGACATAGCTATATATAGCAATATCCCTCCGGCAATCCCCAATATTCCAATATAAGCGACCAAAGCGATCATAAACACGATCAGAAAGTACCGATATTCGTTTCCTTTAAACTTTATGCTTTTTACTTTCAGAGAAAACATAGGAATCTCGGAGACCATCAGTGATGAGAAAACCAATATAGCTGCCAAAACGGTATACATCAACAAAGGTGTGATCATTGGAGCATCGTGAGTGAGTCCATAACAAAAACTTACCCAGAACATGGCATTCGCGGGTGTATTCAGACCTATAAAAGAGTCTGACTGGCGTTTGTCTATATTAAACTTAGCTAACCTCAACCCGGAAAAGACAGCCAGTAAAAAAGCCATATATGGCAGATATTCTATAATAACCGGATTTTGAGAAATGCGAATAGTATTCTCCGATAAGAAGTGAAATACAGCCATGCTTGGCGCCACACCGAAGCTAACCATATCGGCCAGTGAATCCAACTCCTTTCCCATAGGAGAGTATGCTTTCAGTAAGCGGGCCGAGAAACCGTCACAGAAGTCAAAGAAAGCAGCTACTATAACCCATACAACAACCCATGTATATTCTCCCTGAAAGGCCATCACTGTGGCAATACAACCGGAAAATAAATTAAAGGAAGTAAATACATTAGGGATATGTCTTTTCATTTTGTTATTTGAATTTAGCGATAACAGTTTGGTTACCTGTTACCTTCTGGTCCATTTCTACTAATATCTCGGTCCCTAAAGGAAGGTATACATCCACCCTGGAACCTAATTTAATGAAACCTAGATGCTCATCAATATGGGCGATTTCTCCTACTTGCGCATATGTAACAATACGGCGGGCCATGGCTCCTGCAACCTGGCGCAAAAGTATCTGGTGGCGGCCGTCCTCGGTTTCCATAACAACGGTCGAACGTTCATTTTCCGTACTCGATTTTGGCAGATAAGCAGCCATAAAGCGGCCGTCATGATGCTTAGACATCAGTACTTTTCCATTTATCGGATACCAATTCGCATGAACATTGAACGGTGACATAAAAATGGAAACAATTATTCGCTTATCTTTAAAATACTCACCTTCGTATACTTCTTCTATAGCTACAATTTTCCCATCTGCCGAAGCAACAATAATATCATCCGTATTTCCGGTGAATCGCCGATATGGACTTCTATAAAAGTTTAACACAATAAGGAAGAGAACGAGAGATACCCCTCCCACAAGATAAGATAGAACGGAATGATGAAAAAAATACCACAAAGCTCCATTTAGCAGAACCAATATGATAAGGTATGTTGTTAAAACGCCGCGTCCTTCGTGATGAACTTTCATTATTGTATTTTGTAAAACAATTTTATTGTAAGTTGCAAAAGTATCTTTATTTGATGATATATACAAATTTGCTATCCGAATTTTAGGGCAAACAAAAAGAGAGATTAGCTAATCTCCCTTTCTTTTAAGATTTATTAATCAGCCTTAAAGTAATTATAACACATATAAGGAACTGATAGATTCGTTCGACAGTACACGTCGTATAGCATTAGCAAAGACATCGGCTACCGATAAAATAACAACTTTTTCGCACTTCTTAGAATAAGGAATACTATCGGTAAATACCATTTCGGTAAGCCCTGACTGATCCACACGTTCCGAAGCAGGGTCAGACATCACCGCATGACTGGCAATAGCACGTACCGAGCGTGCTCCGCTGGCCATCATAATATCCGCAGCTTTGGTTATTGTTCCTGCAGTATCCACAATATCGTCCACAAGCAAGACATCCATGCCTGCAACATCTCCTATGATCTGCATTTCTGATATTTCATTCGCTTTTTTGCGCAGTTTGTAGCAAATAACCATAGGCATGCCGAAATATTTGGCATATGAACTGGCACGCTTAGTACCTCCTACATCGGGAGTCGCAATAACAAGGTTTTCGCGATCCAATGTTTTGATGTAGTCTACAAATATTGCCGAGGCATATAAATGGTCGACCGGAACATTGAAAAATCCCTGGATCTGATCAGCATGTAAATCCATAGTTATCAGTCGGCTTATACCTGATGCAGCAAGCATGTCTGCAATAAGTTTGGCTCCTATAGATACACGGGGCTTGTCTTTACGATCCTGTCTGGCCCACCCAAAATAAGGGATGACTGCGATAATAGAATGTGCAGATGCTCTTTTGGCTGCATCTATCATCAATAAAAGTTCCATAAGATTATCCGAAGACGGAAATGTAGATTGTACAAGAAATACCTGACAACCCCTGATCGACTCCTCATAAGAGACAGAAAATTCGCCGTCAGCGAAGCGCTCGATGTTCATTTTACCAAGAGGACATCCTAAACTTGTACAGATTTTTTCAGCTAAATAACGGGATTTTGTTCCCGAAAAAATTTTGAAAGGTACACTACTTTCCATTGTTTCGTTAATCTTTTAATAAATATAGGTTATTGTTTTTGTAATAAGCCGTAAAATTAGCAAAAACAAATCACTCTAACGAGTAGTAACTGCTTAAATTTTACCGAAATTATATCTTATAAAACCTTTATACTTCTCCCTCTTCCTTTTCCCGCCACTTTTAGGCACTTATTCTTTTGGGTAATCATTAATCCGATAAGAAAAATACAAAAATCTATCTCAAACCAGAGTTCAGAAAGATATTCATACAGTCTTAACAGCGGTCTATTGTCCGACAGAAAATTTGATTATCATGCCCGAGCAGGCCTCCACATTAATATACAGGGCTTTATCCCAGCGCGAACTTAGTGGAATATTCTTCTTTGAAAATAATTCCTTTGCACTCTTTATTCTCTGCGGTTCAATACCCATATAGCCGAATGCTTCTGACGGAATATGCACTGATATTTCCGATGCATACGGCGCAAAATTAGCAACCACCAGTATAAATTCTTTTTTACATGAGCGAAGAAACGCATATTGTTTTGTGGAATCAAATTCCGGATTTTCATAATTATGATACATCAGGTCGAAGAATTTACCCGAACTGATACTTTCTTCTTCTCTCGCTATTTGTATTAGCTGGAGATAGAATTTGCGCAATTTCACTTGCCCCTGTGTCAGATTTCCGTTGCCAAAGGAACCGTTATTCCTCCATTTCCGCACAGAATCTACCGACCAGTAATCGAAAATGGTAGTTCGCCCGTCGAGCCCGCTGAAACCTTCTTTGTCCATACCGCGCTCACCCAACTCCTGCCCAAAATATATCATCACCGGATTGGTGTACATAGTAGCTGCCGTAATCATACCCGGTATAGCTTTGAATGCATCTCCGGCAAAAAAATCGGATGCTATACGCTGTTCGTCGTGGTTTTCAAGGAAATTTAGCATCTTTGGTTGTAAGTCCCCGATACGTTGCCAGCAAAAAGTAATTTCAGAGGCCGGCTTATATCCGCAGATAACATCGCGAAGGGTGTCATACAGATCGACTTTGTCATACAGATAGTCGAATAAACCCCAGTGCACATAATTCTGATATTGCGCAGGATTATACACCTCTGCAATAAAAATCAGTGATTTGTTTTTTGCCTTGACTTTAGGAATAACCCAGTTCCAGAACTCTACCGGTACCATCTCTGCCATATCGCAGCGAAATCCGTCAACTCCTTTCGACGTCCAGTACAGTAGTATATCCTGCATCTTTAGCCATGTATCAGGAACAGGCATAAAACAATTGGTTTTACCATGATTATAATCCACACCGTAATTGAGTTTTACGGTTTCATACCAATCATTGATTCCGGGTTTATTTGTAAAACAATCATTTCCTGTCGCTTTTGCCGGATATTCCACGTAAGCGCCATCTCCCTGCTGGACAGGAAACTGCAATTCCAGTTTTTGATTTGGTATATAATAAAAATTATTATCAGGGTCGAATGCAATTGTGGGATTATCATTCTCTCCGAAATCTTTTACTTTCGGGGGTTTGGCATCCGAGTGATATTGGCGTGCAACATGATTTGGCACAAAATCTATTATCACTTTCATACCGTTCTTGTGAGTTCTGTCTACCAACTCTTCAAATTCAGCTATTCTGTCTTCAACCACATCGGCCAGATCGGGTGACACATCATAATAGTCGCGTATTGCATAAGGAGACCCTGCATTACCTTTTATTACGTCCGGATTATCTTTAGATATGCCATGTGCAGAATAATCTGTTTTGGAAGCATGCTCCAATATCCCTGTGTACCATATATGGGTAAATCCCATTTTTTTTATCTCTTTCAGTGCCTTGTTGTCGAAGGCGGAAAATTTGCCTGCTCCGTTTTCTTCCAGCGTACCGTTTTCTTTGTTTATGTCTTTATTATTTCCGAATAGTCTGGGAAGTACCTGGTAAATAAATAGTTTTTCCTTCATTTTTGTGTATTTTGAGATACAAATATCCGAATTTTTTATCCAATAATATCATGTTCAGAGCAAATTGCCATTGTAAACGCACGAAAATTGGCAGCAATAACCACCATCAAAATTTACATTTATTAACTACATAGTATTAAAACCTGACACATCTGACAACTTTTTCTTTGTTTCACCTTGTCGTTTTCACTTTCGTTAACTACATATAGTTAAAAGGTAACACGGAAAACAATTAAGAATTAAGAATGAATAATTAATAATTAGCTTGTCTTACAGAGCAAAGCGAAGCATCTCGTCAGTAAACAGTTAGCAACTTGTATCTCGCGTCTTGTCGACTCGTATCTCATATAACTTTCAACTTACTACTTGTTAAAAGGTAATAAAGGTAACGCATTTTTAGTTATTAGCTGATAGCTGTTAGCCGATAGCTTATGTACAAAACCTGACAAACCTGACAAACCTGACGACTTTTTACACAATTTTTATTGTCACTTTTTCTTCTAAAAACTCCGTGCTACTCCGTTTACTCTGTGGTTAAAAAATAAAAGGTAACAAAGGTTACACCTTTTTCAGTAAACAGTAAACAGATAGCAGTAAACAATTTGTGTTTGTCTACTCGTATCTCATATAACTTTCAACTTAGTACTTAAAACTTATTACTTATACCAATACTTCAAAGAGCTACAAGCTAACAGCTAAAGACTATCAGCTTACCTATATAGATAAACTTTTTCAAAATGATTAAGATTCAGCTCAGTATATCGTAAATCCTAGTCCTTCTTCCATAGGCTTTCAATTGCATCCTTCGCATTGGTCGCAAAAGCCTTCATCTTAAGAAATGACACCTCTCCGAGTTTCTCTCGCCCCAGCTCATTATCAAAAGAGGCTACGGGGAGCAGTTCGAAAAAGGATGGAGTATCCTTGTCTTTCATCAATTTATTGACCCATACAAGAGAGTACGAACAGGAGTTTATTCTGACAGGATCATTCCCATCTTTGCTTATATCTATCTTTACCATCATGCCACCTGTTGTATTTACAGGTTTCATGGCAGAGATAAGATTCCCCATCGAATACACGACAACATTCTTTATCTCATCGCCTTCTTTTTGTATATCTATAGGTTGCACCACATGTGGATGGCCACCGATAACGAGGCGTACCCCATTACTGATAAGAAAATCGGCAAGTTCTTTTTGCTCTTTATTGTGTTTCAGTACATATTCGATACCCCAATGCATGTTAGCTATAATGATATCCGCTTTCATTATCTTAGCCTGTTCAATATCCTTCAGTATCTGTTTTTTATCGATATAATTGACAATATTGGGTTTTGTTACAGTATATCCGTTTGTATCATAGGTATAGTTTAACATAGCGATACGGATACCGTTCTTAATCATCATCAGGGGGTAGTATAAGTCCCGTTTTTCTTCATTGACGAAAACCCCTGTATGCTTTACCTTTATCGAATCCAGTATTGTAATGGTACGCTCCAAACCCTTTTTCCCTTTATCCAGAATATGATTGTTCGACAAGAGAAATATATCGAATCCGGCATCTTTCAATGCGTACGCATACTCGTCGGGAGAGCCAAACCGGGGATAACCCGTATATCTTTCACCGGGTAACGTGGTTTCCAGATTGACAACCGCGATATCTGCATGTTTGATCTCATCTGTTACATACCGGAAATATGGAGAATAGTCATAGCCTTCACCTGTCTTCGCCACATCGAGTTGCCCTTTATGCTGCATGGCATCTCCGGCAAAGAGGAAGCTGACTTTTTGTTCTTGCGCAATAGCGGTGCAGGCAAAGAATATTACGGCAAGAAAAGTGCAGTGTTTTTTCATTTATATAGAATCGGTTATTATCTTCTCCAGAAAGCAGGCATAAATAAAGAAAGTACCGTAAACAATTCCAGACGACCTGTTAGCATCAGAAAGCAAAGATACCATTTCGAAGCCGTAGGCACATCTGAAAAATGCCCGTTATGGCCTATCTCAGCCAATCCGCCACCGACATTCCCTATACAGGAAATAGCAGCCCCCAGTGAATTCTCGAATTCCATACCTGACAAAGACAGGAGCAGGCAACTGATGATGAGTATCCCCAGATAAAGGAATATAAAGGCCAGTACTTTTGTGACAATATCGATGGATATCACCCGGTCGTTGAGACGGATGGGGAGTATAGCATTCGGGTGTACCTGCCGTTTAAATTCATTGATGGAGTTCTTGAAAAGGATAATGATACGCACTATCTTGATACCGCCCGCAGTGGAACCGGCACATGCCCCGAAAAGCATAAAGATGACTACCACAAACTGATAGAATGCTCCCCAATTCATGAAGTTCTCCGTAGAAAAACAGGTAGTTGTAAGTATAGAAACGACCTGAAACAGAGATGTGCGGAATGTTCTTTCCACACCTTCTATCTTTCCCGAAGAATATAGTCCGACAGCGATTATGGATACAAAGATAAGAATGATCAGAACATACCATTTAAACTCCTCATTCCTGAGGAGTTTTTTCGGATCGCCTTTCATAAAGAAGTAAATGAGAGGGAAGTTAATACCGCCTATAAACATAAATATGGTAATAACATACTCTATGTAAGCAGAATTCCAGTAAGCGATACTATCCTGTTTAGTAGAAAATCCGGCAGTAGAGATAGTAGTGAAAGCATGGCAGACAGAGTCAAATATATTCATCGGGCCCAACCACAGCAATAGGACAAGTATACCTGTAAGGAATATATAGACCATCCAGAGCCGCTTGGCTATCTGAGAGATACGCGGGCGAAAACGGTCATACCCGATCCCCGTAACCTCAGCATCGTACAACACAGAAGCATTGCCTCCCATGGGCAAAATAGTGGCAACGAAGACCACAATACCCAGCCCTCCCATCCATTGGGTTATACTCCTCCAAAAAAGCAGGCCTTTGGGCATGCTCTCTATATCGGTAAGTATCGTCGCACCCGTTGCCGTAAAACCGGATATTGTTTCAAAATAAGCATTGCTGATGCTCGGTATTGCTCCACTAAAGTAGAATGGTAGCATACCAAAGGCTGAAAGGACGATCCACGACATGGCTACCATCAGAAAACTCTCACGTTTTCCTATCGGTTTAACATAGTCTTCGGTCCCGGATAAGCGAAGGAATACGCCTGCAAAGAAAGTTATCGTAGAACTTATCAAAATCGCATCGCCTGCTATTTCATGCGAATAGTACGAAACAACAGTTGCCGCCATCATAAACAGAGACTCTATGATGAGTAAGAAACCTATAGTTTTTAATACAAAACGATAATTGAAATTGCTCATTAGATATTGATTAATGGAATAGCTTTTCTGCTTCGCGCAACGAATCTTCGAGACAGAAAACCACTACATGGTCGTAAGGCTCGATCATGGTCTCCCCGTCAATCATCATTGGTTCTCCATTGCGAATCAGTCCTCCCAAAGTCACATTCTTGGGCAATATAATTTTTTTTACTTCTTTCTTGGTTATCCGTGAATTTGGCCGGGCTATTATTTCAGCGACATCGGCATTGGCTACAGTCAAAGATTTCACATTGGATACGTCTGCGCTGAGCAAGAAACGGTAAATATTGCTCACGGTAATAAGCTTCTTGTTGATAATACTGCCGATATCCAGATTTTCAGCCATCGAGATATAATCCATGTTCTCTATCTCTGCCACTGTTTTTCTCACGCCAAAACGTTTTGCTGCCATACAAGCCAGAATATTGGCTTCTGAATTTCCTGTAACAGCAATAAAGGCATCTATATCTTTTATACCTTCCTGTAAAAGGAATTCGGCATTACGTCCGTCGTTATGGTAGACGGTTACATTCTTCGGCAGTTTTTCCAGCAGCTGATAGGATTTTTCCTTATCTGATTCCAGTAGCTTTATATTAGTGGAGTCGGGTAAATATTGACAGGTACGGATAGCGATGCGGCTACCGCCCATTATCATCACGTTTTTTACATCAAAAGTAGCTTTACCCGCGATTTTAGGCAAATCGCCTATATTGTCTTTTGTGACGGTGAAAAAGACAATGTCACCGGACAGCACCTGGTCACTGCCTTTGGGTATGATGGTTATATTTTTTCGCTTGATGGCTACGATATGAAATATCTTATCTTCCTGTCCCAATTCATACAGATGCTTGTTTACAAGTTCGGAATTATCCCGGACTTTAATTCCGGCCAGAATAATATTGCCATCGCAGAGCTCTATCCACTGGCGCACCCACGGGCGCTTCAGAGCTGAAACGATTTCTTTGGCAGCCAGCATTTCGGGATAGACCATCGAATTCACCCCCAGTTTACCAAAGAACTCTTTATTTTTGGGTAAAAGATATTCATAATTATCTATCCGGGCGAACGTTTTCTTTGCCCCCATATTCGAGGCCAACATGCACGCTGTGATATTGACAGACTCATCGGGTGTAACCGCTATGAACAGATCGGCTTCTTCAACATCCACTTCTGTGAGGTCTTTTAGTGATGTGCACGATCCGGCCATAGTCATCATTTCCAAATTTGTATTTGAGAAATTGAGCTTATCTTTATCGGTATCCATCAGTACAATATCCTGATTTTCTACCGATAATAGTTTTGCCAAATGTGTGCCCACTGCTCCTGCTCCTGCGATTACAATTCTCATAGACATATTATCTATTTAAAGTCTCAGACCTGTTTGACCCGCCTTCGCGTTGTCAATTGTTAATTGTTACTTTTTTATTTATAACAACAAGAGTTAGTTATAATAAAATTGCATTAAATACTTTCTCTTATTTATATATATCCACATGTTGCTGAGGTACGACATTATACCGGATTAATGTTTCGTGCATACGTTTTGCCAATCCCGGAGCGTCTATTTCACAAAGCTTGTTCAACTCTTTTATTGAACCATGAGTTACAAACTCATCAGGCAAACCTACACGCGTAACATTTATATTATGATAATTATTCTCCGAAAAATATTCAAGCACAGCGCTGCCCAAGCCTCCGTTTTCGACGCCATTCTCTATAGTCATAACATTCTCATAGTTCTCGGCTACTTCTTTCAGTAATGCTTTATCTATTGGTTTCAGGAATATCATATCGTAATGGGCAATGGAATATCCCTCACCTTCTATCACAGCTATAGCTTCTCTGGCTGCATTCCCGATAGGTCCTATTGTGAGTACTGCGAGATCTTTACCGTTTTTCAGTTTTCGACCTTTACCTATTTCCAGTTTCTCCATTTTGCATTCCCAATCGCATAATACGCCCTGCCCTCTCGGGTAACGGATGACGAATGGCCCATCATAACCATAAGCTGCCGTAAACATCAAATGGCGAAGATAATGCTCATTGTATGGCGAGGCAATCACAAGATTCGGAATACAACGCATATATGCAAGATCGAATGCCCCGTGATGAGTAGGTCCGTCCTCTCCTACCAGCCCGGCTCTGTCGAGACACATTACCATATGCAGATTTTGCAAGGCAACATCATGTATCACCTGATCATAAGCCCGCTGCATAAATGATGAGTATATATTACAAAATGGCAGAAGACCTTCTTTTGCCAGTCCGGCGGAATAAGTTACGGCATGGGCTTCGGCAATGCCGACATCGAAAGCCCTGTCGGGAAACTCCTTCATCATATACGTCATGGAGCAACCTGTTGGCATAGCCGGTGTAATACCTACTATTTTTTCATCCTGCTGCGCCAGTTCTACAAGTGTATGGCCGAATACATCCTGAAATAGTTGCGGCTGGTCTTTCGATTTTACAACAATCCGCTCTCCGGTTTCTTTATCGAACTTCCCGGGAGCATGCCATACGGTAGCGGATACTTCCGCTGGTTTGAAGCCCTTTCCTTTTACAGTGTGTATGTGCAACATTTTAGGGCCTTTCAAATCTTTAATGTTCTGTAAAATACGTACCAAACCACGTAAGTCATGTCCGTCCACGGGGCCAAAATAACGGATATTAAATCCCTCGAACAGATTATGCTGTTTAGTCAACAAGGATTTCAGACTATTATTAAAACGGAGGATAAAGTTCTTGCCTTTTTCCGTAATGAGGTTCCCTTTCTTAAATTTCTGATAAACATCATTCCTCACACGGTTATAAGCCGGAGAGGTTGTCATCTTTACCAGATAATCCCGTATTCCGCCGACATTATCGTCGATAGCCATATCATTATCGTTAAGGATAATAAGTATATCGTTAGGCTGGGAATTTGCATTATTCAATGCCTCGAAAGCCAATCCTCCGGTCATGGAACCATCACCGATAACTGCTACCACGTGCCTGTCCTCCTTTTTCAGGGCCGAAGCCACAGCCATACCTAATGCCGCTGAAATGGAATTGGACGCGTGTCCGGCTATAAAAGCATCGTATTCGCTTTCTTTCGGATTGGGAAATCCGGCTAAGCCTCCAAACTGACGGTTAGTATGAAATCTATCTTTTCTCCCTGTGAGTATTTTATGGCTGTAAGCCTGATGTCCGACATCCCAAACGATACGGTCGTACGGGGTGTTATATACATAGTGGAGGGCTACGGTTAACTCTACTGTACCCAGACTGGAACCGAAGTGCCCCGGATTATTACTTAGTTGGTCGATAATAAAATTCCTCAAATCGGAGCAAAGAGTTTCCAACTCTTCGATGCTCAGGTTTTTCATGTCGGAGGGGTAATTTATCTTCTCTAGTATTGATATATCGTTTTGTTCACTCATAATAGTTTTCTTCAAATATAGAACCACCCTTTTATGGGTATAATAAACAGGCAAATATATAAAACAAATAGCATTTATATATTAAGTTGCATGCAATTTAACCTGTTGAGGCAGACACTTTTTACATACCGGAAGAAAAGTATTGCTTCAGACAGAGCATTTTAAAGATAAATCTCCGATAAGCAAATTATTTGTTAATTAAATTAACACGATCAACCATTCAATCTTTACAAATAGATAAACCCTACGGAAAATAATACATCCATCAATCCCTATTTATTGTGATAATTATATAAAATTATCATTATTTTTTGCGATTGCCAGCCTAAGCAATAATCAGGACCTTTGCCCTCGATTACATTTATCTATTCACACATATACAAAATATATAATAAACTTATGAGGAAAATTATTTTTCTAAGCCTATTACTTATTCTCAATATATCTTTTGTTGTTGCACAGACGATAAAGGGAAGAGTACTTGATGATAATGGACAACCTTTAGCTTCGGCTACTGTTGTTATTAAAGAATTGCAAAAAGGAGTTTCCACTGATAATGAAGGAAAATTCAGGTTCGTACGCCTGCCTAAAAGAGAACTTACTGTAGAGGTGAGTTTTGTAGGTTATAACAATAATGAAAAAAAGGTAAATCTTTCTGATGATCAGGAAATACATCTTCAATTTAATATGGTACCAAATACCAATCTGAATGAAGTGGAAGTATTCGGTGAACGATATAAACAACCTGAAAAGCTGGATGCGATTACACGTATGCCTCTTCGCCCAAGCGAGCAAATACAAAGTATATCGGTTATTTCGGATAAAGTGATAGCCGAACAGGGTGCGTTGACCGTGACCGAGGCAATACGAAATGTTCCGGGTGTTATTCTTTTCGGCTCATACGGAGGAGTGAAAGAAAGTTTTTCCAGCAGAGGTTTTCGAGGCATTCCGGTTTTGAAAAACGGGGTCAGAACAGATTCTCAGTTTCAGACGGCATCAATCCTTACCGACATGCAAGGTGTAGAAAGCATTCAGATGATAAAAGGCTCTGCAGCGATTACACAAGGGGTGATTACCGATATAGGAAATGCAGGAGGTGTAATCAATGTTGTAACAAAGACTCCTAAGTTTATAAATGGAGGAGAAGTTGGTGTGCGTGCAGGTAGTTGGGGACAGTTCCGACCTACATTCGACGTACAGTCTGTACTGGACAAAGGAAAGACTGTTGCTTTTAGATTGAATGGCGCTTATGAGCGTTCGGATAATTATCGCCCGATCGTTTCCTTGAACAAGGTGTATATCAATCCATCATTGGAATGGAGACCTGATGAAAAAACCACAGTAACTCTCGAGATGGATTATATGAATGATGACAGAACTCCGGTTTCGAGTGCAATAAATCTCGCCGACGGCGGTACAGAAGCGATGTACGAGATACCTCACGATAAGTTCCTTGGTACCAAAGCAGATAATATAAACACAAAAACACTTACATATGCAGCTCGTATAACACGCCAGATTGCGGATAAAGTGAGCGTTAGGGCTGCTTATTTCGGATCTTCTTACAAATTTGACAATCTGAACACCTCGATAGGTACAAAAGCGATTAAGAATGATTATAATGTGAGGGGTAGATCATTGACAAGAAGCATGAGAGATGACAAGAATTCAACATTCCAACTCGACTTGGTCGGTAAAGACATCTATACAGGAAGTGTGAAACATACATTCCAGCTAGGGTTCGACTACAGAACAGCGGATGTATCCACCACCAGCTTTTCGTCTTATTCGTTAGGAAATATAGATATCGTAAATTCTCCTTCTATACCGAATGACGTAAGTCAGGACTCCATCATAAAATATATAAAACCAAATTCGCCTGTTGATACATACTATTCTACATATGGCATTATGGCGCAGGAGGTAATGACTATAAACGATTATGTAAAAGCAATTTTGGGACTTCGTTACAGTTCTATCTCTACGAATAATACGGGTGGTGGTGTAACTACAGAAGATGCATGGAACCCGATGGTAGGAGTAATGGTAACCCCTATAAAGAATATGAATGTATTCGGGTCGTACACTACAAGTACAAACCTCAGAAATGCAGCAAATATACTGGAAGACAGGGTAACCCTTGCAGGCCCTGCTAAAACAAAACAATGGGAATTCGGTATTAAATCGGACTGGCTGAATGAAAGATTGCGCTTCAACTTTACATATTTCGACATACTTACCGACAATCTCACCAACTCGGAATACGTATATAATGAAGAAACAGGAACTCAGGAAACAACAGGCTACTATTACAAAGCAGGGGACCTGAAGAGAAATGGGATAGAAGTGGAATTAAGCGGACGTATACTTACCAATTTGCAGGTAATGCTGGGATACTCATATACGAATGCCAAATACAAGAATAGTCCTTCATACGAAGAAGGGTCTGCACCTATAAATGCAGCTAAACATACGGCAAACGGATGGGTATACTACACTTTGGACAGAAGTCCGCTGAAAGGTTTATCTATTGGCCTCGGCGCCTACTATGTAGGCAAGCGTCCTGTGGATGACTTCTCGCTGAAACCAAATGGACATGAAGGCACACTTACCGGGACAAAACCTTTCGATATGCCAGCCTACACAACTGTAAATGCTCAGCTAGCTTATACTTACGGCAAGGTGACTACCCGTGTGTTCTTCAACAATATATTTGATGAGGTAGGATATAATTCATATTTCCGCGGAGGTTTTATCAACCAGATTGACCCGCGTAATTTTGCAGCAACAGTATCATACCGCTTCTAAAACGAATCACTATTTATGATTACGGAACAATAAGAAAATCATTATTTATTGGGATTGCAGGTTGTTACAATTAGTCCGAAATTTGCAGAGATGATAGTTGATTTAATCTGCTTCAATTCTCAAAAAGATATAGATTAAAGAATTACTTAACTTTGATGATAGTTGTTCCGATGAATTGTTTGATAGTCAATCCATCGGAACTTTTTTTTAGAATACAGAAATACATTTATGCGTAAATTTCTCAAACAGCTACACAAGTGGCTTTCGATTCCGGTGGGAATCATCATCACAATAGTTTGTCTTACCGGAGCAATACTTGTATTTCAGGATGAAATACTTCAACTTTCGAATCCTTCTCATTATTTTGTAAAAGAGGTAAAAGGTAATCCTATACCATTGGATGAACTGATACCAATGGTAAATGCTCAACTGGACAGCAATACTGTGGCCAGTGTACAGATACCGGACAATCCGGAGCGTACCTATACAATGACCCTCAAAGAAGGCTTCCGCATATCGGCGTTTGTAAACCAATATACAGGTGAAGTAACCGGAATGTATAAATTCAGGGAAAGCCCGTTCTTTACCATTATGTCGCTTCACCGTTGGTTATTGGACGGCGGACGCACATGGGGAAAATATACAGTAGGTATTTCTACTTTGATATTCGTATTTATTCTTATCAGCGGTTTTATAGTATGGATGCCCCGGCGACTAAATAAGAGCCGTTTCAAAATTCAGTTTCGTAAAGGAGGGAAGCGTCTATGGTACGATCTGCACAATGTGCTGGGAGCGTATGCCTGTCTGGTGTTACTGATATGTGCCCTTACAGGAATGGTGTGGTCTTTCGAGTGGTACAGAAACGGAGTATTTAAGTTGTTTGGAGTGGAAGCACCTCAGGAACATGGACACGGAGGAGGTAGCCGCGGAGGAAGAGGTAAGGAAGGTAAAAAAGAAGAACTAAATGTAGCAAACTGGCAAACAGTATTCAATAGATTAAAAGCAGCCAATCCGGATTATGAATACATCCGAGTACAGGACAAATCAGCAACAGTACATCTGAAGTCATCCGTCACATCGCGTGCCACTGATAAGTATGACTTTGATAAAAACACCGGAGAGATAACAAAAATCACTCTGTTTAAAGATCAGGAAGGAACAACCAAAGTGTGGGCATGGGTATATAGCCTGCATGTAGGGAATTACTGGGGCATCTGGTCGAAAATATTCACTTGTTTCTTTTCTCTTGTGGGCGCAAGTCTACCCATTACAGGCTATTACATCTTCTTTGTAAAGAGAAGGGAAAGGGCAAAAGTAAGGGCGAGAAAAGAAACACGCAAAAGTTAATTAACGTTTGAACGTTATCTCACGGGTAAAAAACAGTATCTTTGTCTGACCTATTTAATCAAAAACAATAAAGTCAGAACCCATGATCAACGAACAACAAAAATTGTATCTGAAAGGCACGGTGATACTACTTCTGTTTATGGTATCATCTGCGAATTTCAAAGCACAACAGTTAACTAACTTATGGACGGGACTCCGCCAACATCAGCCTCAATCGGAATTACCGAAGGGCAATGCTTCATTTCAGGAAGCAAAAAGAATTGCAAAAGAGAACTTACCTACTAAGTTAATCCCAACCCAAGAGGGAGAATGGATTATTACTCAGGGCTGGGAAATGGCCGACGGAGCAACGCCAATTGAATCCGGAAAGTCAATCTTCGATCCGCAACTGAATACGGCAACATGGTACAACGCCACTGTTCCCGGCACAGTACTTACCACATTGGTAAATCAGGGAGTTTATCCCGATCCGTTTTTCGGATTGAATAATATGAATATCCCCGATTCGCTGAGTCGCACCGATTGGTGGTACAGATGCAAATTTACTATTCCGCAAGATATTGCTGACAGGCAGTTGCGACTCCTCTTCAATGGTATAAATTACCGGGCAGAGGTATATCTGAACGGGAAAAGGCTGGGCAGTATAAAAGGAGCTTTCATTCGTGGCGAATTTGATGTAACAAATATCGTAAACCCTAATTCGGAAAATATACTAGCCGTTCACATTCTTCCTCCCAATAATCCGGGAATACCTCACGAGCAATCGATGATTGCCGGACAAGGTTTGAACGGAGGAGTACTCAGCACAGACGGGCCAACGTTCATATCTTCTATCGGCTGGGACTGGATTCCGGGTATTCGCGACCGTAATACGGGTATCTGGCAGGATGTAAGGCTCAGGTCGAGTGGTGATGTATTGATCGGTGATCCGTTGGTGACAACGGATATTCTCCTACCTGATACTACTCAGGCAAAAATAACTATCCGTACCAATATCCGTAATATAAGTTCAAAAACAATAAACGGCACGCTCTCTGCCGATATAGAAAACATCAATATCAGCATCCCTTATTCGCTGAAAGCTAATGAGGAAAAAGTATTGGTTTTCAGTCCGGAGGAGTATAAGGAACTGAATATAAAGAATCCCCGCCTGTGGTGGCCGAATGGCTACGGCAACCCGGAATTATATGATATGAAACTAACTGCCCGGACAAATAGTAGTACCTCGGACACCAAGAAAGTACGTTTCGGCATCCGTGAGATGTCATATGAACTGATGGTGAGTGATAATGACCAAAATAAAAGAGTGCTTTATACGCCAAACTCAACAATAAATAAAGGAAATCCTATATTCGATTATGAAAAAAGGGCTTTCTTCACCAAAGATAATCAACTGCCTACAATTACCAAAGGCGCAGACGTATCCGGATTGGAAACATTGTCAGCGGACGATCCTATCGGACCTTTCCTTGCAATCAGGGTAAACGGAGTGAGGATATTCTGTCGTGGCGGCAACTGGGGAATGGACGACGGCATGAAACGGGTATCCCGGGAGCGTATAGAACCATATGTACGTTTGCATCGTGATGCCAATTTCAATATTATCCGCAACTGGACAGGAGAATCGACCGAAGAAGTATTTTATAGCCTTTGTGATGAATACGGCATGCTGGTTTGGAACGACTTCTGGATTACCACAGACGATACTGTGGAGCCAAGCGACTTCGACCTGTTTGTTAAGAATGCTGCGGATGTAGTACGCCGTTACCGCAATCATCCGTCTATAGCTATCTGGTGTCCGCGCAATGAGGGCTTTGCACCGGAGGGAATGAGCGAAACACTTACAAAAATGGTAGCGAAAGAAGACCCTACGCGCCATTATCACGGTCAATCCCGTTTCCTGAATATGGGGACAAGCGGTCCGTGGGGATACTTTAAAGACCCGTCACTCTATTATACCCAAAACGCAAAAGGCTTCAATACCGAGATGGGTAGTTATGCCATCCCTACTGCGAATACCATCCGCAAATTCATAGCCCCGGAAGACCAATGGCCTATAAATGATGTGTGGGCATACCACGACCTGCATCACACATCCCAGAATTTCGGAGACTTTATGAATGCAGTAAACCGTTATGGGAAACCTGAAAGTATGGAGGATTTTGTCCGCAAATCACAATTTATAACATACGATGCATGGCGCAATATGCTCGAAGCGTGGAACAGTAAGATATGGAATAATACGACAGGCCTTATACTATGGATGAGCCATCCGGCATGGCCGAGCATGATCTGGCAAACATATACTTACGATTATGAAACACCGGGCTCCTATTTTGGGGCAAAGAAGGCTTGCGAACCGGTACATATACAGATGAACCTGCCTGATAACGATGTAATGATTATCAATACAACATTGCATGACTATAAATCAGTGACAGCTGGTATCAGGTATATAAGCCTGCAAGGGAAAGAGTTGTATAAGAAAGATGTAAAACTAGACGCTAAAGCAAACTCATCCGCTAAGTGTTTTGCTCCTGAAAATGTGAATAATTTGCCTAGGTTATATCTGGCTCGTTTAGAGTTGAAAGATGTAAAAGGAAAAACGATGTCGACAAATGACTATTGGATAACTGACGGCAATAATGACTCATACAAGGACATGAACACGCTGTCTTCTGTAGAGGTAATTGTGAAAGCCATAAACTCTAATGGCAAAACATTGATAGAGATATCAAATCCATCGAAAGTATTGGCCGCCGCCCTGAAACTGAATGCAGTAGATAAAAACACAAATGAGATACTGCTTCCGGCCTATTTCTCTGATGGCTATATCAATTTATTACCCGGAGAGAAGAGAACCGTAGAATTGACATTGCCTCAGCATTTAACGGGTAACTATAAGGTTATAGCCGAAGGGTATAATGCCAGAAGCAAGTAAAGTATAAAGATTTTTATACAGAAAGATTTGCAACCGCATTTGTGTCATACAAATGCGGTTATTTTTTATAACCGGATCGCGATCAGTACAATTAATACAAGCTTAGCAAAGAAAACTTTATGTTAAAAAAGACAATCATTTTCATCTACATTTATCGATACAGAAAAACAATTAGGGTAAACATATGAAAATTATTAGGTCGAAACGGGAGGGTTCCGGCAGGAAAGAGGAGAAAGAAACGGAGAAAATAATTATTTTCTGTTACTTGTGCCACCTTTTTTTAACAGTCTTATATCTCCCGGTTACATTTGTATCAAGGATTAATTACATCTCTTAAAAATGCTAGAATTTTCGCCTAATATTTTACATTGTAGTTCCTTTTTTATCACTATTTTAACAAATAAACAATTATCTTTGTCTAAAACCTGAAAAAGGAAACACTAAATAAAACGGCAGTTTTTCCGTTGAGATTGAGTATGGCTTATTGTTAGCCCTAAAAGATAGAATATGAGATTTCTCTTTATTGCGCTTCTGCTAACTCTTACTTCGATAGCTTTAGCCCAAAACAGATATACAGTAAAAGGCCGGATAAATAATGCCGATAGCGGAGAAACTCTTGTCGGTGTCTCTGTTGGGATAAAGGAATTACCACAACAAGGCAGCTTCGGCGATGAGTCCGGAAGTTACTCTCTTACACTTCCACAAGGAGAATATAACCTGATCTTTAAACTTATCGGCTATAACACCAAACAGATTAAGATCAAGTTGAACGAGAGCAAGACTCTTAATGTAGATTTGGAGCCGGAAGTAGTTTCACTTGGTGAAGTGGAAATTTCGGCCCAAAGGACCAATGAGAATGTAAAGAGTGTTCAATCGGGAGTGGATAAACTGGAGATAGAGATGGTTAATAAGATACCTGTCCTATTGGGAGAACGCGACATATTGAAAACTATACAGTTACTACCCGGGGTAATGAGTGCCGGAGAAGGCAATACGGGCTTCTATGTACGCGGTGGCAGTAACGACCAAAATCTGATAATGCTGGATAATGCCACGGTGTATAATCCATCGCACCTTTTCGGCTTCTTTTCCACGTTTAACTCCAGTGCAGTAGATAATATGACAATTTACAAAGGCTCTATGCCTGCGCAATACGGAGGTAGATTATCCTCCACACTGGATGTAAGCATGAAAGATGGAGACCTGAAAGGTTACCATGCCAATGGAGGTATAGGCCTAATTTCTTCAAATCTGACCTTCGAAGGCCCTATCCAAAAAGAACGGTCGTCTTTCATCGTTTCGGCACGACGTACCTATGCAGATGCTTTGGCCCGGGCAATCGGAGTGGAACAAGTAAAAGACTCTAAACTATACTTTTACGATCTAAATGCTAAATTGAGTTACGTGTTATCGGATAGGAATAAACTTACCTTAACCGCGTATTTGGGGAAGGATAAATTAGGATTGGATAAAGTGGCTATGATAGATTGGGGAAATACAATAGCCAGTCTGAAATGGAATCATATATTCAATGCAAAAGCAGCCTCGGCTACAACCTTATCGTATACCGACTATACCTATAATGTAAGTGTAGACCTCACTACAGGCCTGAATGTAGCTTCACATATCAAAGACTTTAACCTGAACCAGGAATTCAGTTTTTATCCGAACGATAAGAATGCAATAAAGGCTGGTTTTACATCTATATTCCATCAGGTCGTACCGGGGGATCTGAGCAGTAAAGATCCATCACAATTACAGATATCCCCATACGAACACCGTAAGTCGTGGGAGAACGCCATCTTTGCCTCGAACAGTATGAAACTGCATGATAAGATGGAGTTGAGCTACGGCCTGCGCGTGTCGTCTTTCAGCGTATTAGGCGGAGGAGACTATTATGAATTCGAGAATCATACTATTACAGATACTATATCTACAAAGAACGGCCAGTTTCTTAAAACATATTGGAATATAGAATCTCGGTTGTCCGCTGCTTATCAGCTAAACGACGTATCCTCTATCAAAGCGGCATATACACGCACAACCCAGCATTTACACTTGCTTTCTACGTCAAATCTTTCCAGTCCTACCGACAGATGGATTGCGAATACCAACTATATAAAACCGGAAATAGCCAATCAGGTTTCGATCGGTTATTTCCGTAATTTCTCAAATAACATGTTTGAATTTAGTGCTGAACTCTATTACAAAGACCTTCGGAACCAGATAGACTATAAGGATGGAGCAGATGTCCGGGCAAAAGAGATAATAGAGACTGAATTGCTATTTGGAAAAGGACGGACATATGGCCTGGAACTATTCCTCAAGAAAAGATTTGGAAGGTTTAATGGTTGGGTTGGCTATACACTTGCCCGCAGTGAGAAGAAAATAAACGGCATTAATGACGGGAAATGGTATGTCGCCAATCAGGATCGGACACATGATATATCGGTAGTAGGCATCTATGATCTCAATAAGAAGTGGACATTGTCTGCGACATGGGTTTTTGCAACAGGTAATCCAATGACATACCCATCAGGAAAATACATTGTGGACGGCCATGCAATATATTACTATGAAGGCCGGAATAGTTATAGGGCTCCAGCATTTCACCGGCTCGATCTTGGGGCAATATGCACACTGAAGAAAACAAAGAAGTATACATCAGAACTTGCCTTTAGTGTATATAACGCATATGGGCGAAAAAATCCCTATATGTTTGGTTTCAGGCAAAATGAAGACGAGCGGATGGTCTCAGAATCATATATGATCTATCTATTCAGCGTTATCCCTTCCATATCGTGGAATTTCAAATTTTGAACAATATGAAAAATATATATAAACTCATATTAGCCATATCCGCTCTTGCCCTATTGACAGCCTGTGAGAAGATTGTGGATTTGGATTTACGCACTGCAACACCCAGACTAGTGATAAATGCCGCTATTACAGAAGGCTCGCCGTGTACGGTATACCTGACCAAATCGCAGGCGTTCAAAGATAATAGCGCTTTCAAAACGGTTGCGGATGCGGAGATTATATTAACCGATGAAGATGGGAATACTGAAATATTGAGGGAAGCTCAAAATATGTCCGGATTGTATCTCTCCAACATGTTAGGGGCAGTAAATAAAAGGTATCACATACAAGTGACAGCAGAAGGAAACACGCATGAAGCCAGTGTAGTAATACCCAATTCTGTACCCATTGAAGAAGCCTATATCTATGAGATCAAGGCCGGAAAAGATTCCTGGTACTCGCCGTCTTTCGTCTTTCACGACCCTGTAGATGAAACGAACTATTATTATACAATCCTCTATGTAAACGGCAATGCCATGAAAAGCATATATCTGGATGACGATGAATTCAGAAACGGATTGAAAGTTCACCGCATACTATACTTCGACAAAGACGACAACAATGATAATGATCTGAAAACAGGAGATCAAATCAGGATAGAGATGCAAACTCTTGATAAAGGCATGTACACATTCTATAAATCATTGTTCTCTGTTGCTGCCGATGGAGGAACTAATCCGATAACCAATTTCACGGGAGATGTATTAGGCTGTTTTAAAGGATATAATACAAGCTTTGCTGATTTTATCGTAAGTCCCGATGCCATATATTCAGAATCTGATGAATAATCTGTATATTTGCTTATCCAATTAAGTAAAAGATAGTAAATGATACATTATTTCAATCTGGCTACTTATTGTACTTTAATTTAATGAAGCAATAAAAGGGTCTGTGACCTTAATATCTGAAATTCAATTGTAATATGTTTAAGTTTCTCGGCTTTCTATTAATATTAGGCCTATTCGGTTTTCTTGTAATAGGCGTCCTTTTGGGACGTGTCATCCGTTTTTTCGGTCCTGAAGAAAAGACCAGACCCAATAAAAAACGATCAGGCAGCAAGTCTCAAAATTCGAAAACATCGAATATCTCCCAGAAAAAATTTTCAGAGAACGAAGGCGAATATATCAGTTATGAAGAGGTAAAAGATGATGAGTAAGACCTATTTAATACTCTCCACAAAATCCCATGTGCGGGAAAACTCATAACCTTTGCTCTTTCCCCATTCGATAAGCTTTCCAAATCTTTCCACCATCTTCGCATCCGTATTTTTCGTTACATAGAACGGAAAATTATACTTCTCCTTAGGGCCTATATCCATAAATTCCCAGGGATGAAAATAGACATTCAGATATCCGTCTTTTTTCAATGTCCGGTTTGCCAGGCTTGTATAGATACCTAAAGGCAGATTATGAAAAGATATCCAGAATAAAGGAAAACGGAATATCGGAGTCACCGATGCCGGCAGTTGCCATACCCCTTCACGCATAAAGCATGTACGAGGCTCACTTAGTTTGTTATATCTACCGGGCAGATATGTCGGGTTGATTGATGAATTGTACATATACCCGGCCTTGAAGACTTCTTCTTCGGGCACAGGCGCCATGCGTGCCATGCGGTAACCTCGTACAGTCACACCTCCGATTTCTTCCAATATATCTTTCGACATTTTTAGATGCGGAGGTTCGAAGTGGTCATGTACATATCCGTGCGATGCCAGTTCGTGTCCTTCGCTAACTATCCTGCTTACTATATCTTTAGCATGGCTTGCGAAATTGGCTGTAGTATAGAAGGTTGCCTTTACTCCGTGTTTTGCAAGCAAATCGAGTATACGTGTTGTACCTTGTATGGAAACATCCATCTGTTGGTCGAAAGGAATAGGGTCTCCGTATTCGCGGGGCATCTCGAATTCCTCTATATCGAAACTTAATAATATCTTTGAACTCATTTGTTACTAATATTTGTACTTCGTATAATATATGGAGGGAAACCTTTGGTCTGGGAGAATATCCGTCCTATATACAATCCGATAATCCCAAGAATGAATAGTTGCAATCCGCCCAAAAAACCCACTGTAATTATCAAAGACACCCAACCAGCCATTACATGCCCCGTCCATAGGCTGATAATAGCATATGGCACCAGCAATAGGGATAATACGGCTATGCCGAAGCCCAGATATAAAGCAAGGTGGAGAGGCTTTGTACTGAAAGAGAGTATTCCCTGTACAGCAAGGTTACGCATTTTCTTAAAAGTATACTTCGTTTGCCCCGACAGCCGCTTGTCAGGCATATAGTCCATTGCGTATTGCTTAAAACCTATCCAGTGAACGATACCTCTTATAAACAAATCACTACCTTTAATATTGATAAGGACATTTGCCGCCCGCCGGTCCATTAACCGGAAATCGGCAACCCCCTGTTCCAGATGTATATCGGATACAATATTCAGAAATTTATAGAAAAGGCTCGAGCTTCCGCGTTTCTTCTTCGATAGTGTCGGATCATCCATACGTCGTGTATATACGATATCGTAACCCTCTTCCCATTTTTTGATAAAATCGGGTAACATTCGGGGCGGATGCTGCATATCGGCATCCATGGATATGATACAATCGCCTGTGGCATTGTCCAGTCCTGCTTTCAAAGCATTCTGATGCCCGAAATTACGGGAAAATTCAATATAGAAAAGCTGCGGGTCTTCCGCACACATTTTCTCCAGTATAGTTTGGCTTGTGTCATTACTGCCATCATTAACGGCTATAATCTCGTACTGGTAGCCTGTTGTGTCCATACTGTCATGGATTGCTTTTATCACTGTAGGAATATTAGATTCCTCGTTATAACAACAGATTACAATTGAGACTTTTTTATTTAATATCATTTCTATTCTCGATCTTATGTAAAGATAAGGTTGAATTATATTATTTGTTTTCGTGACTCGGCATAATCAAAATAAATTTTGCTTCTGCTCTCGCTACTCAAAACGTTCTTATTTTATATAAAGATAAAGTTATTCGGATTTCGTAATTTCCTTATATCAGTTTTCCAACAGGTAAATCGAATCACTTGTATATGTATTGTCCGGAGAATATATAATCCAGTCGGTAAGCAGGTCGAAAGGATATGTTTTTATATCTCCTTCGTTCAGCCCCGATATCCAATAAGGTTGATTGAGGAGCTTGCCTTCAATTTTTCCATTCTCTATAGATATCACATCATACCACAGATGCTCTTTTTCACTTCCCGAATCGGGATTATCTACAGTCAGCCCCAACTTTACAAGGAAAGTCCATCCGGGTTGTTCCTCTTCTTTTTTCGAACCGAAAATATTTTTGAGGAACGATTTCTTCTCCGGTTGTTTATGTTCCTTCCTGAAGACTTTCTCGAATGCAGAAAAACGCTCTTTAGCCAACGCACTCATTCTATCGGTTTCCTCATTCGTTATATAATAAATAGGATTTTCGGCCAACGTAGGCGCATATATCTCAGGAGAAACCATATTGCCATCTTCCACAGCAAAGAGAATACCCGAAGGCTCGGCATGTACATTATCTACTTCGTCCCGATCCGCCACACTACCGAGTATACCCTTGGGCAGATCTTTCAGTGCTTCCTCCCACCGGAGCCAGCACAGGTTGATTCCCATACCGTCGTAACCGATTGTAAACCGTTCTTTCTCCTTTGCAGGATGCGACAGAAATTTCTTTACTGTCATGTTTATTAATGTATTCATTTGCTCTGCTCCCTGACTGAAATTAAGAATCTCCAGTTCTACAGATGCGCAGCGATGCAACCCATGCGTATGGAACCAATATCTGCGATTACCATTCTCCCCATTCTCGTCATATACACAATGCAATGTATAAAGATAATCGGGAGAAGGAGGTGTCGGTGATTTAGCGGTCATGCTCAGCCATTTGGCAGACAACAACCTGTAAGACATGAAGTCAACTACAAGGCTTGCTTCAGGGACAATAGCATCCATTATTTTCAATTGCAAATGAAATGAAGTCAGAGGCTCCAACTCGAAGTACATGGATGTTTCGAGGTAATGTTCCTGCTCCATTGCGATTTGCAGGGATTCTTCATCTATCGAATTTGCAAAACCGTAGTCGCCAAGGTTTATATTTTTGGCTTCACAGACATATAAGTCCACATTAAACACAGTCTCCTGATATTCAATCTCTGCCGCAAAACTCATAATTGAAAACTCTATATCGACTTCAGCTTTATTAAAAGAAATAAGTTTGAAATCTTTTCGAGAAGAAAGTGATTTTTCTATCTGTGCAGCATCGAACTTAAAGCTTTTGCTACGGGGATAAATACCCATTCCGGAAGCCAGCCCTGTTTCGCCTTCAGCCAGCAAGTCATATTTCTCGTTGTTATCCATATATGAGATTGATCAGATGTGTTTATAAAGATTTGTTTATAATCTACTTAGCATTTTTATATATACAAACGTAATGAAAAAAATCGGTATATTATATAAGGAAATCTTAAATATATACCGATTTCTGTATGCTTAGAGGCACAGAGTATATTGGAGGGAAGTCCCGATAATCAGAACTTATGTATCCCCATTATTTCCCTTACCTCGTTTATCGTTTTGCGTGCGCTCTCACGTGCTTTCTCAGCTCCTTCGGTGGCAACTTTATGCAAATACGCGTCATCGTTCTTAATATCGATAATACGTTCACGTATAGGAGTCGTGACCTTTATGATGTCTTCGGCCAGCTGTTTTTTCAAGTCTCCGTAACGTATCTCGCAAGTATTCCACTTGTCTTCGAAATGCTGAACAACATCTCCTGTAGAAACTACTTTCAATATTGTAAACAGATTTTCTATATATTCCGGCTTTTCGGAGTTCGGAGCTTTAGGGCCTTCATCGGTCAGGGCACGTTTTACTTTTTTCTCTATACTTTTCGGGTCCTCGTCCAGATAGATACAGTTGCCTTCCGATTTCCCCATCTTGCCACTGCCATCCAAACCCGGTATTTTTATCAGTTCCTGTCCGAAGTTATAAGCTACGGGCTCTTTGAAGTATTCCACGCCATAAAGGTTATTGAAACGACGGGCAAACTTACGGGTCATCTCCAGATGCTGTTCCTGGTCCTTACCAACAGGCACTTTATCAGCATTGTGCAGTAATATATCGGCAGCCATGAGGGTTGGATAAGTCAATAGCCCTGCATTTACATTATCCTGATGTTTTCTTGCCTTTTCCTTGAACGAAACGGTTTTGGACAGTTCGCCCAGATACGCGTGCATATTCAAAAGCAAGTACAATTCACACACTTCGGTTACATCGCTCTGTATATATATAGTCGATATTTCGGGGTCTATACCGGCTGCAAGATATTCTGTCAATACACCCTTTACATTGCCGTGCAATATCTTAGGATCGGGATGTGTGGTCAGCGAATGATAATCTGCTATGAAAAAGAAGCATTTGTTTTCATGCTGCATTCTTGTAAAATTTCTCAGTGCACCGAAGTAATTTCCAAGATGCAGATTCCCTGTAGAGCGGATACCGCTTAAAACTGTTTCCATATGTGTTTATATTCTGTTTTTGATATGCAAAGATAGTCAAAATCTGCAAAATGCCGGATATATCTTACTTATTGTATCCGGACCGGTAAGTAGTAAACAGTTAACAGTCATCAGTTATCAGTTAACAACTTGTATCTCGTGTCTTGTCTACTCGTATCTCATATTACTTTCAACTTATTACTCAATACTTACTACTTGTTAAAAGGTAACAAAGGTAACAGTCTTTTTAGCCTTTGTGCCCTTTGTGTATTTGGTGGTTAAAACTATTTACCACAAGGGACACAAAGATTTACACCAAGAACACTATATAAAAGGTAACAAAAGTAACAGGCTTTACATACTTTTTTCATTGCTTCTTTTTTCTCTTTCGAGAACAGGATAGGGCACGATTAGTTACAACTAAAAAAAGGTAACAAAAGTAACACATTATGTCACCTTTTTGTTGTTACCTTTTTCGTCTCAAACCTTATTAAAACACTAAAAAACTTAACACACTATATTTTCAAAGAACTTTATATATAGATAAAGATTCCTGACATTATTCACGTTCATTATTTATCCTTTAGCCGCTTATCTCTCCTGTATGCGAAATAGAACACCTGTGGCAGAACTGTAAAGGATAAAATCATACAAATAAGAATCCCTCCTACTATCATTATTGCCAACGGTCTTTGAATCTCGGAGCCCATACCCTGTGACAAAGCCGCAGGGAATAACCCCATCGAACCCATCAATGCAATCATCAGTACGGGCCTGATACGGCTTTTCACAGCATCGTCGATTGCCAGTCGCAGGTTTCGGGTACGCTGCATACGGGCTTTCATCAGGGTAATCAATAATATACTATCTATAGCCGTAATACCAAACAGAATGATAAATCCTATCCCTGCCGATATACCGAATACCGTGCCGGTAACCCACAAAGAAATAAATCCTCCGATAAAGGCGTAAGGAATGGCGCTTGCTGCGATAAGCGTATCCTTGACCGTCCCAAAGTTAAGGTAGAGCAAGAAAAGGATAAGAAGCAACACCGCAGGAATGATAACCGCCAACCTTGCCGTAGCCCGTTGCTGGCTTTCAAATTCTCCGGCCCAGACCATTTTGTTTTCAGTCTTAAGCGTTACACTTTCACTCACTTTTTTCTGAGCTTCGGCAATGGTAGACCCTAAATCACGGTCACGGATACTGAATCCGATGCCCACATACCGGCTGCTGCCTTCACGGTAGATAAACGTCGGGCCTGTAATAAACAGGATATCGGCTATCTCTTTTAACGGAACATACTTACCATCCATTGTCGGGATCAGAATATTTCCTATTTTATCTTCATTGTCCCTGTACTCTTTCTGAAAACGTATCTGGACATCAAATGTACGCTCGCCCTCATAAAACGTTGTGGCGGCTTTCCCCCCGATAGCCATTTCCACTACGGCCTGCGCATCGGCCATAGATACCGCATAACGGGCCATCCGCGATTCTTCCAGCTTTATCTGTAGCTCAGGTAATCCTACACTCCTGAAAACATTTACATCCTCTACACCCCTCACATTCTTTATAGCAGCGGCAGTCTGGTCGGCCAGACCTTCCATCTGGGAAAGGTCGGAACCGAATATTTTAATCACCAGAGAACTTTTCACTCCGGCCACATATTCTTCTACATTGTCCTGAATCGGCTGGCTGAATGCCAGTATGATACCCGGATATATATCGAGTGAATCCTTGATCTCGGCTAACAGCTCATCCTTTTTGATTTTTCTCTTCCATTCTTTCTCCGGTTTGAGCTGCGCATGGAATTCTATATTAAAAAAACCTGTGGCATCTGTTCCGTCGTTAGGCCGGCCGGTCTGCGACAAGATAAATTCTATTTCATCGAACCGGCGGAGTTTTTGCTTCATTTCTTTGGTGGTCCGCACCGATTCGTCAAGATTTACACTATTTGGCAATGTTGCACGGATATAAATTGCTCCTTCATTCATACTGGGTATAAACTCAGTACCCCAAAAACACATGCGAACGACACAAACAGTTAACAGCAGGCAGAAAGTTATAATTGCGCCTTTGCGGTACCGGGAACTGAACAAATACACTTTATGTAAGGCAGATGTGAAAAACCTGCTGATAAAATTCGTTTTCTCCTCAACCGGTTTATTCAATAATATCTTACACATGACCGGCACATAAGTAAGCGAAAGAATCAGAGAGCCCAATAGAGCATACCCGAGCGTGAAAGCCAATGGAGAGAACATCTTGCCTTCTACTTTCTGAAACGAAAATATAGGAAATAATGCTACTACAAGGATAACCTGTGCAAAAAAGATGTGGGACGCCACACTCCCCGCGCTTTTCTTTATAAGTCCGCTTTTCGATATTTTAGTGAAGCGCTGCCCTAGCTCTTTCGACCGTTTCTCCATCGCTACAAATATGATTTCTACGATGACGAGCGTTCCCTCCAGCAATAAACCAAAATCGAGCGCTCCCATCGAGATCAGGTTAGCAGGTAATCCCTGTATCCGCAACATAATGATAGCAAACAAAAACGATAGAGGAATCACAGTGGCTACAATTACAGTTGTACGCCAGTTGAAAAGAAATACAAATACAACTATGGAAACTAAGATAATCCCTTCCAGCAAATTTCTCATAACTGTATGCACTGTAGAATCCACTAAAGTAGTACGGTCGAGGAAAGGCTCTATCTTCACATTTTCAGGTAATATGCGGTCATTCAACTCGGTAATCTTCTCTTTCAGATGCCCGATCACTTCACTTGGATTTTGCCCTCTGAGCATAATTACAATACCCTGCACCACATCATCTTCGTCGTCCAGACAGACTTGCCCGAGTCTGGGCTTGGAGGAAACATCTACTGTTGCCACCTGCTTCACCCGGATAGGAGTCCCACCCTTTACCTCAATCAGTATATTTTCAATATCTTCCACACTCTCCAGCAAACCGATCCCCCTGACTACATAAGCCTGACTCCCTTTTTGAATAATGTCTCCGCCGACATTGATGTTACTCTTCGACACGGCTTCGTAAACCTCAAGGGGAGATAAATTATAATTATTCAGCTCTGCCGGATTTACCTTTATCTCAAACATCTTTTCTTCCCCGCCAAAACTGGCTATACTGGCTACTCCGGGCACAGAGAGCAACTCCCGCTCCACTACCCACTCGTTTATGGCAGCTACCTCCCGGATAGGCAGGTCGCTTTTTAGCACATACCTGTATATTTCACCCGTTGCACCGGATGGCGGTTCTATCGAAGGGTCTGTCCCCTCCGGCAGATCCAGATCCTGCATCCTGTTGGATGAATACTGCTGGGCAAAGAAATCATCCACCCCGTCTTCGAAAATAACAGTGACTACCGACAACCCGAATAAAGATGTGGAGCGTACATCCGTTTTTCGCGGAATGGTGTTCATTTCCTTCATAATAGGAAGGGTTACGAACTTCTCTACTTCTTCTGCGCTTCTTCCCGGCCATTGCGTAATTATCCGTACGCGGGTGTTTGTTACATCTGGGTACGCTTCTATAGGGGTATGTATATAACAAACGATGCCCGCGACAAATAAAAGTGTAGTTAAGAAAAGTATGAGTATATGATTGCGAAGCGCAAATGCTATGATATTTTCTACAAACTTATGCATGATTTAATTCTCTTTAAGGCCTGAATATATCAGCAGTTGATTTTTCACGACAACATTCTCGCCTTCCGATAATCCGGATGCAATGTATGTCGTCTTGTTATTGTGGCCGCGAAGGCTTACTTCTCTTATCTTAAAACTATCCGGAGATTCTTCCACTACCACAAAGTAACGGTCGTCATCAAAAACCAGAGCATCGGAGGGCACAGACACAAACTGCTCATGCGCCTCATTCTTCAATTTAATTACAACCGACATCTGAGGTTTAAACTTCATTTCTTTATTTGGCATGATAATCCTTGCCTTCAACACTTTCTCTTCCGGGTCAAAAACCTGCGATAATTGATTTATCTTCCCGGAGAATACCTCTCCCGGATAAGAAAGAGTAGTTATAGCTACCTCCATCCCTTCTTTCACAAAAAGGAGGTTGCTGGCATATACATTAGCTGTTATCCATACCGTGCCGAGATCGGCTACCGTAAACAGGGGTTCGCTATCGGTCGACACCGTACTGCCCGAGGATACATTCTTATTTACTATATAGCCGGTCATCGGCGCCTTAATAGAAAAAGTACCATTACCTTTATTTATGCCATGTACGGCGATATCACTCTGGGTTTTGTTGTACGCCGCCTGCGCCTGCTTCAGCCGGGCCTGGGCTTCCAGTAATTCCTTTTCCGACAGCATGTTGTCTTCATACAGCGACTGAGCTGTCTGGAGTTCCCGTTGAGCTATTTTCACATCCGATTCCGAAACAATAGATTCTGACTGTAACGAACTGAGGTCGGAACTTCTTATATCTAACAGAGTCTGCCCCTTCTGGACTTTATCACCCAGTGAAAAATAGGTACGGTCTGCGATTCCATTCACGAGCGATACATAGTTGATCACTTTATCAGGATCATATTCTACCTTTCCGGTTAATACCAGTTCTTCGTTCTGATTATCCAGTCCGGCCTTTACTGTTTTTACGTTTTGTAAAAAGGCCTTATTTATCTTGTCCGGAGTTGTCTCGCTTTCTGTCTTCCCTGAACAAGAAAATAGTAAGACGATACAAAATATCCCCAGTCCTTTCTTAATTTGCTTCTTTATCATAGTTTTATCTTATTTCTGTACCAACGGTATATTGTAGTTCCTCAAACTGTATACTTACTTTTTTCCTAGCTGTAAGCACCGTTTGCTTATTCGCTCTGTATGCATCCATAAAGTCTATATATTCGAGCATATTAATATTTCGGTTCTGCAAGTTCTTTGTGTATGTATCGAGCATATTGTCCAGTTCAGGGAGCAGACTGTCATCGTTTATCTTTTTATAGAAGGCATAAGTATAAACATAGTTGTTGTAGGATGCAGCGACTTCGTGCTGTATAACATTCTGTTGTTGCCGGGCCAGATACAGGCTTTGGTCCCTACTTATACGCGCAGCCCTGATATTCCCCTGATTACGGTTGAAGAAAGGCAGGTCTACACTGACACCAAAACCTATAAAATCCTTCCAGACTCCGCCATACCGGTCATAGTTCGCACTGATTGTCAAATCGGGCACTCTTAACGATTTTTCGTAGGCAAGTGATTTTTCGTGGTATTGTGTTTGCAGCTTGTACAATTTCATATCGGGGCGCGATTCTTCGGCTAATTCCATTAAGCGGGCTAACAAAATAGAATCGGGGCTTTTTTGAGGAATCCCATCCTCTTCTATCTCAAGATTTGTAAACGGATCTACATTCAATAATACTTTAAGTGTTTTTTGCTGTTCGTTCAGGTCAGACAGGACTTCGTTTATTTCATTCTCCAGTTCAAGGAAGGAAGACTGTAGCCGGAGTAATTCGTTTTTAGCAATATTTCCCTGGGACACCTGCTTCTTATGCGATTCGATAAGCCGGGATAATGATTCCCGCTGATTTGTCAATATAGCCAGATACGCTTGCGAATATTGTATTTCGTAAACAGAGTTGCGCAGTTCGACTTTAAGTCCCCGCAATACCTCTTCAAATTCCTGCAATGCTATTTCCTTCGAAACCTTTTCTCTATTAACGAGTTTCCATCTTTTATTTGCCGTTTGAATCAATTGGCTGAGTTCGATACTGAATTCCGTATTCTTTGCAAACGATCCGAACAACGGGGGGATAACTTCACTTTCTCCATTCCGTTGCGACCGGGTAGACCATAAATTTACGTCACTGACAGATAAATTGGGATTGTCCCACAATTTTGCCTGTGCTATAGCGGCATCTGCAATATCGACATCGAAACGGGTTGCGATCAGTTGAAGATTGTTGGACAGGAATAATGACTCAACCTCCCCAACTGTCAATTTTATTGATTTATCCTCTTGGGCAAAAAGGCTTAATCCACTGAAAATAAGCAGCAATAAATATAAATATTTTTTCATTAGGTGGAACTGATATTCTTTGCTGCAAAGATATATCTCAAAGATTAGACGCATCTTTGAGGTATATTAGATATAGGTTACAGGTACATTAGAAATGGATTAGAAAGAAACGGTCAGCCTGCTGTTCCCACAGCATAAATACTGATCCTGCAATCTTTACATTTCAGGACTTCTTTCGCACACGATTCGAGGGTAGAACCTGTAGTAATTACATCATCTACCAGCAAAATATGTTTTCCTTCAAAATTTTCTGTATCAGACAGGCTGAAGATATCCTCTACATTTTTCCATCTGTCGAAGCGGGCATTCTTTGTCTGAGACTTATTATTTACTTTCCGGATAAGAGTTTTATCATCTATCGGAATGCCTGTTATATCCGATATGCCTTTACAAATCTCAAGAGACTGATTGTACCCTCTTTCTTTCTGGCGTCCGGGATGCAGGGGAACGGGAACCAGATAATCTATATCCGCAATGAAAGCACTATCCTTGATATTCTCTCCGCACAACGCTCCGATAAAACGCCCTATTTCCGGATTACGTTTATATTTCAGTTCGTGAATTATACTTTGAATGCTTCCTCCTTTAACAAAGTAAGCGAACGCCGCTATTTGTTGGAATGGTATCCGTCCGGCAAAGAATTGTTCAAGACGGTTATCAGGCTGTAAATGAAAATTCGTTCTGGGTAATAATAGTAAACAATCGGTACATATGTGCTCTTCACCTTCGCTTAATCTTTGATTACAGACTACACAAAGGTCAGGGAAAAAGAGATTAAGAAAATCACGAAATAAATTCCTCATAATCACCTCCGAGCAATTTGTCCACACATCTGATTGCCAAATCCATAGAGAACCCGCGGCCAAGAGCAAAACGGATTAGTTTTGTCTTTCGTTCATATTCTGTCTTTGCTTTTACCGATTTAGCTTTTATAGTCAGGATATGCATCAGCTGTTTTTCGAATTCATCGCCGGACAGGTCTTCCAATATCGGATTGTAAACCGATTCGGGGATATTCCGTTTTCTTAGTTCATAAACGATTTTCGTTTTTCCCCATTTATTGAATTTCAACTTATCATTAATAAAACTCCCTGCAAATCGGGTATCATCAAGATAGCGTTCCTTCTTTAGGCGGTCAAGTATCCGTTTAATGGCTTCGTCCGGTAATTCCCATGCCACAAGCTTCTTACGCACATCGAACTCGCATCGTTCCGCTTTGGAACAATAGGCTGCTACACGATTGAGGGCTTGAGGTTCGGAAAGTTTCATTCGGTTTATTATTTTAGTTCAGCTCTTATCATCCGGTCTTTCTTACTTAAATCCTGGAACAAAGTAACGTCTGTAAAGCCTTTTTCTTCAAGCATTTTTACAGTCTCTGCACCTTTTGCCTGATTGATCTCAAAATAAAGCCTTCCGGCCGGAGTTAATAAATTCAGCGCTATATCTACTATCCGCTCATAGAACAAGAGCGCGTTATTGTCGGGTACAAAGAGAGCTGTGTGGGGTTCATATTCCAGCACATTCTGTTTCATTTGCTCCTTTTCACTTTCCAACACATATGGCGGATTGCTGACAATAATATCATATTTCTTATCTGTGGGATAATCTCCCAGCACATCTACCCTGCCAAACGAAATATCTGTTGAGTTTGCTTTTGAATTAAATACAGCTACATCCAATGCTTTAGACGAAATATCCCATGCTGAAACCGAAGCCCTATCCATATTTTTTGCCAAAGCAATAGCAATGGCTCCGCTGCCTGTACCGATATCTAATAGACTCAATCCCGATCCTTTGTTTTCGTTGAGAATAAGTTCAACTAACTCTTCTGTTTCAGGGCGAGGAATAAGTACATTTTCGTTCACAGAAAAGGGCAATCCGAAAAACTCAGTTTCTCCTATGATATACTGTATAGGCTCGTATTGCTTCAGCCGCTTCAGGATAACATCTATCCGGTTGTGTAATTCGGGTGTAGAAACAGGCGGATCTATAAACACCTGCGGATAAGGTATCTTTGTGATATATTCTATTATAATACGCGTAAATCCCGAAATTTCACTTTCGGGATAATACGCATTTAATGACTCTTTTATGTACGAAACTACCTTACGCATCGTTAGCTTCATCATCATACTTCTGAAAAAGAAAATCATTATACGGATAGCGCTCTATATGAATGGCTTTTACCCGTTCGTAAACTTTCTTTTTCAATTCATCAATATTGATCTTTTGTTTTGCCGAGATAAAGATGCAGTCATCATGCAACTTGTGCATCCACGATTTCTCCAGTTCTTCCAGAGATATATTCTCTTTTGTGGCAGGCGTCAGATCATCCTCATCTTTCGGCGTGTAGGTAAAAGCATCCACCTTGTTAAATACCAGAATAGTAGGTTTCTCTTCCTTGTCTATCTCCAAAAGCGTTTTATTCACCACCTCAATCTGTTCTTCAAAGTTTGGATGGGAAATATCCACTACATGAACCAGCAAATCCGCTTCACGAACCTCGTCCAGTGTAGATTTGAAAGATTCTACCAAATGAGTCGGCAACTTACGGATAAATCCTACCGTATCCGATAACAGAAACGGAAGATTGTCGATAATCACTTTGCGCACTGTTGTATCCAATGTGGCGAACAGTTTATTCTCTGCAAAAACTTCAGACTTACTCAACAGGTTCATTAAGGTAGATTTACCCACATTGGTATATCCCACAAGGGCAACGCGCACCATTTTACCTCTGTTCTTGCGCTGTGACGCCATCTGTTTGTCTATATTCTTCAACTCTTCTTTCAGTAAAGCGATCTTGTTGAGAATGATACGACGGTCGGTTTCCAGCTGGGTTTCCCCTACCCCACGCATCATCACACCTCCGCCTCGCTGACGGTCGAGGTGAGTCCACATACGGGTAAGCCGGGGCAACAGGTATTGATATTGCGCCAGTTCTACCTGAGTCTTTGCATAAGCGGTCTGTGCACGCATGGCAAAAATATCCAGAATAAGGCTGGTACGATCCAGAATCTTCACCTGTAACTCCTTTTCTATATTGCGAATCTGTTTCGGAGACAGTTCATCGTCGAAGATTACGAGGTCTATTTCGTTGTCTTCCATATACTGTTTTATCTCCTGTAGCTTTCCGGTTCCCACAAACGTAACAGGGTTGGAATGCTCCAGTTTCTGAGTGAAGTTTTTTACAGGGATAATGCCTGCTGTTTCGGCGAGGAATGCCAGTTCATCGAGGTATTCATTTACCTGTTCTTCGGTCTGGTATTGTGTAATAAGGCCTACAAGAACGGCCTCTTTATTTTTTGATTCTGATATGATAAAATCTCTCATATAAATTTATTCTGTATTAATTTTTAATACTCCAGTTCCAGTGTACCACCTTTGACAATATCATTGTGGCTGATTCTGAAATCCGGTATAATATTCCCGTTAAATGTTACCTGTCTGATTATATCCGCAGGCGATTTACGATTCTTTACTTTGATGTTCAATTTTTTACCATTATCCAGATGGATAACCACCGACTCATAGAACGGTGATGTGATTTCATACCAAGGCTCCCCTATTACGAGAGGAAAAAGACCGATAGATGAAAATACATACCATGCACTCATTGTTCCATCATCTTCATCCATCTCGGGCATAAAACCTTTAGGTTCAGCCTTGAATGGCTTGCCATAATATGGGACCGGGTATTCGGCATTCCCTCCGTAAAGATGATTCTGGTCTTCTTTTATTATCCGCCGGACTGCTTTCTGAGACTTTGCATATTGCCCTAATCTATTGAAGATATAAGGAGTATGTATCCCGACTTCATTACCCTGATTGAAAAGGTTATTAGCAAAGAAATAATCGAGCTGTTCTTCCAACTTTTCTTTTCCTCCTACACTTTCTATCATTTCGTCCAGATATTGAGGTAGTGCCCAGCGATATTGCCAGCGAGTTCCCTGATAGAGACCGCTATTGCGCATTTTCACATAAGAATCGTCAATATTTTTGAATTCTTTATTCCATGTCTGTATAAATGTATTTTTTGCTTTTTCGTTATAATATTCTGCATCACCAGTCCTTCTCAATATTCCGGCTATCTGAGCCATTGCCCACCAGTCGATGCAACTTTCGAGTGTTTGATCGGGACGATTGGCCGGAAGATTATCCATTTCCTTTTTCATCCCTTCATATGCTTCTTCCAAATGAATATTGGGTATACCTTTCTTGTATGCATCCAATAAGACTGCGATTGTATGTTCGGTACGTACAGTAGGTGTTGATTCAAATTTTGTGGCCCAGTCTTTTTTGCCATAAACATAAAGTTTGCATAAAGAATTTGCAATATCACGCATTGATTTTGTATCCAGTAATGTTATTAAGGGGAATTTTGTACGGTATGTATCCCACATAGACCATGAACTGTAATACGTGAAATCTTCTTTCGGGTATATAGTGCCATCGGTACCTAAAAATCTGTTATCGGAGGAGGTAGTATTAGCCGGACTAAGAAATGTCCTGTAAATAGAAGTATAGAACAAGGTCTTATCCTCAGTACTTCCTCCCTTCACATCCACTCGCGACAAGATATCTTCCCATCTATCGGCAGCCTGCTTCTTTGCTTTATCAAAAGTGAGCTTACCTGCTATGGCATTTTCTTCTTTTGCAGTGGCAATATCTATCGGCGATATGGCTATTCGCAGTTCAACAGGTTTCCCATCTGTGTTCTTAAATAGTAATTCAGTATCATATTCACTTGTTGAGACTGAGCTAAATGTCTTGTTAGTGGTTAAATAAAAATAGAGTTTAAACGCGCCATGATCGCATGTGTTTCCGGCATGAATATAGCCTTCTATCTCGGTATCTGAAATAATCTCATATTTCGCATCCAATACCTTGGTAAAAGAAGCTCCGACATTCAATGTCAGATTTGCCTCTTTGTCTGATGGATAATAAAACCGCTCGAAAGCGACATTGTTAGTTGCTGTGAATTCAGTTTTCACCCCATTATCCAAGACCACGGAATAATAACCGGGCGTAGCAGTTTCTGTCTTCTTATTTATATTCAATGTTTCTTTTTTCAGGGCGGGCCGTACACTTAAGTTTCCTCCCGCTCCACTGCATCCTATTCCCGAAATACGATTGATAGAGAACCCTGATATTTTAGTTACATCATAATCATAACCGACATGTGTCCTCGGGTCGGAATCGGGACAGATACGCACCATACCGTAAGGAACGCATGCGGCAGGATCAACCTGACCATTATCCCCTGCTGTTCCAATAAAAAGGTTTACATATTCACTTTTCTTTTGAGCGAGAGTGAAATTGATATTGGCAACAAATGTAACTAAGAGAATTATAATCAAATAATAAATCTTTCTTATTTTCATAAATCAAGGCCTCTGGAAATGGAATATAAAAGGTTAAAGATAAAAATATTTTAGGACAAGTACAGAATCAGGATCAGGATAGTAACCATAATTAATTTCCGGAATATTGTTCCGAAATAAAAAAAGAGCCTGTTTGTAGACAGACTCTCCTATATCTTTTTCCGTGCAACCGACAGAACAAGAAATTAAGCTTGCTTTGCAACTCTTTTTTCTTTGATTCTGGCTTTTTTACCTGTAAGACCACGTAGGTAATACAACTTAGCACGACGAACTTTACCAACTTTATTTACAGTAATGCTGTCAATAAATGGAGATTCGAGAGGGAAAATTCTTTCTACACCAATGTTATCAGACATTTTGCGAACTGTGAAACGTTTCTTCTCACCATGTCCCGAAATTTTGATAACTACACCGCGATACTGCTGAACACGTTCTTTGTTACCCTCTTTAATGCGGTAAGCAACGGTTACTGTATCCCCGCTTTTAAATTTAGGATGCTCTTTTCCTGTAGCAAATGCTTCTTCAGCGACTTTAATTAAATCCATGATTATATGATGGTTTTCTTGTTAATATACGCAATATACACGAGCCTCTCCCGTCAGAGATTACGCAAAGCGGATGCAAAGATAAATATATTTTGCAAATATGCAAAGGTCTTACTTCCTTTATTTTAGTATAAATGCATCAACATATGGCAGATATCTATTTTAAAGAGGGATCATATATATATACATTAGCAACACCCCTCGGCGATACTTGCCACATGGCCTGATAATAATTATTTGTACTCCCATTATTTGCAACGATATATACAATATCTTTCGGCTCATTGTAATATACCACCATGTTATCAATTTCAGGCTCAAACAGGTGCTCATAAACTTTTTTAGGGAAGACAATATTTTTTCCTTTTATTGTTACCGATATAGACTGGTAGCGTAATTTAGGAGCTGCCCATCTTGAAGTCCCTTTAGCCGGCTTACCGTTTACTGTATAACCTCCATTATTGCCAAGCTTAACAGAAGTATCTTTTGACGTTACATTTGCTACCACTATATGAACCCTTACATTATCATTCTTAAAAAAAATTGTTCCATGAGACGACAGTCTTTCTACCTCTACGATATCATAATCATCTATCCGCATCAGTTTAGTACCCTGTATATACCCCCTTTTAGTATCTCTCGATGGGAGGTAATAATCTACATAACGCCATGGGTCTGCCTCCGGAACTGGAGGAAACATGTAGAACACCGAATCGTTAGGTACAATTGTTGTATTATTCAAGTCTCCCAAACGAGGGCTGAAGTCGATCTTCCCCCTGATGGTATCCTGAGCTACAACAAATTGCGCAGATGCATTATATGCAAAAGCACTCAGGAAAAATAACATGAGTAAAATTGTGTAAGTTTTTTTCATAACCGCTATTCTATTACGTTGTACAATTGCTTAGCTTCCGTCAGCGATACGGCATTGAAATGCCACCACTCGCCCCTGATAGCCAGAAAACCCGCTTGTGTCATTACCTTGCGCAGCAATTTTCTGTTTGCTACCTGCTGCATGGTTAATACCCCCTGCTCTATCAACTCGGCCTCTTTGTTTATTCCGGCAGCACGCCCGAAAAAGTCGAAAGGAGTTCCCATATCCAGCGGTTTGCCATTTTTGTCACAGATAGTCAGGTCTACGGCCATACCATAGTTATGCAATCCTGTGCGAGCGGGATTCGCCACATAAGCAGCATACTTCGTATTTTGTACTACTTTGTACATTTTCTTCTGTACGCTCAATGGGCGGACGGCATCATAAACCAATAGGCTTAAACCGGGATGAAGCGCCTTCAGGTACTTCTGTGCTTTAACCAATTTAGCTGCTGCAACGGGATGCATATACACATTAAACAAGGTATCGTAAAGAATTGTTTTGGTAAAGTTATCTGGTGTCGCATACTTCAGGTCTGCACGGATTGAAGTATCCAATGTGTGAATATTTACAAGTTCCTTTGCCTGTAAATATCTTTCGAGAACAGAAACGCTCCTTTGCCCTTGTGCAGAAAGCCATAACGGGCAAAGGAATAAAAAGAAATATATTATCCTATTCGTCATCCCCCTCTTCGTCATCGTCGAAGTCAAATTCCTCATATTCCCGGCTTAGCACCTCATCTATAACCGCGCATACTTTCTCAAACTCAGATGTATCTTTCAATCTGTCGATAGAGGCATATGCCTCCCGTAAAGCCCGTAACATAACAGTATCGTCTTCATTCGCTCCCATTTCGGGACTTTCTACAAACCAGTGTAATTCTCCTTTAAGATTCTCCTTCACCAGATTATAGAAACTCAGAGCCGCGTCCCGTTCTCTTACCTTTTCCTTTATTTGCGCCGATTCGATCATGTCATGCCCCAGCACATTCTTATAGTTGCTCATAATGGCCAGTGTGATTTTAGAACGCATTACAATTACAAAATGTAAGGCTTCCGTATCATCTTTCAGGCGATAGTAGTAAACAAAACTCATTAGCGCAGCCCGCAACGTAGACCCTTCTACCAAAATAGTTTCATCGACCCTTCTCATCGGGTATCCGACCGACTCTTTCTGAATCTGCTCAACCATAACGGGTATTACATCAAACATTCTGTCAACCAATCCAAGACGGACTTCTTCGAAATTCCCGTTTATATCCAAGGAAAACACCAAACGTACCAAATCCCTGAAAAGTGCATTGTTTCCTTCCTCTATCTTTATAAAGTCATATGTTTCGAATGTCTCACTTTTGCCTGTCGACAACAGTTCTTTTATTATCGTGTCCAATATATTGTCCTCTTCACGGGGTAAGGCGGTTAATAGATCATCAATTCTATTTTCAATAATTAAGTCCCATATTTCTTTATCATCGGTTTCGAAAAAAGGTTTTACCTCATCATTCAGCGTCAGTCTGGTCGTCGTCATCAGTGTCGATATTAGTATTAGTATTTATATTAGTTGATTCTGTCAGTTCAGACAAACCTCCACCTTTTCTTGTTGCCCTGTACATTTCCTCCTGTATGCGTTCGCGGATATTCATGCTCATAAGCTGCTTATGTGTACGCTTGTCGTTTATTCTGTTAGACAAAAATATGAAAATTAAATCATTATCTGGGTCTATCCAGAAGCAAGTTCCTGTGAATCCTGTATGACCATACACACTTGCAGGCGCACTTGCCGATGTAGGGCCGGATTTATTAGTTCGCATTTCCGGTTTATCAAAGCCTAATCCCCGGCGTGAGGTCGCACTTTTCGTTTTGGTGAATAGCTGCCAGGTTTTTTCCGACAAATATTCTTCTCCTCCATATTCTCCTTTATTGAGCCACATCTGATATAACTTAGCCAAGTCATTCGCATTGGAAAACAGTCCTGCATTTCCTGAGACACCTCCCATAAAAGCAGCTCCTTCGTCGTGTACATATCCCTGAATTAACTGCTTACGAAGAAAATCATCCTGTTCGGTAGGTACAATACGGCTCTTATCAAACTTCTTGAGAGGGGTATAAGTCGATGTAACAGATCCCAGTTTGCTAAAGAAATTATCCTGTACAAAAGAATTCAAATCTTCCTTCGACACTTTTTCCACCACTTCTTTCAATAACATAAAATTGAGGCAGCTATACAAATAGGTTTTCCTCGGCCTTAACTTAGAACTAGCTATAGCTGCTATAATCGTATCGTTATAAACCTTATTTACAAACAATCCCTCAGCCAGAGGGACAAATCCTGCTTTTTCGGTTGTGGATACTAAATTTGATTTATATTTATAATCTGTACGCGCCCATGTATTGGAATCGAATAATGCAGAATAAAGGCTCGTGCGGCTCCTGTTAAACAGCTTCCCGTCATAGCTCGATTTATCAATGGCATCCATATAGTACGGGATGAAAGATGTAAGACCCGTCTCATGCAACAAAGCCTGACGAATAGTTATCTGAGACTTATCCGTCCCCTTCAACACAGGTACATAGGTGCTGACTGGCGTACTCAGTTTTATCTTCGATTCGTCATACAGTTTCATAATAGCGGGCACTGTGGCAGTAGCCTTGGTCATAGATGCCAAATCGTAAATATCATCATTTGTCACTTTACGGTTTCCGTTATATTCGAACGAACCGAACGAGCGGTTATATATCACGATACCGTCTTTAGCTATCAATATCTGACAACCGGGGTAGGCCTGCGCCTTTATCCCTTCCTGTACTATTGTATCTATTTTGCTAAACCGCCCGGAAGAGATCCCGGCAGCTTCAGGCATATCATAGCTAAGCCTGGTCTTTTTTATATCGATACCCTTTCCTTCTTTAAACAGTCCTTTTACCGTTACAGGTATTTTACCATCGACCCCATTCCCGCCAAATATCGCCTGAGCAGCATAATCCTGTGCCAAGTCAGAGTTTTCATAGGCAAGGATAACTCCATCGGCAGCTTTGGCAGACGCAGCATAAGAAGACATACGGTAGGGAACAATAAAGAATGCTATAATTGTCTCTTTTCCCTGGCCAACAGACTGAATCGCAGTATTCGCATTCCCCTTGTTATTATAAACAGAAACAATAATCGTATTGAACGGTGCTAATTTATCTTTCAACTTTAATAGCTCGTCACCATTGGCTATACTAAAACAAGTTACATCTGCATATAACTTCAATGTATTGTGAAAAGTATTATCCGCCCGTTCCCCGATCGAAACAGCCGCGATCTTTCGTTTATCCAGTTCTTTCAGGGGTATGATCTTCTGATCATCTTTCAATAACGTAACAGCACTCTTGTGCAACTCCCTGTTGATCCATTCGCCATGGGATGTATTCAGTTGTTGTAACAGTCCGCTTGTATCTATAGGCCTGGTATCTTTGACTCCCAGAATATATTTATAGGCCAGAACCTTTTTACACTTGGCTGCTATCAGGTCCTCGCTGAGAACTCTATCTTCCACGGCTTTTTTTACAGACTCATAATCCTTTACCGGGTTCAGCGGCCCTACTAATATATCATTTCCTGCCTGCAATGCCCTTACACAGTAATTTTCTTCGCCGGAAACCCCTTTCATCTGTAAGCCGTCGGTAAATATAAGTCCGGAAAAACCAAGTTCATCCTGAAGCAAGCCGGTAACTATCGATTCCGACAAAGAACTCGGCTGCTTCTTGTCGTCCAGAGCCGGAATATTCAGGTGGGCGATCATCATTCCCGAAAGGCCATTTTGTATATACTCCCTGAACGGTTTAAATTCTACATCTTCCAACCGATCCTTGTCATGTGTTATCAAAGGCAGCACTTTATGAGAATCGGTTGAGGTATCTCCATGCCCCGGAAAGTGTTTCGCTACTGCCATTACTCCTCCCGCCTCCAATCCTTTAGCATACATCACTCCAAGTTTGGACACATTGGCTGGATCTTCCCCAAACGAACGATTACCTATAACCGGATTTGCCGGATTGCTATTTACATCCAATGCAGGAGCAAAATTTACATGAATCCCCATCAATCTGCACTGGCGGGCAACTTCCAACCCGTAATAGTAAAGCAGGGAATCGTTTTGTATTGCGCCCAGCATCATATTCCGGGGGAAACGGGTTGTATTGGACAAGCGCATGGATAATCCCCATTCTCCATCGAGAGAAATCATAAGAGGGACTTTCGCGCTACCTTGTGCTTGGTTTGTCAGTTCCGCCTGATTGACAGGAGTACCTTTGGAAAAGAGGATACCTCCCACATGTTGGTCATTCACCAATGAAAGCATCCTTCTTTTGTTAGCATCTGTATTATCGCCCGCTACGACAGGCATAAACAATTGCCCTATACGCTCCTCCGTCGACATTTGATTATATACAGAGTCTACCCATCTGTTCATCTTTACAGGGTCGGCTGTTTTGTAGAGTGTCGGGGTCTTTTTTTTATTTTCGGTGACTGGTCCGAATGAGCAAAGAACTGTAAATGATACAGCCAGTGCTGCTATATATTTGATATTCATTCTATTTCTTGTCTAAGGATATTGTGCAGTTGTCTGCTACCTATATGCAAAAATATAACGAATATGTTTTATGGAAAGATTTATCCTGATTAATTAAACATAGATTAACAAGTAGAATATTACCGGACAACGATTGACAAAGAAAAATTCTAAATCTACATTCAATAGTAAAAAAAGTAACACTTGCGTCAGTTATCAGTTAACAATTAGGGCAAACGCACGAAATCGAGGATTTTAGCCACTGATCTCATTCACATTTATTAACCGTATATAGTTAAAACCTGACACATCTGCCAACTTTTTTACTATTTTCATCCTGTCATTTTTTATTTCATTAACTATATATCGTTAAAAGGTAACAAAGGTAACAGTTTTTTAGCCTTTGTGATTCCCTTCGTGTAGTTAGTAGTTGAAAACTCTTTACCACAAGGGGCACAAAGATTTACACAAAGAACACTATATAAAAAGTAACAAAGGTGACAACTTTTACGCATTTTAATTATTGAATTCTTAAACATTAAATTTTTAAATACTAAATCCAACACTTCAAAGAACTTTTGGCTGACAGCGAATGGCTAACAGCTTATTGTATAGATAAACTTCTTTTGAAAAAACAAAATCCCGCTTATCCTGATGCATGACTGATTACTAAAAAAATCCTATCTTTGCAACTTAATAATATAATGCATATCAACAGTAAAACTATGTCACAACCGTCTATCCCGAAAGGAACAAGAGATTTTTCGCCGGAAGAAATGGCAAAACGCAACTATATCTTCAATACCATCCGTGAAGTGTTTAAACTGTATGGTTTCCGTCAGATAGAAACCCCGGCCATGGAGAACCTGTCTACATTACTGGGCAAATATGGAGAAGAGGGCGACAAACTACTGTTTAAGATACTGAACTCAGGCGATTACCTGAAAGATATTTCTGATGAAGAACTGTCGGAAAGAAACGTAAACCGTCTTGCAACCAGACTGAGTGAGAAAGGACTTCGTTACGACCTTACCGTACCCTTTGCCCGCTATGTGGTGATGCACCGCAACGAGATAACTTTTCCTTTCAGGCGTTATCAGATACAGCCTGTATGGCGCGCCGACCGGCCGCAAAAAGGACGCTATCGCGAATTTTTCCAGTGCGATGCCGACATTATCGGTTCAGATTCGCTTATCAATGAAGTGGAGCTGATACAAATTATAGATGAAGTATTCAACCGCTTTGGTATCAGGGTATGCATAAAGCTGAACAACCGCAAAATACTGTCGGGCATAGCCGAAATTATAGGTGAGTCGGATAAGATCACAGATATTACCGTTGCCATAGATAAACTGGACAAAATCGGTCTGCAAAAGGTAAATGAAGAACTGGCTTCGAAGGGTATTCCTCAGAAAGCTATTGAGCAGCTTCAGCCGATTATCTTGCTACAGGGCAGTAATGGGGAAAAGCTCGATACACTAAAAACAGTACTTAAAGACTCTGATACAGGAATAAAGGGTGTTGATGAACTAGGCTTTATTCTCAACAGACTAAAAATTATAGGCATTCGCTCCGAACTGGATTTGGATTTAACCCTTGCCCGCGGATTAAACTATTATACAGGAGCGATCATTGAAGTAAAAGCGCTGGATGTACAAATGGGAAGCATCACAGGCGGAGGACGTTACGATAACCTGACCGGAATATTCGGTTTGCCCGGTGTATCCGGGGTGGGTTTCTCTTTCGGAGCAGACCGTATCTTCGATGTATTGAACCAATTGGATTTGTATCCGAAAGATTCAATCCAGAATACACAGGTACTTTTTGTTAACTTCGGAGAAAAGGAGGAAACTTATATATTACCTCTAATCACCAAAATGCGTCAGGCAAATATATCTACCGAAATTTATCCGGAGCAGTCTAAAATGAAAAAACAAATGTCATACGCTGATTCCAATAAAATCCCTTATGTAGCCATTATCGGGGAAAACGAAATGAACGAAGGTAAAATAACACTTAAAAATATGGTGACCGGAGAGCAAGATTTATTGAGCCTCGAGGAATGTATATTAAGTATATCACGGATATAAGAAAAAGCTGACAATAAAATTATACGATTTAGATAATCATCCGTATTCTTAAATTAAGAATACGGATGATTTTGTTTTTTCTAGTATACATTCTCTTACCAGGATAAAAAGAAATTCTGTATCAAAATTAGAGGAATAAAGGATGGCAGACATTCTAAAACGAAACTCCCTCCAAAAATATATACAACTGATAATCAGAACACAAGCAATCTGCCAGATCACAAATGAGATAAAAATAGCCAAGGAACCTAATCCTGAACCAGAACATTCCATATTTATCGATTGTTAAAGAAATAAATACGTTCAAATTACATATATGACCATACCAACTCCTAATCTAGAAAAAGCCTTGACCGAATATGAGAATACTCAACAAAACTATATTTTACCTTTAGAAAAAGATGATTCATTTAAGGTACATTATATAGATAATGAAAAAGAATTCACAATAGGCATACCCGGCGAAAACAGTATCATCTTTGTGATGAAAGGCAAGATACTGGTTCAGAAAGACGATTCTGAGCATAAGTTATTCGATGACAACAGTATGTTTTTTATATCCAAAGTATTCGGTCCATACAAAAGTGTCACTAAAGAAAGTACCATATATATCGAGTTAAAATCAGACAACCTTCTCCCGTTTATCGACCAGGTTTTACTGAATCAGATAGTGTCACTATATGCCCCCGATCCTATAGAATTAAATAAATTACTCATAAAAAAGACCTTACGTTATTTCTTGTCGGGAATTATCTATTACAGACGAAATAAGATATTCTCAAAATATGTATATGATATCAAGAAAAAAGAGTTTGTCTTCCTGATGCGCACATTATATGACAAGCAGACTCTTGCTGCTTTCTTCTCTCCGGTACTACTTAGCCAGAATCATTTCAGGATAGGTGTACTAACTAATTACACACATAACAGCACGGTAAAAAGCCTGGCTGAGAACTGCTTTATGACTACCAAAACATTTACGAGAAAATTTAAATCCGAATTCGGGACCACCCCTCATAAATGGATTGTACTTCAGAAAGTAAAAGGGCTGGAATATTATCTGGCTCATCAAACCGTATCGATAGATACTATCCTGTCTGAATTCCACTTCTCTAATATGGCAGAGCTTCTTCAGTTTTGCGACAAACATAACTTAAAGGCTAAATTACTAAGCAAATAGACGTTTCTATCTTTGTCCCTTTTAATAGATATTTTGTCCCTTTTTCTTATTATGTGGCATAAGTATTCGCATTACTTTTGTGCTGTAATGTAAGTATAAGCACATTGATTTTTGCGGACAAACTGTAACCCTCTTTACAAATTATAAAAGAGAATATTTTCCGAATCCGTTAAAAAAGGAGCAGAGAAGAACCGGCCATTCATCTCAGGAAAGTCATTGTCTCAAAACTCACAAGGAAAATCAAAAAAGTATCTATTAAACCTATTCAAAATGAATTCAAAAAAACTATTTCTATTTGCAATTATTATTGCACTTCTCTCTGTGTCATGCGATAAAATAGAAGAAAGCGATGCGCCTGTTATAGTAGCAGGACAAAAAGCAAGCATAAGTTTACAAATTTCAGGAACATCACAAACCAAAGCTTCAGGCAATCCTACTCAGGAAGATAAAGTGCTCAAATTAGATGCGTTTGTTTTTAATGCCGACGGGACACTCGAAGCTCTAAAAAGCCTTACAAGCCAAAACAACAGTATAACAAAGCTGGACAACATCGCTGTAACAAGTGGGTCTAAGAAAGTATTCGTCCTGGCTAACTACGCAGGAGATGTATCATCTGTAAAAACTCTTAGCGAACTGCAAAAAATAACATCGGATCTTAAAAATGAAAAAGAAAACGGCCAACTGACAATGTCGACAGATGTGACTGAAATCTCCGTTGTTCCGGGTAAAAATTATTTAGGTTACTCTACAAGTCCGTCCGATGGTACTTCTCTGGAGCCTCATACATTTGTCCTTAGCAGATTAGCTGCAAGAGTAAAAATAGAAGATATGCAATGGCAAAGTTCCGAATATACTTTCGAAGAGCCAACAGCTTTCATCCTGAATGCTGTGCGTAACTCCAATGTTACCAGCCCTTCTCTTTCATCTTTACCTGTTGATTATTATCAGGGATTTTCAGGAAACGGGGACTTATATCCTTCAACAAGCACAATATTATCCGGTGCTGAAAACTTCTTAACTTCAACAGCGTCGAATAATAACACATATTTCTATCTTTACGAAAATCAGCCGGTAGAAAGTAAGATATACCCTACAATGATCGTATTGAGAACTAAAGTTAAACAAAGCAACAAATACATCAATAATGTACCTGGACGTGTCGATGCTAACGGCTACACATACTTCCCTGTAATTATAAACCTGGAAGGAACTAACTCTTCTGTATCAGGTGGAGGTTCTAACAGCCACCAATATGTAAAACGAAACAATACATATAACATCAAGACTGTAGTAAAAGGTTTAGGTACAAGTAATCCATTCAGTTCCGAAGCTCCTTCATCATTGAATGTACAGATTACAGTTGCACCCTGGGCTTTGACTATTTCACAGACCAGAGTATTCGAATAAGATTATTTTTTCAATATCAGAAGGAGGCCCAATACAAATGTATTGGGTCTCCTTTTTTATAACTCATAATCTTACAATCCGACAATACTATTAGGAGGAACTCCCGATTATATTTTATTCGGGCATTTCTTAGGTTTAATAAAATAAGTTGCCAATCCCAATATAACATTTATTAATCCGGCTAAGCTCTCATAAGTGTTATTAAGGAAAGCGAATACAATCATCCAGATAGCCACTATTGCAAATATAATTTGAAAAAAAGGGAAAAATGGACTCTTATAGCCTTCTATAACCTTCCCTCTATTCCGATATCTTAAGATAAACACTCCCACAATAACCAATAAAGAAGAGAAGGTGAGCAATATACCGCAATAAATCATTATTTGATTAAATGTTCCGGTAATAATTAATATAGAACTAATAGTGAACTGCAACCATAACGCTTTTACAGGAATTCCTTTTGAGTTATTTTTAAAATACCGCCATAGATGATGTCTTTCAGATATACTTGCTGTAACTCTGGGGCCAACCCATACCATAGCACTAATACCGGAAATAAGCAAAAGTGAAATTCCGGTGCTGAATATTTTCGCAAATCCGGGTCCTAGCATATATTCACTGGTAATGGTTCCAATATTCAATTTCCCCACTAATTCTGATAAGGGCACATGACTAAGGAAAGTAATCTGTAGCAACGTATATAAGATTGTAACAATTAAAGTTCCTCCAATCAATGCAATAGGTAGAGATCTTTGAGGGGTTTTAAATTCTTCAGTTATATATGCAGCAGCATTCCACCCTGAATAAGAATAAGTAACATATATAAATGAAACAGCAAATGTCGCTGATGTAATTTCATTCACATATGACGATTCAAAACTAATTGCATTATTAGGTTCGGTTGGGACTATTACTCCTACCAGTATAATAACCAGAATTAAGAATACTTTAAAAAAAGTAGTTATATTCTGAAACTTAGAACTTGAATTCAGATTACGACTATGTATTAATGTTATTATTGCAATGAGAGCAATACAGATTATTTGGGGATACCCGGTTTTGACAGGAAAATATTCAGTAAAAGCTAAAGCTGACAATGCTATGGGAGCAGCAAAACCTACAGTTAACGATATCCACCCGGACAAATATCCTATTACGGGATGATATATGCCGGAAAGAAAGGTATACTCACCTCCCGATTTCTTAAAGAAAGTTCCAACCTCGGCATAGCTAAATGCTCCACATAATGCCAATATGCCGCCAAGTATCCATAAGGTAATAATTGAGGCTGTATTTGTTATACTTTCGAGTTGAAACCCGAGACTTGTAAAGGCCCCGGTTCCAATCATATTCGCTACAACTAGCGATATACCAGTGTAAGCACTGATCTTAGTTATCTTTTCTTTGCTCATCAAAAATCAAAACTTCTATTTATTTTGATGATCTATGAAAATCCTGAAGTAATTTGTAAGATTGTACAGTGCTGTCTGCATTCATATATTTATTACGCAATGTCCTATAATTATCCAGAATATGCACACCTTTATAGTAAATAGCCGAATCTACTTCTGCTGTAGGAGTGTGTTCTTTGGGATAAGTATAGACAAAATTCCCCATTTCGGGCATAGAATATGTAGGTATTCTGAATGCGTTTCTTTCCACAAATTTACCAGTGGATTCAGTTTCCAAAAATGCATTAATAAAGAAGTCTACAGCATAATCGGGATAGCCAAAAAGATAGCCGTATCCTCTCCACCTCTCAAATTTATCACTACATTCAATTGTACTGACAACTACATTAGGGTCAGTCCCCGGAACTAATCCAAACTGGCCAAAAAATTCTTCTTTAACCTTCAATAAACTATCCAGCGAACTTTTTCTAACAACACTTAATTGTAAGATTCTGTTTTTCTTTTGAGGGGTTTGATATGGAATAAGCACTAATTGAAGATCAGGAATGCTCGATTTGTTTATAGCTTTCACAATCGCGTACAACCGATCCAGATATTTCCCATGAATAGATCTGTCCAATATTTTAGAACTTGAAACCTTTGTACTATCATTATTCGCTATCGGATAATTGAATGTAACTAACGAGCTCATTGGCTTTAGATCTCCTAACAATGTAAACAAAGCCTCATTGTCAAGACCAATCTGTAAGACTGAATCTATAAAATGTTGTTCGTAAGAATCGAAAACTATATTTGCAGATGGCTTTACTCTTTGTGAACTACATCCTACAAATATGACAATAAGCAATGTCAATAAAGATATTGTGATATATTTCATTTTTATTTAGATTTTAGTCTGTTTATACTTTTAGTTGTTTCATTGATTAAATCGCTGTCTTTTTCAATAGACAAAATTTCGTTTAACTTTTCAATAAGATATCCTTTTCTATATGAATAGTTGAACCATCCCAGCGCTTCTATCGTTACAGAACGGATTGCCTTTTCGTTCGCAGTATCAGCAGCAATTGACAATAACGTATCTATACCATCCGATGCGGGCTGGTTACGGAATCTTGTTATATCAAATATTCTGTTCTTCGCCTTTTCCTCCGTGTTGGTAATCAATGAAAGGCTACTATCCTTACTTTTCTGAACAGATTCTATCTCTTTCAGCGTTTTGTCCAGCATATCACTGCTGTAAAATGGTCTTCCTGCAGCTTGTAATTCTAATTCTGCTTTCAGTTTCTCGAGATTGACCATTCTTAGCCCCGATGAGATTTTAAAGTTTATACGTTTTGAGGTATTATCGTTCAATATAGCCTTCGCAAGAGATGAAATTAGCTTTTCCGATCCGTTCTTTACAATATATTCTGCTGCATAGCGGCGGGTTAGTTCGTAGCTGTCTGACATGGCTGCAGCTAAAACCTCAATGAAATCATCATTATCCATTCTCGACAATAACTGTAAGGCTTCAAGTCTTATAACCATATCCTGAGATTGGAAATAGGTCTGTTTCAACAGATCTGAGATGTTTTTATAATCGTTATCAAAAAGTACACGTAGCGCTATTGTTTTTATATCTGCATCTGCTTCCGATAATGCTTCCTTCCAGTATGCGATATCATTCTTATGAATTGTAAGCGCTTCATTAATATTGATATTCGAATTCAGATTCTTTGTAAAATGATACGTTGGATCTCCGATGATATGCGTTTCAAGAAAATGGACATATTTCCCCCATAATCCGATGCGAATACCACTGTTTAGTAAGCCCAAAAATTCATCAGGCCATTTATCCTGAATAGTATTAACTGTATTTCCTTGTGTAACGATGGTTTTACCACTATTAAATAAATATGCGCCGGCAATGTATTCATCTTCATAGAACGACCCGTTGTAGCAGGCATCAAACATCACAAAACGCGCATTAGGTGTTATTGTGTAAATGTCCCTTACCAGAATATCCAGAGAATCATTCAATATGGAGTCCTGGGCAAGTATGGCCGGATCAAATGCCTCCTCGCACCAAGACCTGGGAACATCTAACGATTTCATATAATACTCAATTGTCTCTTCTTTATCCTTTCCTTTTTTTACAGCACCGGAGATTTTACTTCGTAGATACAGCTTTATGTTTTCTTTAGATGTATTTACATCGCTTCCCTCTTTATATCCGTTTATATACTGATAATCATTCGATCCATGATGATGGAATAGCATTACATCCAAATCAGGGCGTTGGACCTCGTTCAGCCAATAAGCTTTCATTGGCCAATAAGAATCGAACTCCATAAATTTCACAAAATTATTTGCAGCAAATAAATTAGGAAATTGCTCCTTTAACGCAAGTTGTTCTCCCGACCATGCTACTCTCGACTCTGAGTTGTATCCATGTCCTCGTGCTACAGTCAGATTATCGATAATATTACTTTTTTCAGAAGAACGTATATCTACTACTTTTTGCAGATAGGCTCGCAGCTGGCTGTATTTATCCGTTTTACCGTTTTCAAGAGGTTTTATTCGTGCTGAATAAATATTAGAAGAAAGGACTTGTTCCGAGTCTGGCCGAAGTGAGTAATAAAAGTATAAAGATTTTATCGAGTCTTGTTTTAGATAATCGAATTTTAAACCAAAATCATCGTAAAACCTGTCAGAAGGCACGCTTGACTGTTGCCAGTTTCGTTTCTGGTCCATTTTGAATGCTGAGGTTAAATGCTGGGCATCGCGTAGCATCGGAATTGGAATATCCCCAACGAGAACAGTACCCTCCAGTGGTGCTTTTTTATCATTATATAGTTTGATTAATATCTCGCGTATCTCATCAGGCTTGGTCCATGTATGAGATATTATATATGTACCTAATCCATCATTCTCGATGATCTTCTTATATTCGTCTACTTCTTTTTTAGCTTCTGCATAGCTTTTACTATCAATTATTATTGCAAAAGTTGTCTTCGTATTAATTGATGGCTTCACAATGCTTTGCCCGCATACTATGCTGGATAATAGCAAACTAATGGCCAATAACAAATAAGTTTTTTTCATCTCTATTTTAGTTTTTTTGATCTTTATAAATGAAGTAAAGGAAATGAAGTGATTTCTTCATTTCCTTTACTGAATTATTTAGAAATTACATCCTATTGATATTTGTAATCGATTTCGATTACCAAACTCATAAGAAGTAGCTTTCGTATATCTAAACTCAGCCTTAGCAAACAGATTGGCCAGTATATCTTTTTTTATCTTTTGAGAATATGTTAGATTTGCGCCCAAGGAATAAAAGTTGGAATTAAGATAATCTGTATCAGTCTGTTCAAATTGGGTAACAACTATATATTCAGGATGGCTGCCATTGTAACTGTATCCTCCCGACAGATTGTTATTATAACTATAGTCGGCTCCCAATAACACTCTTCTCTTTAATACATCATCTGAAAGAATAAAATTCTTTTTTATTCTGAATTGAGCAATAAGATTTTCGGCATTTTTTTCAGATCGCGGAGTAAGATAGACATCTTCTTTGTTTGTATATTTCACTCCAATTCCGAATTTCCAATTATATTCCAAGTCTCTGTCAATTGTAAAATCATAATCGAGTGATGCTTGTTGAAACTTATACTTTGAGCGTATATCTTTATATATAGTTACATATCCACTCTGATTCTCTGTATTATCATATTGTGTTATAGCTTCAATTCCGTCTATTTTCTTATCTGCATAATTCAGGGTTAAATAGTGAGTGGTTTTATTGAGCCGTTTATTCAATTGCAACTTACCACTCCATATTTTACTCTTGACTGTTGCATTTTCTTCAGGCGATGTAAATGATATTTTTACATCCTCTACTTTATAATTATAATTTGATGAAAATAGCAAATTGAAGAATCCCTGATAATTATACTGAAATCCTCCTCCAATACCATTTCCTTCATAATTTGTCGTACGCCCGGATCCCAGTCCCCTGGTAGCTGTTCCCAATCCATACAAAGCATAGTAGTTCTGATCTACATAGACATTCACATTGGACATATTCGATTCTTCCTTTAATGTTTGGAAATCAAAATTTGCACCTATGTGATGGTTATTATTGATAGAGTATACAATTCCCGGTTTTACCTGTAATATATAGAAGTAGTTTTCGGTGCGAATATCCCGTTGCTTAGCTCCACTAGCAGCATTGTAGCTACCTTCTAACCCCAGGGACAATTTATTCCATATTTTAGGTGTCACCACTTTGAACTGTAAATCGTAGATCTGATTGTTCCACTTACTCATATTGGTATCTGCAACCATATATGGCATATCCCGGTACGGATCAATAATAGAAGCATTAAATTGGGTATCTTTAATATTAGAACGAGTATAGTTAAACTTACCCCAAGCATATACATTTCCCACAAATACAGCTCCTTCAACATCAAACTTGAGATCATTGATTTTCTCTCCTGTTTGTGGACGATGGAAACTACCCGAATGAGAATCGTATGAGAATTTTACCTCCGCGTAATCTATCGGTTTATCCAGTAACAAACCGGCAGCATTATTTGTGTACATCCATTGGCTTCTATCTTTGAATGTTTCAAATGCAGCAGGAGTGTTTATTTTATCTTGTCCATACGCAACCATTGAGAATACAAATAGGATAATTGCCGAAACAAGTTGTTTAATATTCTTCATCTTTTTCTTTTTTAGTCTTCAATCTTTATTTATTGGACAACGTATGATTCCAACTTGGCATCTTTGATCCATAACGTCTGAATTCAGGGACAACTCCTCTATCAAAGTCCTCTGTACTATTATTGAGGTCTTGCAAAATAGGTGTCCCATCTTTATGCTCTCCTATTTTTTTACGAGCCACTCCCTGTGAATTATACGTAGCCCCAACATATGTCATACCTTTGTCTAACGCTGCCGGAACACGTTTAGCTGTAAGCATACTCTCATTATGCCCTGCTTCTACTGCATCTATAACATAGGTTATCGGAATTTTGGCATACAATTTGGTCGCCGTGACAGATAAATCCTTGGTTCGCATAGACAGATCATTTACAGGGTCGTAAACATCCCCCGCAAGAGGTTTAAAAATAACGTATGCTCCTCCAAAGACAGATGTCAAATATTGAGGTAAACTTCCTTTTGTCTCTAATCCGTCATAGAATACATGCGTCATATCTATGGCTGGCTGATCCGGATAATTAGCATTATCCATATTGAACTCAAATTCAGAGGAAAATCCATTTATCGGGGAGTTCGGATTATATTGAGGTAATTGGTGGTTAGCAGCGAACTGAGAAATAACACACGATTCTCCCGGTGCCAGAGGGTAATCTGTCCCATTTCCGGGAAATTTCCATACACGTTCTGCATACACGTATCTATCTCCATCTTCTTCCGGCCATAGGGGAAGTTTTGTTGTAGCTGTAAGCGGGGCTAAATTGGCAAAGTGAACTCCATCGAGATATATTATCTGATCTTCAGAGTTGTTATATATTTCGTAAAATTGATTCCTAAAATAAAAATTCGCAGTACCTGCATAGAATATTTCCTTAAACATTAAATCATTCTTGCGCAATCCATTTACAGTTATATCTATCGTAGCTCCGTCTTCAACAACCGGGAAGTTTACTTTATTTCCATTCAATAAATAAGTATCATGAGAATCATCGATAAACTCTCCGCTTACGTCAATCTGATAAATGCCCGGAATAACTTTCAATTGCGTTATTGAACTTTCATTAAGTTCGGAGGTATAGACAGTACCGTATTTTACATTTTTAAATGTAATAGTAAAACCTTCGTATGAAGTTACTCCGGGAACTAAGGACTGTACACTAATTTTTACATCTATTTCGCTAACTTCCCCAGCATCGGATGCTTCTTCAAAAGAATTGCAAGCCATAAATAAGAGCGAGCTAAATAACAGGATATATGTTAGTATGTTTTTTGTTTTCATTTTCTTATTACTGGTTTAAATTACTTTTACAATGTCAGAGATAGTTCCATCCCAAAAAAGAACTGTTGTTGTTGCTTCCTACTCCTATAAGTACTAGGTTCCCGGTTAGATCTAATTTTGTAATAAGTTCGAAACATATTATTGGCAAAGAATGAGACCCGCATATAATTGCCTAATTCCTTCGTTACATTTATATTGAATGTATATGCAGGAGGATAATTCTCTTTGATATAGTATTTATCATTAACCTGTCGGATTAATGGTTTAAATTCAGCTTCATCTTTCCTACCCGGGTCAAAATCATATACTAATCCATCATTCTTCGATATATATTTTACAGGAATAGAGTCGTTTCCGAAATTGTACCATTGCGATTCGTTCCAGATAGCCTGCGCTGTCAGAGTAACGACAAAACCTATTTCAGGAATATTGTGCGTGGCTCTCAATGTAGTAGTAAATCGCTGGTAATTATTCTTTTCCATTCCTTTCTCATACAATGCTATATGAGTCCGGTTTTTCTCACCCGTTCCGCTATTACCATCAAAAAAGGTATAATCGCTCGAATAACTTTGATTTCTGATCCACATTCCATTTATAGAAAATGCAGTTCTGATAGCATCAAAACGTCCCAAGTTGAGATCAAATTCAACTCCTTTAGCTTTAGATTGTATATTGTTAGTCGGTGTATAATATTTTGCTAAAACAGGTAAGGCCTCTGTTTGTACAATCTCGTCATTAATCCTTTGGTAAGCATAATAGGTGACCGGCCTGAAACTATTTATTGTAGGAGACATGGAGTAACCATCTTGTAATCTGTCAATGAAGCCGGTTACTGATAAGGTAGCTTGCTTTATATTCAAGTCAAAACCTACCTCAGCTTTTTTACTTTTGGCTATTTTCAGGTTTTTATTCTGCGTATCGAATACGCGCGTAGTTGTAATATACAATCTTTCACTTTCAGGGATAGCCTCATTGCTTAACTCATCCATATTTACATATTCAAAATATGCTAATTCGGGATATAGAAACAGGGTGCTCGGGGCTTTTGCTGTTACCCCATACCCTCCCCGGATAGAGAATTTTTGAGGAATTATTTCGAAAGAAGCATTTACCCGGGGAGAGAAAACTTCTTTTACTACCGATATTTTATCATATCTGAGTCCTCCGGTTATCTGAAGTTTGTGGTCTCCAAAGCTGTATCTAAAATTTTCTTCGGCAAATAAGCCTAATTGTTTAACATAGGGAATATCTTTATAACTTCTTGGTCGGAAAGAGGCATTTGGAGCACTTAGATTCCTATAAGGAGGCTCTGTCTGGCTAAAAGTTTTACCAGCTCCTTCATTTCCGTCAGTTTTGAAATCAGCCCCGACTAAAATAGTATGGTTTGTATTTCCCAATCGCTTAAACAGAGTACCCATCAGTTTAGCAAACACATTCACTTCTTTTCCTTCTATATCATATCTACCCTCATAACTAGCAGGCAGTTGTACTGCATATAAATTAGCATCGGCATCACTGAAGTTTGTAATTTTATTACCATTATTGTCAAAAATATCGACTCCGGGTCTGTTCGACAAAACAGTTCCATCATTTGTCGTCATCGAATAGGGAGATGTCGCATTTGTATACAATTGGGACATATAACTCTTTTTGGATGTATAAGAGGCAGAAACAACATATCGTATATTCGACAACCAAGGGGTAGCGATCCGTAAGATACCATTCGTATTAAGGGTTCCGCCAATGTTATCTCCTTTTTGATGCAGCTTGGTTATTTCATCATCAGGATTCTGCCTTCTTCTATCAGCACCGTAAGCAAAATCAATCGATGTATTTGTAAACAATCTATCAAAGAACCGGTTAGAATAAAGAACTTTAATATTACTACGTTCGTAAGTTTGATATGACTCTGTAGGATCATTGGTATTATGCGCATAATCTCCACTTACATTTAAAGCACCTTTATTACCTCCCAGATTGAATCCTGATGCAGCAGAAAATTGATAAACATTTGAATTTGTTTTAGCTGCGACCTGTAGAGGTTGCCTTCCGGCTTTCGAATTTATAATAATAGCGCCAGAGGTGAGGTCGCCATATTGTACAGAGGGAATGCCTCTTATGATCTCTATCGATTCTATGTTATCAGTAGAAATCAGCCGAAGGTCTGTACCACCCGTTGGGGGAGTACCACCCGCTAAAGTTGTTGTTGCTCCGGCAACAGAAGGACTCATTAGCTGCAAATTAGCATTATTAGAGATAGGTGAGCCATCTTTGATAATAGATAAACCAAAAGTATTCATCATTGAAGCTCCCGAGTTATCGGCCGAGACTTCTCTTATTTTAATCTGCTTAGCATTCGTCAGATCAGGATTAGAAGTTAGACCTCCCGGTAGTAATGATGCGATATCTGATAAGTTAGTTGCCTGGAGGTGATCAATCGCATTACGGGATATGAAAGATGCCGTAGATTGTCCGGCTTTGTTATTCGTCGCTGTAATAACTACTGTCGATAGCCTGAAGTTCTCTTTTTTCAATGTAAATGATAATGAGATATCTTTATTGACTTCGAGCAATGTGTCAATCTCAAGCATGCCTACATACTTGGCTTTAAATCTTACTTTTCCGGAAGGAATATTTTGCATGGCAAAATATCCATCCTCATTAGTTACTGTCCCCATCGCATATTCAGGAATAGAAACCGTTACATATTCCATCCCTACCAATTGTTTTTGATCACTTTCCTCAAGGATTTTTCCGGAAATACTATATTTAGGACTTTGAGCGTTAGCAAAAGATATGCAAGAAAAAAAGAGGATGAGAATGGAAGCTATGATTTTGAATGGAGAGTTTAATTTTATCCAAATATTTTGGATATTCTTAATCTTTATCTTATTCATTTTTTTATTGTTATTTTCACAAAAATTAAAATACAATGCAAAATTCGTTCTTTCTTTTATCTATATAAATACCTAGAAATTGCGATTTATAATATAGAATCTCATTATTTATAGTTATTCGATCGATGGCATTTTTACTATTTAACATAAAATGAAAAGAAAAATCAGAAAAAAGAAATGAAAAAAGACAAAGAATGTAAGAATCGTCTTGTAAAATAAATCTTTTGGGGAAACACTCTATTCTTTAAATATATAACTTCGTACAGTAAATACTATTATAAAGGTTAGGCAGATGGAAATATTATCTAAAATATTAATAGGGTTTGTCGCTCTTGAACATATCTATATCCTTTGGCTTGAAATGTTTGCATGGACGACAAAGGGACGTAAGACATTCAAAAGTATACCGGATGAGTTATTCGAGAAGACCAAAGGACTGGCTGCTAATCAAGGTTTGTACAATGGATTTCTGGCAGCCGGACTTATCTGGTCATTGCTGATTGACAATCCGGACTGGAGCCAGAATATAGCATTATTCTTTCTTAGCTGTGTCGCTATTGCAGGCATTTATGGAGCTATCACTGCTCAGAAATCAATCTTCTTCAAGCAGGCTTTGCCCGCTCTGATTGCAATTGTTGTCTTATTCTTGAAATAATCAATGTCTATGTATAAAGCGAGTAAAGGATATTTCAATAAAAATTACCACCGTCTAATCTAAAATCGTTTGAGATTGTTGTATATGGTAAAACAAGTATATTATGAGTATATATGATTTTACCGTAAAGGATAGCAAAGGCAATGATATACCATTATCCAACTATAAAGGAAAGGTGCTGCTGATTGTTAATACTGCTACCGCATGTGGCTTCACTCCTCAGTATAAAGATTTACAGGATTTATATCTTAAATATAAGGATCAGGGTTTTGAGATATTGGATTTTCCGTGCAATCAGTTTGGTAAACAGGCTCCCGGGACAAATGACGAAATTACCTCTTTTTGTGAAATGAAGTATAAAACGACATTTACCACATTTGGCAAGATTGAGGTAAACGGAGATAATGCAGATCCTCTTTATAAATACCTGAAGCAAAATAGCAAAGGCATCCTAGGGGATTCTATAAAATGGAACTTTACTAAGTTCCTGATCGACAGAGAAGGAAATGTCATTGACCGATATGCCCCGATAACTAATCCGTCAAAGATTGCCGGGACTATCGAAAAACTCTTAGCAAAATAATACATGCGGTTATGGTCTTTACATCCTCAGCATCTTGACTCGGCAGGGCTTAATGCCTCGTGGCGTGAAGGGTTATTGGCTAAGAATGTGCTTTTAGGAAAGACCAAGGGATATATGAATCACCCTCAATTGATTCGTTTTAAGAATAGTCCTGATCCAAATCTCTACATCGATGCTTTCCTTACCGAAATATACAAAGAAGCTGCGAGAAGGAATTTTTCATACAGTAAAGAAAAGATCCGGATGATTGAGAATATTTCTCCCATCCCTGTAACCAAAGGGCAATTGGAATATGAGTATGAGCATCTGAGGCGAAAACTTCAAAAACGAAGCCCGGAACTTTTTATAAAGTTACCTGCATTGACTGAGCTAAAACCGCATCCTTTATTTGAAACAATAGAAGGAGAAGTCGAGGATTGGGAGATCATAGCATAACAGCGATAACAAGAACTAACATTCATCCATATGAGAAAATTTTTATACATATTACTTCCTGTAATAATTTGTTTTTTAGTCGGATTCACAGCCAGTTATTTTCAATCGGAATCTATACAAACATGGTATCCGACATTGAATAAACCGGAAATAACTCCGCCCAATATAGCTTTTCCTATTGCTTGGAGTATAATATACCTATGTATGGGCATTTCTATTGGGCTGATATTGAACTCAAAAGAACGGAACAAGAAATTTCTCACCTCATTATTTGCGGTTCAGTTGTTCCTTAATTTTACATGGAGCATTTCATTCTTTTATCTGCAAAACCCTCTTTTAGGTTTTATCAATATTATCTTGTTGGATCTGGGTGTATTATATTATGCTTTTAAATGTTATCCGGCGCAAAAAGTGAGTGGGATCTTATTTATTCCCTATATTCTTTGGCTGTTTTTAGCAACATATCTAAATGCTTATATTCTGATATACAACTAAAGTCTTTCGAAGAGAGGCTAGCCAATTATTTGATTTTTACCATAAGCGGATTGAATCATACAGTATCAATGAGCTATATACCAGTATCTTTGTGTTGTAATTAAAACTATTGAATTATGTCACAACAATCAAAAATCGCATTAGTAACAGGCGGTAGCCGTGGGCTAGGTAAAAATATGGCTTTAAACATAGCCCGAAAAGGACTGGATGTAGTCCTTACCTACAATAGTAGAAAGGAAAGTGCTTTAGAAACAATCGAAGAGATAGAGCAAATCGGACAAAAAGCCATTGCTCTCCAACTCAATACTGCCGATGTAAAAAGCTTCGATTCTTTTTTCGAATTACTTAAGCAGGAGTTGTCTGTAAACTTTGGTACTCAGAAAATCAACTATCTGGTAAATAACGCAGGCATCGGAATTAATTCAGCTTTTGCCGAAACAACCGAAGAGGATTTCGACAGTCTTTTCAATATCCATTTCAAAGGTGTTTATTTCTTTACTCAAAAAGCATTGGACATACTCGAAGACGGAGGTGGTATCATCAATATCTCAACAGGTCTGGCACGTTTCTCCCGGCCCGGATATTCCGCCTATGCGTCTATGAAAGGAGCTATTGAGGTATTAACAAGGTATCAGGCAAAAGAGCTTGGAGCCAGAGGTATTCGGTCTAACGCTGTTGCTCCTGGTGCTATAGCCACTGATTTTGGCGGAGGTATTGTCAGAGATAACGAACAGGTCAATAAAATAACCGCCAGTACGATCCCATTAGGAAGAGTCGGTTTGCCCGAGGATATTGGCGGAGTAGTTGCTTTTTTATGTACTGATGACGCACGATGGGTGAATGCCCAGCGGATTGAGGTTTCAGGAGGACAAAATATTTAAAAAGGAAAAGAGTATTTAAGCTTGTATTATAATGGAAAAGGCATTGTCATTAGCAGATTTTTATCGCATTAAATTAGGGATCTTACCTAGTGAGATTATCGGGAAGATAGGCCAGTTCAATGTCTTTTCTTTGGATGATTATATACAGCCTGATCATACGATCCCATATAGCCGCAAAGACTACTATAAGATAAGCCTGATATCCGGTAGCAATACCGTTCATTATGCCGACAAAACGCTGGTTGTGGAAAATAATATGCTGTTGTTTGCAAATCCTCAGGTTCCCTATAACTGGGAACCTCTGAGCTTGGATAAGACAGGTGCATTCTGTGTTTTCACGGAAGATTTTTTCAAAGGATATGGCGATTTTAAAGCCTATCCTTTGTTTCAGCCTCATGGAATACCTATCTTGGATCTGAATGATGAAGAATTCAGGCAGGTACGTATAATTTATGACAAGATGTTTTCGGAGATTAATTCCGATTATGTCTATAAATACGATGTCCTTCGAAATCTGGTTACAGAACTTATTCACACCGCATTAAAGATGCGTCCTGCTATAATGCAGCCTGTTGGACATAAAGAATCTCATGCCTCTGACAGAATCACATCTTTATTCCTCGAACTACTGGAAAGACAGTTTCCGATAGAGTCGACCATACAAAGTATTCGCCTTCATTCTCCCGGTGACTATGCACAGCAGCTAAATATCCATGTCAATCACCTGAACAAGGTACTGAAAGAAGTCACAGGAAAAACTACAAAGCTATTAATCTCAGAGCGGATAGCCTTAGAAGCAAGAGCCTTGCTGAAACATACCAACTGGACGATCAATGAGATAGCTTTCTGTCTGGGATTCGAAGATCCGTCACATTTTATTAAGTTCTTTAAAAAGAGTGAGCAGGCTACTCCGAAAGTCTTTAGAAAGAATGAAATATAAACTATTTTCTCATTTGCTGCCAGATCAAATTTATGAAAGAATGCAGTCTCAACTTTACCGATACATCCTGATAAATATTATCGTATGCATCTCTGGAAGAAGTAATTTAGTTTCAATTTAAAGATTACTTATTCTCCATATACTTCACTCCATCTCAAACGAGAAAAATAATATCGGTAATCATTTGTCCCTTTCCATTTCAGCAGAGGGATATATACACTCAACCCGCTAAATTTTACCGGATCGATGTTAAACTTATTATCCGCGCTGACCATAAAAGTAACGGTGGCCGCTTTATAAAGTACAGTTCGGGAAAGCTGTTTTTCGAATGAACTGTATTGCTCTGTTGTACTGTTTACTTTGATAAAGTTTGCGAAATCAAAAAATATCTGCGGGATATTCTTAGTATGGTATGCCTGGATACCATCGGTTGCGATACTTTCAATATCCGATACTTTCCCCGAAAGAATATTCTCTGTTTCCGCGTATAACCCATCCAACTCTTTGGCATCTATCAACGTAATACTTGCCGAACGAAGAATCTCATATCTCATTTCGTTATAATGCCTGTAATAGATTTTACAGGCATCCGTCAACTCGTTCTTACCCCCAAACAGTAATGGCAGAACCTTGGCATAAGGAACACCCGAGGCATCGTAATCTGCTGCAAACAATACCTCTGTCGGCGAAGCCACAAGGTAATCCGCCTTACCGCGAAACTCATACAAGCCCTCTACTGTTCCCATCAGGCAGACATCGAACCAGATATATTCGGCTACTTTGTCCGGCAATGCATTTGCTATGGCATCCACTTCCATAAAAGAAATAGAGCTTTCCGGTATATCGGGATCTTCATCGATGGCTACATATTTCAATCTGACACTTTCATCTGTCTCTTCTTCGATATAGGTGGCAGGATACCAACCCAAAGAATGTGACCAGATTACCAGCCCGAATGTTTCGGAAGGCACCAATTGCTTTGTTTCCTGAATGACACGTACCAATGTTTCTGCATCAGCGGAATTTTCTTCTTCATAACTTTTCAGGGCTGTTTCAGTCCCGTCCCTATTGACTTTGAAAAGCCGTGGGGAAGCGTCTTTCCTGTCTACATATATCACTGTTGTTCCTGCACTTTTCTTAGCTCCTTCTTTTATCTTCGCGATAGTATAATCCACATCACTGTCCAATGAATTATCTGCCGCCATATAAATCAATGTCGTGTATGAAATCACTACAGGAGTAGTATCATCATCGTCAGAAGAACATCCTGTCATAAACAATAATGCAAAAAGGGATATGACAAGATAACTTCCCCGTTTTTGAAACCAAATATGTAAAAGACTCTTATCTTTCATAATATACAGGAGATTATATAATGTATTACAAAGCCATTAATTCTATCAGGGTAGTGCACAAAATTAATAGTTATAACTATTAATTAGTTTTACATTAATTAACTATATAGCATTAAAACCTGACACATCTGACACTTTATTTACTGTTTTTATACTATTATTTTTACATATATTAACCATATATAGTTAAAAAACAACAGAAGTAACACGAAATCAGTGAACAGCATACCAATCCGGCGCTCCGGATTAAAATAATGAAGAAACGTCCTGGATGCTTACCTTGCGTGAGTTTTTGCAGCCCAGGCCGAAGTTTACAATGGTGTTTCGAACCCCATGAACAGCATGGCTTAAACCACAGAAGGTAAAATAATTGGTGATACTTTTCAAAGGTAATCCCGCTTAAGAGTTTAGATTTAGACAATGTGGTTTAGCAAAAACTATAACCATAAAAACTAAAA
>NZ_JADCLQ010000045.1:0-644 GCF_015234155.1 Dysgonomonas sp. GY75
CCTTTTTAAGAAAGGTACTACACTCTTAAATGATGTTGTTGTTTTAAGATATACTCAGTTTACGGGAGTACGTACAGGGTTAGAGTTGAAATATACTGTTAACTGTTACCTGCTCACTGTTCACTGACCAAGAGAAACCAAGAAGCTGTATAATCAGTTTCAGGCAATTTGCCAGTCCTATAGCTCAGTTGGTTAGAGCGCTACACTGATAATGTAGAGGTCGGCAGTTCAACTCTGCCTGGGACTACAACAACGCAGAGGCGTTGCAATTAATAATTAACAGTTAACAATTAACAATAACGGTAAAAACCGATTCTTAATTATTAATTTTTCATTATTAATTACCTTACGGGGGATTAGCTCAGCTGGCTAGAGCACCTGCCTTGCACGCAGGGGGTCAACGGTTCGAATCCGTTATTCTCCACTACTCAATTGAAAGTAGACAATTGAGAGTTGAAAGTTTAAAAATTTTCCACTTTCCATTTTCCACTCTCCATTAGAGAACGATCTTTGACATGATGTAAAAAAAGAGCAAGTAAAGTTAGATTATAAAAATAATCTATCAAACCCTGCTAATAAACTACCTTCGGGTACTTTATTAGATAGAAAAAAAGAAAGTAGGAAAGGGCACATGGGGGATGCCT
>NZ_JADCLQ010000046.1:0-605 GCF_015234155.1 Dysgonomonas sp. GY75
CAGCCGGAGGTCTATCCCCTGCGGGCAGTCCTGCGTCCGCTCATAAACACAACCGCTTATACCGGACAGGAGAAAGGCCCCCAACAGCAGGAAGCTTATTTTCTTCCTGCCTGCGTACCCTTGATTTGACTTCGTTTTATGCATACGTTGTAGACTTTGTTTAGTGTATGAAAAATCAATGTGCCGATATGCCAATATACCAATTAGTTAATGTGCCAATGTGCCGATGTGCTAATATTCACATTCGCTAATTTGCCGGTTGGGTTTAGCTGTTAGCCATTAGCTGATAGCTTGTTAGCTTTTGTCGCTTCGCGCCATTGGCACATTAACTAATTGGCACATTGGCACATTAAATTCATTTGCTAATTACAGGTCTATGTCATAGGTATGTACCGTCCACATCAGCACCTTGATATCGACGGACATATAGGTGTCGTCCGAGCTGAGCGGCCCGTTCGGGTCGACAGGGTTTTCCGGTTCGGGGCCGGACGGTTTCGGGTCCGGGTTATACGGTACATCCGGCCCGGAGGGGATCAGCGGGTTCCAGTTCACCCCGATGCGCTTGAACGAATTGATATTGACATGGTAGATGTTGTTCCTGATCA
>NZ_JADCLQ010000047.1:0-119287 GCF_015234155.1 Dysgonomonas sp. GY75
GTTATCTCAAAGGTAACACATAAGCCGATTATGAAACTGACTTCAACAGCTTAGCACCAAAGATTGTGACCTGTGAGCACGTGTATGAAATTTTAATCTTCTTGGCTGTTCCCTTTTAATATATCCAATAACCATGCATTTATTACGATAAGTGCTCTCTCTTGTTTCGCCTGAAATAATGATTTAATAACTAAAAGTCCTATTTAGGGACTATAAACTATAATTTATTTACGTATGAAAACAACTATTATAACTTCAGTATTTGCAGTGTTAGTTTCAACAATGAACCTAAGTGCTAAAAATGTAATAACTTACAGCAATGTAGAGAATAATGAATCCGGGGTAAAGAAAGAATATGTTACTATAAACAAAGAAACTTCGAAACCCGAAAGCAAAGGATGCTACCTCTATGACAGAAAAGGCAACATAACTGAAAAAACCATAAGTGTATGGAACGACGGAAAAGGATGGGTAAACACTGCTAAATATGAGTATCAATACACAAGTGCAAACAAAATATCAGGTCTGACTTACACTGAATGGAATAAAGAAACGAGCAACTGGGCAGACAAATCATCTTTCATTGCCCACATATATGATGAAAATGATGAACTTCTCTCTATAGAACAAATCAATATACAAAACATGGCGAATAACGATAATAACTTCATTACCCAAAAATAAGTTAGGATTAAAACAACAACAAAATAAGGCTGCCTGAGAAGGTGGCCTTATTTATTTCATTTATTTCCCGGACAGAAAAAATGTTGAATTGTATCAAAAATGGACACTTATGTAAAAAATATTTACAGTACAAAACACACGCATTTGCGTAAAGCGTTGAATATAAGAAAATAAATTCTTTTGGCACAGAATTGGCATATTATATTGTAAATAAGAGATACAAATTATAACTATAAAAACATACAATTATGAAAACAACTATTTTAACTTCACTATTCGCAGTATTAGTTTCAATAATGAATCTTAGTGCTAAAGACGTAATAACTTACAGCAATGTGGAAAATAATGGATCCGGGGTAAAGAAAGAATATGTTACGCTTGATGACAAGACTTCCATCCCTTTAAGAAAAACCTCCTATTTCTACGACGAAAAAGGTAGACTTCTTGATAGAACAATACAAAAATGGAATGATAAAGGCGGATGGGTAAATCTTGCTAAATTTGAATATAGATATAACAAAGCGGGCAGAGCCAGTATGATAACTTTCACACAATGGAATAACAAGAAAAAAGACTGGGTTAATAAATCAGATATTTACACATACATATATAACGATAGCAATGAGTTCCTATCAATAAAACGAGAAATAGTAGATAACAAAATCAAAAACGAACTACTTACTCAGAAATAAGGTTGTTCGAAAATAAAAAGATAAGGTTGCCCATATGGAGCAACCTTATTTTCATTTAAATATATACTGGTTATAGTAAATTACCGATTTTAAATCCAAGAAACACAGTACGAGGCAAACTTGGTCCGTAAATATAAGAAGGGTCCCGGTCAATACCTTTATCAAAATCCTTTTGATAAGAATTGAATATATTCTTCATGCCGGCAAACCATTCAACTGTCACACCACCTGTTATCTTCATATCGTAATGAAACTTAAGACCGGCATCGAAAAATGTTTTTGATTTGCGCAGTTCCCCGGCATCGCGGGCATCTCCCTCCGGCAAACCAACTCCAAAATAGGGAACCAGCATCCTGCCTGTATAATTACCTGTTGCAGACACGCCGAAGTTGCGGGCAAACTCCCAGTCCACAGTAAAGAAACCATATGTATCCGGAGTCCTGAAAAAGTTCTTTTCTCCAAAAGTCTCCTCAGCTGTCTTATATTTACTTGATTGAATCGTAAATCCGGCACTCGCACTCAGCTTATCTGACGGCATTACTTTCAATTCCAGATTCAAACCTTGTACCGACGCCCCGTCTTTTGAATTGATACGGGTATAGATCACTGTACCATTCTCATCCGGCTCACCTATTTCATTCCTGAAAGGATTATGCAATTTATTGTAAAAGCCTTCTATCAGGATATTGGTATTGACGCTTCCCAGTTTCTTATTGAAATCAAAAGACAAAGTCAAACTGGAACTGTTTTCCTGTTTCAAGTCCGGATCATTCTTATTTATAACCTGACGCGAACCCGATGTCTCTATATGAAGATCCTCATCGAATATTTGCGGAGCACGGTAGCCTCTCGAAAAACCAAGGCGCGTTTGCAGATAATCTGTAAGATCATACATCACACTTGCCCTGGGTACAAGGACAGTTCCCGATTTGTCGCTATCAGTCTGTTTATCGTTGATAGAATAATGCTCTACACGTGCGCCGGCAAGAAATTTTGCCTTTCCCACCTTTATCTCATATTGAGCAAAAGCACCGGTGGTAGTAAGCGACTGGTCGGATACGATACGATTGGGAACATGCGTTGTTTCTATTTCACCATCATCATTCACCTTATATTCAGGATACCCCAGCTTCTTGTCTGTCAGATGTGATCCGGTATGTTCAACACCCCCTATAATAGTCGAAATATCATTTATCGAAGCCTTATATTGAGCGCCTATATTAAATGTTTTATCTTTTGTGTTGCCATAGTCGCTTAACGACTGGTTAGCCCCGTAATATGAGTCTCTGTCCAGATACTGTCCCGAAGCAAATACGGTAAGCAGGTCGCTTTCACGCAGATATTGTTCATAAGTCAATGCTCCTGTCACCATATCATGTTTTACCGATTCCGAGATATCCCGTTCATGGTCCGGATAGTCCTGCTTATTACCCCCTTTGCGTTGTTCTCGGATATTAAAGAAGTCGAGGCTTATTTTGCTCCTGTATCCGGGACGGTGAAATATACGGGTACCGATAACGGTATTCTTCATTGGTGCTATTTCTGAAAAACTATCATCATTAGCATCAAACATTTTACGGTCACGCATATTGCCGAATACCGAAATTCCGGTCTTATGGTCTTCTGTAACCAGAGTAGCGTTCATGGTTGCATTATAATCGGCTGCCGGGCCATTGGAACCACTTAACCCCGTACCTATCAATGAAGTATTAAATCCGGCTTCGAATGAATTCGTTTTCGGGTCTTTCAGTATCAGATTGATTGTTCCGGCAATGGCATTCGACCCGTAAAGTACCGAACCTCCGCCACGTACAACTTCTATCCGTTCCAGCATATTAGCCGGAATCAGTTCCAAACCATAAACTCCGGCAAGCCCGCTAAATATAGGGCGGCTATTTATCAGTATCTGAGAATAAGGGCCTTCCATACCATTCATACGTATTTGAGAAAAGCCACAATTCTGACAGTCGTTTTCATAACGTAAGCCGGTACAGTAATTCAAACCTTCTCCTAATACGACTGACTGGGTTGTTTCCAGCATTTTGGTACTGATGGTATTTACTATCACAGGGGCTTCGGCCCTTTTTTGAGAAGTACGGCCTGCAGTGACAACAACTTCGTTAAGATTCAGGGCATCTTCTTCTATTTCAAAGTTCACTTCTAACGATTTCCCACGCTTTAGTTCTATTTCTTTTTCCTGTGGCTTGAAGCCGATGCCTTCAGCAACAACAATAAACGTTCCTTCGGGCAAGTTCTTTAGTGCATAATGTCCGCTTGCATCTGTAGCAACTCCTATGGTTGTATTTTTAAGGATAATATTGATATACGAAATATGTTGTCCCGTCTTACTATTAACCACATGTCCGAAAATATTGGCGTCGGTACGCACCAGATTAGCCTGCATTACTCCTGCAGACAGTATTAGTATAAATAATACTATTATATGTTTTTTCATCTTTTATTTTTAATTAATCAGTATCTGTAAAAGTAAAGTCTGGTTCCGGATGCCGGATTATAAGAAAGGTGGAGGACGCAGCAGAAAACATCCTCGTTGATACTGAAAATGGAGTACGACACCCGAATTTGTAAGAAGTATGACCGGTTTAACAAAAGGAATACTTAAATCAATAATAGATGCGGATAAGTCTATTATTTCAAATGCCGATAAATGTTGTATTAATTGTAATTCTGTTTTTGTATGAGTATGCGCCGGTTTTCCATCACACCCTTTTTTATAGGGATGCGAATGGAGGATCATCGTATCATCAATCTTATGGATATGATGAAAGAAATTGATAGACCCCAGATATAAAACGGTTACAATCAATAAACCAAACTTACTGACTGTTAACGAATAACTGTTACGCATTAATTTGCGGTGTAATGATAAATAGCTTTTTAGTTGAGGTGCAAAGCTAAAGAAATCGGACTTTCCGGACAATCACCATTATTAGGTATATAAAAAAGCATCAATACCTAGATATAGGTATTATATATGCAAGATAGAAAAATATTATAACTAAAAAATCCGCAACATTTGTTACGGATTCAACTATATTGTTAGAACATCGGACCACCGGGTCCCCTGCCTCCTCCACCGGGACCAAATCGTCGTCCACCTCCGGGACCTTCCATATCACTGCTCTTAGCCCCGCCTTTAAAGGATTGGAAACGAATAGTAAGCCCAACCATGAAATAACTGCTGATTGTATTATAAGTACTATAAGTTATATTGTTGGCATTCGAACTACGGGAGATGTTGCTCTGATCCTGAAGTATATCATATATCTTAAAGCGTAGAGTAGCCGGAAGGTTGACTGTCCCTGACTCTTTCTTTATTTTTATATTAAATTCTTTAGCCAGAGAAGCATTCCATATCCATGAATTTTCCTGATAACCTCCGGTATATCCCGAATTGGATGAATAGTTCAAATCGCTTTCAAGGACAAAATTGTATGGCAGATACCAGGAAAAATCACCACCACCGCCATAGTTGTAAATCTCCTGATTATTAAGCGATTCATTCTCAGTGGATGCTAAGGAGTTTCTGGTATTCTCATAAGCAATATTACCCCTGATATTAAACTGGAATTTATCAGAGTTGAACTTTAATCCAAGGCCTTCACTGATGCTATATGTATTAGCTGTATTCTTCTGAGGGTCACCTCCGTTACGGTCCGAAATAAATGTATTATCACGGTTATAGTTACCGAATGTACGTGTATTGATAGAAAAACGCTTGTTTCTCAATGGTGTATTATACATGACCATAAGCCGTCCTGTCATATTGCCATCGATATTCTCATATGTGGTATTCCGGCTATTACCTTCCCCGATACGTGTAATGCTGGCAATGGCATTCATTGTGTACCTGATATCGGCAAAGCTCATTATGGACGATGCTTTTTCCTGTATATACTTCTGATAACGTATATTCAACCGGTGTTCAAAGCTCGGTTTCAAATTAGGATTACCCCGGGTGGTATCGGTCGCACTCTGAGAAAGAATACCATCAAACAACTGGTCGGTAGAAGCCTGCCCTGTTTGTCCGTTATACCTGATCCGGAGGTTATGGCGTCTATCCCAAAGGTAATTAAATTCCAGCCTTGGGGCAAAGTTCACAAAATTCCGGGCCCTGTCTTTATTTTCTTTCTCACCCGGCTCCACTACCGAAGTCTGTGAACGGGATGGTTCCAATCCTACACCTACTGTATAATTATACTTTTGTCTGTGAGCCTGAAAGTTTAATGATATATTCTGATTCAGAAAGTCATTCTTTGTATTGCGTGTATAGTCTTCTGCTATAACTGTATATTTCCCCGAAGCATCTTTTTCGTAAGTCTTCTTGTCTGTCTCGGAATGAGTATTCCTTATGTTATAGGCCAGTTCAAGGAAATTATTCCGTCCCACAGGTTCCAGGTATGACATACGGGCACGCCAATTGTTACTATTATTTTTTTGATTGTATACCTGATCCTGTATCCTGGACCTGGTTGGATCATTAGAATAATCGGTTTTCGAATATGTTATACCATCGGTATCTCCGTCCGATAACCCTCCTGATAGTTCTACGGTAACAGAGCGTCCTTTACTGTTCAACTTTCTGTTTATTAACAGATTTCCATCCAGCCGGAGCGTATGGCCATCCGATGATGATTCAGAACTAGTGGAAAAGTTATCTATTTCATTAGAAGCGCTCGTACGCTCCGACTTACTCATAGAAAACTGATTTGATTTGGAATAAGAAATATTGGGGCGGAATATAATATTAGTAAGGCTGTCGGGTGTCCATTCGAATTTGAAGCGGGTATTCATATTTTTATTAACGCTATTCCGCGAAGACACTCCATTTTCAATCATATCACTACCCGTATACGTTGTATTACTGGTTGTTTCCACTGTATTATCCGTACCCCGGTATTGAGCATCACCATCATACTTAAATTTCTTGGAAGGCTCCATAGCAACATTGACCCCACCCATTGTAGTCTCAGTGAGTCCTCTGTTGTTTCCCCAGCCACGTCCGCCGCCACCGCCACCGCCGGCATTGTTATTATTATTGAAATTGCCCAACGCCGAAAGACGGTTGCCCCCCCTGGCTACATTGACAAATCCGTTTGCTTCATAGCGGTCTTTGTTTCCGTATCCTCCCGATACACTACCCATAACTCCTTCTTTCATTCCTTGTTTTACTACCAGATTTATCACAGTTTGTTCTTCTCCGTCATCAAAACCTGTAATCTGAGCCATATCCGATTTTTGATCCAATACTTGCAACTTCTCTACCATCTTGGCCGGTAAATTCTCTGATGCGGTCTTAGGATCTTCACTGAAAAATTCTTTTCCATCTACAAGGATTTTGGTTATATCTTTTCCGTTTATGGTTATTTTGCCATCCGAGTCGATTTCTGCTCCGGGTATTTTCTTTATAAGGTCTCCCAATACTGCACTTTCCTGCACCTTATATGCTGCTGCATTATATTCTGCCGTATCCCCTTTTATAATTATTTCAGGAGCTTTAGCTTCTACTGTGGCTTCACTCAGCAAAATGCCATCCTCTTTCAGATATACATTTCCTATTGCAGTTTTTGTTTTTGTACTCACCTGAAAATATTGCTCAAGATACCCTAAGAACGAAACATGAACCAGATAGTTCCCCGGTTTTACAGCAACACTGAATTTTCCTGTTGCATTCGTAGCGGCACCTGTCACATAAGCACTATCTTTAGCGTTCAGAACACGGATGCTCGCCAATTCAATTTCCTCTTTGGTACCGTCATCAAATACGGTCCCTGTTATATTTACCGTCTGAGATTGTGCATTTAACTGAAAAAGCATGCACAAAAATAGAAGCAGGGGAATATTCCTTTTCATTATTTCCTTATATCTAATTTTTATTTACCTGACAAGTCTGACTTGATTAATTAGAAAAGGTTTAATTTCAATTCGCTTTTTTAATAAAAAAGTAGGGAATATTATAATTTTTGTATTATTCCTTTTTAAATTCTTTTACAAAAGATAAAAAAAGCCTGCGACGTTCCTTTCTAAAAAAGCGTTATATTTGTGTTTTATATCATTACAAAAATTAAAGAGATAAAGAGTATTCGTCTCACTTCACCATATGGCTAAAAAGACAGTCCAGAAAAAGAAAGCCCCAAGTAAAGGCTCTCGATTTTTAGAGTTTATAAAAAAAGAACGTACCAGGTTCCTGTTAGGCGTGTGCCTTGCATTTATCGGAGCATATATATTACTGGGGCAGGTGTCATTCTTCGTCACCGGAGCTGCAGACCAGAGCAAGGTTGTAAACAGATATTTCTTCGACCTTATATCCCATAAACAGCAGATTGCTAACTGGACGGGTGTTGCGGGTGCTTTTGTTGCGGAGAAATTTATAAACCAGTGGTTCGGCATTTTTTCATTACTTATCCCTGTCTATTTTATACTGATGGGACTTAAACTGATGCGGGTAATAAACATCTCCGCCATCCGTACATTCCTGCTTCTGGCTTTCGCAATGATCTGGGGTTCTATAACAAGCGCCTTTACCTTATCACGTATTTTCCCCGACAGTCATATTATATGGGGCGGCGCACACGGGCAATACATTGAACAAACCCTGGAAGCCGCACTGGGAATACCCGGAGTATTGATGATCATCGTCTTACTCCTGATTATATTTCTTATTATCACGAAAAAAGCGTCCATGGAGTTCTTCCGCGGATTGTTTAGAAATCCATTGAAAAATAATTCGGCACAGGATATAGATCCCGAACTTGAGAATTTCTATGACGAAGAAATAGAGGAAGAAGAACCCGCCAAAGAAAAGAAAAGCTGGTTTAGCTTCTTTAAAAGGAAAAAAGAAGACAAGGCTATAGAAGAAGAGGCTAATAAAGATATCCTTGAAGAAGATACAGAAATACTTCCGATAGAAAATACAAAGCCGAAAAAGACTTCGACAACTGTAAAAGTAGATCAGGACTTTGAAATTGTTGTACCAAAGGATGAAGAGTTTATTCAACCTGTTAGAAATGCGGATTCGCAACCTCCAAAACCAGCTGAACCTATTTTACCGGCCCTCGATGGAGAAACCGACATATTACCTGAAGGTGAAGAAATGGAGGATTATGACCCGACAAAAGACCTGTCTAACTTTCATTTCCCGTCCACGGAACTACTAAAAGTATACGACACCACTGGTAAAGGGGTAGATATGGATGAGCAAAATGCCAATAAGAGTAAAATTATAACTACTCTGCAAAATTATGGCATAGAGATCACTTCTATCAAAGCAACTGTAGGTCCTACAATCACATTATATGAGATAGTGCCGAAAGCCGGAGTGCGAATTTCGAAAATCCGTAATCTGGAAGATGATATAGCCCTGAGTTTATCAGCACTAGGTATCCGTATCATAGCTCCAATGCCGGGTAAAGGCACAATCGGGATAGAAGTACCAAACAAAGACGCGCAAATCGTATCCATGCAGTCGGTGATTGCCTCCCGCAGATTTCAGGAATGCACTTACGACCTGCCTGTTGCTCTGGGAAAGACCATCACAAACGAAATATTCATGTTCGACCTCTGCAAAATGCCACACTTACTGGTTGCGGGAGCTACAGGACAAGGAAAATCGGTAGGACTGAATGCGATTATCACATCCCTGCTGTACAAAAAGCATCCGGCCGAAATGAAGATGGTACTCGTAGACCCTAAAATGGTGGAATTCAACATCTATTCTACAATAGAAAAACATTATCTGGCAAAGTTGCCCGATGCGGAAAAGGCCATTATCACGGATGTAACCAAAGTAACCCAGACTCTCAACTCACTAACAAAGGAGATGGACGACCGTTACGAATTGCTGATGAATGCCGGAGTGCGTAACATAAAAGAGTATAACGAAAAATTCCGTAAGCGCCGTTTGAACCCGTTGAAAGGCCACCGCTTCCTGCCATATCTTGTTATCATCATAGACGAGTTTGGAGACCTGATAATGACCGCCGGAAAAGAAATAGAAATGCCTATCGCCCGTATTGCACAGAAAGCACGTGCAGTAGGTATGCATATGGTCATTGCCACTCAACGACCGACTACAAACATCATCACAGGTACAATAAAGGCTAACTTCCCTGCACGTATGGCATTCCGTGTAACATCGCAGATAGACTCACGTACTATTCTGGATATGTCGGGTGCAAACCAACTGATAGGACGGGGAGACTTACTATTCTCACAGGGGAGTGATCTGGTCCGCATCCAATGTGCCTTTGTAGACACTCCTGAGGTAGAAGGAATAGCTCAGTATATTGGTAATCAACAGGGATATTCACACGCTTTCGAATTACCTGAGTATGTTGGTGAAGGCGGGGATGACAAAATCGGAAATATAGACCTTAACGACCGCGACCCGTTGTTCGACGAGGCCGCACGGCTGATAGTCGTACACCAACAGGGGTCAACCTCACTTATTCAACGGAAATTCTCTATCGGATACAACCGTGCCGGACGCCTTATGGACCAGCTTGAAGCTGCAGGTATTGTAGGCCCTACACAAGGCAGTAAGGCCCGTGATGTACTGATTGCTGATGAATATAGTCTGGAGCAGAAATTAAATGCATTTAATTAGAGGATAATGCTAGTCAGTAGTTGAGATTAAATGTTCCTTTTTGTATAGCTACTATCCCTATTTATTATTTGATACCTTATCTCATTACTGCCGCGCCCTCCCGGGCTTGGCTTTCATTTTGCCTTGATGCAAAACGAAACAAAAAATCAAGGCTGCATCCCTCCGGCGACCCAAAACCGTAGCTGCGGTGGAGCAAAATAATACGGAGTCATCTTTAGCCTAATTATCATCTTAGCATAACAGCTACCCTATTTTGCTCTCCACCTCCGCTTTACGGATTGGGTACCCCGCCTGTGGGACGAGGCCAGAATCGCGATGCGACGACAGGACAAAGGTTCTTCAGGCGTTAGCCCCACGTGCGTCAGCCCTCGCGCATTAGTGACGCAGGCGGGGTACCCACACGGTGAAGCTGGCGTAGAAAGGGACGGGGCGATAGCCCGTTCGTCACTTTCAGCCGGCAAAACGGTTGTGGGTCGCCGAGGAACGAAGCGCTAGCTTTTTGCTTACTTTTGGGCAATGCCAAAAGTAAGGACAAGCCCGGGAGGGCGCGGCAGTAATGAGATAAGGTTGCAAGTTGTAAACAGGGATAGGTGTTATGTGTAAAAAAACGAACATAAGATCTCAACTACCGATTCGCATTAATAGTTATGCAAAACATCACTTACATAAAGACAAAAAATATGGTCGAAAATAAGAACAACATTATTTAACTTAATTTATTCCATTATTTTCTTTACCGATTATCTATACTGAAAGCTATATCATTAACTATTTAAATATTTCAGTATCATGGCAAAGTATAATCAGGAATTGGCGGAAAGAATTACTTCATTGATGGCGGAAGAACTGTGCAGTGTGTCCGATATCTGTAAAGCGACAGGAATCAGCAGAAATACCTTCTACAAATGGAAACGTGAAAATCCCGACTTCGATAAAGATGTTGAAGATGCAATGAGTTATCGTAACGAAGTATTGCTATCTATGGCATATTCGTCTATCAAGCAACGGCTCGAACGCCATACCCTTGTTGAAGAAAAAGACACATATACCCCTAACGAAGCCGACCCCGAGGAAATGGTGTTTAAATCGAAAACCGTGCACAAAAAAGAATACCTGCCCGACCTGAGGACTATAAAAATGATTCTCGACAGAGCCGATAAAAGTATAAAAGATAAGGTTTGCAAACGGGAATCTGCAATAAAGGATGTTGAAATAGTAGAACCACAAGTCGCTGCACACAACGCCTCCATAGCTGCCGACAAGCCCTTGCCCGAAGAAACAGATAATATGCAAGAGCCGCAACCATTCATTACTTCGGAAAATAGTCTGTCTCAAAAGAAGAAAAACAGTGTGGAAAATATGAAGAAGAATATGAAAATATTGAGTGGTGGCAAATCGCAAAGAAATGCACAGTACAGGAAACAATTTTTGAAAACAGCTTCTTAGAAATTTATGTAAAAGTGTAACTTTTGTAACTTTTTATATGAGATGTAAGTGAAACATTCTTAGAGCCTGTTTAAATTTTACCAAAACATTTTAATTACAGTTCCTAATTTGCTTTCACCATTTTTTAAACTTTTCTGTTTATTAATTGTCTATATTTGTATACTAAACAAAACAAGAAATGAAAATCAAATTATTCGCATTATTCATCCTTATCACATTCACAATAGGATTATTTGCGCAAAATGCCCGAGAGATATTAGACAAGGCATCGGAAACATATAATAAGGCGGGTGCAGTTACAGCGAGTTTCACACTGGATTCGAAAGATACAAAAGCCCGGTCGGTTCACAGCTACGATGGTAAAGCCTTTATGAAGGGTAATAAATTCAAGATAGAAATTCCTGATGCCATCACGTGGTTTGATGGAACAACCCAATGGGTATATATAAAAGATACCGAGGAGGTAAACATAAGCAATCCTACAGGTGAAGAGTTACAGGCAATCAGCCCTTCGGTGTTATTCAATATATATAAGAAAGGATTCAACCTGTCATATAAAGGAGAAAAAAGGATAAACGGCAAATCATTATATGAAGTAGAGCTAATACCTCAGAAAAAGGGTGGAGATTTTACTAAAATAGCCGTATTGATAGATAAAGCAAGCAATATCTTCTCAAAGATCACAGTAACCGATAAAGCAGGGATAGAAAACATACTCACGATTAAGAGTTATCAGGCCGGGAGCAACCTGACCGACGATGTATTTCATTTCAATAAAAAGGACTTTCCCAGGGCCGAGGTAGTTGATCTACGATAGATAGATTCTGTTTATCATACTATAAAAAATATGAAATAGATAAGCTTTGGATCAATAAATATTTTCTATATATTTGCACTAAATATAAACAAAACATATAAATCTCACAACATGAACGAAAAAGTACGTTGCCTGATCATCGGTTCAGGTCCTGCAGGGTATACTGCTGCTATTTATGCATCAAGAGCAAACCTATCACCTGTACTTTACGAAGGAATACAACCCGGAGGACAGTTGACAACAACTACCGAGGTTGAGAATTTTCCCGGTTATCCGGAAGGCATCACAGGCCCCGAACTGATGGAAGATTTGAAAAAGCAGGCTACACGTTTTGGCGCTGACATACGTTTTGGTATTGCCACATCTGTAGATTTCACCAGTTATCCCCGTAAAGTAACTATCGATGGAGAGAAAGTGATAGAAACCGATACTGTAATTATCGCTACCGGAGCCAGTGCTAAATATCTCGGATTACCTGATGAAACAAAATATGCAGGAATGGGAGTTTCAGCGTGCGCAACATGCGACGGATTCTTCTACCGCAAAAAAGTGGTAGCCGTAGTAGGTGGTGGCGACACAGCTTGCGAAGAAGCTATATATCTGGCCGGACTGGCGGAAAAAGTTTATCTGGTTGTACGCAAACCTTATCTCCGCGCATCGAAAGTAATGCAGGACAGGGCAATGCAGAATCCTAAGATAGAGATTCTGTTTGAGTGTAATGCAGTAGGACTATTCGGTGAGAACGGCGTTGAAGGAGCCCATATCGTGAAACATCAGGGAGAAGCTAACGAAGAAAAATTCGATATCAAGATCGACGGATTCTTCCTTGCCATTGGTCACAAACCCAATACAGACATATTTAAAGACCAACTTAACCTCGACTCAGTAGGCTATATCCTCACGGAACCCGGTACACCAAAAACATGCATAGAAGGAGTATTTGCAGCGGGTGATGTTGCCGATCCTCACTATCGTCAGGCTATTACTGCCGCAGGCACAGGATGTCAGGCAGCGATAGAAGCTGAAAGATATCTGAGCGAAAAAGGATTATAATATATCCAACATATAAAGTTTAAGGAAAGTCTACGGTATCCATATCCGTAGACTTTTTTTATTATTTTTGGTATTCTAAATTAAAAAATAACCTTGATGAACTGGAAAGACTACTTATACTTTCAGAAACGGGACAGAGTTGCAATTATATTACTACTCGTCCTTATCACACTCACCGGAGGGATATATATCTTTACCAGACCACAACAAAAGGCAAATAAAGAAGAAGCTGAACCTTCCAGTGTGCGAGTAACTACAAATACTAATACTCCATATAGCAATACAATTCCTACTTTTTCTAAGCAAAATAAGGATAAAACACCCGGCTATCCCTATCAGAAGAAACTAGAGACAGGGGGAATCGTGGAACTCAATACTGCCGACACCACATCGCTGAAAATGATACCCGGGATAGGGACCGGATTCGCAAAACGGATAGTCAAGTATCGTAATCTGTTAGGTGGCTTTGCGGATATCACTCAACTGAAAGAGGTCTGGGGACTGGATAATGAATTATATGACAAGATCACGCCGTATATTGTGCTTGTTCCACAGATAGAGAAAATAAAAGTCAACTCGGCTGACTTCAACGAATTGAACAGGCATCCCTATATAGATTACAAGCAAGCCAGAGTCATTGCAGATATCAGAGAGTGGAAAGGCAGGATAGAATCACTAAAACGCCTGCGTTTGCTCGAAGAATTTACCGACGATGACATCAAAAGGCTTACACCTTATCTTTCCTTTGACTAGATATAATATTCGGCGAGGTCTACCAGCCCGGCACGCATAGCATACTTAATAGCCTCATGCACATTGTTTACTTCCAACTTACGGAAGATATTCTTTCGGTGAGTGATGATCGTATGAAAGCTAAGATTGCGGTTAGATGCTATTTCTTTCGTAGTTCGCCCCAATGCTATCTCCTTGAGAATCTCTTTCTCTGTAACAGTAAGAATATGATCCAGTGATTCGGTCACAGGCTTCTGGCTTTGCAAAAGCTGGTTTGTAACACGTCCGCAGATAAAACGTTCGCCACGGAATATATGCAGCAAACCCATATTTATCTCATCCAGTTCGCATGACTTCAGGACAATACTAAACGACTCACTGCTCATAATCAGGCGACGGAGAAAGTCATAACTCAACTCTTCGGAAAACAATAGCCAACGGGACTGTGAAAATCTATACCCTACATTTAGCAGTTCGTCTACACTCCCAAAATCGGAGAGGGTATAATCCAGTATCACAACTGCATCGGGGGTAGTTGTAAGCATCTTCACCAGATCGCCCTTACTGTCGGCGACCTGAACAGATGATGCCTTGTTGGTATCACTTATAAGGGTTTCTATCCCCACACGTGTGATATCCTGCCTGTCGACTATAATTACATCTTTCATCCCAATCTTTTGCGATTTGATACGATTAAAACTCAAAGATAGTTATTTCCGTCCAAAGAATTTTGAAAAAAACATCATTTGATAATCCACGGCATTGTTCCAGTAGTCATGTGTATGTGCTCCCGGACGTATAATATAATCGTGAGGAATATTCATATATAACATTTTCTTATGCAGTTCTTCATTTACATTATAAAAAAAGTCATTCACCCCACAGTCTATTATTATGGCCAGTGAGTTCGGCTCTATCTTATACAATTGGTCTATAACAGTATGTTCATTCCATTGCCCTTCATTCTCTTTATATTTTCCAAGCCAGCTTTTCATTTCCCAATTGTTGGGAAAAGGACGGATATCTACCCCTCCGCTCATAGAACCGCATGCACCAAACACATCACTATGATTGATCCCAAGCCACAAGCCGCCATGACCACCCATACTGAAACCCGTTACAGCGCGCCCTTTTGGGGAAGCTACAGTATTGTAATGTTCATCTATATACTTAATCAACTCGGAGCTTACATATGTTTCAAATTGCATTGACGGATCAACAGGGCTATCCCAGTACCAACTATTCTGCCCGTCGGGGCAAACCACGATCATCTGCCAACGCGTAGCATCCTGAGGCAAACTCTTTTTAGTACCGTTTACCCACGTGTCATATCGTCCTCCATAGCCATGCAAAAGGTAAAGAACCGGGTACTTCGCGGGATTACTCTTGTCATATCCTTCCGGCAGAACAACTACATTTTTGATGGTCTTATTCATTTTAGGGCTGAATACCTGAATGGTATCTACTGTTTGCGAAAACAATGGCAGACATATTATAGCCACCAGCAAAGTCAAAGTTGTAAATAGTTTTTTCATTTTGTCAGATCATTTAGTTATTAGGTTTATAAGTTGCTCTTATTAAAAAAGTCGGAGAAAAACTGTAGCTGTTTTACAATAGCTTTGTTCCAGTATTTACGGTCATGTCCTCCGGATTCTACAATATATTGGTGCTCTATCCCTTTATGTAGCATTGCCTGATGAAGTTGTTCGTTTACTTTCAGAAATCCATCTTCATATCCGCAATTTATGATTACAGATAAAACATCCGGCTTTAGTTTTCCCAGCATATTAATAATCACACATTCATCCCATCGTTTTTTATTTGTGGCATAACCACCCAACTGGCTCCTCAGTTTATACACCTTTGGGAAGGGACGGAAATCCACAGCGCCACTCATAGACCCACATACACCGAAAACACCGGGATGAAGGATAGCCAGACGCAAAGCCCCGTAACCGCCCATACTGAATCCCGATATAGCACGAGCCGGGGATGAAGGTATTGTTTTGTATTTATTGTCTATCGACTCTACCAGTTCCTCTGTTATGTATGTTTCGAATTGTGAAGCAGGATTTACCGGGCTATCGAGATACCAGCTATTTTCCCCGTTGGGGCATACGATTATCATATTATATTTGGTTGCGTCGTCAGGCAATTCTTTCCTTATTACCTTTGTCCATGAGATATGATCGGCCTGTACACCATGAAGAAGATACAGTACCGGATATTTTATGCTGTCCTGCCTGTTATATCCGGCAGGAAGAATGACAAGATTCTTTATGTCCCTTCCCATCTTTTTACTGAATACCTCAATAGTATCAACAGTCTGCGCATTGAGACTACCGATAAAGCAAAGCAAGGAAAATAATATATAAAGACTCCTTTTCATATCATCTGAATATACCCCAGTTGTCATTCAGTTTCTTTAAGGCCGGACCTTCTTTATTTTCTGATTCTTTAAGGCCTTTTACACAATACCAATATTCGAATGGAGCAATATAATTCTCGAAATCGACATTCAGATGAATTATTGCAGTGTCATCCGTATCATATGTTATCCAATATCTTCGCACCGACAATTTCTTTTTCAACGAGTCTATTATACTGAGATCTTCATCTTCACTCGATGTCGATATCTTATCTTTTAGCAATTCGAAAGAGAATCTGTTATCTTCATAAAACATCGTTATCTTTTCTTCCTCCGTATACCAGAATCGCTGGTAAGATATATAAAGCAATGCGGCAATTAAACATAGTGTGAATATTCCTCTGGTCGATCTGTTCCTTCTGTTGCTCATATAGTTAATCCTCTTTCTTTCCAAACGATTTCTTCACCCATCCCGGTACAATTACGGCACCTACAAACAGGTAATTGTAATAAGTAAGTAGCCGCCACAGCAGGATTATAACAGGTACTACACCTGCCAACGGAATAAATTCGCTCAGGTACTGTTTGAATATAAATTCCGTAAACCCGCTTCCTCCAGGAGTGGGACTGACCACCATAACAACCCACATAACAAACTGGCGGGCAAAAATCAACAGATTATCATGTACCTGAAAGAATGCCATAAAAATAGCATTCACTACCAGATAACGTGAACTCCACGACAAGATGGTAGCCATTATCAGCGGAAACCAATACGACAGCGTCTTACCTCTAATCTCCCTTGAGCTTATAATAAGGTCATCTCCGGCTTTAGCCGCACTTTTGTGCCAACGACGAAGGAATGGTAGCCTGAATATCTTTATTATCAGCCAGCGGATAGCCTGAGGCCTGAAAAACAGTCCCACTATCAACAGTGTACACAGAAGCATCTTGATAATATAGGCAACAATGAAAAGCACCAACACCCCCGAACCCAATGCCGTATTGTCGGCAAACAGGTTATGGAAAGGGATAAATATAAGAAGTATAGGAAAGGTGACTACGAAAAACATCTCATCGAGCAGCAAAGTCACAAATACCATTGCCGTACTGCGCCCGACAGGAATTTTCTCTTTTGCCAGAAATAATACAGCCATACTCGACCCCCCTACTACGGAAGGGGTAACAGCTGTTCCAAACTCGGCTAACAGGGTAACTTTGATGCATTGTTTCCACGACAATTGCTTTTCTGTAAGGTAACGGTAACGGATTACAAAGCCGGTATCGCGCCCCAGCATAAAACAGAAAGCAACAAAAATCCAGAAAACAGTATGTCCCGTAATTGTGATTTGCCTGAGATCATCCAGATTAAATTCACGACTGAACATATAGATGATGACCCCCATGCCTATAAATGTAGGCACAAGTATTTTCCAAATACTAAAGCTTGAAGACTCCTTTCCCATCCACAAAATCTGATGAATATACAAAAGTAAGAAAACATTTTATCTTTTTCTTTTCTTTTGTACATTTACAGTAAAGTATAATATTACACGAGATAATTTACAGAATATCACAAAAGAAATAAGGTAATTTCAGCATAGGATATGACATTCTTATTATAACTTTATCTATATATTATAACCGGCTTATATTAAAGCCGGAAGAGAAAAAGTTACAATAGTAAAAATATGCAATATGTGTCAAGTTTGTCAGGTTTTGGATTTCATGTAAGCACAATTCCGTGTTGTTGCGCATTACTTATAAATATTTCGGTTCATCGGATTTGCAATCCAAATGGACGAGAATAAAGTAAAAAACAACAAATAAAAAATTATGAAAAAGTGTAACTTTTGTTACCTTTTTGAATTTTCAATTCACTCCCTACAAAGGAAATAATGAAAACAATGTAAAAGTTGTCAAGTTTGTCAGGTTTTAACAAGTAAGTAGAAAAGAAAAATGGTAACACAATACCTACGAATTATAAAATCTTTCCTTATTCGCCAGTGGGAACGATATAAGAGAGCAAAGAAGAAATACCAAATCGGTATTCCTCTGTGCCTTGTCTTACTTGTATGGTATATATTCTGTCTGTCATCGCCACTGTTCCATGTACCATACAGCACGGTAGTTTCCGACAGACACGAAGAGTTACTAGGCGCGCGTATCGCCAACGACCAGCAATGGCGCTTCCCCACTTCCGACTCCATACCTGATAAATACAAGACCTGTCTGATAGAATTTGAAGACAGACATTTCAACCGCCACTGGGGCGTAAATCCATTAGCTCTGGCTCGTGCTATAAAACAAAACATCAGTAGCGGACGGATTGTAAGCGGAGCCAGTACTATCACCATGCAGACTATCCGCCTCTCGCGTAAAGAGAGCCGAACCTTCGGCGAAAAATTCATCGAGATGATCCTGGCTACCCGCCTCGAATTCTCTTATTCGAAAGACGAAATACTTAACCTGTACGCCTCACATGCTCCTATGGGTGGAAATGTAGTAGGTATAGAAGCTGCGTCGTGGCGATACTTCGGACATCAGGCGGCGACTTTGTCCTGGGCAGAAGCAGCCACCCTTGCAGTACTGCCCAACTCTCCTACCCTGATGCACTTTGGTAAGAACAGAGACAAATTACTTACTAAAAGAAACAGGCTATTGGAGCTATTGTATCAACGGGAAATACTGGATAAGGTGGATTACGAGCTGGCGGTATCCGAGCCCCTGCCCTTCCAGCCACATCCCCTGCCACAAGTAGCGCCGCACCTTGTTACCCGCCTGTATAAAGAACAGGGAGGGAAGCATATAACTGCCACTATAGATAAATCGCAGCAGGAACGTATGGAGTCTGTTCTCAGCCGATGGAATGCCGAATTTTCACAAAACGGGATAAAGAATATAGCTGCCATAGTCTTCGACGTAGAAAAGAATGAGGTAGTGGCCTATTGCGGTAATGTAGACTTCGAAAAAAGCACGTCGGCTAATCAGGTAGATGTGATACAGGCTCCACGCAGTACAGGAAGTATACTGAAACCATTTCTATATTGTGCAATGCTACAGGAAGGCGAATTACTACCCGACCAGCTACTACCCGATGTACCTATCAACCTGAATGGCTTTGCTCCGAAGAATTTCAGCCTGCAATACGACGGAGCTACACATGCTTCTGAAGCGCTTGCCCGCTCGCTCAATGTACCGTTTGTTGTTTCGCTGCGCAAATATAGTGTCCCTAAATTCTACAACCTCCTAAAACGGGCAGGAATGACTACACTCAACCGCACTGCCGACAACTATGGCCTGTCGCTTATTTTAGGGGGTGCAGAAGGCAAGTTATGGGATATCAGCACCATATATCTTCAAATGGCTCAACAACTCAATACATACAATCAGGAGGGCCGGTATTATGATATGAAGCAGCCCTCATATATTTTTAATGAGAATAATAACGAAAAGAGAGATCGAATCCCTGCTCCATTATTCTCGGCAGGAGCTATCTGGCAAACCTTCGAAGCTCTGACAAACGTAAATCGCCCCGAGGAGATAGACTGGCGCTCTATCCCTTCTATACAGAAAATAGCATGGAAAACAGGAACCAGTTTTGGTTTCCGCGATGGATGGGCAGTAGGTATCAGCCCCAAATACGTTGTAGGGGTATGGGTGGGAAACTCTGACGGAGAAGGCCGTCCGGGACTTACAGGTGCGCGCACAGCAGGCATGGTGATGTTCGACATATTCAATGTCCTGCCGCAAAGCCGTTGGTTTGCCAGACCGGAAAATGATCTTGTAAGAGTCGAAATATGCCACGAAAGCGGCTACCTGAAAAGTATGAACTGTCCCGATACAGAGACTGATACGGTATGGGTAAGCAAAAAAGGGCTGAACGGCGCGGTTTGCCCTTATCACAAGCTAGTACATTTATCCGAAGATATGAAGTATCAGGTATATGACGAATGCGCAGGTAAAAGGGGCATTATCCATACTTCATGGTTTATACTGCCTCCGTCGTGGGAATGGTATTACAAAGAGCAACATCCTGCATACCGTCCGTTGCCTCCGTATTCACCCGAGTGCAGAGAAGATTCTGATATAAGGCTGATGGAGTTTATCTATCCTTTCCCTAATGCAATCATTAGCTTACCGAAGCAATTGGATGGCACTCCCGGCCAGTTGGTTTTCGAACTGGCTCACCGTTCTCCGCAAAACCGGGTATTCTGGCATCTGGATGGACAATATATCGGAGAAACTAAAGTATTTCATAAAATGGAGTATAGTCCGGCTAAGGGAGAGCACCGTTTGATAGCTGTTGATGAAAGCGGAGAAAGTATTTCGGTAAAATTTTCAATAAAATGATTATTTTTCACAATGCACAATTATTTGATTATAAACACATTATATGGTTAGCATTGAAGAATTGCAATATTTATTCATTTTTTTTAAATTCGTTATGCAACGTTTTACATATTTAGCCATCTTATAATTGTAGAGTAGTAAAAATACCTACTAGCGAATAGACAGACTTCCCAACCTTACACAGAGTTTTTTTACAAACTACATGGCTTCACATTCACATTCGCTACTGATGTGATGTTCTGAAAACAATAGTTCGACAGAAGAGCTAGCTTTTATTAAGCAAAAAAAAGTATCCTGAATCCAGGATACTTTTTTTATTATATTAAATAAGAGTATAACCTCTTATTCTTCAGTCTTTGGCTTCTCTTCTGCAGCAGGAGCCTCAGGAGCCACTTCGTCTACTACAGGCAAAGATCCCGGAGCAGCTTCTAATGCTTCCACTTCTTCCACAACCGATGCTTCAGGAGCAACTACATCTTTAGCTTTCGCTTTAGGAGCCGCAGCGCCTTTAGCAGCAGTTTCAGGTTGGTCAGCAGCTTTCTTAGATCTACGGGTTCTACCTTTCGATGCAGCTTTCTTCTCCTTCAACATATTTTCGTTATAGTCTACCAATTCGATAAAACACATAGATGCATTATCACCCAAACGGTTACCTGTTTTGATGATACGGGTGTATCCTCCCGGACGATCAGCTACTTTCTGAGATATGTTCTGGAACAACTCAGTTATGGCAGCCTTAGTCTGATCGCTGTTTATCTTAAGATCCTGGAAAACCAGACGTCTCGAATGTGTTGTATCTTCTTTCGATTTTGTAATCATCGGCTCTATAACCTTCTTCAAAGCCTTCGCTTTGGCCACGGTCGTAAAGATACGTTTATTAGGGCTCATGATCAAAGATACACACATATTAGCCAGCATGGCATTTCTGTGTGAGCTGGTACGCCCTAAATGATTAAATTTTTTATTATGTCTCATGTCGCTTACTAATCTTTATCTAATTTATATTTAGAAATATCCATACCGAAAGACAGGCTCAGGCTATCCAATAGTTCATCAAGCTCGGTAAGTGATTTCTTACCAAAGTTTCTGAATTTAAGAAGGTCATTCTTATTGAATTGCACTAATTCGCCCAGCGTTTCTACCTCTGCCGACTTCAAACAGTTAAGAGCGCGAACCGAAAGGTTCATATCAGATAACTTAGTCTTAAGCAGCTGACGCATATGCAGAATTTCTTCATCGAATTCTTCGTTTCCATCTACTTCGCTTTGTTCAAGGAGAATCTTCTCATCAGAGAACAACATAAAGTGGTGGATAAGAATCTTTGCAGCTTCTTTCAATGCATCCTTTGGATGAATAGATCCGTCGGTTGCTATTTCTATAACAAGTTTCTCATAGTCCGTTTTTTGTTCTACACGATAGTTTTCTATCGAATATTTTACATTACGGATGGGAGTATAAATAGAATCAATAGCTATAACATTAACATCGTCGGACAGATTGCGATTTTCATCAGCAGGTACGTATCCACGGCCTTTGTTAATATTCAATTCGATTTGGAAGCTTGCGTTCTTGTCTAAATGACAGATTTCCAAGTCAGGGTTCAATACTTCAAATCCTGACAGATGCTTTCCAATATCTCCAGCTTTGAATACTTCGGCACCTGAGACTGTAATACTCACCTTCTCGTTTTCGATCTCTTCTACTATCTGCTTGAAACGTACTTGTTTCAGATTCAGAATGATATTTGTAACATCTTCTATAACACCCGGTACGGTGGCAAATTCATGTTCAACACCGTCGATTTTTATAGAAGTGATAGCAAAACCTTCAAGAGATGAAAGCAGAATACGGCGTAAAGCATTACCAACGGTAATACCATATCCGGGTTCTAAGGGACGAAATTCGAATTTTCCGAAGAAATCGTCCGCTTCTAACATCAATACTTTATCCGGTTTTTGAAATGCTAATATAGCCATGAATTTAATTAATTTTTAGAATACAACTCTACGATCAACTGCTCTTTAATGTTTTCAGGGATATCTGCTCTCTCAGGCAGGTGAAGAAACTTACCTGTCATAGATGCTGCATCCCATTCGATCCAAGGGTATTTGCTATGGTTAAACCCAGACAATGCTTCACTTACTACTTCGAGAGATTTTGATTTCTCACGAACTGCGATCAATTGTCCCGGCTTGATTGTATAAGACGGAATATTCACGACTGAGCCATCCACTGTAATGTGGCGGTGAGATACAAGCTGACGGGCAGCTGCTCTCGTAGGTGCTATTCCAAGACGGAAAACGATGTTATCCAATCTTGATTCCAACATTTGAAGCAACACTTCACCTGTGATACCACGTGATGAAAGCGCTTTGTCAAACATATTACGGAATTGTCTTTCAAGCACACCATATGTGTATTTTGCTTTTTGCTTTTCACGCAATTGAATACCGTACTCCGACGATTTTTTCTTCCTTCCGTTTCCGTGTTGTCCGGGAGGATAGTTCTTTTTAGAAAGAACTTTGTCAGGTCCGAATATTGGCTCTCCGAATTTACGGGCGATTTTTGATTTTGGTCCAGTATATCTTGCCATTTCTTTTCTAATTAATAATTGATGAAAGCTGAAATTGTGCAGCCGCGATTACAGAGAGGGTAAACTTGCAATCAAAATCACAATTTAAGTTCCAAATTTAAAATTTTGATTAAACTCTTCTGTGTTTTGGAGGACGGCATCCATTGTGAGGTAGTGGAGTAACATCAACGATTTCTGTTACTTCTATTCCTGCTGCATGGATAGTACGGATAGCAGACTCACGTCCGTTGCCCGGTCCTTTTACATACACTTTTACTTTTCTCAATCCTAAGTCAAATGCAACTTTAGCACAATCTGATGCTGCCATTTGAGCTGCGTACGGGGTGTTCTTCTTTGAACTTCTGAAACCCATTTTCCCTGCCGAAGACCAGCTGATTACCTGGCCATCGCTGTTTGTAATCGAAATAATGATATTGTTGAAAGAAGAATGCACATGAGCTTGTCCTGTAGCATCCACTTTAACGTTTCTCTTTTTCGCTGCGACTGTTTTCTTTGCCATATCAAATTAATTATTTTGTAGCTTTTTTCTTGTTAGCAACAGTTTTCTTTCTACCCTTACGTGTACGGGCATTATTTTTAGTACTCTGACCTCTCAAAGGTAGACCGATACGGTGACGGATACCTCTGTAACAGCCTATATCCATCAATCGCTTGATATTGAGCTGTACTTCCGAACGCAAGTCCCCTTCTACTTTAAACTGGGCAGCGATAATTTCACGCACTTTACCTGCCTGATCATCATTCCAGTCTTTTACTTTGACATCTTTGTCTATTCCTGCTTCAGCAAGGATTTTGTTAGCAGAACTACGTCCGATACCATAAATGTATGTCAAGGCTATCTCGCCTCTTTTATTTTGTGGTAAATCGACACCAACTATTCTTATTGCCATATATTTTTTCGATTAATTTGCAAAATTAATAAATTATCCCTGACGTTGTTTGTACTTAGGATTTTTTTTGTTAATAACGTATAAGCGTCCTTTTCTTCTGACAATTTTGCAATCAGCAGTACGCTTCTTCAATGATGCTCTTACTTTCATATGTTTGTTTTTTATTTGTATCTGAATGAAATCCGTCCTTTTGATAAATCATAGGGTGACATTTCCACACGTACTCTATCTCCCGGAAGTATTTTGATATAGTGCATACGCATCTTTCCTGAGATGTGCGCTGTTATTTCATGTCCGTTTTCAAGTTCGACACGAAACATTGCGTTCGATAGTGCTTCTACGATCACTCCGTCTTGTTCTATTGCTGCCTGTTTAGCCATATATATAATAAAAGGTTTTTAAATTGCGTTATTTCCTAAAACAGCTTCTACAAATTCAAATGTAGATAAAATATCAGCTTTACCCTGACGAATAGCCACAGTATGCTCGAAGTGGGCCGAGGGTTTACGATCACGGGTTCTGATAGTCCAACCATCGCTTTCAAAAACAACATTTTTGCTTCCCATGTTAATCATCGGCTCTATTGCTATACACATCCCTTTTTTGAGTAAGGGACCTGTACCCCGTCTGCCATAGTTAGGAACTTCAGGCGCTTCATGCATCTTACGTCCTATACCATGTCCTACCAGTTCGCGAACGACCGAATAACCACGCTTCTCACAATATGTCTGAACGGCATCACCGATATCGCCTATGCGATTACCATCTACAGCCTTTTCTATTCCTTTATAAAGAGCCTCTTTCGTTGCCCTAAGCAAAGCCTTCACGTCTTCTGCTACTTCTCCTACACAAAATGTATAGGCTGAATCACCGCAAAATCCGTTTTTCTCTGTACCACAATCGACAGAAATAATATCACCGTCTTTAAGAACATAGTCTGTTGGAAATCCATGCACAACCTGTTCATTAACTGAAGCACAAATTGCACCCGGAAAATCCACAGCGCCCGGAGCACCCTTATATCCCAAGAAGGAAGGTCTGGCTCCATGATCCTGTATAAATTCTTTTGCAATTTTATCTAATTGAGCCGGAGTAACCCCCGGTTTTATATGCTTTGCCATTTCGCCCAAGGTCATACCTACAAGGCGATTGGCTTCGCGCATCAATTCGATCTCTTCGTCTGTTTTCAGAAATATCATTTATAACCTCCTTAATATGCTGCAATTGAACCAGAACGACCTTTGATTCTTCCCGATTTCAATAAACCGTCATAATGTCTCATCAACAAGTGACTTTCGATCTGCTGTAATGTATCCAACACAACCCCAACAAGAATCAACAATGATGTTCCTCCAAAGAATTGTGAGAATTCACGGCTCACACCAAAGTAGCTGGCAAACGCAGGAAGAATAGCAACCATAGCCAGGAACAATGATCCCGGGAATGTTATACGAGACATGATAGAATCGATATAATCTGCTGTTTTCTTCCCAGGCTTGATACCGGGTATAAATCCGTTATTACGTTTCAGTTCGTCAGCCATCTGCACAGGGTTTATAGTCACAGCTGTGTAGAACCATGTGAAAGCAATAATAAGAAATGCAAACACAACATTGTATGCTACACTGGTATGATCCATAAAAGAACCCCAGAATCCGCCTTTTTCGGTAGAGAATCCCGCAATAGAGATCGGTACAAACATAATTGCCTGAGCAAAGATGATCGGCATCACGTTAGCAGCATTAACCTTCAATGGTATATACTGACGTGCACCACCATATTGTTTGTTTCCTACAACTCTTTTTGCATATTGTACCGGTATACGGCGTGTACCTTGTACCAACAGAATTGCACCGCAAATAATAAGCAATAAGAATACAATCTCTGCAAGGAACATTACCAATCCACCTCCCTGGCTTGCCAGACGTGAAGAAAATTCACCGATAAGCGCATGTGGCAGACGGGCTATAATACCCACCAAAATGATGAAAGAGACTCCGTTTCCGATACCTTTATCTGTGATACGCTCTCCTAACCAAAGAACAAACATACTACCTCCGGCCAAAATAATGGTTGAAGGAATAAGAAATTCCCATGAAGTAGGAGCTGCCGCACCCAGCGCACCTAACAGGTATGCCGGTCCTTGAAATAGAAGTATGGCTACTGTCAGATAACGTGTGTACTGGTTCATTTTGGTACGCCCGCTTTCTCCTTCGCGCTGTAGCTTTTGGAAATATGGCACAGCCATACCCAACAACTGCATAACGATAGAAGCAGAGATATAAGGCATAATACCCAATGCAAAAATTGATGCATTAGCAAATGCACCTCCCGAGAACATGTTCAATATGTCCAGAATACCCCCTGAAGTCTTAGCCTGAAGGGCATTAAGAGCTTCCGGGTCTACTCCTGGCAGAACGATATGAACTCCGAAGCGATAGATCACCACGAAAAAGAAGGTAATCATGAGTCTTTTTCTAAGATCCTCAATCTTCCATATATTTTCCAGTGTTTTTACTAATCCCATCTTACTTCAGTTTAGTTACTGTTCCACCTATTGCTTGAATTGCAGCCTCTGCTGTTTTTGAGAAAGCGTGAGCTTCAACATCTACCTTTGTAGTGATGGCTCCGTTTCCTAATATTTTCACTAATTGATTGGAAGAAATAAAACCTGCATCGATCAATGTCTGAATATCGATTTTAGCAAGCTTCTTAGTTTCTGCCAAACGTTGCAATACATCCAGGTTGATGGCTTTGTATTCTACTCGGTTTATGTTTTTAAATCCGAATTTAGGCAAACGGCGTTGGATAGGCATCTGCCCTCCTTCAAATCCGATCTTCTTAGAATAACCTGATCTGGACTTAGCTCCTTTATGACCTCTTGTGGAAGTGCCACCTAATCCTGAACCCGTACCACGTCCGATTCTTTTTCCGGTTTTAGTTGATCCTTCAGCAGGTCTCAAATTTGATAAACTCATATTTTTATATTTTTTATCTTATAAACTAAATTACTCTACAATAGTAACCAAATGGTGTACTTTGTTGATCATTCCTCTGATAGCAGGTGTATCTTCGTGTTCTACTACACGGTTCAACTTTTTCAGCCCAAGAGCGTCTAAAGTTAACTTTTGGTCTTTCGGACACTTGATTCTGCTCTTAACTTGTTTAACTTTAATCTTTGCCATAATAAGTTTCTTTGCAAATTAACCTTTAAACACTTTTTCCATAGAAATACCTCTGTTCTGAGCTACAGTGTATGCATCTCTCAGCTCTCCTAAAGCTTCGATAGTAGCCTTCACAAGGTTGTGAGGGTTTGACGAACCTTTCGATTTAGCCAATACGTCTGTTACACCTACGCTCTCAAGTACGGCGCGCATCGCACCTCCTGCTTTCACCCCTGTACCGGGAGCAGCCGGGCGAATAAGTACTTCAGAACCTCCAAAACGGGCAACTTGCTCGTGAGGTACTGTTCCTTTAAGTACCGGAACTTTGATAAGGTTTTTCTTAGCAGCTTCAACTCCTTTAGCTATAGCTGTCGTTACTTCACCAGCTTTACCAAGACCCCAGCCTACTATACCATCTTCATTTCCTACCACTACGATAGCAGCGAAACTGAATGTACGTCCCCCTTTTGTTACTTTAGTAACACGGTTGATCGCAACTAGCCTGTCTTTTAATTCGATATCGTTGGTCGATTTTACTCTATTGTTAACTCCTGCCATGTCTATTAAAATTTAAGTCCACCGTTACGGGCAGCATCTGCCAATTCTTTAATTCTACCATGGTACAGGTAACCGTTACGGTCAAATACCACAGTTGTTACACCAGCTTCCTGAGCATTCTTAGCAATTAGTTCGCCAACTTTCGCAGCTATTTCTTTTTTAGGAGCTTTGTCTGTTATTTTGAGAGACGAAGCCGCTGCCAAAGTCTTACCTGTAAGATCGTCGATAACTTGCGCATATATTTGCTTGTTGCTTCTGAACACTGTCAGACGCGGACGTTCGGTAGTTCCTGAGATCTTTCCGCGTACGCGTAATTTTATTTTATTTCTTTTATCTGTCTTTGTTACCATGATTACTACAGTTTATGATTTATTTACCTGCGGTTTTACCAGACTTGCGACGGATAACTTCACCGACAAAGCGTATACCTTTACCTTTATAAGGTTCCGGTTTACGGAATGAGCGAATTTTCGAGCAAACCTGACCGATCAGTTGTTTATCACAAGATTCTAAAATGATTAGCGGATTCTTGTTTCTCTCAGATTTTGTTTCAAGGTTTACTTCTTTTGGCAACATCAAAAAGATATTGTGAGTATAACCTAATGAAAGTTCCAAGATCTGACCGTTGTTTGAAGCACGGTAACCAACCCCTACTAATTCCAATTCTTTGCGATATCCTTCAGAAACTCCAACAATCATGTTGTTGATCAACGATCTGTACAATCCATGTAAAGAACGGTGAGCTTTTTCATCAGATGGACGTGTTACTGACAACACACCATTTTCAACAGAGACTTTGATATCCGGATTAACTTCTTGCGATAGTTCTCCTTTTGGTCCTTTTACTGTAACTAAATTATCCTTGCCAACAGTAATATTTACTCCGGCAGGAAGATTTATGGGTAATTTTCCTATTCTTGACATAACTTTACTATCCTCCCCTTAATTAATAAACATAACACATTACTTCGCCGCCGACTTTCAACTCGCGAGCTTCTTTGTCTGTCATCACTCCTTTTGAGGTAGATACTACAGCTATACCCAGTCCGTTAAGGACACGAGGCAAATCTTTATACCCTACATATTTACGAAGACCTGGAGACGAAACACGGATTAATTTCTTAATCGCGTTCACTTTATTTACAGGATCGTATTTCAAAGCTATTTTGATAGAGCCTTGAGGTCCTTCTTCTACAAACTTATAGTTAAGAATGTAGCCTTTTTCCAAGAGAATTTTTGTAATCTCTTTTTTCAAATTTGACGCCGGAATTTCTACAACTCTGTGTCCAGCCATGATGGCGTTTCTTACACGCGTCAAATAATCTGCTATTGGATCTGTCATGATTAAATTGATTTAAATTAATCCCGACTGTCGGGACAATATTTAAAAACTGTTTTTATAATAAAAGAGTGAAAAATGAAGAATGAACGCATCAATTCATAATTCTTCATTTATCATTCTTTGTCTTTTTACCAACTTGCTTTTTTCACTCCCGGTATCAAACCTTTAGAAGCCATTTCCCTGAATTGGATACGGGAAATTCCGAACTGGCGGATAAAGCCTTTCGGACGACCTGTAAGGCTGCAACGGTTATGCAGGCGTACTGGTGAAGCATTCTTAGGTAGAGCTTGCAGCGCTTCGTAATCGCCTTCGGCTTTGAGTTGCGCTCTCTTAGCTGCATATTTAGCAACCATCTTAGCTCTTTTTACCTCACGAGCTTTCATTGATTCTTTTGCCATCTTATATCAATTCTTTTTTTGCGTTCTTAAATGGTAATCCGAACTCTCTCAGCAGGGCATACCCTTCTTCATCCGTTTTCGCGGAAGTTACAAAGGTAATATTCATTCCCAAAATACGACTAATATTGTCGATATTAATTTCAGGGAAGATGATTTGCTCCTGGATACCTAATGTATAATTTCCTCTTCCGTCAAGCTTGCTTTCGATACCTTTGAAGTCGCGGATACGAGGCAATGCTACACGTACAAGTCTTTCAAGAAACTCATACATTCTGTCGTGGCGCAGTGTAACCATCACACCGATAGGCATTTTCTTACGCAACTTGAAGTTTGAGATATCTTTCTTAGAGTATGTCGCTACTGCTTTTTGTCCGGTGATAGTTGTAATTTCGTTAATCGCTGTTTCGATTATTTTCTTATCGGCAACTGCTATACCAAGACCTTGGTTGATTACTATTTTCTTCAATACAGGAACCTGCATCGATGATTTATAACCGAATTCTTTCATCAAAGAAGCTACAATACGGTCTTTATAATCTGTTCTAAGAGTTGTTGTATTGCTCATTATTTAATTTCCTCCCCTGATTTTTTAGCGTAACGTACTAGCTTTCCATTCACTTCTTTACGACCAATACGTGTAGGTTTTCCCGATTTAGGGTCTACTACGTTAAGGTTTGAAATATGAATAGCAGCTTCTTTTTTCTCTATTCCTCCCTGAGGACTTTTAGCGTTAGGCTTAGTAGATTTGGATACCATGTTCAGGCCTTCAACGATAGCGCGGTTCTTTTCAACCAACACTTTCAGTACGCGGCCGGTTTTACCTTTGTCGACACCGGTATTCACATAAACTATATCGCCTTTTTTGATATGTAATTTACTCATTGCTTTTTTAGTTTTATGGATTATAGTACCTCTGGTGCCAACGAAACGATTTTCATATTAGTTGCGCGAAGTTCGCGGGCAACTGGTCCGAAAATACGGCTTCCTCTGATTTCACCTGCTGCGTTTAGCAATACACAAGCATTGTCATCGAAGCGGATATAAGAACCGTCTACACGGCGGATTTCTTTTTTAGTACGCACGATGATAGCTTTTGTTACAGCACCTTTCTTAATATCACTCGAAGGGATTACATTCTTGATAGCAACCACAATCACATCCCCTACAGACGCATAGCGTCTTCTTGTACCGCCTAATACGCGGATACATAAGCATTCTCTAGCTCCACTGTTATCAGTAACTACTAGTCTTGATTCTTGTTGTATCATAATTATTTAGCCCTTTCGATTATTTCGATTAATCTCCATCTTTTAGTTTTACTCAACGGACGAGTTTCCATGATGCGTACTGTGTCGCCGATGTTACACTCGTTCTTTTCGTCGTGAGCATGATATTTCTTCGTTTTGTTAACGAATTTTCCATAAATAGGGTGTTTTTCTTTCCATTTTACAGCTACTGTGATGGTTTTATCCATCTTGTTGCTGAAAACGACCCCGAATCTTTCTTTTCTTAAATTTCTCGTTTCCATCAGCTCTTATTTATTTTTTAGTTCTCTGTGGCGGATCTCTGTTAAGAAACGTGCGATATCGCGACGTTTTTCTTTAATCTTAGTCGGAGCATCCAATGGAGATACACTGTGGTTTAACACCAATTGGTTTAATGCTATTTTTTCAGCATCTAATCTTTCTTTCAATTCTTTGTCCGAAAGTTCTCTTACTTCTGCAATTTTCATACTTCTTAAGCGTTTTGAGTTAAGTCATAATCTCTGCGAACTATAAATTTAGTAGTCACAGGAAGCTTTTGTGCTGCAAGGCGCAATGCTTCTTTTGCCACATCATAAGATACTCCTTCGATTTCGAATAGTATTCTACCAGGTGTAACCGGTGCAACGAACCCTTCAGGAGATCCCTTACCTTTACCCATGCGGACTTCGGCAGGTTTCTTAGTGATTGGTTTGTCAGGGAAAATTCTAACCCAAACTTGTCCTTGACGCTGCATGTAACGAGTTACTGCAATACGGGCCGCTTCTATCTGGCGCCCTGTGATCCATTTGTTCTCCAGGGTTTTGATGCCAAACGAACCGAAAGCCAGTTCATGCCCTCTCTGAGCATTACCTTTCATACGACCTTTTTGCTGTCTTCTGAATTTTGTTTTCTTCGGTTGTAACATTTTACTTCAAACGTTTTTTTAATTACTTTCTCTTATTTCTCTTGAAACCTTTTCCCTGTTCTCTGTCGCCTCTGTCGTTACGACGGTCGCCGCCACCTCTGTTGTTAGAGTGACCACCATCTTTAGACGCAACAAATGAAGGAGCAAGGTCTTTCTTGCCGTAAACTTCTCCACGGCAAATCCATACTTTGATACCTATCAAACCAACTTTAGTCAATGCTTCGGCATGTGCATAGTCGATATCGGCACGGAATGTATGAAGTGGAGTACGTCCTTCTTTATACATTTCTGAACGAGCCATTTCCGCTCCGTTCAAACGGCCCGATATCTGTATTTTGATACCTTCGGCACCCATTCTGATTGTAGAAGCGATAGCCATCTTGATAGCACGGCGGTAAGCGATTTTGCCTTCCACCTGACGTGCTACGTTGTTAGCTACGATAACTGCATCCAGTTCAGGTTTTTTGATTTCGAAAATATTGATTTGAATATCTTTATCTGTAATTTTCTTCAACTCTTCTTTCAGTTTGTCTACTTCTTGTCCACCTTTACCGATAATGATACCCGGACGTGCTGTACAAACTGTAATAGTTACAAGTTTTAGTGTTCTTTCGATAACGATACGCGATACACTAGCTTTAGCTAGACGGGCATTCAGATATTTACGGATTTTGCTGTCTTCCAACAGTGTGTTGCCGTAATTTTTGCCTCCATACCAGTTAGAGTCCCATCCTCTGATGATTCCTAAACGATTTGCTATTGGATTTACTTTTTGTCCCATCTGCTATTAATTTTGATTTTCTTTATTTAGTGTATCTACGTGAAGGGTCACATGGTTTGAACGCTTACGTATTCTGTAACCTCTTCCCTGTGGAGCAGGACGCATTCTTTTCAGCATTGCGCCACCATCTACGTTTATCAATGATACAAATAGCTCACCATTTTCTGCTTTACGTTCATTTTTAGCTTCCCAGTTTGCGATAGCTGAACGCAATAGTTTTTCTAATCTGGCAGCAGCTTCTTTATTTGAGTATTTCAATACACCAAGCGCTCTGAATGCCTCCATTCCACGAATCATGTCAGCCACAAGGCGCATTTTGCGTGGTGAAGTCGGTACATCGTTCAACTTGGCAAAAGAAATGGTTTTTTGAGCTTCCTTTCTTTTTTCAGCTGTTATTCTTTTTCTAGCACCCATTATTTTTAATGTTTTCTTTTAATTAATTTATTGGCTTCTGCTCCAATTATTTTTTCTTGTTACCTCCGTGTCCACGGAATGTACGTGTGAGGGAGAATTCTCCTAATTTATGTCCTACCATATTTTCTGTCACATATACCGGAATGAATTTGTTTCCGTTATGAACAGCAATAGTGTGACCTACAAAGTCAGGAGAGATCATTGAAGCCCTTGCCCATGTCTTAACTACAGCTTTTTTACCTGACTCATTCATGGCCAAGACTTTTTTCTCAAGCTTAACATTAATATACGGGCCTTTTTTTAACGAACGACTCATAATTTCTTAATTAATCAGGTTATTATTTCTTTCTTCTTTCGATTATGTACTTAGAAGAATGTTTCTTAGGAGCTCTAGTCTTAAGACCCTTAGAATACAATCCTTTACGTGATCTTGGGTGTCCTCCCGAAGCGCGACCTTCACCACCACCCATTGGGTGATCGACTGGGTTCATTACAACACCACGGTTGCGAGGGCGACGTCCAAGCCAGCGAGAGCGTCCGGCTTTACCTGATTTTTCAAGAGCATGATCTGAATTACCTACACTACCTACAGTAGCTTTACAAGCCAATAGGATTTTGCGTGTTTCGCCCGAAGGCATTCTTATGATAGCATAGTCTCCTTCGCGGGAAGTCAACTGTGCAAATCCACCTGCCGAACGAACCATTTTAGCTCCTTGTCCGGGACGTAATTCAATGTTATGAATAACTGTACCAATTGGAATCTTTGCCAGTGGCAATGTATTTCCAACTTCAGGAGCAGCTTCGGCTCCTGACATCACTGTCTGACCTACTACCAATCCCTGAGGAGCCAGAATATATGTTTTTGCTCCGTCAGCGTAATATAACAATGCGATACGAGCCGAACGGTTCGGATCGTATTCTATCGATTTTACAGTGGCTGGTATTCCGTCTTTTGTTCTCTTGAAGTCGATTAGCCTCAATTGTCTTTTGTGACCACCACCAAGATAACGCATTGTCATCTTTCCTTGGTTGTTACGGCCACCTGACGCTTTTTTACCGACTACAAGGGATTTTTCTGGTACACTTGCAGTGATTTCTTCGAATGTACCAATAATTTTGTGTCTTTGCCCCGGTGTTGTGGGCTTTAATTTACGTACTGCCATTTTTTATTTAGATATTACTAAAAAAGTCTATACTCTCACCTTGTTTAAGGGTGATTATCGCTTTCTTGAAAGCTGAAGTTTTACCACTGATTACACCAGCTTTAGTGTAGCGGCTTTTACGTTTTCCGTCGTATTTGATTGTGTTCACTGACTCAACCGTTACGCCGTAAAGTTCTTCTATCGCTTTCTTAATCTCCACTTTGTTTGCATCTGGAGCAACACGAAAACCATAACGATTCGGGAATTTTTCCGAAATCGCAGTTTGTTTTTCTGTTAATATTGGTTTAATTATAATTCCCATAGTATCCTTCTTATGCTTTTAAAAGGTTATCTATAACAGCAACCGATGACTCAGCCAATACCAGACTTGAACAGTTAAGTATTGAGTAAGTATTTAAATCAGAAGCTTTTACAACTTTTACTCTTTCTAAATTACGAGCCGACAAATATACATTTTTATTTTGGTCTGGCAAAACTAGAAGTATCTTTTTATCAGCCACTTGCAAATTTTTAGTCAATGCTACGAAATCCTTTGTTTTCGGTGCATCGAAAGAGAAGTCTTCAACTATTACGATCTGGTTTCCTTTTGCTTTGGTAGCAAGAGCAGATTTACGTGCAAGCTGCTTTACTTTCTTATTTAATTTGAAGCTGTAATCTCTTGGTTTTGGACCGAATACACGGGCACCTCCAACCAATACCGGAGAGTTGATATCACCACGACGTGCACCACCTCCACCTTTCTGGCGGATCAATTTGCGTGTACTTCCCGACATTTCACTTCTTTCTTTAGATTTGTGAGTACCCTGACGTTGGTTTGCCAGGTATTGTTTCACATCTAACCAAAGAACGTGTTCGTTAGGTTCAATTCCATAAATAGCATCATTCAACGCTACTTTTTTACCGGTATCTTTACCGTTTTTATCTAATACACTCAGTTCCATTATTTCTCAATTATTACGATTGAACCTTTACTTCCCGGTACAGAGCCTTTAATCAACAAAAGATTGTGTTCCGGAATCACTTTAATTACTTCAAGGTTTTGGACAGTTGTGCGTACATTACCCATTTGTCCGCCCATTCTTGTTCCCTTAAATACCTTCGCAGGGTAAGAACAAGCACCGATAGAACCCGGAGCACGAAGACGGTTGTGTTGTCCCAAAGTAGCTTGTCCTACCCCACCGAAATTGTGGCGTTTAACAACCCCCTGGAACCCTTTACCTTTCGATGTTCCGATAACATCTACATACTGTGCATCTTCTAAGAAGTCTACAGTAAGTACATCGCCTAGTTTGCGACCTTCAATTCCTTTGAACTCGGCCAAGTGTCTTTGAGGTGCTACTCCAGCTTTTTTGAAATGTCCGGCTTGTGGCTTAGCTGTGTGCTTGTCTTTCTTTTCAACAAACCCTAGCTGTAAAGCTTCGTAACCGTCTTTCTCAACTGTTTTTACCTGAGTAACAACACAAGGACCCACTTCGATAACAGTGCATGGAATATTTTTTCCCTCGGCACTGAAAACGGATGTCATTCCGATTTTTTTTCCTAATAATCCTGGCATTTCTCTTAATTATTTATTTAAACTAGTATAAAAATTCATCAAACTTTGATTTCAACTTCAACACCACTTGGCAACTCAAGTTTCATTAGCGCATCTACTGTTTTAGCTGTAGAGCTGTAGATGTCGATCAATCTTTTATAAGAAGATAGTTCGAATTGCTCGCGAGACTTCTTGTTAACGAAAGTTGAACGGTTTACAGTAAAGATACGTTTGTGTGTTGGTAACGGAATTGGACCGCTTACTACTGCACCTGTTGCTTTTACTGTTTTAACGATTTTCTCGGCAGACTTGTCTACCAGCATGTAATCGTAAGATTTTAGTTTAATTCTAATTTTTTGACTCATTGTCTGTTTTTAATTAGTTATTCAAAAATTTATTATATAAAATAGATTCAGACTGCGATTAAGAGTCATTTACTAACCGCAGTCTGTATTTTATTATTTAATTAGATCGACGCGTCCTTTAACATCGGTTAATACCTGGCGTGCAATCGATGGAGATACTACCTCGTAGTGAGAGAATGTCATTGCTGATGTTGCTCTACCTGATGTAATTGTTCTCAACGATGTTACATAACCAAACATTTCTGCCAAAGGCACTTTTGCTTTTACGATGCGCGCACCCGAACGGCTCGATTCCATACCTTCCACTTGTCCGCGACGTTTGTTCAGGTCGGAAATTACATCACCCATGCTTTCTTCCGGAGTAACAACTTCCAGTTTCATAATAGGCTCCTGCAATACCGGACTTGCTTTCTCACAAGCATTTTTGAATGCAAACTTAGCAGCAAGTTCGAATGACAACTGGTCAGAGTCCACTGTATGGTATGAACCATCTACAAGCACCACTTTCAGTTTATCAAGCGCATATCCTGCAAGTACACCATTCTTCATTGCAGCAGCAAATCCTTTCTGTACAGAAGGGATAAATTCTTTAGGAACGTTACCACCCTTCACTTCATCGATGAATTGTAGTTCACCTTCGAATCCTGCATCTGTAGGACCAACTTTAACAATAATATCGGCAAACTTACCACGACCTCCCGACTGTTTCTTATAAACTTCGCGAAGCTCTACTGTCTGAGAGATTGCTTCTTTATAAGATACCTGAGGGCGTCCCTGATTACATTCCACCTTGAACTCACGTTTCAGACGGTCAATGATAATTTCCAAGTGAAGCTCACCCATACCTTCGATGATTGTCTGACCTGAGTCTTCATCTGTATGCACACGGAATGTCGGATCCTCTTCTGACAGCTTAGCAAGACCATTAGAAAGCTTATCCACATCTTTTTGAGTGATAGGTTCGATTGCGATTCCGATAACCGGTTCAGGGAAGTCCATAGACTCCAGAACAATCGGATTATTTTCATCACACAATGTATCACCTGTACGGATATCTTTAAATCCTACACCTGCGCCTATATCACCACAACCAATCACATCCTTAGGATTTTGTTTGTTTGAGTGCATCTGGAACAGACGGGAAATACGTTCTTTCTTCTCAGAACGGGTATTATATACATAAGAACCGGCAGCCAACTCTCCTGAATATACACGGAAGAAACACAAACGTCCTACAAACGGGTCAGTAGCGATCTTAAACGCTAAGGCACACATAGGTTCGTCCGGACTAGGGTGACGTACGATTGTATTTCCGTTTCTAGGATCTGTTCCTTCGATAGCTAATGTATCGATAGGGCTAGGAAGGAATTTACATACGCCGTCCAATAATGGTTGTACACCTTTGTTCTTAAATGAAGAACCGCAAAACATCGGGTTGATCTGCATAGAAAGAGTTCCGATACGAAGCGCTGCAAGTATTTCGTCTTCAGTAATAGAAGAAGGATCATCGAAGAATTTCTCCATCAATGTTTCATCACATTCAGCAGCTTTTTCCAGCATTTTTTCTCTCCACTCCTGAGCTTCAGCCAAGTACTCTGCCGGAATTTCATCCAGTTCGTAGTCAGCACCCATAGTTTCGTCGTGCCAGTACATCGCCTTCATTTTCACTAAGTCGACGATTCCTTTGAAGTTTTCTTCTGCACCGATAGGTATCTGTACCGGACATGGATTTCCGTTCAGCATTTCTTTTATCTGGCGAACTACTTCAAAAAAGTCTGCACCTGAACGGTCCATCTTGTTCACATAACACATACGAGGCACATCGTATTTGTCAGCCTGACGCCACACTGTTTCCGATTGAGGCTCTACCCCACTTACTGCATCGTAAGCAGCGATAGCTCCGTCAAGGATACGAAGCGAACGTTCTACCTCTACTGTAAAGTCAACGTGTCCGGGAGTATCTATAAGGTTAATTTTAAATACCTCATTATTATATTTCCAGCTCGCTGTAGTAGCAGCAGATGTGATAGTGATACCACGCTCCTGTTCTTGCTCCATCCAGTCCATAGTGGCAGCGCCATCATGTACCTCACCGATCTTATGAGTAAGACCTGTGTAGAACAAAATACGTTCGGAGGTAGTGGTTTTACCGGCATCAATGTGAGCCATGATGCCTATATTTCTTGTATTTCTTAAATTGTCGATAATTTTTGCCATCGGTTTATAGCTCTTTCCTTTTTGTTAAAATCTGAAATGAGCGAAAGCACGGTTAGCCTCAGCCATTTTGTGCATATCCTCTTTTCTTTTATATGCGCCTCCTTGACCATTGAATGCATCTGTAATTTCAGCGCCTAATTTATCGGCCATAGTCTTTCCACCTCTCTTGCGAGCATACAGGATAAGATTTTTCATACAGATTGATTCTTTGCGGTCAGGGCGAATTTCGGTAGGAACCTGAAATGTTGCACCACCTACACGGCGAGACTTCACTTCTACTTGCGGAGTTACATTATCTAATGCTGCTTTCCATATCTCAAGAGCAGACTTTTCTTCGTTTGGTAATTTTTTCTTTACAATTTCTAATGCTGTATAGAAAATATCGAACGCAGTCGATTTTTTACCATCGTACATCAAGTGGTTAACAAACTTTGTAACCTTTACATCACCGAAAACAGGATCCGGAAGGATCTGTCTTTTCTTTGGTTTTGCCTTTCTCATTGTTTACTTAAAAAATTTTGTTTTTGTTTTTGGTTGCCAATTTTCTGATGTCTTCAACGATTCCGCCGAACCATTTACTCAACCCATGTATAGCCTATCCAATAAACTTAAACCGTTTTAATACTTAATTAAAAATCTCGGTTAAAGGGATTGCCTCAAGGGATTATTTTTTCTTACCCCCTTTAGCTGGTGCACCTTTAGCTGGCGCTGCTCCCGGTTTAGGACGTTTTGCTCCGTACTTAGAGCGACGTTGTGTACGACCGTTAACACCGGCTGTATCCAATGTTCCGCGAACAATGTGATAACGAACACCCGGAAGGTCTTTCACACGGCCACCTCTAACAAGTACAATCGAGTGCTCCTGCAAGTTATGTCCTTCTCCAGGAATATAAGCATTCACCTCTTTTGTGTTTGTTAAGCGCACACGTGCCACTTTACGCATCGCTGAGTTAGGTTTCTTAGGAGTAGTTGTGTACACGCGAATACAAACACCTCTGCGTTGAGGGCAAGAATCCAATGCACGGGATTTACTCTTTTCAACCAAAACAGTACGTCCTTTTCTTACTAATTGTTGAATCGTAGGCATCTTGTTTTAATCTTTAGAACTTTAAATTCAATTTTTATTATACATTTTACTTTATCGAACAACACAATAAACAGAAGCTATTTCAATGACAATCAAATATTTGCCACCAAAACAAGCCTCTTTTCATGCTTTATTCGGGTTGCAAATGTAGACATAATCAGCAAGATACACAAATAATTACAAAAAAAAATAAGAAAAAGCGAATGAATAAACTTATTAGGTTCAGCGGATTAGTTATTACCTGCTTAATTCATTTCCGTTCCGATTATTTAATCAAATTCATTCATCAAAAAGAGCAGGAAAGATTTTGATCTTTCCTGCTCCTATACTATTAATTATATAATTTGTATACGGTCTACCTTAAAACGAAATATCCACTCCCGCAGCAAACACCTTATTGGTACGAGAGAATATATCTTTACCCGGAACCGGAGTCTGGTCTGCAGGGATTACATTGTTATAATTATCCCAATTTTTCTCATAATCAGAGTATGTAGTCCAGAAATAACCGACATTAATCTTTACGTTTTTAGCTACATTTACCGCACCACCTAAACCAATAGAATAGGAGTTACAAGAAAAGCTCAGGTCTGTCTGGTATCCGTCAGTTACACCATAACGGGTTATTTGTCCTCCGGCACTAACAAGAAACATGCGATCTATCTGATACTCAATACCAGCAAGATATTCATTTGTCCCTCCATTAATAAAGTTTTGCTTTTCAATTTTTTCCGACGTATTTGCAGGATTTGTAACTGTTGCCATGCCTGCATCCGAATCGAAGAAATGGTGATAACCCACACTCGCCAACAACTTCGGTGTTATCTGATACGAAACCCCTACTGTATATAGCGCAGGTATGTCATGAGCTGTATTTACCCCATCCTTAAACTGTCCGGTATCATCACGTTTTGTTTTATTCTCTACATTAAGCGCAGTTTTGAACTCATACTTCATACCAATATTCAGATTCTTATAGTTGAAGTTAAATCCTAATATCGGGGATATTCCCCAACCCGACTGAGAAGATTCAAGATACATATCGGAAGTCTTCGTAGCAAGACCTTCCAACGTTGGTTTATACTGCGCCGGAAGGGCAGGATTCTGTGCCAGTCCTTCAAAATAATCGGGAGCAGAAACCATTGTACCTGTACCCAAAGCCGGAACATTAGACGTAGGATTTATCATGATATTCCTCAAATGTCCTTCATATTTATTATTCACAATATTAAGGCGGAAACCTGCATATGCAGAAAACATATCGTTTATTTCGTAAGAGCCTCCGATTTGCGCGCCATATATAAATGACGAACCTCTCATATATGCATCCACGGAATACTGATTTGCTGTCAATGTAGCACCTGGCATTGCCTGTCCTACCAATGCCCCTAACTTAGTAACCGTTCCGGGCAGTACGGCCAGCTGCGCTTCGAAAGAAGGAAGGCCTCTATCGAATGTAGCCTTACCACCGCCTCCTGTAACCGCGATATTTCCGGAAAGCACCCATTTACCTGTTTTATAGGCGGCCTGCAAACTTGGAATGATAGGCGCTGATGCTGTTCCTTCAAATTCTTTTGTTGCGCTGCCGCCAAAACCGGCGAAAGGTGCAAAAGTAGAAGTAATAGTTCTGGTCTGAAAAGCACTTTGATTAGTAAATGAAAAATGGAATCCGTCATTTAGTTTCACCAAACCAGCAGGATTTGTATATGCAGCATCAATCTGAAGTGATGCATCACGGGCAACCATTCTGATAAAGTGGGCACTTTGATTGGTATTAGTCAATATACCTCCTGCAAAAATAAAAGAGGCCTGACATAGAGATAAAATGGTTATCAGTAGCGATTTCTTATTCATTATTAATAAAATTAGTTAAATGAGGGGACAAAGATATGAGTATTATATTAGTTTCAAAAGAAACTACGTTAAAAATACGACTTTATCTTACTGATAATCAAATATTTGTTGTTTATGCAACTATATTGAATATCTAATATCTTGACTCAATAACATTTACATTCAAGAAAAAAATGTACCTTTGCAACACTAAAAAAATACTATAATGAGACTCATACGTCTTTTCACCATTCTCTATCACTGAGGGACTCCTCATTCCTCGCAATCCTTAATTTTAATTAAGGCAAAATCCATTTTCACATACATTTGTTTAATATACAACAAATCACAGACACACACTGGTTTGTTTAACACACAGCTCTTTCTATCAGAGTAAATTACATTTATGAATAATTGGAAAAGAACATTCATTATCATATGGTCGGGACAGTTTTTCTCTACACTGTCCAGTTCTATAGTAGGCTTCGCAGTTGTATTCTGGCTTAGTATAAAAACAGGTTCGCCCGAAGTCCTGGCCTCTGCCATGATTGCCGTGCTGCTCCCTTTCATTATCCTCGGCTTGTTCACAGGGGTATATGTAGACCGCTGGGACAGAAAACGCACAATGATACTAGCAGATAGCTTCGTCGCTCTCTGTTCGGCAGCATTAGGTCTCCTTTTTTATTTGGAAATGACCCCGTTGTGGCTCATCTATCTTCTGCTGGCATTACGCTCGGCGGGCAGCGCCTTCCATATGCCCGCCATGCAGGCATCTGTCCCATTGTTGGCTCCCGAAAGCGAGTTGATGCGCATTGCGGGGATAAATCAGATGATACAGTCTATCAGCAATATTGCAGGCCCGGCTCTGGGGGCTGTACTCATATCACTCCTTAGCATGACTTATGTAATGATGTTCGACGTTTTGGGGGCGGCAATAGCCTGTACATCATTATTATTTGTCAAAATACCGAATCCTGAAAAGAAAGAAGACGTTGAACCTAATGTATGGCTGGAAGTGAAAGAAGGTGTCAGACATTTGTTCATGAACAGGGGAATCACCTATCTTATGGTTTCGGTAATAGGAATTACATTCTTTATAGTACCTATCGCCGCTCTTTATCCATTAATGACAACAAGTTACTTCGGTGGAAATGCCTACCAGATGGGACTGGTAGAAACAGCATGGGGTATCGGCATGCTGATAGGGGGAGCAGTTCTCAGCCTCAAATTCATGAAGACCGCAAATAAGGTTTTAAGTATGAACATTGTAGCTATGGGGCTGGGTATAACATACTGGGCTATGGGTATATTGCCTACATCAGGCTTTGCCTTATTTGTCGTACTAACTGCCCTCAGCGGGATAGCAGGCTCCATATACTGGAGTTCCTTTACGGTAATCCTGCAAACTAAAATAGATCCGGCCGCACTGGGTCGTGTATTTTCCATATACGATAGCATAAGCCTGCTGCCAACGATACCGGGATTACTTGCCACCGGATTTATTGCTGAAAGAATAGGGTTACTCAACGCGTTTATCATAGCTGGAGTGGCAACACTTGCCATAGGTGCAATTGCCAGCTTCGTTCCGGCGATAAAAAGGTTAGGCTACACCACAAGGGGAGTAAAAGAATGAATCCGTTAAATTAACGTAATTAAATAGCCCCTTTAACCGGATCATAAAACTAATAGCCGAAAGTAAATGTTGTAATTGAATACAAAGGTTTACTTCACATAATTAACCCCTTAATTATATTGGCTATGAGTAATGATATAAAAAAGCCTCTAAATTACCTGGAGGACCCGCATCTTAGTAAGAAAACCAAAGCTTTTCTTAAAGTATTGAATGCCGCCGGCAAGCCGGTAGAATCGCTGCCTGTACCCGATGCCCGCAATGTACTGGTAGAAGCACAAGCATCTGTAAAGGTAGACTTGTCGGGAATCGACGAATCGGAAAAAACAATCACAGCGGACGGATATACAATCAAGTTGAACATCGTACGTCCGAAAGGAGTAAAGGACAAACTACCCGTGTTCATCTTTATTCATGGCGGAGGATGGGTACTGGGCGATTATCCGACACACCAGCGCCTGGTACGCGATTTGGTGGTAGAATCAGGATATGCTTCCGTCTTTGTAAACTATTCATTATCACCCGAAGCCAAATTTCCGCAGGCAGTCAACGAAGTGTATGCTGCAACAAAGTGGGTTGTAACCCACGGAGATGAAATCAATGTAGACGGTAAACGGCTCGCCGTGGTAGGGAATAGTGCCGGAGGGAACATGGCTACTGTTACCAGTATCAAAGCGAAAGAGAATAACGGGCCCCACATCAAGGTACAAATACTTCTATGGCCTGTCACCGATGCAAGCACCGATTATGAATCATTCAAATTGTATGGTAAAGAGAGGTTTCTCACTACATCTCTTCTCGACTGGATGGCAGGACAATACATCTCAAAACCTGAAGATACCAAGAGTATTTATATGTCCCCGTTATTAGCGTCCATAGAACAACTCAAAGACTTGCCACCTACTCTTATCGAAGTAGCCGAAAACGACATATTAAGAGATGAAGGTGAAGCCTACGGACGGAAACTTGATGAAGCCGGTGTGGACGTAACTACAGTACGGTTCAATAGTGCGATTCATGACTGGGGTATGCTCAACGGGCTAGCCGATACACCGGAAACAAAAGCCCTGATCCTGTTATCCGCCGCGACACTGAAAAAATATCTGAAATAAAGATTCGTATATTATATATAAACGGCTGTTCAGATTGAATAGCCGTTTATATTATCAGATCACCAGATCTCCTGCGAGGTCTGTATAAATTGATTCACGATAGTCTTATATTGCTCTACTCCAATCGAAATATTCTTAGCAGAGTTAGGCGTACCTATTCCATATACAACCAGAGGCGTCTTCCATACCATGCCTGCATATGTAGCTCCAGCTTGATAGGGACGTAGTAATTCATCGACGGAAAAACCTATCTTGCCTCCGCTCCTGTATGCCTCCTGATTCCATCCGGTCGTTGTAACTACCATAAACGGTTTACCCGCAATTGCAGGAGTCTTTGCTAAAGAATTCATCACCTCGTCCTGCCACTCTTTTAGTTTTGCAGGTGCAGACATCCAGTAGAAAGGGAATTGAAAAATGACAAATGATGCTTTGGCCATAATATTCGCCCAATCCGTAACTGTATATTCCTTATCGCCATATAAGTTGTACAAATCTACATCGACAGGATTATATACGGCATCCAGCAAGGCTTTATTAGCTTCCGATTCGTTCCAGTCAGGGTGTGCCAATAGAATGACAACCTTATTCTTTTCATTTCTGTTTTCCAGTTCCATGTGTGATTTTTTTAGAATTAGAATGCGAAGTTCTCCTTCTACAAATATACATTTTTTTTCAATAGTGTTATCTTCAATGTAATATTTGATTAAAAATTTTGCTTTATCTGGTAAAGTCACCTATATTACTCACAAGCAAACCATTACAGACATTACACAGAAGCAAATCAATGCAATGTATCCAACTGCTTCATCCACAAAGCCACCGCTGCATCGCTCGGCATACGCCAGTCACCCCGTGGCGACAGGTTCACTGAACCCACCTTCGGACCATCCGGCAGACACGAGCGTTTGAATTGTTGGGAAAAGAACCGCCAGAAAAATGTCCGCAGCCATTTCAGTATCACTTCATTCTCATACTGCCCACTAAAAGCATGTTTTGCCAGATAATAGATCTTAGCAGGAGAGAAACCGAAACGAAGTACATAATATAAAAAGAAATCGTGTAGAATATAAGGTCCCACCACATCCTCAGTTCTCTGTGCTATTGTCCCGTCCTCTGCCGCAGGGAGCAATTCGGGGCTGACAGGTGTATCCATCACATCTTCCAGAATTATTTTTGACTCCTGATCCATCTGTGTTTCAGCAACCCACGACACCAGAGTACGCACCAATGTTTTCGGAACACCTGTATTCACAGCATACATAGACATATGGTCACCATTGTAAGTACACCAGCCCAAAGCCAACTCTGAAAGGTCTCCTGTACCGATAACCAAACCATTCACCTTATTGGCATAATCCATCAGTATCTGTGTACGTTCGCGCGCCTGTGAATTTTCGTATGTTATATCATGTGTACCTGCATCATGCTCTATATCTTTGAAATGCTGAACAACCGCATCTTTTATCGATATCTCCTTAATAGTAACGCCCAATGACCGCATCAGCTTTATGGCATTGGTATAGGTACGGTCGGTAGTTCCGAATCCCGGCATTGTAATACCATAGATACCTTCGCGAGACAGGCTCAGTTTATCAAATGTCTTCACCAATACCAGTAATGCAAGGGTTGAATCGAGTCCGCCCGACACACCTATCACAGCAGTCTTGCCATTCACATGCAGCATCCTCTTTGCCAAACCGCCCACCTGCATGGAAAAGATCTCATCGCAGCGTTCATCCAGTGTAGCATCTTGTGCCGGAACAAAGGGGGTGGACGAAACATAGCGATTGAGTGCAAATTCTTTTTCCTCCTTATTTATATCTATGTCTATCTCTTCGAATTGTATATTATCCAATACCCTGTACTCTGATAATGAGAACGATTTGTTTCTCAGCCTGTCATTCCTCAACCGTTCTATATCTATATCTGCCGCTATCAGCTGACTGTCGAATGAGAAACGTTCCGCTTCGGCCAGTACAGACCCGTTTTCGGCTATCAGACTGCTGCCTGCAAAAATAATATCGGTAGTAGATTCTCCAGCTCCGGCGGCCGCATAGACATACCCGGCGATACAACGGGCCGATTGCTGGCTTACCAATGCTTTGCGATATGCATGCTTTCCTGTGGTCTCATTACTTGCCGACAGGTTGAATATAACTTCAGCCCCGCTCAACGCTGCCGCGCATGATGGAGGAATCGGTGTCCATAAATCTTCACATATTTCTATGGCAAAGCTGAATCCGGACATCTTGAATATCAAATTAACGCCGACAGGTACACACTGTCCGCAGAGGGATGCCGACTGCGCTTTCAATTCCTCCGAGGACGAGAACCAACGTTTTTCGTAAAACTCATTATAATTGGGAAGGAAAGTTTTCGGTACTGCTCCATGAATATACCCGGCAGCGACAACTACCGCCATATTATAAAGCCTGCCTGATATTTCGACCGGCACACCGACAATGGCTGTCACTGACAAGTCGCGTGTAGCATCACATATTCGTTGCAGCGATTTCTCCGCTTCCTCGAGAAGCAGCCTTTGCAGGAACAGGTCGCCGCAAGTGTAGGCCGTGATACCCAGTTCGGGAAATACGATGACTGAAACACCCTTACTCTCCGCTTCATTTATTTGCTTAAGTATCTCGTCTGTATTATAATCACAATCCGCCACCTTCAGCGAAGGACTGGCTGCCGCAACGCGGACAAATCCGTAGTTATTCATATAAGTAATGTATTTTTACAATCACAAACTTACAAAAGTTTTTTTATGTTGCTTATTAGTTTCTTTAGCTTTTAGCTAATAGAGGTTAGCAACTTAGACCTTGTTTACTTATAACTCTTTCAAAAAAGTTGACAAAGTTGACACTTTTTACAGATTTTTCATCTGTCACTTTTTTTAATAAGTCTTCGTTACTACACATAGTTCGTAATTAAAAGGCCATTCCCAAAGATGCCAAGGCGCAAAAGGTAACACTTGTAACACCGAAAGCAATTAAGAATTAAGAATGAAAAATTAAGAACCACCGGTCAGCGGAGCCAATTCTTTCCCTCGTAACTCGTAACTGCCCGTAGGGCGCAGTAATTTGTAACTCTTAAAAAAGGTAACAAATGTAACACATGTTTCAGCTTTTAGCTGATAGCTATTCGCCGTTAGCTTAGGCTATCGCATAAGTGGCTTTACAGTGAACAGTCATCAGTCAGCAACTTGTATCTCGTGTCTTGTTTACTTGTATCTCATATAACTTTCAACTTAGTACTCAATACTTACTACTTATTAAAAGGTAACAAAGGTTACACTATTTCACCCATTTGCTAATATGCTAATTTGCTAATTATTTTTTTCAAAGAGCTATCGGCTAACAGCTAAACACTATCGGCTATATACATAGATAAACTTCTACAAAAAGAATAAAACTTCATGCATTTGAACCAAAAATATATACCTTTGTTATATCTTAAAAAAAGTAAATATTATGGGATTCGATATCAGTTTAACGCAAATCTTAAGCGCATTTGTAGTCTTGTTCGTTTTAATCGACGTATCAGGCTCCATCCCTATATTTCTAAGTTTCAAAGGGGAAGGTCGGGATGTTAATCCATTACAGGCAGCTATCTATTCATTTATCATAATGACAGCTTTTCTGTTTATCGGAAACTGGGTACTGAAATTATTCAATGTCGATGTTTCATCCTTTGCCGTTGCCGGAGCACTGGTCATCTTTATCATATCTATAGAGATGATATTCGGCGTGGAAGTTTTCAAAAATGATGCTCCCGGTGGCTCAAAAACACTTGTTCCTATTGTTTTTCCATTAATAGCCGGACCCGGTACATTTACCGTATTGTTGTCTATGCGGGCAGAATATGATGTCTCGAATATTATTATAGCCCTGTTTCTGAATATGATAATCGTATTCCTTGTACTTAGATACCTCAATGTAGTGGAAAAAATATTGGGTATAGGCGGAGTATACGTCTTGCGCAAATTTTTCGGAGTCATAGTTATGGCAATCGCCGTAAGATTATTTACTGCAAATATCAATGCGTTGCTGGACAGCTTGCAGCAATAAAATAAAAGATCCCGTACTTCATTCGAAATACGGGATCTTCTCTTTATTAATCAGAATTACTTGTTGGATCAAATTGTTCAATTATTTTCTACTGCGGGCAACCGAAGATCGCTTGTGTTATTTTCCAAGGGAAAAAATAATCAAAAATGCTTTAGCATCCCACTTCGACTACTCATTGCCCAAATACATCATTTCTTCAACAACACCTTATCAATCGCCTCTTTCAATGCAGGCTTAGGCAATGCGCCCTGTGCCATCTGAGGTTGTTCCTCACCCATAGGCACAAACAGCAGGCTCGGGATACTTCTGATTCCGAACAAAGCGGCAAGCTCCTGTTCTTCCTCCGTATTTATCTTATAGATATAAATTTCGCCGTCATATTCAGCAGCCAGTTCTTCCAGTACGGGAGCAATGGCTTTACATGGGCCACACCAGTCGGCATAAAAATCTATCAGTGCGGGTTTGTCACCCAGATATTTGAACTCACCCGGATTAGCCTCATAGTTAGCTACTTTTTTCAAAAAGTCTATTTTATTTAAATGTATCGTTTTCATCTTAGTCTCCTTTTTTGTTGATTCTTTTGTTTGATTGTTTTTTGTTTGTCCGTTGCAGGAACTGAATGTCAGTCCGGCTATAAACAGCATCAATAAAATATGTTTCATAACTTCCTTATGTTATTTTTGGTTTGTTTCTTCTGTTGTCTGTTCATAATCCGCAGTACCCGCCTGGCAGTATCCTGTAACACAACACGATGATAATATATATATTATAAGCACCGCAAATACCATGCCCTTAATATAGACAGGCAGCATGCTCCATTTATTCACTATCTTGCTCATTCTTTGTTTCTTTTTTGAAAAGGCTGAACAATAAGCTCCCCATCACTGCTCCCCAGATCATACTGTTTACAGGCGAAGCCGTAATAGGACATGTACCGTTGCTGCATCCGATAAAGTACCAGTACAGATAACCGGTGACAGCCCCGGAAGCGGCTCCGGCGAAATATGTCCAGTTTCGTTTCAATATGGTTATTAATTTGTCCATTGCTCAAAGATAATTTAATATTTCTCAAATAAATAAATTCACATTGGCATTCTCAGCCCTGTCGAGATAGGCGGCCACACCACCGATAGTAATATCGTCCATCAGTTCCTCTTTCTTTATTCCCATTACATCCATCGACATGGAACAGGCAATAAACTCCACACCATTATCTTTTGCCTGTTGCATCAGGCTTTCGAGACTGTCGATACGCTTATCTTTCATTATCATACGCATCATTTTGCTGCCCATTCCGCCCATATTCATTTTTGAAAGGCTTAGTTTTTTACTGCTCGACGGTAACATTAGGCCGAACATCTTACCCATAAAGTCTTTCTTTACTGCTGGCTTTTTCAGCTTCTTTATCACATTCAGCCCCCAGAATGTAAAGAATATACTTACCTTCTTACCCGAAGCCGCCGCTCCGTTGGCTATGACAAAAGATGCTAGTGCACGGTCGAGGTCATCGCTGAAAACAATGAGCGTTTTATTGTCTCCACGGGCAACAGACTTTTCACCTACGGGTTGTTTCTCCACAACAGCAGTAATCACTCCTCCTGAATTCTCCATGCCGAGAACTTTAGCACCCACCATACGGCTCCATCCATTAAGGTCTTCACCAAAAGCCTGGTCCGTCACTTTTATTTCGAGACGGTCACCCGCTTCTATTTGGTCATAGTTCTTTTTCAGTTGCATTATCGGGCCGGGGCATTGCAAGCCGCAAGCATCTATCGCGATCGTTTTCATATTGGAGAATTGTTGTATTACAGGTGTATTTTCTTCTTTACCGGATGTACTGACCTTGTTTAAAGCTGAATAATCTTCTGTAGCGCAGGAATAAGTCTTATATCCTCCCGACAGATTGAAAATGTCATTATATCCGTGTTGCGTCAAAATGCGATAAGCAATGTATCCACGCAGTCCGACAGCGCAGTATAATATTATCTTCTTATCTTTCGGTATTTCCGGCAGGCGGCTGCGTATCTCGTCCACAGGGATATTTACCGAGCCGGCGATGTGTCCGAACTGATGTTCTTCCGCAGTACGGGTATCGATAATAAATACATCCCGTTTATCCTGCTTTTTCAGTTCATCCCACTGAATGATATTTACTTTCTTCTTCAGAATATTATCCGCTACAAAGCCTGCCATATTAACAGGATCTTTCGCCGAGGAATAAGGCGGAGCATAAGCATGTTCCACTTCCTGCAAATCGTATATAGTACCACCTTTTTTTATTACTTGCGCAAACAGGTCGATGCGCTTATCCACACCGTCGAAGCCTACGACCTGAGCGCCTAATAACTTTCCGTCGGCAGGTGAAAAATTGATTTTCACGGACAGAGGCAATGCATCGGGATAATACCCTGCATGCGAGCTACCATGTGTATAGGAAGTGACATGAGAGATATTTTCCCTGTCCAGCAATTTGGACGAAGCCCCTGTGGCGGCAACCGCAAGGTCGAATACCTTGGCTATAGATGTACCTATTGTGCCCGCATACTTATATTTATTATTTTCGAGAATATTATCCGCTACTATACGCGCCTGCTTATTGGCAGGGCCGGCAAGGGGAATAAGAGCATACTTGCCGATTACGGGATTGAATACTTCTACTGCATCCCCTAAGGCATACACATCCTCTTCCGATGTCTGCATATAGTCGTTAACCTTAATACCGCCGAGCGAACCCAGTTCGAGTCCGGCCTCTTTGGCGAGTTTTGTTTCGGGGCGGACACCTATACTAAGGATAACCATATCGGCATCCAACGCAACACCCTTTTCTAATAAGACTTTCAGGCTATCTCCGTCCGGTTCAAAACCTGTCACCCCTTCTTCAAGATAGAGTGATACGCCTTTTTGCTTCAAGTGCTGATGTACTATAGCAGCCATTGCATAGTCGAGAGGTGCCATCACCTGATTGCCTTTTTCGACCACAAACACCTTTATCCCTGCATCATGCAGGTTTTCCACCATTTCCAAACCGATAAAACCACCACCGATAACAACGGCGGTTTTGGGCTTATGCTGATCTATATAGCCCTTTATCTTATCCATATCGGGCACATTGCGCAAAGAGAATATCCGGCTGTCATGCAAACCTGTCAGAGGCGGCTTAATCGGTTCTGCCCCGGTGGAGACAATCAGCTTATCGTAACTTTCGATATAACTGTCTCCGGTAGTTAAGTTATGCACCGTCACTGTTTTACTTTTGGTACCGATGCCTGTAACTTCCGATTTTACCCGTATATCTATATTGAACCGGCCGGTAAACCCATCCACAGTTTGCACAAACAACCTGTCACGCTCGCTTATCGTCCCGCCGATATAATATGGCAGCCCGCAATTGGCATAAGATACATATTCACCCCGCTCGAATAATATAATTTCCGCGTCCTCATCCATACGCCTGAGCCTTGCTGCCGCCGTTGCCCCTCCGGCAACTCCTCCTATTATAAGTATTTTCATAATTTATGATATAAATATTTGCTATTAGCAATTAATAAGTTTCAATATTTCATTATTTCAAGGATTTCAAGATAAAAAAGTAATCATGAGATTTTGAAACCTGAAATCTTGAAATTCCATAATGATTATTCCTGCAATTTTGAGATCAAAGCTGTAAGTTCCGAAAAATCCATTCCCTGCGCCTGCATTTCCTTTGTTTTTTGTTTCCCTGAGTCCGTCAATGTAAAAATCATCTGGCGTTTATCGGCAGTTCCCATTTCACGGACTATATACCCTTTGTCCTCCACCGTGGTAATAACACGTGACACACGCGAATTAGACAATCCCACAAAGTCACACAGCTCGTTAGCCGACCTCGGCTTACCGTCTTTGAGGCAGCAAAGAAGCATCCCTTCATTGATGGTGATACCATTAGCTTCTGCAAAACGCTTTTCGAAGTTGTAAAGAGCTTTATATATATCTTTTAATTTACAAATTGGTTCCATTTCTATTTATTTGCTATTACGAAATATTTACAAAGGAAACATTTTTATTTGGATGTGCAAAATATTTTAGTGTATTTTTTAATACAGAACAAAAAGGTTTAAAAAGATTCTCATAAAAAAGAGGATGAATATATACCCATCCTCTTCAAACTATATTATATATGATAACCGATTATTCAACAGCAACAAAATCCGCTTCCAGAAAATTTGTGACCTCAGTTTCCCAGCGTTCTTTTACGAATTTCACATGCTCAGGATGGTCATTATAGGCCTTATAGGCTTCCTGATTATCGAAAACCATCGAAAAATAGAACTTATATTCATTCTTACTGCTTACCTGACGGGAAACTTCGAAGTTTTTCACCATAGGAAGAGCACTTAAAATACGTTGTCCGTCTTGTAAGAACTTGTCGGTTTCGGGGGCATCCACGCCATATTTCAGATTGAACATGACTGTATGCCGTATATTTCCTTTTTCAAGTTTCGCCGAAGTCCCGGATTGTTCAACGACTACGTTTTCACTCACCTCTTTCTCCTGCTTAGACCCGTTACATGCGCTAAACAGAGAAGATATAAACAGAAGTCCTATTATTCTTATTATCATATTATTTGAGAGTAAGTTTCTTAGCTATTCCTTTTGGTAAAGCATCTTTGTGTATCATTACACTCATTGTCTTATACTTTACAAAAGCTTCCGAAGCATACCAGATACCTTTATATGCGCCAGCTTCACCCCAAGAGTTTTTTACCAGATAATACTTATTTCCATTCTGGTCTTTAGCGATGCCATATATCTGCATACCATGATCGTCGGTAGTCTCCTGATTATCATATGCTATCTGACGCATCTCCTGTGTAATTGTTTTTTCTTTCACAGGTCCCTCTTCTATCTTAGCTTTTATACGGTTGTTTTTCTCTGTTTGAGAAAGGCCTAGCCAATGTGCCTGGTCCGAACCTACATTTTCAGGAGCCTCGTCGTCAGGAATAACAGCCAGGCCGTTACGGGTAAAACCGATCTCGCTCACATCGGTAGCCCATGCCACTGTATAACCGTTATTCAAGGCATCATCGATAGTTTGCATCAGTTCATCTATTGGCAGGTTGTATGAAAGCGACCAACGCCAGTTGTCCGGTATCTCAAGTGCAAACGGAGCATAGAACGGATGATGGGTAAACGAGGTAAGAGAGATATAATTACTTGCCTCCAAACCTAAAGACTGACGCAGCGACCCGGCAGTATATGATTTTCCCTGATATTGGAAATTTTGAGGAACAGTTCCGAAATAAGCATCGAGAATACCATTCAATCCTTGTTTCCATACCGGGGAGATACGCTTGTTCTTATTTTCATTAACACCTTTCACATATCCGGAAAGGCCGGCTTCGACTTCCCCGTGCTTGTGCATTGTCTCACCGTAGTTAAGGCCGGTATAAACCTCGTTCGGAAGAACTCCGTACTCATTCAATGTTTCTACGACATCGGCAAAAGAACCTCCCTGAGCAAAATTCAGGTTACCTCCCACCCTTACAAATTTATCCGCCTTATCTGCATAATTACGGCGCACGATGTACATCTCCGACAGATCGTGCTCACCCTTGCCCATGCGGATAACTTCCGATTCGAGGAAACCCAGTCCTGAGAAACTCCAGCAAGTACCACTATTCCCCTGATTCTTGATAGAGGTAATCGGGTTTTCTTTCACAACCGAAAACTGATAACCACTTCCGGCACTTTGGGCACTTATACCCAATGTCAGCAAAACAAATGCTGATAACACTACTAATTTTTTCATCTATATTTTAGTTTTTACAGTATTAAAATCCTTATTGTTCTATCAATGTCTCGTCATTCTGCTTCTTCAATTCGGGATAGGCTACACGCATATGACGCATACTTACCAGTTTTTCGGAAAACACTTCTTTCGCTAATTCTATATCTTTAAATGTAATCGGCGCATTCTTGAAAAGCCCGTCGGCCACCTGCGAATCCACAAGTCTGTTGACTAGTCCGCTTATTGCTTCTTTACTGTTATCCTTCAAGCTACGTGATGCGGCCTCTATGGTATCGGCCATCATCAACAAAGCGGTTTCACGGGTAAAGGGATTAGGGCCCGGATAAGTAAAATCGGCCTCATCCACCTCTTCATCCGGATGACTATTTACATATGAATTATAGAAATACTTTGCTTTCCCTTTTCCGTGGTGCGTCTGTATAAAATCGATAATCTGCTGCGGCAGGTTATATTTTTTGGCAATCTTTACCCCTTCCGCGACATGTCCGATGATAATGCGGGCGCTTTCCTTCTCTGTAAGCCCGGCATGCGGATCGATACCTTCAACCTGATTTTCGGTAAAGAAAATAGGATTCACCATCTTCCCTATATCATGATAGAGCGCTCCTGTACGGACAAGGGTCGCATTAGCCCCTATACGGTGCGCCGCCGACACCACCAGTGTCGATACCTGCATCGAGTGCTGGAATGTTCCGGGCGCGACTTCGGACAACTCCTGTAACAATGGCCTGTTGGTATTCGATAATTCTATCATGCTCACTTCGGAAATGAAGCCGAAAACCCGCTCACACATATAGACCAGTAAATATGCAAAAGACACAAATACAAAGTTGATACAAAAATAAATATACATTCTTCCGTTCTCTATCAGGAGAGAAGGGTCTCCTTCTGTACAGAGAATCCAGGCCGTGTATGTAATCACATACGTCAGCAAAATGAGAATGGAGCAATATACGAGCTGAGAACGCTCCGAAAGATTTCTCAGACTGAATATACACATATATCCTATCATTACCTGAATGACGATAAATTGTGCCATCTGGGCCAATGGAAGCATCAGGGAGCAAATGAGCACGGTAATCATATGTGTGGTCATAGCTGTCCGCGAATCGATAAATGTACGGATCAGTATAGTAGGGATGGCAAAGGGAACCAGATACATCAGGCTGAACATCTTGGTGTCGGCCATCAGCCCGGTGATAATGGGAAATATCCCGACCATTATAAGTATAAAAATGATATTCTTCCGGTTGTTATACTCATGCAGCCTGTAAAACTTAAGATACACCATCAGCGACATCAACAGCAAAGAGAGCATGACAAGTTCTCCGAACATCAGCCAGCCGGGCTTGGACTTTGTGCCTACTTTGCTTTCTACTTCCCGGTTGTAAGAATCAAGTATATTCTTTGTACGGGCATCGACGATCTCTCCCCGGTCTATTATTTTTTCTCCCGATTGGACTTCTCCCTCGTATAATGCTACCTGCTTGAGCAGTTCTTCCTTCTCGTTAGACGACATCTTTTCGTCATACAGCACGTTTACATTCAGGTAGTCATTCAAGTTGATAGCTCGCAAATGACTTATATCTACACTGGATGGCGCATCACTTATTATTTTCTCATAAGCCTGCTTAGGGGTATAGAAAGATGCCAGATGGCGGGTACTGGCAACATTATTATCATTTACCAGTTGCAGTTGTTTTTTGTTCAGTTGCTGAACTTTATCATAATCCTCAGCGGATATTATACCGGCCTTATATACTTCGTTGAGTTTACGGTTCACATAGCTTATATATTCTGAGGGGATACTCTTCGCTAAAGCATCCTGCGAAAACTGAGATACTGTCTTCTTTGATATGGTAAGATCGGTATAATAATATGGCTGATAAGACCGCATTATGCTGTCTTTTTCTGCTTGTACCTGCTTATCGGATTTATGGATATGAAAATTGAACGGAGCAGTCAGCAAACCATATTGCCAGGGCCTGTTCTCGGTATATGAATACTTATATTTGCCTTCACGGGGCAAAAAATACCAAATGACCAGAATAGTCACTATAAAAAAAACCGGGGTAGGTATCTTAATCTTGGAATTGAATATCTTATTAATTTGCGCCATAACACTATGGTTTAGAATACAAATCTACAAGAATATTTTTTATTAGAAGAAAAATATACCTGAAAACGAAGAGTTCACAGTTTCAGTACATTCATTACCCTGTCTACGACTCCACTATTGGAACGGACATAATCTCCCGCATGTTTTCCGGCAGCGCTGAGGGTTTCGTCATATTGGAGAAATTCGTCCATCAACCCTCTGAATGATTCGGTATCAGCGATAGAATATCCTCCCCCCTGTTCGCGAAGCCCCTGGGCTTCACGGAATTTCTTGAAGTTGGGTCCAAATATCACAGGAATTTCATATACAGCAGCCTCAAGTACGTTATGTATGCCGACACCAAAGCCACCTCCCACATATGCAACCTGCCCATACCGGTAAATGGACGACAAAAGGCCTATGCAGTCGATGATAAGGCAATCATAATCGGCCATCATCTCAGGTATGGCATTCGAATAACGGATGTAAGGTCGTTGAAGATTGCTCTCTATATATTTCAGGTGAGCTTCATTTATTTCGTGCGGCGCAATTATCATCTTCAGGTCGGTAGTCATATTGAAGTATGGCATAATCACATCTTCATCTTTTGGCCACGAACTGCCTGCTACCAATATTTTTTCACTTTCGGCGGCGGCCTTCTTAGCAAATGCCTCGACAATATTTAACTGTTTAGCCTGTTGCTTTATATCGAGTACCCTGTCGAAACGGGTATCGCCACATACTTCTACATTTGTCACTTTTATATCCCGCAACAATTCGGCCGAATTGGTATCCTGCACACAGATGCATGTATATTTTTTCAGCAATTTGCGCATATCCATTCCATACCATTTGAAGAAGATCTGTGAAGAACGGAAGATAGCCGAAACCATATAGATAGGTATTCCCTGCTTGTGAAGGGTATTCACAAAATTATACCAGAACTCGTATTTGATAAATATTGCCATTTCGGGCTTTACCAGTTTCAAGAACTTCTTTACATTGCGTCTCTTATCGAATGGCAGGTAACAAACAATATCGGCCAGTGGATAATCTTTACGGACTTCATATCCCGACGGGGAAAAGAATGTAAGTAATATCTTATATTCAGGATTCTTACGTTTTACTTCTTCTATTATCGGACGACCCTGTTCAAACTCACCGAGCGAAGCAGCATGAAACCATATATATTTTGCATCAGGGTCAACTTTTTCCTTGAGTACCTTATATGTTTGCTTATGCCCTACTATCATCTTTCTCGCCTTCTTGTGGAAAGGGGAAATGATGCGAACGATAAATGCATACAGATATATGGCGAAATTATAAAAAAACATGTTTACGAATTTTAAAGGTCCTGAATCGCTTTTTGCAGACGAACGATAGTCTCGTCCTTACCAATAGCAGCCGTTATATCGAACATATGCGGACCTTTCGATTCGCCCACAACAGCCAGACGGAAAGCATTCATAATATTCCCCAGATGGTAACCTTTCGATTCTATCCATGCTTTTACAATTTCTTCCTGACTGTGCGCAGAAAAATCGTCTATATCCTTCAATATACCGATCAATTCGGCCATTTGCGCAGGAGAGTCTTCTTTCCAGCGTTTTTTCACCACCTTTTCATCGTATGAAACAGGTGCAACGAAAAAGAAGAAGGATTGGTCCCATAATTCTTTCACAAAGCTCACCCGCTCTTTAACCAGTCCCACGACTGTTTCTACATAGCCGAGAGTAACATCAACTCCTTTTTCCTCCAGAATGGGATAATATATATTAGCTATTTCGGCATTCGGGCGCAATTGTATATACTGATGGTTGAACCACTTGCCTTTTTCATAATCGAATTTAGCTCCGCTCTTGCTACATTTTTCAAGAGAGAAAAGCTGTACAAGTTCATCCATAGACATAATCTCCTGATCGTTGCCCGGATTCCAGCCTAAGAGTGCAAGAAAGTTGATAACGGCTTCGGGCAAATAACCGCTTTCGCGGTAGCCAGATGAAATCTCTCCTGTTTTCGGGTCTTTCCACTCCAACGGGAATACGGGGAATCCCAGACGGTCTCCGTCACGCTTGCTCAATTTACCGTTTCCTTCGGGTTTAAGCAATAATGGCAGATGGGCAAATTGCGGCATAGTAGCCTCCCATCCGAAAGCTTTATATAAAAGCACATGCAAAGGGGCCGACGGCAACCATTCTTCACCACGGATAACGTGGGTGATTTCCATCAGATGGTCATCGACAATATTTGCCAGATGATATGTAGGCAGGTTATCGGCCGACTTAAATAATACTTTGTCGTCGAGCACCGAAGAATTGTATTTTACTTCGCCACGGATAATGTCATTTACAAGCACTTCCTGATTAGCTTCTATTTTGAAGCGAACAACATACTGATTACCTCCATCGATCAGAGCCTGTACTTCTTCGCTGCTTAGTGTCAAGGAATTCCGCATTTCGCCACGTGTAGATGCATCGTATTGAAAATTGGCTACGGCAGCGCGCTTTGACTCAAGTTCTTCCGGTGTATCGAAAGCAATATACGCTGCACCTTTGTCCAATAATACATCGACATATTTACGGTATACCTCTTTCCTGTCCGACTGGCGGTATGGAGCATAAGCCCCGCCAACATGCGTCCCTTCATCAAACTTTAGCCCGAGCCATGTAAGAGCCTCTATTATATACTCTTCGGCTCCGGGAACAAAACGTTGCGAATCGGTATCTTCGATACGGAGAACAAAGTCTCCACCGTGCTTTTTAGCAAACAGGTAATTGTATAATGCCGTGCGTACACCTCCAATATGCAATGGGCCTGTAGGGCTGGGTGCAAAGCGTACCCGTACTTTCTGAGACATATCTTATAGTTTAAATCAAGGCTACAAAAGTATATAAAATAAGTGAAAAACGAATTAGCTGTATCTGATTTATGATTTTGAAACCAATTTATCTATGCTAAAAAGCTATTAGTGATTAGCCTTCAGTTTTTATAAACTGTATATAAACAAATAATACCCCCTTTGCCACCGCCCCTATAGAGAAGACGCGAGGATGACTAGCTTTTAACAAAACAGACGGAACACATAATCCTGAAATAGTGGCGGCGGATAAGGAACTGGAAGAAGAACAAATCAAAAGATTCACACGGCTGAGAGAGGTAGAAAAAAAATAATTTAAACAGGTTCTAAATATAAATCGAATTTTCATAACTTCGTGCGATACAATTGTGATACGATATGGAAAACAGCAATATAAGCCTTTATAAGAAAGACAGGAATATTATCATCTTATCCCCTTTCATTATTATTCTTATAAATATAATCGTTGCTCTTTCTTTCGGAAAACTGATCGGAAAATGGGCTTTTATTCCTGTTATCCTTATAGAATGGTGTATATTTTCTTTCCTTATATTCAGATATGGAGGAATAAATTCGGTGAAAAACTGGCTAAAAAAACCACAGGGAGGTATTGGCTGGACTATACTTGCACTTTCAACAGGACTTATATGCCTGCCTATATTTATATTCAATAAACATTTACTGACAGTATGGACAATATGGCTTCCCTGGATAGCACTGGCAGTAATAAACCCATGGCTGGAAGAATTTTATTGGAGAGGCCTTTTGTCAGATTACACAAACAATTGGAATAAATGGCTATCTATATTCTATACCAGTGTTGTTTTCTCTGCTAACCATGCTGTATTCGGGTTAAACTCCAACATGCTCAGAGGACCGGAACTCGTTACATCCACACTTATAATGGGTATAATATGGGCAATAGTTTACAAAAAGACAGGGAGCCTGAGATGGGCTATTTTTGCTCATTTCATGGTTGATTTTCTCAGTTTATCAGCGCCTGCATTCTTAGATTTACTGAATATGGGAAGAAGGTAGAACTCTATACTGACAATGGCACAATATTATGGAAAAGTAAAAACGAAAAAACGTCAGGCTTGTTAGATTTTAACCGGCAATAAATATTATCCTTAAATAAGAATAAATAAAACACTACAAATCAATTGATTACAAAACAATATAAGTTTTACTGAAAAATATCTTCAAAAATTTGTAACCGAATGCAACAGCACGTAGTCATATATTCGGAAACAGATTAATTAACCATATAAAAATTAGAAATTATGGACTTTATGCACAACATTATACCAATTGTAGCTATCCTTTCTTCAGTAGCACTCCCTATTGGTTTCGGTATGTTCCTTGGACTAAAATCAATTGCATCGAAACACAAAGAACGCATGGAATTGATAAAACAAGGTATTATCCCACCGGATCAGACAAAGCCGACTCCAAACAAATACAGATCATTACGGAACGGCATCCTTTGCGTAGGCATTGCACTGGGACTTATTATAGCCCTTATCATATCGCGGGTTATGGAACTTGGAGAAGACGAGGCTTTCTGGGTAGTTGCCTCCGGAATACTATTGTTCCTCGGATTAGCCTATGTAACATTTTACATACTGGTGAAAGATAAAAAAGAATTTGACGACGACGCTGAATAAATGAATGAAAAGCAACAGATACACAAAGTGCTGAAGGGGGATACTGCCGCCTTCGGCTACTTTGTAGATACCTATCAGGACATGGCTATCACCATAGCTTTCCGTGTCTGCGGAAACAAGCAGGACGCGGAAGATATAGTGCAGAATGCCTTTGTCAAAGCTTTTCACAATTTGCATACATTCAGGGCCGACAGTAAATTCTCTACATGGTTTTACCGTATTGTTTACAACACCGCCGTCACGGAGACGAGAGGCAATATATACAACACCGAATTTGTGGATTATAAACAAATCGACATGAACGACTCTTATTCCGATATGGACACCATGGCTCAGGTAGAAGAAAATGAGCGGAAAGAGCTTATCAATAAAGCGATGGACCGCATACCTAAAGATGAAGCTGTGATACTAACCCTATACTATCTTGAAGACAACTCGGTAAAGGACATTGTACAGATAACGGGGCTGACTGATGCAAATATTAAAGTAAAGCTGCACCGGGCAAGAAAACGATTTGCCGACACCATAAACCTACTAATGAGGCATGAATGTGCCTAAGAAAATTTTTTATATATTTGAATAAATAAAAACAACGATATGCAAGATGACAAGATAAAGGAACTTCTGTCGGGCACAAAGATGAAAGCCGGAGAGAGCCTGAAATACAGAATCATGCAACAGATAGAAACGGAAAAGGCTCTGATCCCTAAAAAGAATATCAGTGCGCGTCCCGTCATAAAAAATATGCTCACCACTTTCGGTGTTATGTATGCACTCATCGCCATTGTAGGGATGGCTGTGTATTCGACATCGGGACAGAGCGGGTTAAGCTCGGCTACTTTCCTTGTTCCGGTAGTACTTATATCCTCTGTTTGCAGCATGTTTTGGATGATCTCGGTTTACGACGACCGCAGACGCAGCAAACATAAGGCTAAATAATAGCGAAAAATAAAAACGGCCTCAATCAATCGAGGCCGTTTCCTTACGTATACTAGTGAGGTATTTTATAATATGTAAGTATTCTTTCGTTTATTTTTTTACTTCACTTTTTACTTTTTTTGCTTCAGATTTTACTTCAGATTTAACAGCCTTTGCATCTGATTTCACATCAGCTTTTGCAGCCTTTGCATCGCTTTTTAGAACTTTAGTTTCTTTCTTTGCAGTTTTTTCTGCAGCCTTTACATCAGCCTTAGCTTCTTTTTTCACTTTAGATGCTTCTGATTTTGGAGTAACATTTTGAGCCATAACACTAGTAGACGCAATTAATGCAATTGCCATAACACTTGAAAGAATAATCTTTTTCATAATTTTTTGTCAATTAAAAAAGTTAAACATGTTGTTTAAATACGGAGCAAATGTATATCTGATTTCAGATTAGCCGCTGTTAATCCGCGTTAAAAAAAATGGCTCTATGTGTAAGGATTATTAAGGATTATTTACTTCGTTTAAATAGTGTCTCAGCGCTTGTTTTAGAACAAAAAATATATCCGGATTTTACACTTTTATTTACACTTTCACTAATTTAAGGTTTATTAGCATCAAATTGTCAGCAATAAAAAAGGACCCGAAAATTATCGAATCCTTTCCTATATATATTTATAAACTATCTCCAAAATCCTCCTTAAATTTCTCCAGTAGTTTTTGTGGCCAATCGCTCACCGGTTCAAGCCCACCCATAAAGAAACGGAGGACAGGCGGTTCGTAGACAAATCTGAGACCTCCTATCAGATGGCGGTTCTCATAGAGCCAGGTCATACGGTCTTCCACATATTTGATCTGAGAAAGGGTGAATACACGGCGGGGAACGGCCAGACGCAGCAACTCCATATCGGCATATGTCTCATTGCCATATTCATCGCGCTGATTAGAAACTGAACCCCGTTCCATACCACGAATTCCCGAAATAAGGAAGAATGCGGCGGCAAGCGATCCTGCCGGATACTCCGTCTGAGGAATGTGAGAGCAGATTTCCATCGCGTTCACGTGGCAGCCCAGTACTCCCGCAGGAGTCACCACAGGGATACCCTTGGCATCGAGCGCATTCACTAAATAGGCGATAAATTGAGGGCTTTGGCAAATCATACTTTCATCCAGTGTCTCGTACAAACCCACCGCTATCGCTTCTATTTCCCGGACTGACATACCTCCATAAGTAAGGAATCCTTCGAACAGAGGGACCAGAGGCTCCAGTTCTTTGAATATCGCATGATTGTTGGTACAGATACCACCTCCACGGGATGAGCTTAATTTACGGGCCGAGAAGTAAACAAGATCAGCAAGGCCTGTCATACAAAGTATAATTTCAGCCATCGAACTATTCTTAAATTCTTCCTCCCGCTGTTTTACCAACCAGGCGTTTTCGCCAAGTAAGCTGGCATCCAATACAAGTTTGATTCCGTATTTATCGGCGATAGCACGAACTCCCCGCAGATTCTCTATAGAAAAAGGTTGACCACCAATCAGGTTTGTGGAGGCCTCCATACGGATGTACGGTATATTTGCCGCCCCATGCTTTGTAATGCATTTCTCCAGCTTTTCCAGATTCATATTCCCTTTGAAAGGGTGTTTACTGTTTATCACATAGGCTTCGTCATACAACAGCTCTTCTATCTTACCGCCATATTGGGTTATGTGCGCCATCGCCGTTGTGAAGTGGTAATTCATAGGCACAATACTGCCCTTACGGATAAAAGCATTGGAGATAATATTTTCGGCAGCACGTCCCTGATGTACCGGTAAAAGGTACTTCTTGCCGAGAACATCTTCAACGGCTTTTTGATAACGTACAAAACTCTGCGAACCCGCATAGGCATCGTCGGCAATCATCATGGCCCCCATTTGGCGGTCGCTCATAGCGTTTGTTCCGCTATCGGTAAGCATATCAAGGAATACATCCTTCGTATCTAGTCTGAATGTATTGAACCCGGCTTCGCATAACGCTTCCAAGCGGCGTTCGATGGGAACTAAATGTAATTTTTGCACTACACGTACCTTGTGCAGCTCCAGTGGAATATCTTCTCCACCATAGAATTTAATTTTAGTTGAATTGTCTGACATGATATTAGTTTATATAGTATGTTAAAATAGATAACGCAAGATATAAATAATTATTCAATAAGCAACAGAATTGCACATTAGATAATGAAAATTCACAAAACAAGAAACTTTAGCTGTCCTTTTGTTAATATTTAACTCATAATAAATCATCTTGTGAAGGCTATAGAATCAGAAAGATAGTATCTCTACTGTTAAAAACCGGCAGCATGCCTACCTGTGTGCTTATTGTTTATTCCAAGACATCAAAGGACTAAAGATCAATCTGCATATATAAAAATTATCTAAACTTAATAACAGCTTTAATTGTTAAATTAGCAGCATAATCAATAATCTCAAAATATATAAACAATGGAAAAAGTAAAACTGAATAATGGAGTGGAAATGCCATGTATTGGTTTAGGTGTTTTTCGTATCGAAGATAACACCGAGGCACAAAGAGTAGTAGAAACCGCGCTAAAGGTCGGATACAGGCATATTGACACGGCTATGTATTATCACAACGAAGAAGCAGTAGGCAAAGCAATCAAAAATTCAGGTATTCCACGAGAAGAAATTTTCGTCACCACCAAAATGTGGAATGCCGACCAACGGAATGGAAAAGTAAAGGAAGCATTCGAAGCCAGCCTGAAAAGGCTCAATCTGGACTATCTGGATTTGTACCTGATACACTGGCCGGTAGAGGGTAAATTTGTTGAAACATGGAAGAAATTCGAAGAAATTTACCAGAGCGGAAAAGTAAAAGCTATCGGGGTAAGTAATTTCAAGCAACATCATCTCGAAACATTGCTAAAGGAGGCAACAATAGTACCTGCAGTAAATCAGATAGAACTACATCCCTACCTGACACAGCAAAACGATCTGGATTTCTGCAAAAAAGCAGGCATTCAGACAGAGGCATGGAGTCAGTTTGCCGCAAATCAGACAGGTTTATTCGAAGAAAAAATACTGACGGATTTAGCTGTAAAATATTCAAAATCTCCAGCCCAGATCATCCTTCGCTGGGACTATCAAAGAGGGGTGGTAACCATACCAAAATCTGCCAACGAAAAGAGAATGGCTCAGAATCTCCATATATTCGACTTTAAACTGACAGAAGAGGAGATTGGAAAAATCAATTCATTAAATAAGAATAAACGTGTCGGTCCAGATCCGGATCATGTTGATTTTTGAAAAATCTATTATAAGAAGCCTCCTCGAATTTAAAGGAATTCGAGGAGGCTTTTGTCTACACATTCTTTTTATTAGTCCTAATAATATCCACCCTCATATACTTCGTCTGCTTCATCTACCCCCTTCTTCCCCTTAATTATATTGAATTTATAAGAGAAAGTCAGCAGGAAATACTGGTTTATTGTATTCGAGCGTGAATCGGACATATAGTTGCCACTTACATAACGGGTAATATTATTCCTGTCGTTCAGTATATCGAAAACCTGTGCTTTTATCGTACCCCTTTTCTTTTTCAGGAATTGTTTTGCAATGGATGCATTCCATAACATCTCACTGTTTTTGAAGTCATCTTCGTATCCCGAATAATAAGAATAATTAATACTACTGGTAAGAATAAAGTCATACGGAAGCCTCCACATGGCAAAATGATTGAGCGTATAATTCGTCGTATTCCTATCTTGCAAATCGGTCAGATTATTCCTTGTCATATTATACGATACACCCGCCCGCAGATTGGTTTCAAACTTATCGTTCTTAAATCTGACAGATACTTGTTCTGCAAGTACTACATTATGGGTTATAGCTTTTTCACCATTGGTGTACCCTATATTCTTATAATAATTCCCCGTCGAATTATTGGTAACAGTGAATTTCTTGTTTTTCAGGGGTGTATTATACATAAAGTTTATGTTTGCTCCCATATTTCCACTTACATTCCTGTATGTATTAATGCTATTCCCCTGTTCATCTATCAATGTATAATCTACAATATTGTTGAATGTATAATTAAATCCGCCCATAAGCATCAGGAAACGGCTTGTCTCATAGTCCGATTTCTGATAAAAGACATTTAAATTATTACTGTAACTGGGTTTCAGGTTCGGATTCCCGTAATATTTCGACAAGGCGTTTACAATTACCGTATCGGCCGAAAGCTGACTGATTCCCGGCTGACCTGTAGAACCCGAATAATTGAAATCTATATTTGTCCTTTCATTCGGAGTATAGGAAAAATTGAGGCTGGGAGAAAAGTTTACTACACTCTGCCTCAAATTTTCGATAATAGAATCGCCAAGGCTGATTTTACTGCGGGAACGTGAAGGATCTACACTAAAACCAATAGTATACCTGTATTTTTCTTTTGTAGCCTGAAAATTGAGGCTGATGTTCTGATTGATATATGTATTCTCCGTATTTCGTGCATAAGCCGAATCTATAAGAGTATAGTTACCTTCAGCATCTCTTTTTCGCACATCCCGCATCCGCTCCGAGTCATTCAATCCGTAAGAGTATGATAATTGTAAACGGTAATCCTTTCCAAGCGGCTCTACATAAGACATAGATATATTATAGCTATTGGAGTTATTGTCGGTATTGGTGCGTTGGTCTATTATCTTATCTTCCACATCTCCCGTATAAGTTGTATAGGAATAATTGGTCCCTTTACTATTCTCTTTTCGTAGTGAGTTGTTAAAGGACAAACTGACAGTCCTCCCTTTATTGTTCAGCTTACGGCCAACGGTAAAGTAATTATTTATACTGTATCCGTCTCCTTTCGACCGATTGATGGATTGTCCGGAGGTTGTATCCTTTTCTGCCACATAAGAGAAGTTTGTCGACGTTTGATCACTCTCTGTATTATTGAAGTTGATGTACGAACGGGCAAAAATAGTAGTAAGAGTATCAGGTTTCCATTGTATATTCATTCCCACATTCATATTATCCCGCTTATTGGTCGATGACATATCCTGCTTTGCCAAACGGTCGCCAGTAGAGAGGAACGTCTGGGTATTCGTTTTGGTTTCCATCAGGTTCTCGTTGTCAGAGTACCTTACATTTCCCCCTATTTTAAATTTCTCCGACATTTGCACATAAGCATTCACTCCCACATTCTTATTCTTATCTATGCCATTGTCCATCCCCGACATATACTCATCATCACTCACATTATTCATATCACCCACAAAGGAAAGCTGATTATCGCCCCGCATGTGGTTTACCAGCACCTTATTGGCGTATTTATCGTCACTACCGTATCCGCCTTTGACATCGCCGAAAGTACTTTGCTTCAGTTCTTCTTTTACAACCAGATTAAGTACCTGTTCGGGGTCTTTATCCCTGAATCCTGTCACTTTCGCCGTTTCGGATTGTTCCTTGTATAGCTGTAGTTTTTTTATCATATTGGCAGGCAGATTGGCGAGAGCCATTGGTATATCATTCCCGAAAAACTCTTTGCCATCGACCAAAATTTTGCTTATAGCCTTCCCGTTAGCTGTAATATTCCCATTAGCATCCACCTCTACTCCGGGGATATTCTTTAACATATCCTGCAACATATCACTTTCCTGCGATGAGTATGAACCTGCATTGTATTCGATAGTGTCGCCTCTCACCAGGATACCGGGAACTTGGGCTTCCACTACAGCAGCGCCTAATTCGATCGTATTCTCTTCCAAATAAATATCTCCTGTCGAATAATCCGGATTTTTAACAGTAGTATTAAAATTTTGCAAAAAAGTCTTATATCCTATAAATGAGACTTCAAGTATATATTTACGTGGAGGAGCCGAAAGTCTGAACTCGCCTTTATCATTCGACGCAACACCCTGTATATAAGAGCTATCACTCTTATTTAACAAACGAATGGTTGCGGATGCGATCGGCTCTTTCGTTTTCTCGTCAAATATGGCACCTTGTATATAGCCCCTGACCTCCGTCTTTCCTGTCTGAGCAAGGGAAGAGAGACTTATCATAAATAAAATAAACAGATACAGATGCCTCATTAAATATCCTATTTTATATAAAAAACGAAGGTAACGCTTTTTTTAGTATTTCTTTATAGAGTGATAAAGAGAGCAAATTCGTTAAAGGGATATGAAGAAAATTCTATAAAAAGAGATGAAGGGAATAACCATTGTGCCGGATTTCAGTTACAGCTGTATATTATAAAACTTAAAGACTTCGAAAACAACGGTTATTATGATAACGAGCAGGATATAAGTCAAAACAAAGCTCAACAATACTTTTCCCACAACTTTAAGCCATGAAGACGATTTGAAAAACTGACTCAGCCCCCATATAACATATATAGAGGCTAGTATATGCACAATATGATAAATCTCAGCTGATTTTGTAAAAAATATTAAAGGATAGAATAATAGCAAAATAACAGTTTTTGCTCCATTAATATATGAGAATATCACCAGATGCTCCGTGTAATTATACCCGCTCTTATAAAAAAGAAAATAGGTAGACAGAGCAAAAAAAGGCAATATCACCAACACGGCCAGTGAATAATGGGCCGAATACAAATCATAAAGCGGTATATATCCAAGAACCTCATTACCGGGGTTATTCATCTCTTTCATGGGAAAGAAACGGAAGAAATGGAAAACAATACTATAAATCAACCCCCATACAATAAGGAAGAGGAATGGCTTCATATATTTAACTCTCTTCCCTGCCAGATAATTCTTCATTGTGTTTCCCGGTCTGACAAGAAGTTCTTTCACCGTATAAAGCAATCCCTTATTTATATGTAGCAATCCATATTGCAGTTCTTCGACAAGATGAAGAGGTGTAATTCGTGATGTATGCACCGATTGTCCGCAGATACCGCAATAATTATCTGTTACCTCATTCCCGCAATTGAGGCATTTTTTCTTTTCTCCTCGCATATTTCTATATTTCATGGTGATTAAACATCGTAAGAAACAGATTAGTTTAAAAATACGGATTCTTTATTTATATTATCGCCTCTGCATATTTAGGCCTTCTCCTCTCACAAAAATTAGAGTATGGAGAAGTATGCTTAATAAAAAATCATAATATTCAATCTTTAATTATTCTATAAGTGATATGCCACGCCCTTCTATATCAAAAAAAAGTGTTTACTTTGTGCAACTTATTCAATTACATATAAAACAAACATAAAACGAGTTGAAGGGATATGTCAGAAGATGTTTTTAAGAAGATAGTTTCACACTGCAAAGAGTATGGTTTTGTATTTCAGTCCAGCGAAATATATGATGGTTTAAGCGCCGTGTACGATTACGGGCAAATGGGTGTGGAGCTGAAAAACAATATTAAGAAATACTGGTGGGACAGCATGGTCTTGCTACACGAAAATGTAGTAGGTATCGACTCCGCCATCTTTATGCACCCTACCATCTGGAAAGCTTCGGGACATGTGGATGCTTTCAACGATCCTTTGATCGACAACAAAGACAGTAAAAAACGTTATCGTGCCGATGTATTGATAGAAGAGTACATGGCAAAGATCGACGATAAGATAAACAAAGAAGTAGAGAAAGCGGCAAAAAGATTCGGCGACAGCTTCGATGAAGCCATGTTTCGCCAGACAAATCCTCGCATACTCGAAAATCAGGCGAAACGCGACGAGGTACATACCCGCTTTGCAAAAGCATTGAACGACAGCAATCTGGAAGAACTTCGCCAGATTATCATCGATTGCGAAATCGTAGACCCGATCAGCGGAACACGTAACTGGACCGATGTGCGCCAGTTCAACCTGATGTTTGCCACCGAAATGGGTTCTACTGCCGATGGTGCAATGAAAGTATACCTGCGCCCCGAAACGGCACAGGGTATTTTCGTAAACTTCCTGAATGTACAGAAGACAGGACGGATGAAGATACCGTTTGGTATAGCTCAGATAGGTAAGGCATTCCGCAATGAGATCGTTGCGCGGCAGTTTATTTTCCGCATGCGCGAATTTGAACAGATGGAAATGCAGTTCTTTGTTCGTCCGGGAGAAGAACTGGAATGGTTTGCCAAATGGAAAGAAACACGTATGAAGTGGCACAAGGCGCTTGGATACGGGGATAACAAATACCGTTTCCACGACCATGACAAGCTCGCTCACTATGCGAATGCAGCTACTGACATCGAATTTGAGATGCCGTTCGGGTTCAAGGAAGTAGAGGGTATTCATTCCCGTACCGACTTCGACCTGAGTAGTCACGAACAATATTCAGGTAAAAAATTACAATATTTCGACCCTGAACTCAATAAATCGTATACACCTTACGTTATTGAAACGTCAATCGGTGTCGACCGTATGTTCTTATCCACTATGTCAGCCGCATATTGTGAAGAAGAGCTGGAAGGCGGCGAATCGCGCGTAGTACTGAAACTGCCGGCAGCATTAGCTCCGGTCAAACTGGCTGTACTGCCCTTGATAAAGAAAGACGGCTTACCGGAAAAGGCTCAGGAAATCATTGACGATTTGAAATTTGATTTCAAATGCCAGTATGATGAAAAAGACAGCATCGGCAAGCGTTACCGCCGCCAGGATGCTATTGGAACTCCTTATTGCGTAACGGTAGACCACCAGTCGCTGGAAGACAACACGGTAACCATCCGCTACCGCGACACAATGGAGCAGGAGCGCGTAGGCATAGACAGACTGGCTGATATAATAGCCGACAAAGTAAGTATGAAGAACTTATTGAAAACAATATAAAATAATTATGGGTTATAAATTATAAGTGATGAATGAATTCCGCCTCTTGTAATTTGCAACTCGTAACTCGTAACTCGTAACTATAAAAATTATGAACAAAAAACTATTTGCTTTAATCGCCATACTTTGCCCGCTGGCATTCTTTTTCTCTTGCAGTACTGATGATAATAATATTGTAATTGATGAGGAATGGAAAGCATATAATGAAAAACAGGTGGCGGATATAGATAAATCAGTGTATCAGTCACGTGAATCTGAGAGCAAAAACGGTACTATCTATTTCAAGTATATAGATGATTATGACTCAGAGATCACAAAGACTGCTTCAACTAAAATCACAGATACCCAAACTCCATATTTTACCGATAGTGTGGCTTATCGTTGCGAAGGGTATTTCCTGCAAAAAGATGGAACAAAGTATATTTTTCAAAACGACAACAATGGTTATATCCTGCGTGGACGCGTCAGCGATTATATTGATGGAATGAGGACTATGCTACAAAACATGCAGAAAGGGAAACAGGTTGAAGTAATTATTCCTTATCAGCTTGGGTATGGAACAACTGATTATTACAGCACTAACGCCAACGGCACAAGATATATAGCCGTGCCTGCTTATACAACATTGAGATTTAAAATATACTTAATTGATATAATCCCTGATAATCCGGGAGAGTTTGATTAGAAATAATAAATCCGGATAAAAAATATAAGGCGTAAAAGTGGGTACTTTTACGCCTTATATTTTAGTCCTGTCATCAAACTTAACTTCCTGTCATTTTCGCCTTTTTCTTCTTACGCATACTTCCTATAAGAAGTTCCTGCAATTTCTCAGGAGTTATATTCGCTTCAATCTTGCCCTGGCTCACAAATGAGATCTTGCCGCGTTCTTCCGATACCACAATTACTTTAGCGTCAGTTTCCTGCGATATACCGATGGCAGCCCTGTGCCTTAACCCGAAAGACTTTGGAATATCATGGTTCTGGGCCACCGGAAGGATACATCCTGCCGCCTTGATCCTGTTACCTCCTATAATCATAGCCCCATCGTGCAAAGGCGTATTCTTGAAGAAAATATTCTCTATAAGACGTGTGCTTATATCGGCGTCCAGTGCTTCTCCGGTATCGGCATAATTACCGAGTTTTATCTCCTGCTCTATCACAATCAGGGCTCCGGTATAAGTCTTGGCCATATTCATACAAGCCAGCACCAGGGAGGTTATTACAGAATCGTTTAACTCCCCTACATCTTTCGATCTGAATATCTTCGTTATAAAGCGAAAAGTACGGTTCGAACCAAGGGATATAAGGAAACGCTTTATTTCATCCTGAAAAATGATGATAAGTACAAACAGCCCGAAGTCGGTAAACTTATCGAGGATAGCACCCATCAGGCGCATCTGCAACACCTGCGAGACAAGCACCCAAAGGATTATAAATGCTAAAACACCTTTAAAAATAGCGCCCGTACCAGACCTCGATACAATCCTATACAATTGATACATTACTGTTGCAACCAACAGTATATCAACAATATCTCTTATTCCGAAGTTTTCCATTAGCAGGACACAGCATTAAAATCAAGTACCAAAGATAGTGGATTTCTTTCAGAATCGGCCTAAAAAATCATTCCGGTCTTCTTAAAAAATCTTTTATTCGAGCATCTGGTTCATTACAGGATGACGCAACGGGAATAAGCTTCTGAAAGGCTCATCCAGTTCATCCGTCTTATAACCGAACAACAGGCGGCATAGGAAACGTATATCTTTTATCTCTATATCGGCATGGGGCTGTTTTTCGAAGTACAGACCGTACAGGAAATCTGCGTCCATTATCCGTGCCATTCCCGCAATGTCATACTTCTCGGGAAATCCGTCTATGATTTGTTCTTCTACTATAGCTTTGAAATCCGTAAATGTTTTTTGCACACAAAGATCTTTACCGCGGAACAATGCGTCATATATTTTATACGCCCCGGTTATATCAGGATTATCTTCCAGTATCTTCTTTAACGGATATAACGGAACAGTTCCCTTTTCAAACACTTTCTGATAGCCATATTTTTCATAAAAACCATATAGCCAGTCCTCTGCCGGCACAAGGATGGATAAGGGTATCCCTCTCTCTCCGATCACACCGTGCGCCTTGTGTATCAATCGATCCATATACCCCCTTCTGCGGTATTCGGGCAGAGTGCATAACCCTGCTAAATAGGCAAAGGGAATTTCTTCTCCGTAAAACGTAATTGTATAGGGCAGCATCTGCAAAGAGGCGACAGCTTTGTCCCCGTCAAAGTATATCAGCGTATTTTCATTCCTGTACTTATACTTAAAAAGGATATCCAGAAAATCGTCAGCATCGCCAAAGCATGTTTTCCACATCCGGCGAACCAACGGCATTGTATGTTCATTTGCAAATTGTATCATCCAGGCCCCTTAGCCCCCGGAGGGGATATTTTAACTACATCATATAAACTACTCATTATCTATCACTTAAAACTTATTATTTATCAAAAGTTGACAAAATTGACAACTTTTCTCAAATTCATAATTTCTTACTTACCCTCTCTGCAAGTCCCCCTCCGGGGGATTAGGGGGCTAATCTATACCTTCGGTATCAACATCGCTTCCTCGAGAAGAATATCCGGATAGTAAGACATCTTGGCTTTACGCAGATTATCCAGCCCCATATCCTCCTCTCTGTTGACATACATAAAATCCGAGGCTTCGTGTTCTACAAACTGCTGGTTGATGATAGTATAAGCCCCGTTCATATCAACGAACGCTTTTTCCACATGCACTACAAAAGAGTCTTCAGTCAACGGTTCCCCTATTGTAAAAGCCACTATTTTTCCATTCACCCGGACAGCTCCCCCACGCAGTTGCAGGTATTCGAAATGCTCGAGCATCAGTCTTGTCGCAATATAATCGTAGCGCTGCGTTATATTGATAGCTGATGTAGACTTCTCTTCCCACTCATCAAGCATCCTCACACATTCGTCCAGCTCTTTCTTAGTGGTCAGGGGAAAGTATTCCCAATCAGGATTGTCCGCTTTAAAGCGGTTGATGTGATTCCGCTTGCTTTGCAGTTTTTTACCGGAAAGCTTTATTAGTTTTTCCGACAGGTAAATATATTCATCATTATTCCTGTCGGGAAGGTAGCGGAATTTATCCGGCATCTCCTTCTGTATATTTTCCCACATCCGAAGTGTGATACCTTTCATCTGGAACGGGATTTTGTTGTCCTCCGCATCTTTCATTATTAGCTCAAACGCGTCTCTCAGCGGCATTTTACCGATAGGCATCATGTAATAAAGCTGCCCGTCGGAATCCTGAAAACGGAGAAAAATAGTGCGGTGCTCTATGGCATACATTGTTTTAAACCTGGCATTCCAGGCAAACAGGTTGGCAAAGCAAAAGTCACAGGCTCTATAAATATTTCCGGAAAAACAGGCATCTATTTCCTTTTTATCAGTCAGTGTAATTTGTTTAAAGTTGATCATAAATAACGGGTTACATGTTTTAGATACAAGCAGACGGGAAAACAAGAAACGAGTTCCTGGCCCTCAATCCAGATACCGGCATGTTATTTCATTTGCAAATCTATTCCTGTTCTACTTGTATTTCATTCGCTAAACAAAACTAATACAAATATTGTTCTCGAATATACAGATAAAGATATTATCTTTTATTGACATTCTTTATGTCCAATAACATTTGTTAATAACATAATTTATAACGTAATTTGCACATTATAAAGAATGATTCTATATAAGAAACTATCGTAAAAGATGTCGAATACAAAGAAAGTATTAGCAGTAGCCGAAACATCATATATTATACGCAAAGGACTGGTCTATGTTCTTTCCCAGTTATCCAGTGTGGGGAAGGTCGTGGAACTGAAGGAAATGGAGGATATCAATTACCAGCTCGACATACTTCATCCCGACGCAGTACTTATCAATCCTATGCTTCTGGGGCATACCTCGAAGCAGGATATACGCCAGCAACTGAACCTGAATAAAAACATTGCGATCATTGCGCTGGTATATAATATCATTGATGAGCAGTTTTACAAATCGTATGATGCGGTTATCAAAATAAACGATTCGGAGTCAAGGATTGAAGAAACATTACTGAATTGCCTGAATAAAGAACAAGCCGGGCAAAGTGACCAGGAAGAACTCAGCGACAGGGAAAAAGAGATCCTTATCAGCGTAGTAAAAGGGATGAGCAATAAAGAGATTGCCGAACATCACAATATATCCATACACACGGCTATAACACATCGTCGGAACATTACCCGTAAACTTAAAGTACACAGCATCTCGGGACTGACCATATATGCAATAATAAACAAACTTGTAGATATATCCGAAATAAAGTATCAGGACGAATAAAACTTCAATATCATGCAAAATATCACTATCATATTTAAAAAGTCAATGAAGATGTCGGAACTGATAGATGCCGACTACCGGCTTCTTCTGTTGCTCAACCGCCTGAATATATCTCTGGGATTTGGCGAAAAGAGTGTAGACGCTGTCTGCAAGGAAAACGGATTCGATACCGATTGCTTCCTGTTCCTTGCCAGCTATCAATCCAATAAATCCATTATCAATATAGAAGAGGCTTTCGGAGCCCTTCCCCTGGAACCATTTCTCCGTTACCTGAAAAGCTCACATAGCTATTTTCTGGAAAAAAGACTGCCGAATATACGCCGTAAACTGGAGCTTGTTTTCGACACTTCCGAAAAAGGGTTGAAAGATGTTGTGCTTAACTTCTTCGACAACTATACCAAGGAAGTGGAAGAACATATGCTATATGAAGATGAAGTTGTTTTCCCGTATGTATATTCCCTTATTAACGATTCGGGAGAAAAGAAATATTCCATTAATATATTCGAACAAAGGCACAACGACATAGAGGGTAAGATGAACGATCTGAAACAGATACTGATGAAATATCTGCCCGGTACTATAGACCAGATGCTTATGGTAAACATTCTCACCGAACTGTATATGTCAGAGGAAGAACTTGAAGCCCATACTTTCATCGAAGACAGCCTGGTAATACCAAGGGTAAAAGAAATAGAAAAAGGTAAAATCTAATTCCGCTTATTTCTTTCCGAACCAATCACGCAATTCCGCTATACTGAATACCTTTTTCAGTTTAATATACGCATATACAAGCGATATGGCTAAGATTCCTGTACCCAGTAGCAAACCATATCCTCCGGCATAATATTGCGCTATATAAAAAGCTATTCCTATAAACAACATGTTTATAACTGTCATCTTTATAATATTGCTATCCCATGTAAAGCCCGAAATAGTCTTACCCACTATGAAAACTACCGGAAGATAAACAATATAAGCTATCAGATAGCCCATACCCGTAGCCTCAAGCCCGTATTTCGGGAATAGTAAATAACCGGACAGCAGGTAAACCAGATAAAATATAATCTCTGTGGCTAAAAAAGCGGTCCCTTTGTTCTTTGCCAGCATAATAAAAGCTACAGGCCAGCACAGCACCTTAAAAAAGGTTCCCAGCACCTGCCATCTCAACACGGCATCTGCATGCCCGAATTCCGAGCTGTAGAGCACAGACAGGGCAAAGCCGGCAAACAGCAACATTCCCACAATGATGGGTGAAGCTACTACCAGAATAATATAACTCTGCTCATTCACCAATTTTTTCACTTTTCCCCCTTCTCCCGCAATAGCCGATAGTCGTGGGAAGAAATCCGATCCCATAGACCGCAGAATAAGGCTCAGATAAACATTTGTAATCACCCATGCCGACTGAAACAGCCCGGCTGCATCGATATCTATACTCCGCGAAACAAAGGTTCTTACGAGGAACATACTTGCTGTACCTATAAATCCGGCGACAACGATGAAAAGGCCTAATTTCAGAGTTTTCAATCCCGATTCGAAAGCCTCTTTATTTGATATATCACTTTTCTTGAGATACAGTTTACGATAATAGAATTCTACGCATAGAAATGAAAATAGTGATGAAAATACAAAAGCCGGAAGAATCCCATCAAGGCCGAAAAGCAAATAGACAGGTATAGATATAAGCAACCCGAAGAAGCTTCCCAGAAAAGCAGATTTTGCCATTTCGGGAATTCTACGCATCCCCTGCAATATGGAAGACCTGCCCATAGTCAGTATCGCAAGGAATACACAAACCGATAAGCAAGCGATGTAAAAGGTAAAACGACCGTCTTCAAAGGCCCAGACACTAATCGGATAAGAGAAAATGAGACAGGCCAATGCTCCGCAAAGTGCCATTACTCTGAACCATTTATTGAACCGGGTAACAGTTTTGAAAAGTACCTCCTTATCTCCGGAACTATCCGCTTCCGCAATCTCCTTCACACCTGTGGTATCCATACCCAGTCCTCCGGCAGAGCGTATCATCTCTATAACAGAATTATATATACCGATAATACCCACGCCGACCGGCCCCAGCAGAACAGCTATCATCTTATTGCGGATAACGCCGATCAGGATAATGAGTATCTGCGATCCTCCAAAAATAGATGTAGACTTTAGAATCTGATTATATGACGAGTTTTTCTTTTCCAATGCAAAGGCTTATACTGTTGTTATACATGCAAATGTAACAAATAACGTGAATCAGTAGTTGAAATTTAACGTTCTATTTTTTTCTAACGCGTCAGCCGGCTTGTTTTTCTTAACTTTTTCTTGATAGAAAGTTACAAAAATCAAGGCTTTAGCCTCATGTGCGTCAGCCCTTGCGCATTAGTGACGCAGGCGGGGTACCCAATCCGTTGAAGGCGGCATAGAATCAAACGGGGCGATAGCCCGTGTGTTTGATTCAGCCGTCAAAACGGTTTTGGGTCGCCGAGGAATTGAAAATCGAGGAGCGTAGGCGACTCAACAGGAGTGCTAGCCTTTTGGTTCGTTTTGCATCAAGGCAAAATGAACATTCTGGCGGAACGAAGTGCAGCAGAAAATCGAACGTTTCTATCCTACAATAATCACTTCAACTACTGATTGGCATGAATAAAAGTCCGAAATATTTGTCAATCAAAAGAGTGAGATCCGAATATAATGTTTATTCGTTTGTCTCTTCTCTTTCATTTTATTATTTTTGTCTCTCAAATTAATGTAAAATGAAGTATTACAGTACAAATAAGAATGCACCGGAAGTCAGTCTGCAAGAAGCGGTAGTCAAAGGGCTGGCTCCTGATAACGGGCTATATATGCCCGAAACGATTAAAGAATTGCCTCAATCTTTTTTTGAAAATATAGGCAATATGAGCTTTCAGGAGATAGCATATACGGTTGCCGATGCTTTCTTTGGAGAAGATATAGAGCCGGATACGCTCAAGAGTATCGTATATGATACCCTCAGCTTCGATACACCTGTAGTACATGTAAAAGATAATATATACAGCCTTGAACTTTTTCATGGTCCTACTCTTGCTTTTAAAGATGTGGGAGGGCGTTTCATGGCCCGTCTGCTAGGCTATTTCATTAAGAAGCAAGGGCAGAAAGACGTGAAAGTCCTGGTGGCCACATCGGGAGATACAGGCAGTGCTGTTGCAAACGGATTCCTGGGAGTGGAAGGTATCCATGTATATGTTCTCTATCCGAAAGGGAAGGTAAGCCAGATACAGGAATGCCAGTTTACCACATTAGGCCGGAATATAACAGCCATAGAAATAGACGGGACATTTGATGACTGTCAGGCGTTGGTTAAAACCGCCTTTCTGGATGAAGAACTAAACCGGAAGCTGAATCTGACTTCTGCTAATTCCATAAATGTAGCCAGATTTCTCCCTCAGGCATTTTATTACTTCCATGCTTATGCTCAACTTGCTAAGCAGGGAAAGGCCGGAAATGTAGTATTTTCGGTACCTAGCGGCAACTTCGGGAATATTACTGCCGGATTGATAGCTAAACGCATGGGACTGCCTGTAACGCGTTTTATTGCGGCAAATAACAGCAATGATATTTTCTATAAGTATTTGCAAACCGGAGAGTATAATCCCCGTCCGTCTGTACAGACGATTGCGAATGCCATGGATGTGGGGAATCCCAGCAATTTTGTCCGCGTGCTCGACCTTTACGGTAAGTCATTGAACGAGATAAAGAGAGACATATCGGGAGAATGGTACAATGATGATTGTATAAAGAAGATCGTAAAAGCGACTTATGATGAGACCGGATATTTGCTCGATCCCCATGGTGCATGCGGCTATCAGGCATTAAAAGATGAATTGCAGCCGGGTGAGACAGGTGTTTTCCTTGAAACAGCACACCCTGCCAAATTTCTTGAAACAGTAGAAAGCATCATAGGCAGGCAGGTGGCTATTCCTGAAAAGTTGCAGGCTTTTATGAAAGGGAAAAAACAAAGCGTAGATATGAGTAAAGAATTTGCTGATTTCAAGCAGTACTTACTGAGATAAAAATAATAAAGCCCGGAAATTCCGGGCTTTATTATTATATCAAAGAATGATCAGAATTTATATCCTAAAGTGACATAAGCATTCCTGTTTTTCACTTTTCCATCTCCTCGTGATATATCATATAATCCAAAGTCATACTTAAAAGATATATTCACATGTTCATACTCTACTCCCAGGCCAATACCAATACCCCAGTCAAATTCACGGAAATGCGTATCGCTGAAGGTATCTTCTCCCCTTCTCCAACCGTCAATCATTTTTATATAATCATTTAAGCCCATCGAGATAGTTCCTTCCGGTGTTTTTAAAACAACTTCGTCTCCGAGTTCTGTTTGTCCGCCAATTCCATAGGCTATATAAGGACCTCCTTGTACCATCAGTCTTGTTTTTTGGGATAAGTCAAACTTATACCCTACATGCACCGGTACCTGAAGATAATTAGCCGCCACAGTCGATTTTTTAATACTTAAACTCGTGCCTGCGTTTTCATCTTTATTCAGGAGATCGTATTTAGTTCCCTTGTTTACAAATTCGATAGCAGAAGAAAGGTACAGGTCGCGATTCAGAAAATAGTCAAATGTTAGCCCACCCGTAAATGAATGTTTTATTTTAGTATCGTAAGAATACTCACTAAGATCGGAAAAAGCGAATCCGGCTTTGACTCCGAATAAGAATTTTTTCTCTTGGGCGTTAGCAGACAAGCCAACAATCAAAAATATTGAAGCTAAGGTAATTTTGATAATTTGTCTCATAAAAATGTTTTGGTTAAGATGATGTAGTTTATATTAAGCTGCTTAGAGAAGACAAAGATATATAAATTATTTGTACCCATATACATATAAAACAATTTTTATAATTTCAGAAAATAAAAAAGCCCGGAAATTCCGGGCCTCTTTATATAGTTTCAGAGTGTTTCTTAGAATAAGAATTTGACACCGATAGTCAAATCACCTATTTCGGTTCCATGTGTATCGCCATTGAATCTGAAAGAATTGCTGCTATCACCGCCTTTAGGCTTAGAGCTATTGTAACGGGCGCTCAATACAGTGAAAGATGTTTCTACCGAGATCCAATCGTTGATTATATAATCGAAACCAGGAGCTAATGCTACAGCTATGTTAGTGTCGTTTACTTTCAGTTTGGTATCTCCGCTTCCATATTCAGTACTTCCGAAAGAAACAGGAAGGGCTGCTTGTCCGAAGAAATAGAGTCCGCCACTGATGTTCCAGTATTTTCTGGCAAAAGGCATGATGGCGATATCTGTAGTTTTCTCAGTTTGTACGCCGGCTATTTTTACTTTTCCCGATTCGAATCCTAAAGCTGCACCTACAGCTACGGAAGGAGAAATAAAAGTTCCGACAAGAGGAGCTACAGCGAAGTCATTAACTTTTCTTTCAACAATTTGATCGGAAGAAGTTGTATACGACTTATCGCTTCCGAAGCCTACCTGGCCTCCGACAAACCAAGTTCCTTTAAGACCATCTTGTGCATTTGCAAACAGGCATGACAATGCCAAAGCGCTGACTAGTAATATTTTTTTCATTATTTTCTAATTAATGTGATCGTTTTTAAGTCTGTTTGACGGTGCAAATATATATGTATATTTTTTAATTTTAAAACTTATTATGAAAAATCCTGCAGTATATCACACATCTGCTTTGTTTACAATAAGATAGATCAGGAGGAAAATAATTGCATGAAAGAGGAAAAAATAATCATAAAGAAAGTTTAATGGCCTGTATTCTGATAGTTTAGTATCATCCATTATTATTCGTCAAATGATAAATTTATATAAAAGACCGGGGCTAAAGGTTATAAACTCTTCAATCCCGGTCTTTGTAAAATATCGTCTTATAAAAGTCAATACGACCTTTTGTCTATTCCTTCTATATAGTTCAGGAATGCTGTATTCACCATCCTGTTGCCACCCGGAGTGGGGTAATTTCCCGAAAAATACCAATCCCCCTTGTGATTCGGGCTAGCCTTGTGAAGATCTTCAATGGTCTGGAACACAATTTCTATCTTAGCCTGTGTTCCCTTTGGCGTAAGCATTTCGGCCATTTTGGTCGATATTTCCTCATTAGAGAATGGCGCGTAAATTTCTTTTACATAATTCACTATCTCTTCTTTCGGCTTGTTCTTTTGCGCAAGAGATTTACGGTATACATCGTCTATAACCGATTGCATTCCTCTCTCTTTCAGTAATTCGATAGCAGCTCTGAATGCTGCGAATTCACTCATACGCGACATATCTATACCATAGCAGTCCGGATACCGGATCTGTGGAGATGAGGATACGATAACTATCTTTTTAGGGTGCAGGCGGTCGAGTATTTTTATGATACTTTGTTTGAGGGTTGTTCCCCGCACTATACTATCATCTATCACTACCAGGTTATCTTCATATGGGCGGACCGAATCGTATGTTATATCATAGACGTGTGCCGCCAGATCATCGCGGCTGCTGTCCTGTGCGATAAAAGTCCGTAACTTGATGTCTTTGATAACGACCTTTTCGGTACGCACCCGCATAGATAATATCCTTTGCAGTTCTTCTTCGGAAATGGATGAACCTTTCTCTGTAATTTTCTTTAGCTTTACATCATTCATATGCTTGTTAAGAGCCTCTGTCATTCCGAAAAATGCAACTTCAGCCGTATTGGGTATGAATGAGAACACCGTATGTTGTATATCGTTATCTATCGCTTTCAGGATAGGTGGCAGAAGTAGCTTTCCCAGATCTTTGCGTTCGTTGTATATATCGGCATCCGAACCCCGGGAAAAATAAATCCGTTCGAACGAACAAGGAGATACATTTCGTGGTTCCTGTATTTGTGAAAACAATACCTGCCCACTCTTTTTAACTATGATCGCCTGTCCCGGGTCAAGTTCTTTTACCTCGGCCACATCGAGATTAAGCGCCGTCTGAATTACGGGACGCTCCGATGCTACCACTACAATCTCATCATCATGGTAGTAGAAAGCCGGACGTATACCGGAAGGGTCTCTGTATACAAATCCGTCGCCACAACCGATAATTCCGCCGATGGTATACCCTCCGTCCCAGTTTTCACTGGCTTTGTTGAGCATGAAATGTATATCGAGGTTCTTTTCTATCAGGTCGTTCAGGTCTTCTCCTTTTACTTTGCGGTCTTTACCGAATTTGTCATATTGGAACTGCACTTCCCTGTCGAGATGATGCCCCAGAGATTCGAGAAGAACGAAGGTGTCGGCGTAATCACGCGGGTGTTGCCCTTCAGCTACCAGCGCTTCGAACAGCTCATCAACATTGGTCATATTGAAGTTTCCCGCTAGCGCAAGGTTCCTCGACCGCCAGTTGCTGCGACGCAGAAATGGATGTACATATGAGATGCCACTCTTGCCGGTTGTACTGTAACGCAGATGTCCTAAAAATAATTCACCTGCAAATGGCAGATATTGGCTGGCATATGCAGGATCACTTAATTTTTCCCTGGATGTTTTTTCATAATTCTTGTATACATTAGAGAAGATTTCCGATATGGCGCCCGAACCTGTGGCTCTTTCCCTGAATATAAACTCGCTACCCGGAGGTGAGTCTAATTTTACTACAGCAAGCCCCGCACCTTCTTGTCCACGGTTGTGCTGTTTTTCCATCAGCAGGTATAATTTATTCAATCCATACTGCCATGTACCGTACTTCTTTTGATAGTAGTCAAGCGGCTTTAGCAAGCGTATCATTACGATACCGCATTCATGCTTCAAAGGCTCCGTCATATAAAGATCTCCTTCTATTGAGAATTTGTTGAGAATAGTTATTTTTGAGGCTACAAAGATAATATGATTTTTTCTGTAATCCTAAAAATATTATAGCTGCAATACGGGTATTTTTTCCATAAAGGTTTATCTGTGTATAGATAGCTTTTAGTTCTTTGAAGTAATGAACACCCCCTCAATCCCCAAGGAACTTACAGAGAGAATAAAAAGCTAATATTTTTTGCTGCACTTCGTTCCGCTTAAATGTTCATTTTGGCATTGCCCAAAACGAACCAAAAGGCTAGCGCTCCGCTCCTCGGCGACCCAAAACCGTTTTGACGGCTGAATCAAACACACGGGCTATCGCCCCGTTTGATTCTACGCCGCCTGCAACGGATTGGGTACCCCGCCTGCGTCACTAATGCGCGAGGGCTGACGCACGCGGGGCTAAAGCATGAAGAGCCTCTGTCCTGTCGCCGCATCGCGGTCACGGCCTCGTCCCGCAGGCGGGGCACCCAATCCGTAAAGCGGAGGTGTAGGGCAAAATATGGTAGCTGCTATACACGGCTGATAATCCGGCTAGAGATGATTCCGTATTATTTTGCCCCACCGCAGCTGCGGTTTTGGGTCGCCAAAGGGATGCAGCCTTGATTTTTGTAACTTTTTATCAAGAAAAAGTTAAGAAAAACAAGCCGGCTGGCGCGTTAGAAAAAATAGAACAATTTTATACTACAATATACTGTCTCTACTAATTGGCATTAACAAATAAAAGAAAGTATTATCCATTACTTAAAAGTCGTGACAACTAATCCATAAGAGAATGTTAAAATCTGACAAATCTGACACTTTTCTTAATCTTTTCGGTTGTCATATTTTTCTTCTTTTTGTGTTCGGCTTTTCTTTTTTGCGAAGAAGTCAGCTTTTTCATACTCCTTTCTATATACTCCTTTTTCGGAGGGAAATCTGTAATAGATTCAACACAGGTTTCTAATATTTCTTCTGCCGATTCTTCTTTTTCCTCTAAAGTTTCGGGTTCATCTTTAATCGGGTTCATCTTTAATTATGTATCCTCCGGCGAATTTCTCCTCCCCTTGGGGAGACCGGGAGGGGCTATCCTTCTTATCCTGCCTTTCCAGCAACATCTTTATTGTTTTCAGGTCGGGAGGGCATTCTTTCTTCGTTATCGTTTTTTGTTTAAAGACAACTTCCCCTGTATATTCATCAGGAACATAAATATCCTTTTCTACTGTTGTATAATAGCCTTCGAGTTTCTTTTTCAGTGAAGCCTGTACCATTGTTATCATTTCAGCTTCGCGGTGTGCCATCGCCTCTTCTATCTCCCGGCGAAATTCCTCTTTTGTATCCATCCAGTAGTAAAAAGTCTGACGGCTGATGCCTGTTGCCTTACATACCTGCGATACTGTGAAAAACTCGTCTTCTATCAGGCTTACAATTTTTTCTGTTAATTCTGCTCCATACTTTGCCATAATGTTTTTTATGGTATAGATAAACGGGATTTCTATTCATGCAAAATTTTAACAGTTGTTGAATATCGAATATCCCGAACGGGAGATACCCCTGCTCGCACAAAGTTGTGAATATAAAGAGTACAAACAGAAAATGATATTTTTGTCATGTACGATGAGCCTTTACGGCATCAATAAAAACCTGCCACTTTTCAATCTTTTCGGCAAGTGTCATCCGTGCATTGGCGGGGCTGGGAGAAGGCAGTGTAATAAATATCCTGTTTTCATCGAAGCCGACATATCTTCTATAAAATTCTTCAGCCTTCTTGCTTGTAAAAAAGATGTGTTTAATCTGAGGATATTTTCTGAAAAACTTTTTGAAATCGTTCGGCTTTTCATTCTTAATACTGCTATCGAGGCTTCCTGTTCCTTCGCATGATTCAAGAACATCCCAGATAGCGATATTATTCTCTTCAAGCAAAGCATTTTTTTCTGCATAGCTGTCCGGCAACGGCTTGTCAAATAAAGTGAAAATAATCTTCCAAAACTGGTTGCTTTTATGTCCGTAACGTTCCTGTTTACGCAAAGACTCTTCGCTGGGCATCGTCCCCAGAATCAATATTCGCGATTTTTCGTTGGCTATTGGTTCAAAAGCTATTTTTCTCATCCTTTTAGCTGCAAGTTAACTGAATAAAATGTAATTTTTCAATCTCTTGTTAACCGAATCGTCATTTTATCCCATGCATCATTTTCATCAAACGCTTTGACAAAAAGAACAGAATCACAGACGCTGCCCCGGCCATAAATACGAAGAGCATAAAGAAATCATAGAGATTGGAGATTCTGTATCCCATAAATACTTTCGGATTCTCCAACTGTTGTTTTTCCAGTGAATTTTGTATTTCAGCTTTCAAAGTTTTATCCTCTACTTTATAGAACATTATCCGGTCGAAAGGAATGACTTTTGCCCCGTCTTTTTCGGTAATATCCTTCTCAAACTCTTCGGGTAACAAAGTTAAGGTATTTTCTTTTTCCACCGATTGCACTGCTGCCAGTTCGATAAGCGGCTCTGGATAATAGCTGCTCAATGTGCCCGAAAATTTATTGGCAGCCGATGTACTCATATACCAGATTGCCATCAGCAGAGAGGCAAATCGTATTGGAGCCAGTTTATTCACCATCGACAATCCTATCGGGGATAAACAGAGTTCACCGAATGTATGTATGGTGTAAAGGCTTATCAGCCAGATCATGCTTACTTTTATACCCGGCGCAAGGCCTTTCACGCCAAAAGCGATGATCAGGTAACCGATTGCCAGCAGGAATAAACCTATCGACTGTTTATAAGGGGAGGCAGGCTCTTTTCCTTTTTTGCTCAGCTTTGTCCAGATGGCGACAAAGACAGGTGCGAAGATGATAATGGCAACAGCATTTACCGACTGGAAATAAGATGTCGGTATAGTCCAGTCAAACAACCATACATACCTGTCGGTTTGCTCTTCCGCAAAATAGGTCAACGATGCCCCGGCCTGTTCGAATGCCGACCAGAAGAATATCACGAAAAAAGCGATAATATAAATTACCCAGATACGCGACCTCTCTATTTTAGTCAGTGACGGGTCCGATATTACATATCCGGGCGCCGCAATAGCGAGAGAAAATATAATAGACCCTATGATATCGGTCTTCAACACCGTATAAAGCAAAACAAATAAACCAATCCAGACTGTACCCCATATAACGGACAGTTTGATTGTCGACTTATTCTTTGCTACAGCCGGAGTGTCTCCTTCGGGTTTCTTCTCTGCTTCCATCCGCCGTGTGTCCCGGCTATTAGGAATGACACCTATCGCCTCTCCCTCCGGAGTTCGGAGGTATTTATCTTTTAAGAGGATAAAAACAACAACACCGAGCAACATACCGATGCAGGCGGCAAGAAACCCCCACTTAAAGTCGGCCGGATGCCCCGTATCTCCTAAGACTCCACAAACAATGGGGGCAAAGAACGATCCGGTATTCACTCCCATATAGAAGATCGTATAGGCCGAGTCCTTCCGTTTATCATCCGGCTTGTACAATTGTCCCACCATGGTAGAAATATTAGGCTTGAAGAAGCCATTGCCGAATATAAGGAATCCCAACCCCGAAAACATCAGTGTGGTAGCCAGCTCCACGTTCTCGAAATAACAGCCGGAAAGAAACATAAGGAATTGTCCCATTGCCATGAGCAAAGCACCTGCTATGATAGAGCGGCGGTTTCCCCAATAGCGATCGGCAATGTATCCGCCAATCAGCGGAGTGAGGTATACAAGGCCTGTATAGCTGCCGTATATCTGCGCGCCATACGCCTTATCGAAGAGCAGCGCCTTTGTCATATACAATACAAAGAGAGCCCTCATTCCATAATAGCTGAACCGTTCCCACATCTCGGTGGCGAAGATCAGGTATAGTCCTTTGGGATGTCCTTTTGGAGTTGTTTCTATTTCGGGAGTCATTTATATAAAGTATATCTATTTAAAACCGGTAAAATAAAAAATCCGGTTGTTTTGAGGAACCGGATTTTCAGTTTTATTTTTTTATGTTTGGTAATTCCAGCCCATAACCTTTTTTCTTGTCCTCGCGTTTCAGCAGGAAAGCGACTATGAGGGCGAGTACGCCAAAACAGGTGAAGATAATCATGGGGAGAGTGTAGTCATACAGATTTACTGTTTTTCCATCAACTATACGCTGACCTGTAATGCAATATTTTTCCAACACAATGCCTATCACATACGGAACACCCATCAACCCCCAGTTCTGAACCCAGAAAATAAGAGCATACGCTGTTCCTAATTTATTTTCAGGGATAATTTTCGGTACAGAAGGCCACATCGCCGAAGGAACCAAAGAAAAACCAATTCCCAGAAGCACCATCAGGGCCGTAGCAAACCACCATACATTAAGGATGGGAGCAGCAAATAAAGAATGCACCACAATCAATAATAATGCCCCGATAATCATAATAGTAGCACCCTTACCTTTTTTATCATATATCCCACCAAAAAGCGGAGTAAGAAGTATTGCTCCGAAAGGAAGTATTGCTGGAATATTACCAGCAAATTCAGGTTCTACATTATATTTATTAATCATTAAATCCACTGCATATTTCAAAAATGGAAATACAGCTGAATAGAACAATACACATAAAAAGGCAATCAACCAGAAACCTTTATTTTTGACGATGAAGAGAATATCCGATACTTTAAATGGTTCTGACGGCTCTTCATTTGTCTCAGTGAGAGATTTATCAAGTTTCTTATCCATAACACAGAACACAAGATAAGAAATCAGCCCTACGCAAAGCAAAACCAATCCGAATAATATAGGAGCAGAGATATTACCAAAGTATTTTGCCATTGGAAATGCAGCCGACAAAGCCAGTGTTGTACCAATACGGGCAACCGAGACTTGCAACCCCATAGCCAGAGCCATTTCATGTCCTTTAAACCATCTTACAATAACTTTCGTTACTGTAATGCCGGCAATTTCAACACCCATACCAAAAATAGCGAATCCGATACTGGCGAGCATAACCTGTGAGTTTACACCTAAAAGAGTTCCCTCGAAAGTAGAGCCGTAAGCAACGGAGTAATATTTCAACGAGCATCCTGCAACCATCAGAATACATGCACCTAAGCCTGTAAAACGAACACCCATTTTATCGAGAATAATCCCTCCAAAAATAAGCATAAGAAGAAATACATTGAACCAGCCATAAGCACTGGTAAAAAATCCGTAATCGGAACTTTGCCATCCAAATTCACTTTCCAGTAAAGGTTTCAACGGAGCCATAACATCTGTTATGAAGTAGCCGCAAAACATGGTTAGCGCTACAACACCCAGAACGGCAAATCGGGCTGCCTTCGAGTCGCTTAGTTTTTGTCTTAGTATTTCGGTCATTTTTTGCTTGATTAAGTGATTGTTTTAAATTTTTGCTAGGCAAAAGTATGTAAAAGAATTAGAAAAGTATAGTTTGACACCCTAAAACATAGACATTTGATACGTTAAATACATTAAAGAAATATTTCATGCGATATTATTTAATCGTAATCAGCTATTTTTATTGAAGCGACAAAAGTAATAAGTAGGCCGGTGACCCTAAGATTTAAATAAATTTTATATCCATTTGAACACTCATATTTCTATTAACCGTATCTTTGCTCTCAAAATGTATCGGAAATATGACACTGAAAGATAAACATATCGTATTAGGTATTACAGGCAGCATCGCGGCATACAAAGCAGCATCACTGGCCCGTCTTTTGATTAAGGCCGGCGCGGAAGTGCAGATCGTAATTACCCCGTCCGGGAAAGAGTTTATTACTCCCGTCACATTGTCGGCACTTACAGGAAAACCTGTCGTCAGCGAATTTTTTACCGCTAACGACGGTACCTGGCACAGCCATGTCGATCTCGGCCAATGGGCAGACCTCATGCTTATTGCTCCTGCAACAGCCTCCACCTTGGGTAAAATGGCGAATGGAGTAGCCGACAATATGCTCATTACTACATATATGTCGATGAAAGCGCCTGTGATGATTGCGCCCGCCATGGACTTGGATATGTTTGCCCATCCCGCAACATCCCGCAACCTCGAAATACTGCGCTCGTACGGAAACATTATTATCGAACCTGCTTCCGGAGAACTCGCAAGCCATCTGATAGGCAAGGGAAGAATGGAAGAACCGGAAAAAATTCTTGCGGCTGTCGAGGATTTCTTTACGAAGCAGGAAACCCTTTCAAAAAAAAAAATACTGATAACAGCCGGACCCACTTATGAACGGATAGACCCGGTTCGCTTTATCGGCAACTATTCATCGGGAAAGATGGGTTTTGCCCTTGCCGAAGAATGCGCAGGCCGGGGAGCTGAAGTTACCTTAATTGCAGGCCCTGTATCACTAAAGGTAAATCACCCTAACATTACACGTATAGATGTAGAATCTGCGGAAGAAATGTATAATGCTTCCGTAAAGGCTTTTCCTGCAATGGACGCGGCTATATTATGCGCGGCGGTTGCTGATTTCCGCCCCGAAGAGCAGTATGCGGAAAAAGTAAAGAGGAGCGGTGATATACTTAATATATCACTTGTACCAAACAAAGATATTGCGGCATCACTGGGTAAAATGAAAAAGGCAAACCAGCTTCTTGTCGGGTTTGCTTTGGAGACGAATGATGAGGAGAACAATGCACTGAAAAAGATTGTGAAGAAAAACCTCGATTTCATCGTACTTAACTCTTTAAATGATGCAGGAGCAGGATTCAAATACGATACAAACAAAATAGCAATACTCAACCGTAACGGAGAACGAAAAGACTTTGGCTTGAAATCGAAAAAAGACGTCGCTTCCGATATTATAGACGAAACCTTCCTCTAAACTCTTTTATCCGGCTGATAACCGGAAAACAAATCCTCCCTGTATTTGTTGATAATAAGATAACTAAACAAAACGACATTGTTTAATGACTAAAAAAGGGAAGAAGAGACTAAGGATCATACTTATCACACTTGCATTACTCATTGCAGGCGGATTTGGCCTTAACTGGTATCTGACCTATCAGTTGGAAGACAGCCTGAGGCAAAAATTCAGGGAAGAAGTTTCGAAAGCGACAAATGGCTTCTACAGTTTTTCATACGATCACCTTTCTGTCGGATTCTTTAGCGGGGAACTGATAATCAATGGGGTTGAACTCATTCCCGACTCGGTCGTTTTCGAAAAATGGAAAAACGGAGACAGTCTACCCGACCTCTACTACAAAGTAAAAATAGATAAGATTCACTTCAAAGGAATAAACCTTACATGGCGCAGGAATTATAAGAATCTGGATTTTAGCCTGTTCGAACTTAAATCTCCTGATATAAAAGTCTTTCAACCACAATTACATTCTTCTCTGAAATCATCATTAGATGGGCAACAAAATAAAGAGCGGGAAACATTATACCAGATGATCTCGACATATATAGATGTCCTGACCGTGAAGCAAATAAATTTGGGGAGCGCTAATATCTATTATATCGTCGAAGACTCTATTTCTCCGGTTCAATACGCACTTAGCGATGCAAATTTTAATGCTTACGGATTCAGGCTGGATAAGGATTCGTATTCATCGGGGAAATTACTCTATTGTGATAACTTTGAATTTACGGCAGACAAACCTCAGCAATTATTATACAGCAACCAGCTTATCCTGAATACAAGAAACATTAAGTTGAGTACAATTGACGAACTGGTACAGATAGAAGGCGTGCACCTGCATCCGACCGATGACTTCTGGGCGGGCAGGACGGAGAAAGCCGGCGCGTATCTGGATGCGACTATAAAATCGGTATTTATTAAAGGAGTTAAATTTAAACGGGAAAAGGCTTTGAATTATCTGAATGCCGACTCTTTCGATATTTCTTCCACAGATATTCAATATTATAGTGTGAAAGATAAATCTAACGCTCAGGATGGAGATTCTTTGAAGCAAAATAATGTGAACAATGATCAGACATGGTCCCTGTACAGTATTACATCACCGATTCTCCAAAGTGTATCCATTGGAAAAATCGGTATTGAAAAAACCAAGTTCCACTATACGTTTACTCAAGACGGCAGGTCTGACAAATATTCTTTAGAGCAATTTGATTTCCACGCAAAGAATTTCGTTATCGATTCCTTATCTGAAAAGCAAAAAAGATTCTGGTATGTCGATAATTTTGCCATGGAGGCAACCAATATAAAGGGACTCATTGCCAGCAATAATTCAAATGTAAATATAGCTGCCCTAACGCTCAACACAGAAAGTAAACACTTCAATATCTCTGATATAAGAGTTAATCCCATATCAACCGTAAATGCGCGAAAAGATTATTTTTCGGGTACTATAAAATCAATCCGGATCGATGGCCTGAATTACGACACAGGCGTCTCGGCAGAGCAACTCAAGATAGAATCGCCCAATATCAGGTATTTTAAAGTAAAAAAGAAGAATAAGCCGGATTCATCGAAAAAAGACGAAATAGAAATATCCGATGACGCTTTGGATATATTCAATCCTTATGCAAACTATTTATCTGTGAAAAACATAAATCTGACAAATGCGAATATTATTATACATGACTTAGGCTCTAAAGATAATTTCCGCTTGCAGAAACTGAATTTCTATGCGGTAAAATTCCTGATTGATGAAGGGACCCGAAAGACAGAAAAATACTTATTCACCTGCGACGATATCGGACTTTCATTTAAAGATTTCGACAACATTCTGCCGGGAAAGCATTACAGATTACAGATAAAAGATACCAATATTTCGACCTTAACGGGACTGTTACTATTGCGGGATGTAAAACTGATCCCTCAGGAAAATACATGGGATAAAGCTCCGGCAACTTATTACGATATCGATATCCCACTGATAAGGGTGAAAGGGTTCGACAACGACAGCTATCTGAATAAAGAAAAAGCGAAGATAAAATCCCTTGAAATTAATTCGCCGCGGATACAAATCATTAAAACCGCCAACTCAGCGATAAATAAGGATAATGAAACTTCTTCCTATAAAACAACTTCTGTTATAAAAAGTCTGGTTGCCGATAATATAGACCTAAAGAATGTGCAGGTATCTTATATCAACCGGGTATCCCGCGATAGCCTGCAAACAACATTACAGGCTTTACAGCTACATTCGTTACAATGGGATTTAAACAAGGATTTCAGAATAGATAAGTTTGTTCTAGAGTCTCCCAAAGTAGACTATATTGCGAAACAGATAGGTCCTCCCTCAGAGAACAATCTGCAAACGAAAGGTAATCGCGGGGATATAGACGAATTATTAAAAATCTTTGGAAAAAAAGTAACTATAGGAACGTTCACCCTCTCCAATGGAGCATTTAATATCCAAAAGCCGGAAATCAATTTCAAAGCCGAATTGGAGGATTTTAATTTATCCGGTATTGATTGGAATCACCTGACTGGAAAATCATTCCTGGACATGGCTTCTGTCAACATAACAAAACCGACTCTGGATATAAGAAAGAGTAATTCCGGCGATAGTATTCCGGTACAGAAAAAAGAATCTTCGGATACCGACCTGTATTCTTCATTGCGCCCGTATATAAATAAATTATCAATTAAGAAATTCAATCTGGCAGACGCACATATAAACTACGAGCATTCTCCGGATGGAAAGCAACAAAAACAACAAACAGTAAATACGACTAATCTTGTCCTGTCGGGATTCTTCATCGATGCCGATGCCCGGAAAGTAGACATGGAAGATATCCGCTTTAATACTAATAACCTGCACTTCCCAATTATGGATGGCTTCTATACAATTGATATAGGAGAGATAGATATAAACAAGAGAAATGCGAGTTTGGCTCTTTCGGGTATAAAAATGACATCTGCTTACCCCAAAATGGACTTTGCTTATAAGCATCCGACACACATGGATTGGTTCGATGTCACCACAGGGAATATCAGCCTTTCGGGCGTCGATTACCAACGCTATTTCTCAGATAATATACTGGAAGCTAAGCAACTTGTAGTAAAAGACGTTATGCTTCAGAATTTGAAAAATAAAAAGATATATACACCGCCTAAACTCCAACCTCTTATTTATACAAAATTATATGATCTTCCGTTCCGGATATCTATAGATACGACCGATGTTTCCAATTTCTCTGTTATATATGAAGAATTGCCTAAGAATGGAACTGTACCGGGGCAAATTTCATTCATGGGGATGAACGCCCGTATAGACGGACTGACCAACATAGCCTTACATCCTCAGCAATACATGCATCTCAATGCAAACGGCAACCTTATGGGGACAGGTTATTTTACTGCAAAATGGGATATGTCTGTCAGCCCCGATTATGACTGCTTTGTTTTGGATGCACATTTGCATCGCTTCGATTTGCGTGACCTGAACCGGATTATAACCCCATTGGCCAAAGCGGAAATAACGAGTGGGACACTCAAAGATTTGACTTTCAGGACAGAAGCGTCAAGCATGAATGCATCTGTAGGAATGAAATTCCTCTACAATGATTTAAGGATAAATATACTGAAAGGCGATGACCCGGAGTCTTCAAATAAATTTGTCACTAATATAGCAAATGCATTCCTGCGGTCAAACAATCCGAACAAAGAGAGTTCAAAACCACGTGAACCCTATCTCTATATAGAAAGAGACCCATATCATTCAACATTTAATTATTTCTGGCAGATATTGCAACCTGCCGTTGTGGAATCCGTCGGTGTATCCCAGAAAAAACAGAATTTTGCGAAAAAAGTTACCGGTTTCTTCTCTAAAGTAAAAAACTTCTTCACAGGTAAAAAAGATAACAAGCCTTCTATATCGCAGGAAGATATAAGACCGGAAGTACTTAAATAAGATCATTTATAAAAAAGCCGTCCCTGCCATGTCTCCCTTTCTGCAAATCTCTTCAGAACTTTAGCGGTGAATTCGAAATTTTTCAAGCCCCAATCGGGAGCGATAAGTAGCTGTTTAGGTGACTGCGAAATAAAACGCTCGATAATAAAATCAGGATTTAGCCTTTCCGAAAAATCAATGATTAAGTCGATATAATCATCTACATCAAACAGGTTGAACCATTCGGGATACTCACGATATTGCTTTGCCATAACCGTTCCCTTTATCAGCTGTAACTGATGTAATTTTAGCGTAGTCAGGGGAAGTTTAGATACTTCATCGGCGTGTGCCAATATCTGATCTCGACTCTCGTTGGGCAGTCCCAATATGAGATGGGCACCTGTATAAATACCTTTCGCGGCTGTTTTATGGATAGCGTCCACACTTTCGGCATGCGTATGCCCGCGGTTGATAAATTCGAGAGTAGAATCGAGTGTCGACTCCAATCCATATTCTATTACAAGGAATGTTCGCTTATTCAGTTCTGCGAAATAATCGAGTAATTCGTCAGGCATACAATCGGGGCGGGTACCTATTATCAGCCCCACGACGCCGGAATATGAAAGGGCTTCCTCATATAACGAAATCAGCTTATCGATACTGTCATATGTATTTGTGTAGGACTGAAAATAAGCAAGGTATTTCATTTCGGGATACTTGTAGGAGAAGAAAGCGATGCCATCCCTCAACTGGTCGCTTACGCTACGCTGTTTTCCTCCATATCCGGGACTAAAACTCTGATTGTTGCAGTATGTGCACCCGCCTACAGCTTTCGAGCCATCACGGTTTGGGCATGTAAACCCCGCATTAATCGAGATTTTCTGAACTTTAAAAGGGAAATGTTTGGACAGAAGAGTTCCAAATTCTTTATAATATCTATTATCCATTAGTCGTATTCGAATCTGTGTGCAAAGGTAACAATAAGGTCCGACGTTTTGTTTCTTAGCATGTTATTTATATTTAAGGAAGGAGTAAGAGAGTACATATTTCTTTTACAGAATACTTAGTCAGACAATGTCAAAAATCTCTTCTAATAATTTCATCCGTTATACCCTCCGAACAAAAATTTCCCTTTTGTAATTCGCTGCTTTTTCCGTAACTTGTCACCAATTTTTAATTTATCCCGATGAAATTATTTCTATTAGACGCTTACGCATTAATATACCGTTCATATTATGCTTTTATCAAAAGTCCCAGAGTAAACTCGAAAGGGCAGAATACATCCGCGGTATTCGGATTTGTGAATACACTGGAAGAATTGCTTCGTAAGGAAAACCCGACGCATATAGCCGTTGCATTCGACCCGCCCGGCGGTACCTTCCGGCACGATGCCTACGAACTCTACAAAGCTCAACGACAGGAAACACCCGAAGATATACGAGCAGCAGTACCTCTTATTAAGGAAATTATAGCCGCTTATAATATCAAGGAACTGGAAGTCGCCCGCTATGAGGCGGATGATGTAATCGGTACAATCGCAAAGAAAGCCGAGAAGGAAAACTTCGATGTGTATATGATGACCCCCGACAAAGATTACGGGCAGCTAACCAGCGACCATATATTCATGTATAAGCCGAAGTTTGCAGGAACAGGATTTGACACGCTCGATGCCAAGGCAATCATGGAAAAGTATGAACTGTCATCTCCCGGACAGATGATAGATCTACTCGGGCTAATGGGCGATGCCTCCGATAACATACCCGGATGTCCGGGTGTGGGGCCAAAAACCGCGCAGAAATTACTGGAGGAATATGGTACCATTGAAAATCTGCTCGAGCATACAGCCGATCTGAAAGGCACACTGAAGTTAAGATTGGAAGAAAACAAAGAACAAATTATTTTCTCTAAATTCCTGGCAACCATCAAAACGGATGTTCCTATCGAATTCAATAAGAATGAGTTTAAACGTCAGGAAATCAACGCTGAGAAGCTCTCTAACTTGTTTGAAGAACTGGAGTTCAGAACACTTATAAACCGTGTATTGAAAAAAGACGGCACTCCAGCAAATCCTGTACGGATAACAACCACGCACGAAGCTATACAAGGCGATCTATTCGCGGAATTACTGCCACCAAAAGCCGAGTCGGCGGATACAGTCAACTATTCAGGATTGCAGGAACTGAAGGATATCCCACATACTTATCATTTAGTAGAAAAAGACGATGAAATCGCCAATTTAGCAAAAACAATAGCCTCACAACAATCTTGTTGCTTCGATACGGAAACCACAGGACTTGATCCGAATGTGAGCGAACTGGTGGGTATGTCATTCGCTTTCAGGGAAGGAGAAGCCTACTATGTGCCTGTACCTGCGGATTTTGAAAAGGCCAAAGCCATTGTAGAGCAATTCAGGCCGTTTTTCGAGAATGGGGAAACAGAGAAAATAGGACAGAATATAAAATACGACATCATTGTATTGAAGAAGTATGGCATCCATGTGCGGGGCAGGCTCTTCGATACCATGATTGCACACTACCTCATCAATCCGGAGTTGCGTCATAATATGGATTATATGGCAGAGACTTATCTGAAATATAAAACCATCCATATCGACGAACTTATAGGATCGAGGGGTAAAAACCAGCTCAATATGCGGAGCCTGCGTCCCGACCAGATAAAGGACTATGCCTGCGAGGATGCCGATATTACACTGAAGCTTAAAGCAATACTTGAAAAGGCTATAGAAAAACAGGATTTAGGTAAATTGCTATATGATATAGAATTACCATTGATCTATGTGCTTGCCGATATGGAATATACCGGTGTACGCCTCGATAAAACGGCGTTAGCCGAATATTCAAAAACGCTGACACTAGAGTTGCAAGGGATAGAATCGGAAATATATAAAGCTGCTGAACAGGAGTTCAATATCAATTCTGCTAAGCAGGTAGGTGAAGTTCTTTTCGATAAACTCAAGATTGTAGAGAAACCGAAAAAAACCAAAACAGGCCAGTATGTGACCAGTGAAGAAACACTGGAAAGCATGAAAGATGCTCATTCCATTGTAGGTAAGATCCTCGAATACCGTGGACTGAAAAAATTGTTGAGCACCTATATCGATGCATTGCCTCTGCTTGTAAGTCCGCTCGATGATAAACTGCATACATCTTATAACCAAACGGTAACTGCAACAGGGCGGTTAAGTTCGAGCAATCCGAATCTGCAAAATATACCGATCCGCGACGCGCAGGGGAAAGAAATACGCAAGGCATTCATTGCAGATGAGGCGTGTATCTTCTTCTCGGCCGACTATTCACAGATTGAACTCCGCATAATGGCACACCTGAGCCAGGACCCTACAATGATCGATGCGTTCAACAGCGGAGAGGATATTCACGCCGCTACTGCTGCCAAAATATATAAGATCCCGATCAGCGAAGTAACAGGCGATATGCGCCGTAAAGCTAAGACTGCCAACTTCGGTATCATTTATGGCATATCGGTTTTCGGATTAGCGGAACGCTTATCTATCCCTCGCGGAGAGGCCAAAGAATTGATAGACGGCTATTTTGCCACTTATCCGAAGGTAAAGGAGTACATGGACAAGAGTATATCCGTAGCCCGTACAAATAATTATGTGGAAACTGTTTTCGGCCGTAAACGCTATCTGCCGGACATTAATTCACGGAATACGACTGTACGCGGATATGCCGAACGAAACGCGATAAACGCGCCTATACAAGGAAGTGCCGCCGATATTATCAAAGTGGCGATGAATCGTATATTCGACCGTTTTGAACGGGAAAATATCAAATCGAAAATGATCCTGCAAGTACATGACGAATTGAACTTCAATGTGGAAAGCAATGAACTGGATAAAGTGCAGAAGATAGTGATAGAGGAAATGGAAAATGCCTATAAGCTGGTCGTTCCATTGAAAGCTGATTGTGGAAAAGGGAAAAACTGGCTGGAGGCGCATTAATTACAAACAGTGTCTGATGCATGAATATCGATAACCTATTGAGGGAAATACAATCGAATAAGAAAAGCCAATATTGCATATTCTTTGCGGTTTTGGTTTTTCTCACATTGTTCATGATGTTTTGCTTCGGTTCGTCGTCTTCCTATTCCGGTTTCGATTTCAGTTTTCATTACAGACGGTTGTACACATTGATTGACGCATTAGAACATGGAGTTTACCCTTCGTTTTATGTCGATTTCGGCAATGTGGACGGATATGGTTATTTCACCAAAGGATTCTATTCCGATATCATCATGGTTCCCTTTGCCCTTATAGGCACTTTTACAAGTGTGTATTTCGCTTACGATCTGATGGTGTTTACTATGACCATCCTGTGCGGCGTATTTATGTATCACACAGTCAATGTCGTTTACAAAAGCTCATATACCGCATCCATAGCAGCTATACTCTATACCTTTGCCGTTTACCGCCTGTACGATTTTTATCAACGGGGGGCGCTGGCCGAAGCCTTGTCTTTTACATTCCTGCCCATCGTATTCCTCGGAGTTTACTATATCATAAAAGGTGATTACAGGAAGTGGTATGTAGTTGCTATCGGCTACAGCCTGCTTATATATACGCACGCCATTGCATCGGTGCTGATGTTTGTCTCACTGTTTATCCTGTTGATAATCTATTCCAAATCATTAATAAAAGAGCCTAAACGCCTTCTCTATCTTATTTTAGCGGGTGTAGCAACTATCGCTATCACATCTTACTATACTTTCCCGATGCTGGAACAATTGTCGTCCGATTCCTTCTATCTGAATACGCATAGTCCGGGAGGGGGAGCCGGATATGGAAAGGTAGGGTTTGACTATATATTATGGGGATTTATTAGTGGATTAGCCTATCCGGAAAAAGAACTGTGGACGGGGGTTGGCATTGTGCTTACACTGCTTCTGTTTTTTCGCTTTTTCATTAAAAGAAAAAAAGATGATAAGCTGAAAAGTGTGGATATTGGCGTAATAATCGGAATATGCTTTATCATAGCCATTTCTCGTATTTTTCCCTGGGGACGGTTTCCGTTCAGCTTACTTTCTTTCATACAATATCCGTGGCGGCTATATGAATTTGTATCTTATTTCTTTGCCATAGCGGGAGCCTATTATTTATCTTTGGTAATTATAAAGAATAAGCAGCGGTTGATAGCTTCTGTAATAATTATTCTTGTAACAATGGCAACAATATATGTGCAAAGCGAGAACTATAAATCTCACGATTCATCGAAGGATTTACCGGCCGATGTAAGAACTTTAGCATTAGAACCGACATACGAGAACGGATATAGGCTCATCGGACGCGAATATTTACCGTCTGCATTGGAAGACATTCATTATTCCCACACCAGAGGAGAGAAAGTAGAAGGAAAGGACGAAAGTACTATAATCAGCAATCTGAGGCGCGAATATAATACAGTCGTATTTAATGTATCGTTAAATAAACCGGATACCCTGACACTGCCTCTACTTTATTACCTCGGGTACACAGCTACCCTCAACGGGGAAGAATTGCATGTAATGCAAGGTCACATGGCCTTTGTAAATATACCTGTAAATGAATCGGGAGAAGTAAGAACCTGGTATGGAGGAACAACGATTCAAAGAATAAGTATATACATATCTCTGATAAGTATATTATCTTTGTGTGTTTATATAACTTTACTAAACAGAAAAAAGAAAAATGGACTGGTTCAGCCGCATCCCCGATAAGATAGCAACAAATAAGAAAAGCCACTTCTGGTTGTTCTTTGCTTTACTATTGTTTCTTTCGGCGGTGATGATGTATCTATACCAGCCGCTTTGCCCGGGGCAGGATTTTTTCTTTCATTACAGACGGTTACAGGCTTTGATGGATGGGGTGAAAACGAGCCCTATGCTTATCTATCTCGACTATAACGCCATCGATGGATACGGTTATTTCACAAAAGCATTCTATCCCGACTTCGTGCTGATTCCTTTCGCACTCATCGGCAATCTGACAAATCTTGAGTTTGCTTATCAGTTTATGGTATTTACAATGACGGTCTTATGCGGGGTATTTACATATATCACTGTAAATCGTATTTATAAAAAGCCGTTTGCCGCCGCAATAGCTGCTTTGCTATATACCTTCTGCATATACCGCTTACTGGATTTGTATCACCGGGCGGCACTGGGCGAAACGCTTACATTCACATTTATCCCGATTGTCTTCCTTGGGCTTTATCATATTATCAAAGGAGATTATAAAAAATGGTATATTCTGGCAATAGGCTTCAGCCTGATGATTTTCACTCACCTGATATCTTCCGTGCTGATGTTCTTCACCTTGCTTATATTCCTTATTATCTATTATAAATCGCTGATAAAAGAACCTAAACGATTTCTATACCTCGTAGTGGCGGGAATCACCACTCTTATAATCACAGCCTATTATCTTTTCCCGATGCTGGAACAGGCAATAACCACTACATTCTATTATGAAAGCCGCGAATTAATGGCAAAAACGCAGGACTCGGCACTCCCTTTCCATTGGATTATTTGGGGTATGTTTACAGGGATTGTTACACCAGCACAAGCCTTCATTCCGGGAGTAGGTTTTCTGCTTACAGGTGCTGCCGCGCTACGGTTGTTCGTTTATAAGAAATCACCTGAATTACGAAGTGCCGATATAGGGGTTATCATCGGATTGGTATATATTGTAGCCTCTTCCCCATTGTTCCCGTGGTCTGTTTTCCCGTTCAATAAGCTGAACTTTATACAGATGGCGTGGCGGCTCTTCGAATTCACAAGTTTCTTTTTTGCAGTTGCCGGAGGATATTATTTATCACTGATACTAAAATCGAGCAAACGAAAACTTGCAACAGCATTTACGGTTGTTATACTTTTAGTATTGATTATGACTAACGATGCCAAATCGTATGAAATGTATCGCTGTGGGCGTCCTATTACCCAAGTAGCTACATTCAATAATGACTACCATCTGGGCGGATTGGAATATATTCCGTCGAGCGTTCCGTCTATCGAGTACATGCACCAACGAGGGGATAGCATCGGGACGAAATATGAGGGAACCATTATTTCTAACAAGAATAAAGAAATGGGTATTACTTCATTCGATATAAGTATAAACAGCAATGAAGTGACCGAACTACCATTGATTTATTACAAAGGATATACTGCCACGCTAAATGATAAGGAAATACCGGTTACGGAAAGTGAAAACGGGTTAGTACAGCTGCCTATCGAACAATCAGGGCATATACAGGTATATTATGGAGGGACTGTTATTCAGAAAATAAGTTATTTTATAACACTTGCAGGTATCTTCGCAACCTGTATTTATATATTTTTGCAAAGGCGAAAACCGACAGAAGGAATTAACACGGACAATAAATGAATCTTCTAAGAGATATAGCCGATAAAATAGCTGCAAAAAAGAAAAGCCACTTTTGGATATTCTTTTTTGTACTGATACTCCTATCATTGGCTATGGTATATTTCTATCTTCCGTTCATCCCCGGGCACGATTCTTACTTTCATTTCAGGAGATTGCAGGCACTTATGGACGGCATAAAAGAAAGCCCGTTCCTCATCTATACGGATTATACAGCTATTGAAGGTTACGGCTATTTCACGAAAGGCTTTTATCCCGATTTTGTACTTATCCCATTTGCAATAATAGGAAATCTGACAAATCTGGATTTCGCTTACCATTTCACAGTATTTACAATGACGGTATTGTGCGGGGTGTTTACATATATAGCGGTCAATCGTATTTACAAAAGTTCGTATGCGGCAGCTATATCAGCCATTTTATATACATTCGCCCTGTATCGCCTGCTTGATGTATTTCACCGGGGAGCATTGGGAGAGGCTATCTCTTTCACATTCGTACCTCTGGCTATATTGGGTATCTATGAAATTATAAAAGGCGATTATAAAAAATGGTATATCCTTACCATTGCTTTCAGCCTGCTATTTTTCAATCATGCCCTGTCTACCCTGCTTATGTTCATAACTGTAGTAATATTAGTATTGATATATTACAAGTCTATTCTCAAAGAGCCGAAACGGATTAAATATCTGATCATAGCGGGTATTGTTACTATACCGGTAATCAGCTATGCATTATTTCCGATGATAGAACAGTTGAGTTCCAATTCTTTCTATTATGAAATGAACCCGCTGATGTCGATGGAGGACTCACTATTAGGAACTTCAGCCATTATTTCAGGCTTATTTATGGGCATTATATATCCTTTGCGGACGTTCACCCCGGCCATCGGCTTATTACTGACATGTGGTATTTTATTACGGTTATTTGTATCCGGAAAATCCGCACGGTTAAAGAGTGTAGATACAGGCGTGATTATCGGGCTTGTATATGTGTGCATGTCCTCCTATTGGTTTCCGTGGTCTATGTTCCCTTTTAATAAGCTGGCCATAATTCAGATACCATGGCGGCTATACGAATTTGCATCGTATTTCTTTGCTGTTGCGGGTGGCTATTATCTGGCGTTGCTTCTGAAATCGAATCCGCGTAGATTGATAGCCGGTGGATTAGTCGTTATCTGTACTTTGTTTGTCCTGATGAATGATGCGAAACTGTATCATGACACAAGGATTACCGAAGATATAAAAAGAGAAGCATTACCGGAGAACCGTTATCACCTTATCGGCTTGGAGTACCTGCCTGTAAAGGTTCCATCGATAGAATACCTTATTGAAAGGGGTGATTCTGTAAAGAGCGGTCACAGCAATATTTCTAATCTGAAAAGAGATAAAGCCGTAATAACTTTCCATACTGAAACAAACCGTACAGATAATCTGGAATTACCCCTGATATACTACAAAGGATACACGGCGAAACTGAACGGTGAAAACATCTCTGTAAGCGAAAGTGACAACGGGCTGGTACAAATACCTGTAAATAAATCAGGCGACATAAAAGTGTATTACGGGGGAACAACAATCCAGAAACTGAGCTGGATAATAACCTTACTCAGTATCCTCAGCTTGTGTGTCTATATTTTCTTTTCTAAAAGAAAAATAAGTAGGGGCGAATAAATATTCGCCCGAAACAATCGATGGGCAAATATTTATTTGCCCCTACAAGCTAAAAAGAAAAATAGAAATAGTGAATGAATAGTGTAAACGACATAAAAACAGACAGTAAATATTCATTTTGGATATTCCTGTCATTATTATTCGCCTTATCCCTGTTTATGGTATGCTGGTTCGGGCCGGTATCCGCATATGCAGGGCACGACTATTTCTTCAACATAGGGAGGTTCAATGTGCTGATTGATGCGTTGAAATCGGGTAATTACCCTATTTACTTAGACTACAACGCTCTTGAAGGCTACGGCTATTTCACCAAAGGATTTTATCCCGACCTAATAATATTGCCGTTTGCGGCATTGGGTATCCTCACAGGGACAATCGCAGCATATAATGTGATGATTTTTACCATGACATTCCTCTGCGGATTGCTCACATATATTGCAGTGAATACAGTATTCAGGAATACATTCGTAGCATCGGTAAGCGCAATTCTATATACATTTTCGGCTTATCATCTGTTCGACTGGTATAACCGTGCAGCTCTGGGCGAATCGCTTTCATTCACGTTCCTGCCTGTTATATTCCTCGGGCTTTACCACATCATAAAGGGTGATTACAGAAAATGGTATTTGCTGACAATCGGATATAGCCTGCTTATTTATACACATCTGCTATCATCGTTCCTTACCTTTATTACCCTTGCCCTTATTGTCATCATCTGCTATAAACCACTGATAAAAGAGCCCAAGCGGATAGGCTACTTAGCACTGGCTGCAATAATTACCCTACCTATCGTAAGCAGCTATATACTGACACTGCTGGAACAAATGACATCCAATACATTCTATTACAGCACAAAAGAAAACATAACCGGACAAACCAAACTCGGTTTGCAAGACCTCGGCTGGGGATTTCTCAGCGGAATATTATATCCCAAAACTGAAAATATGGCCGGCACAGGCCCGTTGCTTTTTTTACTTGTACTATTAAGGTTATTTGTAAAAGAGAAGAATTCATCTGTCAAGGTCGCTGATTTTTGCCTTTTAACCGGGATTATTCTGCTTGTCATTGCTTCCGCTGTTTTCCCTTGGGGACGGCTGCCACTCGGATTCATCCAGTTCCCGTGGCGGTTGTATGAATTTATTATATTTTTCTTTGCTATCGGCGGAGCATATTACTTATCTGTGATAGTAAGAAACAGAAAACAGCAGATTGTTGCGGGAAGTGTGATTGTCCTTTTTACTCTTATTACTTTCATTGTAAACAATAACAATTATAAATACTGGCAATCACTGGCCATAAGTGAAGCTCCGCATTGGTTCACAGGAGTTGCCTCGGTAGACAATGAATATTATCTGGGCGGACTGGAATATCTTCCTGTAAATGTGCCGTCACACCATTATATACATGAGCGGGGAGATATAGTGATATCGAAAAATGAAGAAACTGTCATCTCTAATTTTACAAGAAAAGAAGGTGTAACTTCATTTGATATAGATATAAAGAATCCGAGTAAATTGGAACTGCCATTGGTATATTACAAAGGATACGAAGCCTCATATTTAGATAAAAAGAATGGAATGCCCGTTACTGAAAGTGAAAACGGATTGGTACAGATTGAAGCCGGTAAATCGGGGCAAATAGAGGTCGTTTACAGATGGACAGCCACACAGCAATATAGCTGGTATATTTCCATATTGAGCACTATTGGGCTGATAATATATATCTTTGTCTCTAATCGCAAACGGAGTGATGTAAACAAATGATGAATAAAATAAATAGTCTTATAGCAACCATAGCTGCGAATAAGAAATCCCATTTCTGGGTTTTCTTTACCACATTGATACTTCTTTCATTTTATATGACAGAAGTCTTCGGCGCGGTGTACGAGCATCCGGGCTATGACTATTACTTTCACCTGAAACGTTTCGAGGCACTGATTACCGCGCTTCGGGAAGGAACTTTTCCTCATTATATAGACTATGCTGCGGCACTCAATTACGGCTATCTGAGCAAGGTATTCTACTCCGATATCATATTGATTCCTTTTGCTATATTGGGTGTCCTTATCGGTTCGTACAACGCCTTCGAAGTGATGCTGTTTACCATGACCATTCTTTGCGGAATATTCATGTATTCTGCGGTGAAAACAATATATAAGAGTTCGTTTGCAGCTTTTGTTGCAGGGATACTCTATACATTCTCCGTCTATCGCTTCTATGATATTTACAACCGTGGTGCCATGGGCGAAGTCTTTGCCTTTACATTTATTCCCCTGGTATTTCTGGGACTTTACCATATAATTAAAGGCGATTATAAGAAATGGTATATTATTGCCATTGGTTTCAGTCTGCTTATTTTTTCACATGTTATCTCTACGGTTCTCACATTTATTACAGTTGTGATAGTACTTATTTTCTACTGTAAACCATTGATAAAAGAACCCAAAAGATTCGCTTACCTCATTCTCGCGGGAATTGTCACCTTAGCCATTACAGCAGTCTATATATTTCCGCTATGGGAGCAGATGCAGGCAAACACATACCGCTATGAGACCAACAATTGGACGCTGCCTGCCAATGCCAAGATTCCCCTCGATTATGTTTTCTGGGGGTTGGTGAGCGGATTCTATTATCCTGACGATATATCGATAGTAGGCATCGGTATTTTGCTGACTTCGGTTATTCTGCTTCGTTTCTTTATCAGGGGTAAATCAGAACTGCTGAAAAGTGTGGATATCGGGCTGCTTATCGGGTTGTTTTATATTTTTGCATCTTCGCAGTTATTCCCGTGGGGACGGTTTCCGTTCACCCTGTTGTCTTTTATCCAGTATCCGGGACGGTTGTACCTACTGGTGACATTCTTCTTTGCCGTGGCAGGGGGGTATTATCTATCGAGGATATTTGTGAAAGAAAAAGTCCGTTTTATTGTGGTTTTAGCGGTTATCCTATGTACTTCCATCGTAATATATATGCACAACGATAATTACAGGATTATGCATACCCATATCGGGCAAACCAACGAAAAACCTGATGCAAGCAATTTTTTCTACCTGAATGGGGCCGAATATGTTCCCGATAAAGCAGAATCTGCTTATCACATTCTTCTCAGAGGCGACAGTATTGCTTCCATAAATGGAAATACGGTGGTTGAAAGCCACAGCCGGGACAAGCATATACTGCATATCAGGATAAATGCACAAAGCACGGATTCACTGGAACTTCCGCTCTTCTACTACAAAGGCTACACTGCACTCCTGAACGAGAAAGAGCTGCCAATCACCCAAAGCACACACGGTCTTATACAGATACCTGTGAATGAAACGGGTAATGTGAAAGTATATTACGAAGGTACAATTATTCAAAAAGTGAGCTTCGGTATTTCCATTCTCGCTATATTTGCATTATGTATTTATATTCTTATACAAAGAAGAAAGAAACCATTTAAAACGTAATGCAATGCAATATTCTAACTGGGATTACATATACGCCATATTCATGCTCATTTTCGGCATCTTTATGATTATCAGCCCGCGCTCGCTCATGCGCAAGGCCAAATATGACGAAGAAAGCCTGAAGACTGAATCGTGGGTAAAAAAAGCAGGCATAGGCCTGTGCATAATAGCACCCCTTTTCGCCCTCTTCATATACTACAAGATGCATGCTTGACGGCTTCGTCGAATATGGTTATATCGGCCTTTTTCTGGCATCTTTCCTGGCGGCAACTATTCTGCCGTTCGGGTCGGAATTTGTCTTTGCCGGGCTTTTGGCTATGGGGATGAATGCCTGGGGATGTGTCATTGTAGCCTCAGTAGGTAACTGGCTGGGAGGTATGACCAACTATTACCTGGGCCGTCTGGGAAAAATAGAATGGATAGAAAAATACCTGAAAGTAGACCGGGGCAAGATAGAAAAGATGCAGCAATGGCTAGAAGGAAAAGGAGCGATAATGGCCTTTTTCAGTTTCATGCCTGTTGTGGGCGATATCATCGCGCTGGCTTTGGGCTATATGCGGGCAAATGTATATATTGTCAATGTGGCGATGTTCTCGGGTAAATTGTTGCGGTATATATTGATTATGTATGGTGTGAGTTGGATTATATGATGATGTATATTTATTGGGGAAGTTTATCTATACTTAAATCGGTGAACAGTGAACAGTCGGAGAAAGGAAAGCTAGTAATGAAAAATAGTGTAAAAAATGTAACTTTTGTAACTTTTTCTAGAGATAGGCCACTGATGCGTCAGCTACTGTTAACTGATTCAAAAATGTCAGATATGTCAGATTTTAACAAAAATAGTACACTCCAATAACTAACTCTTTTAACGCAAAGGGCGTAAAAGTTGACAATTGGAAAATAGTGTAAAAAGTGTCAACTTTGTCAGGTTTTTTGAACATTGATAATGCTAAATTATTTTTTTAATAGAACAAACTAATGTCAACTATATTATTCCACGAAATAGTTTTTGGACCTATACACAGCCGGCGTCTCGGCAGTTCGCTGGGGATGAACCTCCTCCCCTACGACGGGAAGTTATGCTCATTCGACTGTATCTACTGTGAATGCGGGTATAACAAAGACTTCAGGACGAGAACAAAACTTCCCGACCGCGAAAATGTAAAGGCTGCGCTTGAAGATAAACTTATCCGGCTCCGCGAAGAAAATGCCGATATTGACGTTATCACCTTCGCAGGAAACGGCGAGCCGACTATGCATCCTCAATTTGCCGGAATCATAGACGATACGATAGAATTACGGGACAAATATTTCCCCAAAGCAAAGATCAGTGTGCTGTCCAACGCCATGCATGCAGGAAAGAAGACGGTTTTTGACGCGCTGGAAAAGGTAGACAATAATATACTTAAGCTCGACTCAGGTATACTGGAAACTATACGCCTGATAGATCGCCCCAACTCACCGGAATACAGCGTCGAAAAACAAAAGGAGCTATTTAAGCGTTTCAAAGGCAATTTTATTATGCAAACAATGTTTGTAACAGGGAGTCACAATGGAAAAATTGTGGACAATACTACAGAAGAGGAAATTTCGGCATGGCTGCAAATAGTAAAAGAAACAAATCCACGCGAAGTGATGATATATACGATCGACAGGGAAACGCCCGAAAAGAATCTTGAGAAAGTTTCTGTGGAGAAGTTAAAGGAAATCGCAAAACGTATCGAAGAATTAGGAATAAAAGTCAATGTTGCAGGTTAAGTAATATTGATAATCAACAACTCTATAAATAAATTAAACATAATAATGGTAACAATCGTATTCAGCCACCCATGGCATGGTAGCTTTAACAAAGCTATTTTAGACACAATTTCAGCAAAATTCGAACAACAAAACAAGGCTTATCAGGTTATCGACCTCCCTAAAGATAAATTCAACCCCTCATTTTCAGAAGCGGAACTTGCAGTATATAATCAGGGAAAGGCTATCGACCCGCTCGTTCTGAAATATCAGGAGATGCTGAATAAATCTGATGAGGCTATATTCATATATCCAATCTGGTGGGGAACAATGCCTGCTATACTGAAAGGCTTTTTTGATAAAGTACTTCTTCAAGGTTTTGCTTTCAGCTATGAAAATGGATGGACTCCATTGCTCAAAATCGGACGGGCTACAGTAATCACAACATCGGAGAGTGCCGGCGAAATATTCAAGCCTTTCGTTCAGGATTATTTTATTCCTAACATGCTCTATTCGGTAGGTATCAACAATGCCACATGGCTCAATTGCGAACACACCTCCACAGGTACCGACGAGATGCGCAAAGACTTCCTCAAGAAAGTGGAAGCTACGGTGTGATATAGAAAACTTAAAATACAAAGGGACAGACTATACAGCCTGTCCTTTCTTATCTTCTTTTAAAGAACCTGAACACTAGGCACCAACTACTACACTTCTACTGCCATCTTCCAAGACTTTGATACTGACATTCACTGTATCGGCCGGCAGGAGGTTCTCAATCAGTTCGGGCCACTCGATAAAACAGAGGCTACCGCTGTAGAAATAATCTTCGTAGCCGAAATCGAAAGCCTCTTCCACTTTGTTGATCCGGTAGAAGTCGAAATGGTAAATCAACTCTCCACTATCGGAACGGTATTCGTTGACGATGGCGAATGTAGGGCTGTTTATAGTATCTGACACACCCAATTTCTCGCAGATGGCTTTGATAAAGGTAGTCTTACCCGCACCCATTTCGCCACGGAATGCAAAGACGGTATTATCTCCCATCGATTTTACGAATTCGATAGCGGCCTGATCCATGTCCTCTAGTGATTTTATTGTAATATTCATATCTAATCATCATTAATTTGATTACAAAGATATATTTTGTCTTGCATTCTTTATGCTTTTTTACGCCTACCTCCTTATTTTATTTGATGAAGTTTAAATAAAATTATCTATATGGAAAGAAGGGGTTATTAAGAATGAAAAAAGCGACAAAAAGAAAAAATCTTCAATTTGTCGCTCTCTGTGCGATAAGGTATCAGATTATCGAACACTTATAGAGGATTTTGTGAAAGTTATTGAGTTTATGAAGTATATTAATTTTATGGATATGGTGAGATGATGCATAAAAGAATTATCCTACCCTTAGGCGTTCTATTCTCGATGATTTAGATTTAATTTATGAGTTGAAAGAGTGGATTCCAAAGCCATAATTAACTTATTGTTATTATAGCTATATTTGAAAAGGAATCTAAAACACACAAATGTATGACTAATAATGATTATGACACAATTTTGATAACAGGGAATGGATTTGATTTAAATTTAGGTTTAAAAACAGGTTATCAGGATTTTATAGTAAGTGATGCTTTCAGTAACTTACTAAAGGCAAACAATCAGCTTTGTATATATCTAAAAAATCAACATGAACTAAATAATTGGATAGATATTGAAAATGAACTGAAAGAATACTCGAAGTCAATATATAAAGATTCTAATAGAAATATATTTAGACAAGAATATCAATCTTTGTGTAAATCTTTATGCGATTATTTGAATAACATAGATATGTCATATGTAGATAATATAGATGAAACATCCCAAGCTTATGAAATTCTCACAGAGAAATTTGAAAGACTATTAATTTTCAATTTTAATTATACATTAAGTATTGAATATCTTTTATATAAGAAAAATTTAAATCATAAAGTTATCAAGGTGCATGGTACTGCTAAAGAGAACAGAATTGTTTTTGGTGTAGAAGATAATGCAAGAATTAATGCAAGTGATGTTTTTTTGAAAAAATCGACTTGCATATGGAACAAAATATATGATATTGATAAAATTTTATCTAATGCAAAAGATATTATATTCTTAGGATATTCTTTAGGAGAAACTGACCATCATTATTTCGAACAGTTTTTTAAGGCTGCTGCTATAAATAATTTCATGGATAGAAGTCGAAAGAATATTTTTATATCATATTATAAAGAAGATAGCATGTATGATATCCTCAAACAGATAGATTACATGACAAGCAATCGAATCCAAGGTCTTAGGACTCATCAAAATTTTGAAATGTTTGATTTAGCAAAATAGTATTGCTTTAATTATTAAAAGAATATATAATCGAAGGTTGCAGTCCAGTAACGTTTTTTCTTTTTTATAAAAATAATTTCAATAACTATTTACAATTTACTTTTTCAAATTTATATATCTGTATGAGATATATAAAATAGAATGTTTTTTCCACTTATATAAAAGAAAAAAGAGACAAAATGGAAAAATTACCAAATTGTCTCTTTGAGTGCGGATGAAGGGACTCGAACCCCCACGCCTCACGGCACCAGATCCTAAGTCTGGCGCGGCTACCAATTACGCCACATCCGCGTAGCTAATTGCGTTAGCGGGTACAAAGGTATAATTATTTTTCTAATAACAATGCTTTATATGCAAAAAATGGAATTTTTGACAAAAATAAGATCATATAAGTCTGAAAAAGACCCGGAAACCCGGAACAGACATACAATTTTTAAGTTAATGCTTTCGGGTAAATTTTAGCTTTTTTCTTTCCGTTTTTTTTCATAGCTTTGTCCTGCTAAAGAAGAAATTGAGATGGATAACTATATAGTTTCAGCACGCAAATACCGCCCTATGACCTTCAACTCGGTTGTCGGGCAGCGCGCATTGACCACTACTCTCAAAAATGCGATTGCTTCAGGGAAACTGGCACATGCCTACCTGTTCTGCGGTCCGCGTGGAGTAGGAAAAACAACCTGTGCCCGTATCTTCGCTAAAACTATTAATTGCCTTTCACCAGCAGCAGACGGCGAAGCATGCAATCAATGCGAATCCTGTGTGGCGTTCAACGAACAGCGTTCTTTTAACATCCACGAACTCGATGCCGCATCCAACAACTCGGTAGACGATATCCGTTCATTGATAGAGCAGGTGCGCATACCTCCGCAAATCGGAAAATATAAGGTATATATCATCGACGAGGTACACATGCTTTCGCAAGCAGCATTCAATGCTTTCCTTAAAACATTGGAAGAGCCTCCGCATCATGCTATCTTTATCCTTGCAACAACGGAGAAGCATAAAATACTGCCTACTATTTTGTCCCGTTGCCAAATATATGACTTCAGCCGCATTACAATTAAAGATACTGTAGAGCATCTCCAATATGTAGCGTCTCAGGAAAATGTACAGACAGAGCCGGAAGCCTTGAATGTACTGGCCCAAAAAGCCGATGGGGGAATGCGTGATGCATTATCCATTTTTGATCAGGTAGTTAGTTTCACAGGAGGAAATGTAACATACAAGGCAGTCATAGAAAACCTGAATGTACTGGATTATGAATACTATTTCAGGCTTACTGACTGTATCCTTGCCAACAATGTTGTGGACGGGCTGCTCATATTAAATGAAATATTGAGTAAAGGCTTTGACGGCAATAATGTCATAACTGGTATTGCCTCTCATTTCAGAGACCTGCTTCTATGCAAAGACCCGAAAACGGCTGAGTTGTTTGAAGTCGGTGCTTCTATCCGGGACAGATACATTGAGACTGCCAGAAAATGCAACAACGAATTTCTCTACAAGGCAATAGATATAGTCAATGAAAGTGACCTCAATTACAGGCTAAGCCGAAACAAGCGGTTACTATCCGATCTGACCGTCATACGACTATGTCAACTATCTTCCCCTCAGACAGGTTTGGAAGATCAAAAAAAAAAGCAGGTAATTGATCCTATATTTTCGAAACAGGAGGCCAAACAGACTCCTCCAACAAATCAGACAGTTCCGCAGTCCCAAAACAGCCGGCCTGCACCAGCACCTGTTACAAGAAATATTCCAAGTACGCCTCAGCCTGCAAGCAGTACCCCAACCACAAGTACCCCAAAGCCGATGTCAGCCGGGGGATTAGGTATCTCCATATCAGCTTTTGGACAGAAAAAGGAAGAAGAAGCTAAAGTTGAAGTGAAGGTCGAATCTTTAAATGAAAGATTCACCCCTCTCCAGCTTATCAATGAATGGAAAGCATTTGCCGAAGCCCTTACTGAGGAACATCATCTAAAGAACACAATGCTCAACTGCCTGCCAAATCTTATAGAAAATACATTATTTGAGGTTGTGGTAAATAATCCCGTACAGGAGCAACGATTGTTAGAACACAGAATGGATATTCTGATAAAATTAAGAACCCAACTTCGCAATACTCACATAAAAATGCAAGTTCGTATAAGTGAGGATAATGAGAAGAAACTCGCCTTTACACCAGCAGAGAAATTCAATCTGATGATGGAAGAGAATGAAAGTCTCCGCCGGTTGAAAGACGAATTCGGTTTGGAGCTTTCATAAAACGATCATTTCTCTTTCAGATATACCGACCGGATTTGCTTCTCTCCATTCAGCTCTATATTGAAGGCATGCTCTGAGATTTCTTTCTTCTTTTTCCTGTCGGTAAATGTAGTTTCAATCTTTATAGGTAGCGTGGCAAAATAAATACCTTTATTATCCTTTATAACTTCAGGATAATCAGATGGCAATTTATACGAAACACTTTTTATTTTCTTGAGTTTAAGATCTGCCTTTATAGAATCTGCAATAACAATATTAGGTTGGTTTTGCATATCAAAGAACTTAAGCAACACCGATGCGGAACTCTTTTGTATATCTTTATTATTCACGGACGAAAGAGCTTTAAAGAAGTCGGACAATACTTTCTCTACATTTTTTAGTTCGTCCCCTTCAATGACCTTGAGCTGGCTGAGATATTCATACTTCTGTTTTGCTACATCCTCATATTCTCCTGCATAACGACCTATTTTTACATTATCGAGATAAGCCTGATAAGCATCAGGCGTATTCTGCTCCATTGCCTGAAGCCAACTAAGAGAATCCACTACATGTTTTATTTGCCTTTCATATGGCGTTTGCGGATGGTCTGCCAAAAAAGAAAAAAGAGCATCTACATTCCCCAATTTGCGAAGAGACTCCCATTCATTTCGTTCCTGCTCCCGTAGTTGCATGATTTTATTCTGAGCTTCGTTACTGTATCTCCCTTCGGGATAATGAACCAGATATTTGGAATAACTTAAAGGTGTGTTTTCCTCAATGCATTTATTCCAGTATCGAGATTCCGTTGCCTCCTCGTCTTTATTCTTCACAAAAAGCCCCCCTATACCTAACAAGAGCATAAACACTAATCCTATAGCAACAAAAACAAATAATTTCTTATTGCTTTTCGAAAGGGAAACCCGCTTCAAATTTTCCTCTACACTGTTCTCTATTGGCTTTTCGTTATAAGACGTATCCTCTTCCTCCTCCGGTGCAGCCTTCTCCTCTTCTATAAACATAGATTCAGAATCGTCTTTATTATATAGTAATTCCTCCGAATATGCATTTTGAGCAATTTCCTGACAGTCGCCACAGAAGGTTTCTCCTTCGTTTGTGCTTTTTCCGCAAAGCGGACATCTATTATCGTTATCTGCCATATCCCTTATTTTGTGATGTAGTTAATAATCTGCATACAACAAATATTTCTCCCGCATTGTTCTATATTTAATCAGGTCTTTTTCCCATGTTCTATAAATATCTTCTGCCGACACACCTTTAATAATCTGCAATCTTAGGGCATTCGTACCGGCCAATAGATCCATAAATCTAGGATTTGTAAAAAATGCAGCACCCAGTTCAGATTTTTTATAAAAGTCTATCAGGAATCTCAAATCAAGTCCGGGCTGATATTTATACTTCCTTAAATCAAGTCCGTAACAAGTCTTATTGACATTCAACGGGCTTTTATTTCCCTCATTGGGGCGTGGAGTAAAGGAAAACTTTCCATATTTCGGATTAGGGGCTCCCACTACCTGAAAAGGGAAATCGGTACCACGTCCGATACTCACATTTGTAGCTTCAAAAAAACAGAGGGAGGGGTATAAACCTACTGCCCAGTCATTTGGTAAATTAGGTGATGGTTTTACAGGAAGAAAGTAATAAGCCCCATGATTCCATCCGGTCATTGGGATCACTTTCAGATCAGATTTTATTCCACCTTTCAGCCAGCCTTCACCGTTTATCATCCGGGCTAATTCACCCACAGTAAGTCCGTGCAGAACGGGAATCGGATGCATACCCACGAATGACTTATATTTTAAGTCCAAAACAGGCCCGTCAATACGATCATTTGGATTGGGACGATCCATGACAATACATTCTTTCCCGTTCTCGGCACATGCCTCCATTACATAATGCATTGTACTAATGTATGTATAAAAACGTGCTCCGACATCCTGTATGTCGAAAATAAGTATATCCGTATCTTTCAACTGGTCTGCCGTCGGTTTATAATTTTTCCCATACAGGGAAATGACAGGAGTTCCGGTCTTGGTATCTTTACCATCCACTATCTTCTCTCCCGCATCTGCATTTCCCCGGAAACCATGTTCGGGAGCAAAGATTTTGGTTATATGAATCCTGTGAGATAAAAGTGTATCTAACAGGTGTGTCCCATTAGATAATACGGAAGTTTGATTAACTATTAAAGCAATTTTTTTATCTTTGATTGCAGGTAATAAAACATCAAGCCTGTCTGCACCTAACGACAAGGATTGAGCAAAAACCGTTATATTTGAGATGAGATATATAAGTGTAAGGGAAAATATATAAAACTTTTTCATTTGTCTGACTGTTTTGAAAGTGAAAAGCCGTTTTACAAACTTACTTATTTTTATACGAAAAAAGACCGAATGCTATATGAATACGCTAGCTATAATCGAAAAATATTATAAAAAAGACTCGGATCTGTACAATATCTTGGTACAGCACAGCACCGATGTTACCAACAAGGCTTTATCCATAGCTGCAAATCATCCGGAACTGAATATCGACAGCAAGTTTGTAAGCGAAGCCGGCATGCTCCACGACATCGGCATCTTTATGACAAATGCACCTTCTATAAAATGCTTCGGCATAGAGCCTTATGTAGCACATGGCTATCTCGGACGTGTAATTGTAGAGAATGCCGGATACCCCATGCACGCACTTGTGTGCGAAAGACATACCGGTACAGGAATATCACTTGAGGAAATTATTGAGAATAATATGCCCGTGCCTCACAGAGATATGCGTCCTGTGAGCATCGAAGAGAAGCTAATATGCTTTGCAGATTGTTTCTTCTCCAAAACCCGGCTGGGAGAGGAACGGCCGATAGACAAAGTGCGGCAAAGCCTGTCCAAATTCGGAGAAACTTCCGTCCGGCAATTCGACAGATGGTGCGCTATATTCCTATGACAAGAAACAAAACCTAGCCTCCCTTCTTTTAAAAATTCATATCTTTGCTTACGAAACCAATTAATAATACACACAAATAGAATGCCTATGAAGAAAATCCTAATTATCTTAACTATTTGTTTATCTGCAATAACTACGGCTTCAGCTCAAGATCAGACCAGAAAGCTTTCATTTGCCGGAAGCCTCAATTACGGCTCGAAAGTAGAATCATTAGGAATAGGCCTCCGGGCACAATATGGTTTTACCAGCCACCTGAGAGGAACCGCCGAATATAAATACTATATAGACAGGCACAACCTCAGTGCATTCGGGATCAACGCCGACGGACATTATGTTTTCAGTGCCTCAGAAACCGTATCTCTATACCCTCTCGCCGGACTGAATTTAACTCGTTGGACTTACGATCCGGGCAGATCTGATTCCGATGACCCTAAATATTCAAATAACCGCATAGGATTAAATTTAGGTCTCGGAGGACAAGTCTCCCTGGACGACAATACATTTATCCAGATTGAAGCAAAAGAAGCCTTTATCAAGAACTACTCACAATTTGTGGTATCTGTCGGCTTCATGTATCAGTTCTGACGACATAAAAGAGGGATGAAATATATAAAAGGGTGATCTCAACGGGTCATCCTTTTTCTATACATCTACAAACAAATGCCATCCGGGTATTGTTATCTTAGTATGAGTATCTGTAATTGAAACCTTTTTATCATTATGATCAAATCAATCATACCCATAATCGCAATCTGTTTACTTTCCTATGCATGTTCCTTCTCAACAAAGAAAGACAGTCTGCAAACCAGTACCGATAAACCGGCAGAAAAGATAGAGAACATTCCGGCAATGATTCCATCCGGTAACGGAATTATCCGCCTGAATGTAGTCAACGGAAAGGGCAAGGTAGCTATACACAAGAAAAAGAACCAGATCATTTATGTCGAATTCGAATCCAAAGGCTACAAAAAGATTACCGCTCAACTATATTCCACAGACTCACTCGCGAATATCAGATTCTCCCAGATAACACTTCCTAATGGCAGCATGGATGGGCCTTTTGGCCGGAATCTAAGTTACAGTATACCTTCCGATGGAATATGCAAACTATCCATCCATGAAAATATGATGGCAGGTGATCCCTGGGGAGGCATTATGGAAGTGGAGGTATCTCTCACTAAATAGGCTGTGACCCAATGAATAAAAAAGCCACTCTTCCGAACGGCTATCCCACTATATTGTATCTTTTGTTATCTGACAACTATCTTCTGTGCTACTTTTCCCGCCTTTATTATATAAAGTCCTTTAGGTAACTCGAGAGGACAAGTTCCGATACACGTCTTCAGATTGACACTGGTAACCTTTACACCCAGAATACTATATACCTCAAGATATCCCGATGTAGGAACATTCTCCAACGGAATCCTGACCGTACCACCATTAACTTCAACAATCAGATTCATTGTTTTATCTGTAGTCTGCTGAGGTTCGGACACAAAAATATTTGACGGAAAGTCCGTCTCTCCCGCATGTGCAGAGAAAGTGGCTCCACCAAACAATATAAGGAATAGTATGTTTCTCAAATTTACCATGTATCTATTATTCCTAATATTCACAAATATAGGCATTAAACCTTATAAAAGAATAAAAAGACTAAAAAAAATAAGGGCTTTCACAATTTTTCACGAAGTCCTTCGTTAGCAAGTACAGTGTTTGCAAATACCGCCCTAGCCTCTTCCAGTAAAATATTATTATCAGGATAGCGGGCCGAAAAATGACCCAGCATCAACTTCTTCACATTTGCCATCTTTGCTATTTGTGCGGCTTGCCCGGCGGTCGAATGGCCTGTCTCTTTAGCACGGGACTTATCCGTATCAGCGAATGTAGCTTCGTGATAAAGCAGATCCACACCCTCAATGACAGGTATAATCTTCTCACTATAAGCCGTATCGGAGCAGTAAGCATAGCAACGCGCAGGTTCGGCAGGAATTGTCAGTCTTTCATGAGGTATAACTTTACCCTCTTCGGTAACAAAATCAGCTCCCTGTTTTATTTTCGCCAACTCCCTTATCGGTATATTGTAGAATTTTATCATATCAGGTAGCAGATGCGCCTCTTTTTGCTTCTCCTCAAAGAGGAATCCCGCGCAAGGCACTCTGTGCACGAGTGGTATCGTTTTCACTGAAACGGACCTGTCTTCGTAAATAACTTCGCTTACTTTCGGATTGAATACTTCTATTTTAACCTCAAAAGGATTGTCCTTACAGAAGAAGTCGATTTCGGGGCGAAGGGTATTTTCAAGTCCGGCAACAGTATGTATTACAAGAGCACCCGTTCGTCCCAGAAGCCCCAATGTAGATATCAGTCCGATAAGACCAAAACAATGGTCTCCGTGCAGATGTGAGATAAATATATGGTTAAGACGCCCAAAACGCAGCTTGCTACGCCTGAATTGCAGCTGAGTTCCCTCCCCGCAATCTATCATATATAATTTCTCCCTGATATTCAGCACCTGAGATGATGGATTGTGTAAAGTTGTAGGTGTGGCAGAGCCACAACCCAATATATCCAATTCAAATCTTTCCATTCTTACTACTCGATATGTATCAGTTTGTGCGTTTGCAGGCTGAGCCGCCATTGAGGGTGCAGTTTTATAAGCTCCACACAATAGGCGACATTCTCCAGATTGATTTTATCTGCATCGAATACAGGACTCAGAAAGTAATTATCGGCTTTTGGAAATACCGAGATATCCGGCACCGGATCTCCTGCCTGTATAGGCATACGAATCTCATGGACAAAAGGAATCCGGTTCTTTATTGTTTCATAGTCCTGCTTAGGGCTACAGGTGATATAATCTATCAATGAAGGCACCCTTCGCGTACCATTTGTCTCTATTGCCTGCTTATATCCGTGTTCGCGGAATACAGCCAGATGAGCATCCCTTAACTGGATGGTAGGCTCACCGCCGGTCCATATGATCCACTTGCATGGATAGACACTGATAGCTTCCAGTATTTCGTCCACGCTCATTTCGTCACCATCAGCAAAATCAGTATCGCAGAAACTGCATGCCAGGTTGCACTTTGTAAGCCTGATAAATACAGACGCTTCACCCGTACGCCCCCCTTCACCTTGCAGCGAATAGAAAATCTCATTCACTATCAGCTTCATAGATGGCTGTTGTTTTAGGGGTTTCGGATACTTCTACCGCATATAGCTCGGGAATGTCCTTTTTGAAAATATCATACAGGTACTTTGCCATATTCTCGGCTGTCGGATTGAATGCCAATATATCATTCAGGTGCCTGTGGTCGAGTGTATTGTCAATATACTGCTTCACGCTATCGAGCTCTCTGTAGTCTTTTATAAATCCTACGGTATTCAATTGCTTTGCCTGCAGGTGTACGGTGATCACATAATTGTGCCCATGCAGCCGAGAACAAGGATGCTCGAGAGGCAAACCCTCGAGTATATGTGAAGCGGAAAACGAAAATTGTTTACTTATTTTATACATGTTATTATTCTATTCCAATCCGGATATATATTTTTCTGATAAAAACATTTCTATCAATGGTACATTTACAACTTTCAACTATTAAAAGTAACAAAGGTAACACATTTTTTACAGTAGATGGCAAACAGTATTCTCACGCAAAGACGCTAAGTAGCAATGTTCAATTTATAACCCATTGCAATATTTGCATTTATTAACTACATTCTATTAAAACCTGACATATCTGACAACTTTTCTTCTATTTTTTTACTTGTCATTTTTATATTCGTTAACAGTGTATGGTTAAAAAGTAACAAAGGTAACACAGAAAACAATTAATAATTAAGAATGAAAAATGAAAAATTAATAATTAGCTTGTCAGACAGAGCGAAGCATCTCTTTCATAAAAAAGTGACAAACTTAACAGGTTTTGCATTCTCTTTGTAGGGGCGAATAAACATTCACTAGTGTCCACTAAAAAAAATTAAGACATAATTGAGTATCATTTTGATAGTTTATCTGCGTATCATTATTATTAAAAAGATTTTCTATTGGCATTCTTTCAAATAATGATAAACTAAGTATTCGTAATATTTCATAAGTGGACACTTTTATTTTTAATTCATGTTTCATGATTGTAACAAGACAATAGGTTATTATAGCAGAAAATATTTGAATTTTGACGGCATTTTCAGAAGTCCCATAAAACT